>CAZNVK010000006.1:0-74463 GCA_964576865.1 uncultured Candidatus Poseidoniales archaeon | reverse complement strand
TTGTGCACTCCATCGTAATCACAACCAACGTAGGCAGTATTGTCCGCCGACCAACCAACCGAGGGCATCCAGCGTGTGCCGACGAACGGTCCGAGGGTCTCGTAACCACGGTACGGAAGCATTGTCGTAAGGTCTGAGTCCCACGATTCGAAGGAGATGTTCACCTCTGCAAACGGAATGTGGCGAGCCAGTTGATTGACCGCGTGAGTCTCGATGAACCACATGATATCGAGGATGTTATCGGCCGCTGTGAACGAGGGATTTGAGATGGCGCCGGAAGAGATCCAGCGAACATGACTCGAGGCCTCGAGATGGAAGGTCGACTCGTGCGCAGTACCGGGAATAAAGCCCGAGTCGGTGAAATTGACGAAGCTAGAATCGATGCTCGGTCGCGAGCCGGTGGAGCAAGCTAGACCGAGGTTATTGACGAGTAATTCTGTGTGGTCGACGAGGTCGAGACAAGTTCCACCGATGCCTGAGATTGTGCTCGATGCGAACCGCGAGGTGCGGTCGTCTCCCGCGCGCCAGTAGACTCCGCCATTATCGCCTGAAAGGTCGAGGCCGGTGACGATTGCATTCACATCCTCGAGTTCGACTGCGTAGCTGCTGCGATTGAGGTTGATTCGCATATCGTCGATGATGGCTATTCCTTCGCGCGCGAGGCCGGAATTATCGATGTCTAGCCCCGGCCCGCTAAGTGGATCGTGGACTTCGGTCGCGAGCAATTGCAGGTCGATGCTATCGCGAGCGACGATTCCATGCTGGTCGCCATAGGAGAAGCAATTGTGGCATGAGACATTCTTGCCTCCGCTCATCACATCGTTGGCCTCGTCGAAATAAATGCCTGAACCTGCCTCGGGAACTGCCGCACCAAGTCCATTGCCAGAGGTGATTACATACTCGAGCTCGACATTGCTTGAATCGCGTACTGCTACGCCGTGACCGGCATTATCGAAGCTGCGTAGAATGGTCAGGGCGGGATGGAATTCCCTGAAATCGGCGCCGCTCTCGCCATTATCGCTGACGAGCCAATCCTGACCCATCGCGCCGCCTTTCCAGAGTAGGACTCCCGGGCCGGATGAATTGGTCACGACGAGGTCGTTGATGACAGGAGCCCAGTTGACCGAGCGCATGAATAGGCCTGCTCGGTCGTTGATTGCTGAGTTTGCTATCGGCTTGCCATTATTGTCGAGAATCAAGCCGTTTATGATGGTGGAAGAGCCGATGAGATATGCCTTGAAGCCGACGATGGGATTGTCTTCGATGATGGCATCGTCGACGATTACGCCGCTGGTATTGACCTCGAATGCGGCGAAGGCGAGCCCAGGCGTCGTGGCGTCTGGGCCGCCTGTACCGCGCACTTGCAAATCATCGAAAACCGCGTGCGCGGGCAAATTGGAAAATTGACTGTGATTGTATTGCTCGACCATCACACCTCGGTACATGCTGTCCTCGACCACGACTCGGTGGAAGACCGGTCGAGTGGTCCAGCCGGTTGTGATGTGTCGAACGAAAATACCGTTGTCGCATCGTGTGATGTCGACATCGGTGATGAGCGGGCGCGAGTCCTCGACCCAGATTCCAGCCGCTACCGCAAGGGTCGCGCCCGATACGTTCGTAATTTCGAGATTGGATACCAATCCACCCGAGTTCCCCCAATAATTGATACCTCGGGTGATTAGGCCATCGGCTTGCAGTCCATCGACTATAGGAGCGGAATACGCCCCGACCGACAAGCCGATGCCATAACGCCACGTATTGGAGAATCCATGCAAATCCTGACCACCGCCATCGATGACCAAATCGTAGATTCGCGGCGACGCCCCATCGAATAGATCGACGGCGACTCGGTCGGCATTCTCGACGCGAACATTGCTCAGAATCGGATTCGAACCGTATATCGTGATGCCATATTCGCCGTCGGTGATCGTCAGATTATCAATCGAAGAACCGAGTCCTTGACTCGATTGATTGAAGACTATCCCGTCGTGATCGCCAATGATCGACTCCAACAAAACCGGATTCGTAACCGTCCCCTCGACGGTAATCCTGCCATCGACGCTAATCTCCTCCCCCGACCCCAATCGAATCGTTGTCCCCGCCTGAACGATTAGAATGTCTTGAGCCCCAACCGTGTAGCCATCTTGTAGAATCACGGTCCCCGACCAAACGGTGGTCGCCCGCGTTGTCGCCCCACTCGCTGCAATCGGCAGAATACTGGCAAAAAGCAGCAGCGAAATGATGAGCACTGCAAGGCTGCCGCGGTTATCGAGCCTCGCGCGCATGGCTCTCGGCTCGCTCCATTCGTTGTATTGTTTCCCCCCCGCTGGAAGTCTCAAGCATCGAAGGTCAGAGGGTGGTTTCGTGGTAAAGTGTCGTCACGAACATGGCCTGCGTAGGAGTCATAAACGACCAGTCGAGCGGCCACACCACAGAGGTCGTCCACATGAGCACAGCATTCGTTCTCATCAAGACAAAGCCGATGATGGAAAGCGAAGTCTACCGAGCGCTTCTGGCGCTCGACAACGTCGTCGAAACTCACGTCGTCTACGGTGAGTACGACCTCGCGGCGCGCATCGATTTCGGCGACGATAAAGAAATGTCGAAGATGCTGATTGGCGAATTCCGGCAGATTCCTGGAGTCGAGCAGACCGAAACTCTCATCGCGGTGGAGGTGTGAGAAATGGCGGTTGGATTCGTTCTCATCAGTACCGAGCCCGGTCGCGAGATCGAGGTGCGTGACGCGGTCTCGAAAGTGCCCTGCGTAAGCGGGCAGTGGATCGTTTTCGGGGTTCACGATTTGTTTGTCAAGGTCGAGGCAGAGGATGAGGCGGAATTGACTCGCTGCATCGTCAAGGATGTTCGTTCGGTCGATGGAATCGCCGAGACTCGCACTCTCATCGGCGCTGAGATTTGAGACGCGACTCACAGCGAGCGGGTCAGGCGCAGCAAGAGTTCTGCTGCGGCTGCTGGGCATTCTGCTGACTTGAATCGGCTGATCGATTCTCTCCAATGCGAAAGGCGCATCGCCGGCTCAAGGATGCCTCGCCAGTACCAACGCTGAGCGGCGAGGCGGCGATGTGAGGCGATGTCGTCGCGCAACGGTGCCGTGGCGATTGTCGCGTGGGCTTGGCTGAGCCATTCTGGGTGTTGGGGTGAGGTTGCTTCGAGCGCTGCGTGGATGGCTCGTGTGCGCTCGATTGGGTCTTCTGCTGTCTCGATGAATTCGCGAGCGGTATCAAGGGCTCCTTCGGCCTTGGAAGAGATTCGGGCTCGTAGGTCGATGAGGGCGAGTCGCGGATGTTCTTCTCCCATCTGGGCGACGAGGGATGAGCGGACGTTTGCCGCGGTCTCGACGCTGCCTGATTCGATGGCGACCGCGTGTCGTAGGAGGTCGATTGCAAGGTTGGCCGAGGCGCGGTCGGAATCTGGCAGTCGGGAGATGTCGACAGCATCGATGGATTGTTGGGTCACCTTGGTGGTTTGGCCGGGCAGGCGGTCATCGTGGCTGCGCGCAAGTGCAGAGATCTGAGCTCTGACGGCCTCAGCTGCGCTGAGATTTTCGAGCGCTGCAGCCTCCAATTGATCGGCCTTGGCGTTGTCCCCTCGCAGGCGTGCGAGGCGTGCCTCGCGCATCGTCTTCTGAGGGCTATCTTCTACAGATTCGAGGTGCTGCGAGGCGATTTCTGCTTCGCCGCGCTCGAATGCGAGGTCGATTGCAGCCAATCTCAGAGAATCTTCGCCACTGGCTTCTACCGCGTCCTCGGCGAGGACTGCGGCTGCCGCACTGTCTTCACGAGATATTGTGGCGACGCTTTCGGCCAGCCATTCCGAATCGAGTTCCTCGCCGGAATTGAGTCGGTGGTGGGCTTCAATACGGCGGGCTCGCGTGCCCTCACGCGAAGCCCAGAATCCTGCCGCTCGGGAGTGGATATTCTGTGCCGCTTGTTCTTCCAAGGTGGCGCGGCGAACGTTTCTGATTAGATGATGTGGCTCGACGAGGCTCTCCATCCATCGCAGAACCGCTGCCTCGTCGAGTTCTGCACTACCCTCGCCTTCGGATAGTTCCGATATTGCCAGCGGAACCGGTGCGAGGCTGAGCTCATCCAATGTTCCGAGACCAGCCTCGCTCAATCGCCGAATGACGGTGCTTTGAACGAATTCCTGAACCTCCTGACCCTCACCGGGAACATCCTCCTCCGGCGACCAGAGATGTAGCGCCAGAGGATGCCCTCCGAGGGCGTCGACGACCTGTTCGCCGATCTCGGAACCGACTCCATCGGCGAGCAATTCCAACCCCGCCTCGGTATCGAGCCCATCGACCCTCACCTCATCGAATCCAGCCAGAGTTCCGAATGGGCTCGGCGCGCGGACAGCAACTAAAATCCCAGATCCGCTGTCCGCACACGCAGACAACATTTTGCGAACACCATCGAGGTGACGTTCACGCAATTCCTGCACCTCGTCCAACATCAGTACAGTCTTGTGTCCAGTCGCAGCGCCAGCGATCGCCTCAGCATCGCGCGGCGACTCCCCATCAAGCCACTGCGAGCCTATCACCGCTGCGTCAGAGTCGGAGCCAACGGTAGCCCAGCGAACCCGGAATCCACGCTCCAGCAACGCTCCAGCCACCGCTCGAGCAAGGCTTGTCTTGCCGATGCCCGGCAGGCCACTCAATTGCACATTCGAGCCGGCGAGTAGAGATTCGACCAGCGATTCTACCTCCGCATCTCGACCGTGCAGGTGGACCAATTCAGGTATCGGCCCGATAGCCCGACCAGCAGATTCGGGAGTGCGCTCCTCTCCAGCGAGCGCCTCAGCGCGCTCGCGCCCGGCGGCGGTCAAATGAACAACGGTCCGCCGCCGTGATCCACCACCCATCACATGGGCCGAACGAGTCGTGATCAGCCCAGAGGTCTCCAAGTCCTTGAGCGGGGTATGAATCGCCGAACGAACCACGCCCAGATGCTCGGCCAAGCCGGGCAAAGATAGAGTTCGAGGAACATCCCACGCTGTCTCAACCTCGGCGCCGAACTCAGCCAGACGCAATAGAAGGCGCCGCTGGGTCTCGTTCAGCATAACCCCCGAGTGAGGCCATCAGTTCATGGGCGTTGACCTTCACCGCATCTCCCCCATGGCAGTCGATTCGGCCTCGCTCGACCTCCCCCGCAAGCCCGGGGTTTACCTCTTCAAGAGGGCCGACGGGCGAGTACAATACGTCGGGAAAGCAACTGATCTGCGGACCCGAGTAAGGTCGTATTTCTCGGCAAAACAAGACCGCGAAAAAGTCCCAAAATTAGTCGCGGAATCGGACGACGTCGACTATATTGTGACCCAAAGTCCGTCGGAAGCGCTAATCCTCGAAAGGCAGCTGATTCGCAAGCATAAACCGCGCTACAACTCGATGTTGATGGACGACAAATCCTATCCGTTCATCGCGCTGACAAATCACGAACACCCACGCGTTCTCTACACCCGCCACCCCCCCGCCGACGCACAACGCTGGGGGCCCTTCCCCGATGCAGGTGCGGCCAAGCGCGTGATACGCTTGCTGAGGTCGCAATTCGGCATTCGAGATTGTCCGGAATTGCTGCCGAAGGGGTGTCTGGCGATGCACATCGGGCTTTGTCATGGTCCGTGCATCGAGCCTGAGGGGTACGACGAGCAGGTGCGGGCTGCGAGGAGCGTTCTGGATGGTGATGCTGGGGTTTTGATCGAGGCCTTGCAAACTGAAATGGATGCGGCCTCGGCGGCGCTTGATTACGAGGTTGCCGCGCACAAACGCGACTTGATTCAGGCAGTGAATTCGACGGTTGCACAGCAGGTGATCCACTCTCGATTTTACCAGGACTGCGACGCTGTTGGCTTCGGGGCGGTGGGCGATGTTGCAGTCGTTCTGATTTTGCACACGCAGGATGGCGTGATTCAGGGCCAAGTCAGCTATCCGGTGATTCATCGCGGCGACGTGGTTGCTTCGGTATCGCTTGTTTTGTCGGAGCATTATGCGAACCGTCGCCCGCCGAAGACGCTGCTCGTTCCTGCGCCGCTCACCGATTCAGTCGGCGAATGGTTAAGCGAGCGCAGGGGTGCTAAGGTGACGGTTCGAAACCCGCAGCGCGGCGAATTGGCCAAGCTGCGGGGGATGGCTGATGCGAACGCCGAGATTCAGGCTTCGCGTCAATCGGTTCGGCGTTCGGGCAGCCTTGAGCAGGCTGCTGCTGACGAAGCCGCGCGGCTGCACGGCTTCGAATCCCTCGATCATATCGTCTGCTTCGATATGGCGCAGATTCAGGGTAAGGAACGGGTCGGGGCTGCGGTGGTTTTCCGCAATGGTCGGCCTAGCAAGAAGGAGTATCGCACATATCGTGTGAAGACCGAGGTCGAGGATGATTTGCGAATGATGCAAGAGGTCGTCGAGCGCTGGTTGAAGCGACAGGAAGAATGGCCAGACTTGCTGCTGCTCGACGGAGGCGAGACGCACCTCAAACACGTGATGAAGATGCTCGCAACGCACGGTTTGGCAGAGAGATTTCCGGTCGCGGCGCTGGCCAAAAAAGAGGAGACTCTGTGGCGACCAGATGCAGAGCCAGTAGTGCTGGACCGGCGCTCGCGAGTACTCGTTCACGCGCGTGATGAAGCTCATCGCTTCGCCAATACCTACCATCGCAAGCGCCGCTCAAAGGGAGGTCTGAAGAGCCCACTCGAAGAGATTGAAGGGCTGGGCGCGAAGAAGATTCAGGGCTTGCTTCGACACTTCGGCGGCATGAAAGGAATCGAGCATGCGACCGAGGCGGAGTTGTTGGCTGCGCCGGGAATCGGGGCTGAATTAGCGGCGCGAATCTACGTGCATCTACACGGCTGAGTCCGGGCCTAGACCAATTCACTCTGGTCCGACCACCAAGACTCTCCCTCTCCTTCGGTCAATGGTTTCTCGATGACTATCTTCTCCTCGAGTTCGCCCATCTGCGCAGCGAATTCAATCTCGAGCAATTGCTCCTCCACCGCCTGTTCGGCATCTTTGGCTTGCGCCTTGCGTCGGTCGCGGTGTCGTTTCCAGCGGCTCACCCCGAGCCCCAAGAAGAAGACGAGGAGGAAGATGTAGGGCATCGCTTCACCGAGAATCAATCCATAACTGACCTCGGCGCTCCATCGAATATCATCGTGTTCTCGATAACATTCTGCCCACGAGTCAGCCTTCGGGCAGACCGGTGTTCGATAGACCAGGACCTGCTTACCGTCCTCCTCGCGCAACTCCCCCAAACCGAGTTGGCTCTCGAACATGGTCAGCCGTACACTATCTGGCATAGTGATGCTCAAACGCGCCGAACTGCGGATAGTCCCCCACATCGTGTGCTCCATTATCGGTGGCACGATTGAATGGAAGATGGCTCCCTCGGCGCTCACTCCATAATCCGTGAAGACGAGGCCAAGGTCAGCGAGCGCCGATGCCAGAGGATTCGCGCGGACGGCGGCGGGCGCGATACTGACCTTCAGTTCGTCATCGGTGAGAGCGAGGGTCAGCGAGGCGGAATCGAGACGAATTGAGACCTTGATTGGCTCCAAGTCACTCGCTTCCATATCGAGCGGCATCTCCAGGTGCTCGATATCCAAATCGACGCGAAGGCCTTGGATATCGAGGTCTGAACCATAGGTGCGCTCCCCGACAATGATATCTTGCGCACCGATTTGTTCCAACTCTTCAAATCCGGCATCAAACTCCTCGATCAGCCGCTCCGCCAATGCTTGCAATCCATCGTTTGAGATCTCTAAATCATAATCTCCACTCGAAAACGGAACCGTCGCAGTCTGCGCCGAACCGGCGAGTAGCCCACCATCGCGTCTATCCCCGACGGCCACCATCCTTCGAATCAAATCGGATGGAATCGGCGAGACCTCCATATTCTCCTCTTCCAATTTGAGGCCGAGCCGATAGAGTTCGAGAGTCACCTCGGCAGAGAACTCGAACTCGACCGCTGCGCGCGTCTCGCGCAGCGCCAATCTCTCGATCTCAACCGCGACATCGAGCGAGACACAGGTCTTCTGATTCGAGCCACAAATCAAATCCTCGCTCGAATCGGTACACTCGCTCGCAGCCCCAGCAATCCCGCGCCCACTCTCCAAACAAATCGCATGATTCCAATCGAACGGGCGCGAGCCAGTAATTCCAATCGAGTGCAGCGGACCACCATCGTGCGGGGCTGAGAAAAACAGCGTATTCGAGTCACCGCGCACCGAATCCAACCATTGTGGTAGGTGCACGGTCAAAGTGATATCAGCGCTCGGAAAATCCGCTGGCAATAAGTCCTGAATGTAACCCACATCGAATTCTAATTCCATTTCCAGCACGCTCATCATCGCAGCCAGATCCTCATCGGTTAGAATCGAGATATCCAGCGTCGAAATATCACCGGAAGCGTGCTGAATCATCCGACCGACGATGCTCGACACCTGCATCATAGAAGGCATCGAGGTCGTCTGAAGAACCACAGGGTAATCACCCGTCATGTCAAGCCCGTGAGCCCCCCTCCCGTCCAAGCAATAGCGGTAAGCCAGATTCTCATCACAAGTGCTCCCAGGCCGATGCTGGAACATTAAACCGCCCGAGTTATCCGCAGGTGCGAATGAGGGCGGCTGAAACATCAAATCAACCCCGAGAGCCTCGGCAAATGTCGTCGATAAGGAATCGATTGGAAGCGTCCGGACAAGAGCCGCGACATCGCTATCCAACTCAGCATCGAACATGCGAATCCCATCGGCGGTCACCACCCCCAAATCGATGGTCGAAGTCTCCAAATCGAGCCCCCAATCCGCCAGAGTTTCAGCGCTCAGATGATGGATTGCGATGTCGAGGTCGATGCGGCTATTCATCCGGTCCCTTGCATCGACCACCAAGTCCAATCTAATCTCTGGATCCACTGGGAAGGTTGGCCCACGACCCTCGTCCAGGGTGGTAGCGAGGGAGAGCGAAAGAGCAGGCGAGAGGGCCGAAGCAGCGAGGTTGTCAACAGCGATTCTAGCCCCCCAAGTTTCCGAAGTGAAGAGAAATCTCTCACCGGGTGAACTCACTGCCGAGACGCTTGAATAATCTGGCGGAATCATCGTATATTCGAGGTACTGCCCGGCTGTTGCAATCGTTGAAAAATTCGATTGTACCTGCGCTCCCATCTTCATCAAGCCCTGCATCATGCGGTCGACATCACCCGTCTGAGGGTTCATTCCGATGGTCGCTGGAGCGACGTTCAGTGACAGAGTCGAACGCAAGCAGATCGGAGGATTGAACGGGTCATTCGCGCGACCATTTTCCTCGTCGATCGAGTCGATATCGGGATTGTAGGTGCAACGCGTGAAGGCGCGGTCGTAGAAGTCGATCGCTGGGATTGTCTGAATCGGGCCAATCTCAGAATCTGGGAAATTCTCCTCAACAATTGCAAGAATGATTTCCTCAACTTCCTCCAACATCGCGTCCTCAACGGACGAACCATCGCGGACTAAATCGCGGTAATTGCGGATGTAATCTGCAGGGATGCCATCCGCCGGGTTGCTGTCTCCTTCGAGGTCCAAGTCCAGCAACCCGAGGTCTTCTCTTGGAAGCTCACGAATGGCGAGTTCGATGGTCATCTCGATCGAGGTCGCATCCTCCATGACCATCGTTGTGCGACCCTCGACCCAGCTGTCCGATGGGGTCAGGTCGAGGGTGGAATCATAATCGTCGCAGATGCCATTTGCTGTCTCCCATGTCGAGCAGATGTCATTGGCGACTTCGGGGTCGCCCGGGGGCGGCGCAGCAGCTACGCCCTGAACCAGAAGGAGCAGGACGAGGGCGACTGCCGCGCGGCGCATGCCGCGCGGATGTGCGGTCACCCACCATAAGTCTGAATCCGGCACGCATCGTCGAAGGGACGATGCACCGAGAGGACCCGCACCGCCGGCTACGTGAAGCCGTCGGTGCGTTGGTCGAGCAGGCTGGGGCAGAATTGAGTCTGCTCGAGGCGCTGCCGAAGCGCTGGGAGAGGTTTGCTGATGTTGCGCTTTTGCAGCGTGGGGCATTTGCTGGGGATGAGTGGGCGGCGCTGGTCGGGCCAGAACTTTGGCGAGCGGTTGCGGCTGCGTTGAAGGTCGAGCGGGTCGGGCGTATCGGTGAGATTGTTGGGGAGCGGCGCGAATCGAGTGTCGAGCTGCTTTTGGGCGATGATGATTGGGTCGTGCGCCGCGAAAACGGAGTCGATTACGGCTACCGATTCAGCCAGTGCATGTTCTCGGCAGGGAATGTGAATGAGCGCCGGCGTATGGGTGAAGTTGGGCGCGCCGGCGAGATTGTCGTCGATTTGTTCTGCGGTATCGGTTATTACTCACTGCCGCTGCTTCTCTCGGATGTCGCGCACGTGCATTGTTGCGAATGGAATCCGAATGCCGTGGCCGCCCTTGAATGGGGGCTCGAAGGCAACGGTGTGGAGGAAAAATGTACCATTCATGCAGGCGATAATCGAGTGACTGCACCCAAATTGAAGGGAGTTACAGACCGAGTGGTGCTCGGTCTGCTACCGACGGCGGAAGGTGGTTACGATCTCGCCGTCGACTGCCTAAAAGAATCAGGCGGGACGCTCCACATCCACGGTGTCGCTCCCGCCGAAAACCACCACTCCTGGGTCGAGCAAACCATCGAGAAATTTACCGATCTCGCCCCGCAATTCACCATTTCAGAATCGGCGCGAGTCCGCGTCAAATCCTACGCGCCGCACTGGGATCACCTCGTCCTCGACCTCGAATTCACCCCTCGCGCATGAACCCGAGCGCAGGCGCACACACCCCCGCGAGCGAGCCTCGCGTGATGCTTCGCAGAAGCATCAATCTCATGAGGTAGATATCACTCAGCCAGCCGATGGGTGAGGAGAGCATCGACCTTTCCGACGATGACGAGGACATCCTCGAAGCCGTCATCGTCGACCGACCAGAGGTCAAAGGATACGATATTCGCACACGCCTCGAAGCAATCGGAATCGGCGAGCGATTCGTAATCACAGAGCGATTCGGCCCCCTAAACCAAGGCTGGCTCATCGGCGGCAGCCTTGCAGTCACCGCAGTAACAGCAGTCGTCCTGATGCTCATCCTCTCAACGCTCTGGACCGCCGCAGGCCCCGGAATCGGCGCAAGAGGCAACGAGGATTGGTGGAACATCCCCGTCCACGAACGCCACAAAATGGACCTCAACATGACCGGCCTGCGCAGCCAACTCCCCGAACAAGGCCCCTACACTTGGTCTGGCCCAACCGAACACTTCGTCGAGGTCGACCTGCCGCCAAGCGAGCGAGACGTCGGCTACCCCGGACCGGCACTGATGCACATCGCCCTGTGGATGCCCGACGTGCCAAACGGCACCCAAGTGCCAGTCATAGCAACCATCCACCCCTACTACGACTTCGGCGGCGAAGGAGTCGTCGGAGAGGACTCCAACCCCAACACGGTACCAGACGCCGGAGTCGGCGCGTGGGTGCTAGACCAATTCGTCCCCCACGGCTATGCATTAGCACAAGTCTCGACTTTCGGAACTGGAAAATCGACGCACTGCCAGGACGTCAAGGGCTTAGGCGAACAAATCGGCATCCAAGCGGCAGTGCATTGGCTGGGCGAGCAGGAATGGTCGAATGGAAATGTCGGACTGATGGGCAAATCCTACGCTGGAACGACCAATTGGGAGGCCGCCCAGAACCCATCGCCTCACCTCAAGACCATCGTCCCGATCTCGGGCTCGATAGGCGTCCAGCAGATGTTCTACCGAAACGGCTCATCCGAGGCTCGGGCGATGCTCTACGATGTCCTGTACGAGGGTGCGACGGCAGACGCGACCGAGGACGATATGCGCATGTGCAGCGACGACGCGATTGGGCCTGTTAGTCCGTTCACGACATGGCTCGGAGCGGGCTTTGGAGGCGACGAGTGGAACGATTACTGGGATGAGAGGTACCATCTGCAGGATGTGCTTGACAATTACAATGGCAGCGTTTACATCGTCTGGGGAATGCAGGATTGGAACGTCGACCCGTACCACGCTTTTCCGACCCACCAACTGCTCCAAAACCAGGGCATCAACGTCCGCACCATAGCGGGTCAATGGGCGCACAACTACCCCGATCAACCGGATAGACACTCGGAGGTGACGAGTGGTTTCGGCGCCGAGGCCTACCCGAATATGACTCGATTTGATTGGGCTGTCGAGCTGTTTCCGTGGTTCGAATATTATCTGAAAGGGGTGGGCGAGGAGCCGGCTTCCTATGTTCAGATGCAGCGAAATGACGGGCGGTGGCATATCGAGGAGACTTGGCCGCCCGAGGATATCGAACCGATTTTGTCCTCGGGCGATGCGAGTTTTTGGGTTACCAATTGGAACTCGCCTCCATCGATTGGAATGGCTTTCCAGACGAGTGGACCGATGCACATCTCGGGTTTGCCGACTTTGCACGTGGACGTGAGGACTGGGGCGTGCAATGGAGGTCAGTTATTCGTCGAGATGCTCGATGCTGAGACTGGATTGCGACTTGGCCATGCGACGATGGATGTGCGATATCGCGATGGTGGATATGATGCTAAGCCGACTGCTTCATTCAGCGAATATCGAATGTTGATGGAATTCAATCCAATGGATGTGATCACTTCTGGAAATGGAGTGGTGCTCGAATTCTCCGAATCCGGCATGGACTACCTTCCCTCACCGTGTGCGGCAACGGGACTTGAGGTATTGTCGATTGATCTGACATTGCCGATTATCGATCGCGGCGGCGAACATGAGGCTTGGTTCGATGTGCCGCCGTGGTGGGAACATCAGGAGATGTGAGAATGCGGGTGCTGGTGTTCGAGGATTCGTATGATGTGGCGTCCATGCTGACCGAGGGTGGTGTCGATCTCTCTGGTATTGAGCTGCGACAGCACTGGAATACGATGGATTGCTTTGAGCGAATCCGCGAATTTGAGCCGGATGTATTGCTGCTGGATCATTTCATTCCGCCGGCGAAGGGCTTGGATGTGCTTCGCGGATTGCTCGAATTGGTTGCGGCCGGTCAGATTGACCGGCCGGAGATGGTGCTGGGAATCAGCAGCTCCGGCGAGGCTAACGAAGCGATGGAATACGCCGGAGCGGATGGCTCGGTGGTGAAGTTCAAACTGAGCGAACACGAGGTGTGGAGCCGATGAGTGTGACCATCCGAGCCATGGAATCGCGCGACTGCGAAGCACTCGCGGCGATTTACAATCAGATTATTGATGAGCGCGTCGCCACCTTCAACACCGATCATATCGATGCCGAAGGGGTCGCGCGCTGGACCGATTCGGGAATCGTTCTGGTCGCCGAATCGGGGCGAGATGCGGTAGGATTCGTCCGCTCTTTCCCCTACCGCACTCGACCGTGTTACGAGGGCGTCGCGCAATTCTCGATCTATGTCTCCGATAGCGCTCGAGGTTTGGGGATTGGAGACCTGCTGATGGCTGCCTTCCTCGAAGCATTGGTGGCGGAAGGCAAGTGGAAGGTGCTCTCGCGCGTATTCGTGGAGAACATTGCATCTCTTCGCCTACTCGCCAATCACGGCTTCCGAGAAGTCGGAATCTACCGCAGACACGCTATGCTCGACGGCGTCTGGCGAGATGGCGTCATCGTCGAGCGACTTCTTGGACCCGCAGAGGAAGATGCATGATTCCACAATGGCTGCACGATGCCGCGCGCCTGTACAATGCACATTCACTCGCCAACAGAGATGCCTACACCGCGGTGCTCTTGATGCCGATTCAGAATCTCGCAACAATCCTCGATTGGACCTTCCAATCACTTCCCGATGAGATCCTGGTCGGCATGGATGTGGACAATGAGCGAGCCAATCCCAAAGATGTCGTCGAGCGCTACGCTGGAGTCGACCACGACAGCGGACTCTTCGCCGGCCAAGGCTACTTGCTCGGTCTACCCCATCTCGTGAACCGAGGCAATTCCTACGAGGTGCACCACGTTCCTGAGGAATGGATGGACGGGCTTTTCGCCCAAGACAGAGGCTCGCGAGGCTCGCGCTTCACCCATTGGCTTCACACCCATCCGAATGCCCCTGCGATTCCGAGCGGGGCGGACGCCGACGCGGCGCAGTGGACCGAAGGCACCGACATGATTCTCGGCGTTCGATTCACTCCAGAAGGTCATCTTCCTTGGTTCGATGATGTCGATGGAGTGCGGCGGCCGCTAACAGAACTCGATGGTGCGGGCGCCCTCGGTCGAGCCCGCACAGGCCACCTCATCCACGGGCTCGACCTCATCAGTTTCCACCGCACGGGCCTCGGAGTCAACCTAGTCATCACCGATGCCCGTGGCAACGCAATCGAGTGACCCGACAGAGGCCGCCTCACTCATCGCGAAACAAATGTTCGCGATAATACGCGAGCTCCTCGATGCTCCCTCGAATGTCATCGAGGGCTCGATGCCCAGAATCCGACCGCCACTTCTCAACATTCGGATACCACGCACGAGCGAGGATCTTGACGCTGGTCACATCGACCGAGCGGTAGTGGAAGAATTCGTGCAATTCCGGCATGTAACGGCGCAGGAAGCGACGATCTTGACCAATCGTATTGCCACACAATGGAGAGGACCCGGCCCTGCAATGCTCCTCCAAAAAAGCAAGTGTCGCCTGCTCCGCCTCACGCATCGAAACCCCCTCGGCCTCAATACGAGCGAGCAAACCATTCTCAGTGTGGTGCTCGACATTCCAATCATCCATCTTGGCGAGCTCGTCAGCGCCGACATCAATCGCCAAACTCGGACCCTCAGCCACCAGTGTTAGGTCCGACTCGGTGACAATCGTTGCAATCTCGATGATGGTATTCTCCTCAGGGTACAAGCCAGTCATCTCGAGGTCGATCCACACCAATCGGTCCTCGACCATGCCCCTCCCCCGCATCCTCACATCATAGCGATTGCCCGAAGCACGCCCTCAACCCGCTCACGAAGGAGGTGAGAATCAAATGCGGTCCACCACCCGCTCAGCAAGATGGGGGAGCACGTCGGCTATCTCGAATTGCTTCGACGAAACAGCGAGTTCCGTCGCCTATTCGCTGCCAATTGGATTTCTTTCCTCGGCGATTGGTTCTCCGTCATCGCCATGTTCATCCTCTCGGCCGACCAATCGGATAACTCTCCCCTCGCCATCGCCGCAGTCCTCATCTTTCGTATGCTCGGACTCGCCCTGATCGAACCTTTCACCGGACTTCTGGCCGACAGATATTCGCGTCGAAAATTGATGCTTCTCTCGAATTTACTCTCGCTGTTCCTGCTTCTGGGATTCGTTCAATTCAAGCTTCTGGACAGTCTGATGATGGTCTATGTCATGGCCTTCGCGATGATGTTCTGTCGGGCGATTTACGACCCTGCGAATTATGCCTACCTCCCCAACATCACCACCAAGGACGAGTTGCTCACCGCAAACGCACTGGGCTCTCTGGGTTGGTCTGCTGCGCTTGGTTTTGGCGCGGCTCTCGGTGGTTTCACCATCGCCGCGTACGGCGTCAACACCTCGCTGCTGATCGACGCCGTCACCTTCGTTGCAGCCTTCCTGCTGATTTGGACGCTGCCCGAGGGAGGTCCGAGTCCTGAGAAGAAGAGTGGAGGGGGTGTTCGTGAGGTTCTTGGCGGGGTAACCGAGGGTTGGCGAATCATACTCAACCGGCCGGAAATTTACCGCATAATCGTCGCCAAAGGTCTCTGGGCGGTCGGCGGCGGGGCGCAGATCTTCCTTCTGATTCTGATTGGGGCAGAAGGTGGATTCGGTGCTGTGGCTGCTGGGATCGGTGTGCTCTACATGGCCCGAGGATTTGGCTCCGGAGTCGGTCCGATGATCGCACGTTGGTTGTGGCCGGACCGGCGCAGTTGGCCGCTTCTCATCGGTGGGTTGGTCTCGCTTAGCGGTGTTTTCTACATCATCGTCGGGCTTATCGAATGGACCTGGTGGATAATCCCGTGCATCTTCGTCTCGCACGCGACGAGTGGAGCGAATTGGGTATTCTCGACCACGCTGATTCAGGAGCGTGCGGACGACGAGTGGCGAGGGAGGGCGGCCGGCACAGACTTCCTGCTGATGTCGGTGACCTCTGGAACCAGTTCCTTGATGGCCGCACTGATTCTTGAGTACGGAGTTCTCGACCTGCGTGAGACTCTCATTCTGACGGCTTCGCTGCAGGTCGTCGCCGGCATGCTCTGGCTGATTCTCGGCATGCCGGCGGAGCGCCGCTGGGCTGAGGAGAATGCCCAATCAGCAGCGGAATGATCGCCAAATTCACGCGATGATTTCAGGCAGGAATTTCAGAACAGCCAGCGGGAAAATCGAGAACATCACATTGCGGAACATCGCATCGCGAGTGTTTCGCATGTGACCGTCGAAGATCGCCTGCATGCGACTCTCGATAGCATCTGCAATCCCGACCGCAGGCGTCTTCGCAACACCCAGCCCCATGTCAATCGCATCAGCACCCTTGTCGAGCAGACCGAACACCAAGCGAACGACCAGATTAGGCTCGGGAGCAACGATCTCCTCGCCATCAACAGAATGGTCGACATCGACCACTCGATGCCAAGGGCGAGGAACCCGGAACCCCTCGAAGCCGCGCAGTAATTCATGAGATTTCAGCGCCCGCTCGATACCCCGCTTCAAGCGCTCGAGATTCAACCGCGCCAATTTCTTCAGACTGCGGCGCGTCCTCATCACGCGCGAAAAATCCCACAGAACCCACGCGAACAGAGCGATCATCAGCGCTTTCAATCCCAAATCAGGCACATCGCCCCAAGCCTGCCAGCCGATATCTCCAACCCAATACCGGGCGATTCCCGCGGCGACGCTCGGCAGTACAAATGCGAGAACTTCCTGCCGCAGCAATCCCCCGAAACCATCGATGGGCAACCGGTCGAGATTCTGCCGTAACCAATTCCAGTGTCTCTTCCGCTCACCTGCAGGAGCGTAGGCTTCGACAAGGTCGAGTAGGGGGCGACGCAGCAACCACAGACGCAGCACAAACGGAATCGCAAGCGCGAAGATGTACGCCTCCCACGGCGAAGCCGGCGGCCACGAAGGCAGCGTGAAGACCTCCACCATGCCCCACTCTCGCAACCCCGGCACCCATCAACTTCACTCCGACGGGCGCGCACCAAATGCGCGAACACGCGCCCGCCCAACAAAAATCAGAACTCGGCGCGTTACCACCCAACTGATTCAGCGCGCCGGCGCAATCATCGCCGAGCGCGCCAACAAAATCACCATCAAAGTCGACAGAATGAGAGTCGCAGCAAGCACTGTCGAAGTCCGAACCAGCATCAAACAAAAGCCGGTTATCCCGCAAGTGTAACTGACCAATTCACAACGCGAAGCAAGGACAAGTATCGAGGAAGGAACCAGCACGTGAGCAGGATATTCGCGAATCATTCGACTCAACAGAATGTAAAGCCCTTGAAACGGAATCGCGATGCAGAACAGGCCCATCGCTAGCAGCAGAATCTTCTCAGGGTTCTCAGAACCAAGTTCACTCCCCTTCCAGAAAAGATTGCTCAGACCGACACTCAGCAGACCGGTGTGAATCAGCGCGGAGGTCGTTGAGACGCTGCTCACTTCCACCGGATCGGGGACCATCGCCGGCATCCGCTTCGTAGCCCTCTTGAGAATTGCGCCAAAGACACAGGGCTCAAGCCACGTTCCTAGGGATGCGCGGGCCTACCCAACGCTTCCAAATCGGGGGGAAAAGGCAGGGCCACCAACATGCATAGTATCCAGTGGGTAATTCAGGTGCGTCCGGGTGCGGGCGCAGCTGCCAGAAGGGCACGCTGGCGTGGAGATGGTGGTCGGAGTGACGGGTGAGTTCGAGGAGAGTCCAGCGTGACCAGCGCGCCTCGGTATTCCAGGATTGCATCTGGGTTTGCTTCTCGTCGAGGGCGCGCCTTAGTCCCCAATGCCGGATGTAATTGACGTACTCGAGGGTGAGGATGGCGATGCCAGATGCGATGAGCCAGCCGACAGCTAGGACCTCGCCATTGGGAGCGAAGAAGAGGGCTATGAGGGCGAGAATTTGCATGGCAAGGCCGCGCCATGAGGGGTTCGCGAGGCCTGTTCGACCCTTACGGTTGTGAACTCGCACTGAGGAGATGAACTGGCGCGGGATGGTGCTGAACCAGAAGGCCCAGAGGCCTTGTTCCTCGGTGGCGCTGGCTGGGCATTTGTCTGTCGCCACCCACTTGTGGTGGTTGTGATTGTGTTCGGTGGTGAAATGCGGATAATGGATGCTGAATAGCAGCAATCGGGCTAATCGCCAGCCCGCGCTTTTGGGCGGTTTGTGGCCGAGTTCGTGGGCTGTGACGATTGCTGAGGAGGCGGCGGAGAGTCCGGTGGAGAGCGCCGCCGCAACCAACCAGATGCTGAGGCTCGCCTCGATGTAGGCGAAGCGGAAGAATGAGGCGAGCACGACGAAGTGCACGATTCCATGCACCCAAAGGAGCACTTCGAAGGGCAGGCCGGATTCACGCGGTGGACGGGCCTGCTTTGATTCGCCCATCAGCACATCGAGAATGGGGCTGAGGCCCCAGACGAAGATGAGACCCATCGCGGTGTAAACGCCGCCCAGCAGATTACCCGCGATGACCAATGCAGGATTGACCAGACCAAGGAGATGAAACGCCCAAGGCTCGGGTGAGAGTTCGTCCCATGAGGGCTGCTCGACAAGTGCCGTCTCACTCATACAGATGCGCGTGTTTCGCTCTCGTCTTAGCGATTTTCGGCGATACGACCGCTTGGCAATAGGGATTCTGCGGGTTGTTGGCGAAGTAATCGTGGTGGTAATCCTCAGCCACGAAGAAGTTGACCAAGGGGCTCACCTCAGTGACGATATCATCGACGAAATTCTGTTGCAGATAACCTATCACATGCTCGACATCGGCCCTCTGCTCTTGGCTCGCCACGAAGACACAACTGCGGTACTGCGGCCCTATATCGTTGCCTTGACGATTCAATTGAGTTGGGTCGTGGGCGGTGAAAAAGACTTCCAGAAGAATGCGGCGTGGGATAACCTCGGGGTTGAATGTCACGCGCACGACTTCGGCGTGTCCGGTACTCTTTGCACAAACCTGTTCGTAGCTCGGATCAACGACATGACCGCCTGAATAACCCGGGATGACTTCCGACACGCCCCGCAGCCCCGCCATCGCACCCTCGATGCACCAGAAGCATCCGCCGCCAAGTACAATCCCCTCTGTCATTCAAGCAACCCAAGACTAATTCCGATTTCAGCACATCGCCGCAAAAGCGGCGATGCAGCCTGATGCGCACCACAAATTGTGCTACTCCGTATCCTGCATCAATTGCAAGACATTTCTTGCCAGTCAGAAAAAAAAATCGATGATTGGTGGTAGAGTAGGACATAACTTTTTGATTTTTGAGAAAAAATCCATCAACGAGGCCCTTCAACCCAAGGCGGCGGATTCGAATTCATGTCTGTCCCCTCTGGATAATCTGAATTATCTTCATCATACCAATAGTCCGGGTCTTGCCAGTCAGGAACTCCATCATCATCTGAATCCATCCAAGGTGGGGGAGCCCCGAATGTTCCGGGAACCGGTGGACGTGGAGGTAACCAATCCTCGATTCCACCCGCAACGAATGGATTCGCATCCAGCCAATCCGGTATCAGATCATTATCGTCATCATTGTCGAGAGCATCGCATAAACCACCACCATCATTGTCAAGCGGAATGGATGAGTTGTCGAAAGGATCGGATAGACAATCTATCTCATAGGTATCATTCCAAGAATCATTATCATCATCCTCATCGAGATTGTCACACAAACCATCACCGTCGAAATCTCTAGGGTAATTCCAAGAATGGTATGGATTCGTCAGACAATAGATTTCGTATGTATTGTTGAATGAATCTCCGTCAATATCCAAATCTAATAAATCACAAATTCCGTCTCTATCTGTATCAATAGGAACTGAGAATTCAGAATAAGGATCTGTTGAACAATTCGTTTCAACATCGTTAAGCCAATTATCTCCATCAATATCATCATCTAATGAATCACAAATCCAATCTCCGTCTAAGTCAGCAGGAATATCTGAATGACTAAGGGAATCTGTTCCACAATCATTTTCGAGAGTATCAGACCACCCATCATTATCATCATCCTCATCGAGGAAATCACACCAATCTAGACCATCTGTATTGATTGGATAATCGGCTGAATCCGATGCGTTTGAATTGCAACGATTCTCCTCATAATCAGAATACCCATCCCCATCACTGTCAGTGCCTTCGTGGCCGTGTAGATGAAGTGACCAACCCCGTAGGATTCCGTCAGCTAAATTGAGAGAACTATTGTCGCGAATCTTGATTATCCATTTGCCAACAATTCCCGCTAACTCTTCTTGGTCCTGAAACAAAGCATTCTCGCCCCAATTGTGGACGGTTGTGAAGGTCCAATTGAGGGAACCATTGGCAAGGTGAGGACGATCGGGCGGATTGTATAGTTCACTTAGGATTGATTCGGTTCCGAAAGGAGAGATCAGACGGACCTCCAAATCTCCTCGGCGTTGATGTTCTATATCTAAGTGAACTTCTGCAGATTCCATGAAGAAAGCGTGCTTGTGAGGTTGAACATCAGTTTGGTCTAATTCGACGATTATTTCTGTCCAATTCTGATCATTGCCTGGAATGGTCTGTGAAAGGCCGTATTGACCCGCACTCATGTTGCTCTCTTCAGGAAGTCCTGTCCAATTCAGTGCTTTGAAGACTGCGTGGCCAGCATCGACTAGGCCAAAACCATATTGATGAGAAACAGGTCTTCCAACACCATTGGTGGCCCAAGAACTACTATTCTCGTCTATTGGGGTTGTCGTTTTCACAAGAATTTCCTGAACGTCCCTCCAAGTCAAATTTGAATTTGCTTCCAACATTAATCCAACGATTCCGCCAACCATAGGTGCTGAAGCTGATGTACCACCAAACCATGTTAAGTTCTGGTCGTTGGGATGACCAGACCAATCAGGATCTGAATAATTATTCTCTCCAGCATTTCCCATCAAATCGAGAGAAATAATTCCTCCGCCGGTATTGGAAAGAGCAGATACGAGGACATTTGAACCGGGTTCTGAAAATGCAGCAGATATACCGTAACCATTTACAGAGCCTACTGCAATAGTGAATCTGGAATTTGCAAGAAGATTGTAATTCGAATTATCGGTATTTGTCTTGTTATTGCCTGCGCTTACGACTATTATTGAACCGTCACCGTTGCGGCCTGTCGTTGTGTTCAGATTTAGCGAATCAAAAATCTTAGGATATGGAATGTATGAAAGCAAACTAGTTGATGAAATAATGATATCTGTGTCGTTTATTCCTAGATTAAGTGCAGATGAAAATCGGATATCTGGAGATAATTGAGTGCACTGAGTGGCCGTGTCTCCACTGAATTTATATGAAATTAAGTTGGCCTCGTACGCTGCTCCAGCGATGTACAAACTATTGTTGCCTCTTGCTAGGGCAAGTCCTGCAACTGCGGTTCCATGATATGAATCATCAGAATCAGGTCTAGCATCGGAATCGTCATGGCAAAAATCATAGTCCATTGTCTGGTAGTTTGGATGACGATTCTGAATTAAATCAGAGTGATTGTGTTGAACCCCTGTTTTTTCAAGAATGCCGATATCAACTCCAAAACCAGAATATTCCTCCCATACATCAGATAAATTCAGGTTTATTTGATTGGAATCTGAATTGTAATACCACTGCTTATGAGAATAATCTGGATCGTTCAAGAAATCTAGGTCTATTTCAATCACGAATGGGTCAATTGACGGCGCGTGTTTTATTGGGAAGAAAAATTCTATTTCACCTCGTTTCCAAGAAGATAATAATTTGTAGAACGCACCTTTACTCTCTTCAAATTCCCAAATGTATCCTCCTGTTTTAGATAAGTGGTCTGAACCTTCCCACTCTACCTCCCACTCAAGAAAAATTTCTGAGATATTTAAATCTGAAAATAGATGATACTTCCACGGTAACTTTGAACTTACATACCAATAACGACTCTCATTTAATTGTTCAGAATTGTAATTTGAAAGATTAGATGCTTTAATTAAATAATCTTTAATGAGTTCCCCTTCAAAGTGCGAATATCGGTAAAACCCATCCAAAAATGAGTAATCGAACTTCGGCTTCAAGAGATAATCGTCCTCATTGGGTAAAGTATGATTAGTTGAAAATACTGAGCAATTGAATGGAAAATCACATGATGTGTTATCCCCAGAAGACCAGTGGATAAAATCGATGAGGTCATCGAGTCCGTTGCCGTTCAGGTCCCTGTCAAATAGGTCACATATGAAATCGTTATCGTAATCAAAAATTGAGCAATTCCCTCCGAAGAGGATCCTCGGATACCTTATAGCGTTCCAATTGAACTGGAATAATGATAAATTGTGAGGTGGTTCTGAATTATCCTGCGTACCTTCAACTTTATACCCGTAGCGATAACCATTCTCATCATACCAATTCAAAACTTCCTTTCCATCGCAAATACCATCTCTATCAGAATCACTAGGGATGCTCACACTATTGTTCTTATCTGATGCACAATAAATTTCCTCTCTATCAAGAAACCCATCGTCATCATCATCACGATCAAGATATTCACATTGTCCGTCACCATCTAAGTCAATGGGCGTTGAACTAGCTAAGTTTCCATCTGTTCTACATGAAAACTCATCAATATTTGCCCAACCATCTCCATCAGTATCTCTGATGTTAATTTCTATTTCGGGAAAAACCTCTGGAGCAAACGGCGTGAACTGATTGGTATCTGTATGATTTACAGACGTCTCATCAGACTTACAATCTTCAACAAATATTATTGGATATGAAGCAGGAGAATTCGGATTCGAACCACAGCGAATCTCATCTTCATCAGACCATCCATCACCATCAGAATCCACAAAGACTGGTTCAGGATTTTGTGGTTCAGTTCCATTTCCATCGATGGGGTCGCCATCTTCTCCCGGATCTGGCTTTATCCAATCTAAATAGCCGGATTGATTCATGGCAGGATAGGCTATCGAAAAGAGAAGTACCGCTACAAGTAGAAACGGAGTGAGAGAGATTCTCCGTTCGGATTTGTCACCGGAATTCACAGTACTCTCAACCTATTCAGGTACAGAGATGATGAAGTAATGATAAAAGTCACTCCGAATTGTTCAATCAGATTTGTGAGGAGACTGAGAACAACGGTCGTTCAATTCGTTGGTGGCGGGCGGGCCGTGTGCTCTGTGTGCTCCGTGTGAGGAATCCCGACAGCAATAGGCTAGCAATACGCCTAGAACCTGCAGCTTCAAGTATGATTTCCAAGGTAATACAATCCGAACACGATTATGATAAAAAGAATGAATAATTCGAGCACTAAGTTTACTCCAAACAAAATTTTCTCAGCGAGAGTGATTCCCCCCCACCATTCTCCAAAAGCATCTCGGTCCCTCTCGAATATTCGAGCCAAGGCAATCTTCATGCACCTTGGTTTACCGAAGTCGCCATCAATTTTTTCCAGAATCAAGGAAGAACTCCGAGAGTATCCAACCCAAAGAGAACCGTGAAGATCAATACGATTGATTCGATGACTAACCATCCTCCAAAGAGAATCTTCTCAGCAAGAGTGATTCCACCCCACCACTCCCAAAATTCTCCTTTCTTCGGCATCGAGAATAATCGCACCAAGGCGGGCTTCATGCACCTCGCTTAACTCAAATCACCTTGAACATTCGCCCGTCACAAAACCTCCCACAATGCTCGCAACGCTTTCCACGCGAATCCGTCGCGCTCGTGGTGTTCGTTGTGGGAGGCTAAATCACAGGTAGGGTGGCGGGCGGGCAGCGCGCTCTGCCGCTGCGTTCTCAGCGCTCTCTGCGAGAGGAAACTGAGAGCGAACGGAATCCACGAGTTCAGGTTAAGATAATCATAGATTGATTGAGCCGACCGCCCATGCGCACCAAGGCTGGCCTGCTCATCCTCCTCATGATCGGCGCATCACTCTCCGGCTGCATCTTCGGCAGCGAGCCAGCTCCAACCCCCGAACCCGAACCTGAAGGAGAGATCCGATTCTGGGTCACCGGAGCCGATGGACAACTAGTGAACGAGCCCCCACTACCACTGATGTTCAACTTCTCAAACGTCGGCGAGCAAGGCGCTGAGCCGAGCATCGGGATCACCTCGAGCGGCTGCATGTTCTTCATCGCCTTCGAGAAGGTCATGCGCTCGTGCGACCACGGCGGCTCTTGGGAAATCGTCGACGATATCATGTCGCACCCATCGACCTCGGACCCATATGGATGGGTCGACCCAATCACCGACCGAGTCTACAATGTGCAGATGGTCGGCCTACTAACAACCTGGATAGCATGGTCTGACGACGACGGAGAATCGTGGCTCGGCAACCCGCACGATTCAGGCCCAGTACCCCTCAACGACCACATCAAACTCGCCACAGGACCATGGACCAGCGACGGCTACGGAGCCATAGCCCAAGCAACACCGGGAACTTGGGAAACGGCGACCTACTTCTGCTACAACAAGCTCGCCGGAATCTTCTGCTACACCTCATTCGACGGCGGCGCCTCCTTCGAGGTCGGCGGCCAAATCTACGGCATGGCAACCACCAACGGCGGCCTCCACGGTGCAATCTCATCCGCACCCGACGGCACCGTCTACGTCCCGCCGCGCGTCGAAACACCAACCATCATCCTGTCAAAGGACAACGGCCTAACGTGGAGCGAGCGAACCATGGGTTTGGATGTGGGAACGCCTTACCCGCGCAAGAACTCGGAAGTCGGGACCGATAGCGAGTCGAATGCCTACCACATCTGGACAGGAGCCGACCAAGGAGTCTACATGTCACGAAGCACGGATTCGGGCAATTCGTGGGAAGAAAACAGCATCAGAATCAGCCCTGCTGGAGTCATTTCGTCGGTCTTTCCTCACATCGATGCGGGCGACCCGGGAAGGATTGCAATCACTTACTTGGGCAGCGAGGATAGCAACCTGCTGAACACCTCGGACATCGACGGAAACCCCTGGAATGGCAACGCTCACTACGCACCGCACAATACCTCCTACCACCTCTACATCACCTTCTCGCTCAACGCGCTTGATGAGAATCCGGTCTTCCACACGATGCAGGTGACCGATGACCCTGTGCAGATGGGAAGCATCTGTCTGAACAGCGGTGATTGTCGCGATTTCGGAGGGTCGAATCGCAATTTGTTGGACTTCAATGATCTGCACATCGACCGCGAAGGTCGGGTGTATGTTGCCTTCGCGGACGGCTGCACTGGGGCTTGCGCTGAGGGTAATAATTCGACCTCGGAAGATTCCCGAGACAGACTCGGCTCGGTCTATTTCCTGAGCTCAGGGCCGAGCCTGTTTGAGGCAATTGGGGACCTTGCTGAATTCAATTAATCGCCGCCAAAGCGGCGATTCAGCCTCCAAGCGCCGAGCAAGCTCGGCTATTCTCATTCAATCTCAGTTCCGGGGAACCGACAGTAGTTTGCAAATCGCAACGCCGTGAAGGGTTTTGGAAACCCGTTGTGTCCGCTGCGAGCGTTGTGGGAGGTTACTCACCTGCTGCGAACTTTGCATGCTCTGCGAGAGCGCGATTGCCCGCTCATCTTCGGTAATTGGGTGCTTCGCGGGTAATCTCGACATCGTGAACGTGTGACTCAGAGAGCCCCGCGTTGGTGATCTTGACGAATTGGCAATTCTCGCGCATTTCTGTGATGTCGCCGTTGCCTGTGTAGCCCATCGAAGAGCGCAGGCCGCCGATCAATTGGTGGAGGACGTGCTCGACCGGGCCGCGTGCTGGGACTCGCCCTTCGATTCCCTCTGGGACATACTTTCGGGTATCGCCTTGCTCCGACTGGAAATACCGGTCATGCGCTCCCTTCGTCATCGCACCTACGCTTCCCATACCACGGTACACCTTGTACGAGCGCCCCTGATAGAGGATGACCTCTCCGGGGGCCTCGTCTGTTCCGGCGAGGACGCTTCCGACCATGACGCAGTCCGCGCCGGCGGCGATCGCCTTGGCGATATCGCCGCTAAACTTGATGCCGCCGTCTGCGATGACGGGGATTCCTGCCTTCCTGCAGACGGCTACGACTGACTGAACGGCTGTGAGTTGTGGGACTCCTACACCTGATACGATGCGGGTTGTGCAGATTGAGCCGGGGCCGATGCCGACCTTGACAGCGTTGGCGCCGGCCGAAATCAGTGCCTCTGCTGCCGCTCCGGTTGCGACATTGCCGGCGATGATTTGCGCATCTGGGCCGGCGAGTTCGCGGATTTGGGCGACGGTGTGGAGGACTCCGTGTGAGTGGCCGTGGGCGGTGTCGACTACGACGACGTCTGCGCCTGCTGCGAAGAGGGCGAGAGCTCGCTCGACTCCCTTCTCGCCGGTGCCTGTCGCGGCTGCGACTCGTAGTCGTCCGTGCTCGTCCTTGGCTGAGTTTGGATTGTCTCGGCTGGCTTGGATATCGCGCACGGTCATCATGCCGGTACACTTGCCAGATTTGTCGACGACGAGGAGTTTCTCGATGCGGTGTTGGTGGAGGAGTTTCTTGGCGACTTCAGGGTCGACGTGCTCTGGGACTGTGACGAGGTCGGTGGTCATCATTTCTGAGACGAGGATTGAGTCGTCGGCAACGAAGCGAATGTCGCGGTTGGTGATGATGCCGACGAGGTTGTTTTCGGCGTCTACTACCGGCAGTCCGGAGAAGCCGTGACGGTCCTTGAGAGCGCGGAGTTCTCCGATTGTTGTGTCCGGGTTGACCATCACTGGGTCGAGGACTAGGCCCGATTCGAATCGCTTGACTGCGTTGACCTTGGCTGCTTGGTCCTCGATGCCCATATTTCGGTGAATCACACCGATTCCACCGGCTTGAGCCATGGCGATGGCCATGCGAGATTCGGTGACCGTGTCCATCGCTGCGGACATGATTGGGATGTTGAGCGAGATGGTGCTTGTCAGCTTCGTCGAGAGTTCGACTTCCGCTGGGAGAACAGCGGACTCGGCAGGCAACAGAAGGACGTCGTCGAAGGTCAGGGCCTCGGGGATGGTGTCGCTCGCCATTAGAGATGGCCCATGCCGACCGTATATGAACGATTCGCGCGGTCTGAATCGAGGTCGATTCCGCGCGCGAAAGAGCGAGAATCGATTGCTTTGAGATCACTTTCACTTTCACGGAATTGACCCCCCAAGCGAGGGTTTCAAGAAGGGTAGGCGGCCGCCCGCGGCCGGAGGAATCACAGTGCGTGCGAGGACAGTCCTTGGCTGGCGCGAGTGGATTGGCCTACCCGAGCTTGAGGCAGGCGCCACGCTGGCCAAGATGGACACCGGCGCCTGGTCGAATACTCTCCATGCCGAGGAGATCTCTCTGGCCGATAATGGCATGGAGCGAATCGTCAAATTCCGCCTTGCAAAGAATGGGAATTGGATCGAGCGGCCCCTTCACGAGTGGCGCCGCGTGCGCGATACCGGCGGTCACGATACGATGCGCCCAGTCATTCGAACCACTCTCGAGATCGCCGGTGAGGACCACGATATCCACCTCTGTCTACAGGACCGCTCGCGAATGCGACATCGCATCATCCTCGGCCGCCGCTTCCTACGCCAATTCGTAATCGACCCAGCCGAGGATTGCCTCCACCCTAAGGAACGCACTCGACCACGAATTCGCGGTCACTTCGAGTGATTCTCTTTCAGCTCGCCCTCGTAGGCAGAGTATCTAATCCGGGCGAACCTTCTTCTCTCCCCTGCCTCATCGCCAGCCTATGAGCGAAGGTATCAACATCATCATGGTCAACACCGAAGACGTCCCAGGGCGCACGATCGTCCAGACTCTTGGCGTAGTCAGCGGCTCAACTGTCAGAGCAAAACACGCTGGAAAGGACATTCTCGCCGGCCTGAAGAATATCGTCGGCGGCGAGTTAGCGGCATACACAGAATTGCTCGGCGAGTCGCGCGACGAAGCCATCCAGCGAATGTTGCAGGAGGCCGTTGGGCGAGGGGCCAATGCGGTTGTCAACGTCAGGATGGCGACGAGCGCCATCACCCCCGGTGCTAGTGAGATTCTCGCGTATGGCACCGCAGTAGTTGTCGAATGAGGTGAATCAATGGTCTTCGAAGTAATCGATTTGCTCTTCGAAGACTTGCCGTGGCCAATTCTGTTGGTTTTGGTTTTCTCCATCTTGGTTACGGTATTCGTGTTCCTGTTCCGACCGATGGGATTCATCGTCTCGATGCTGTTCAGCCGCCGCAGGCACCGAAAAATGATCGAGCAAGTCAAAACTCGAATCGCGGCAACCGTCGAACATTACGGCCGCGACCCATTGACCAACAAGAAATCTCCAACCGAAGACCGCGAAATCAGCGACTCGATGATGGTCCAAGCGAATTACGTCCTCGGGCCGGGCTGGTTCAACCAATTCATCGCCTTCTGGCACTCGGTCTTCGGTGGCAAGATCAACGCCTTCGATGATGTTCTCATGCTCGCGCGCCAAGAATGCCTGCAATCGCTGCGTGACCAAGCGGCCGAAGGCGGCTACGACGAAGTTCTCAATGTCCGTCTGGACACAGCCCGACTGACCCTGCTGATTGCCAATGCGAAGGCGAACAAATACGTCGAAATCTTCGCTTACGGCACCGCAATCAAGTACGCTTGAGCGACTAGCCTGAAAGGAATCGATTGGAGGGATTGAACTTGGATGGCTGGAGAATCAGATTGATTCAAATTGGGATACAGCTGTTGATTTTTGCATTTGTAATCGTAATTTTTGGCGTGTTGACTTTCTTAGGCGCCGAGCCCTGCGTTGGTTCTGGATGTGGTGGCGGATAATTCCACCAATTGGTGAAGGCACCAACTCATCGATTTTGATTAATCGAGAATGTTCAACCATCAACCGGATTGATTCTGTCGACCCTCGATGGCGATAATCAGAATCGAAGCAGCAGCAACCATCCGCGGGTCAATCCCCGAACTGCCCACACCAGTCACAGCCAATTTGTGAACAACCGGATTCATCCGTTGTGTGAAAGTTACCACACCACCACCGCCAACCTGCAATTTGAATTCCTGCGGAATCAGATATTGCGCCCCTGGAACGAAGCGACGAACCAGAGCCAAGGCCCCACTCTCCTCACCCAGCGTACCAACCTCAGCCCCAGCAGCGTCCAGCACCGTCCAGGAATCCTTGAACAGCGACTTCAGACCCTTTCGCTTGAACGCACCCAAGGTCTCACCAGTTTGCGCGTCCGTCACATCGTAGCCAGCGCTGAAATCAATTATCGACCGCGCTTTAATCGTCAATAATTCAGTGGTTTTCTCTTCATCCGCATACACGCGGATGTCTTCTTTCAGCTTGAATGCCTTCTGTTCTGAATAACCGATTAATTGAGTCATCGAATCATCCGAATAAATGTGGAATTTCTCGCCAAGCAATTTCAGTACCTTTTGTCGAATAAGGTAGGAGTCAGCCTCGAACAAGCCAGCCATGACCTCGGCTGTCTTCGAACACGAATAAACTCAATGCCGGCACAAGCCGCTCGCGCAGCGCCAAAACCCGGCCCCCACCCGCGCGGAATAATTCAAGTCAATACCCTCGCACGAACACCCGCTGACGCGACCCCAGTGTGGTGTTCGAAGTCGGAGATGAGCAACATGCAGAGCGCGCCGATAACCAAGATCGAACCAAAGATCGCCGCGCGCCTAGCAAAGCAGCGTTACCACCTCGTGGGCGAGCATGGGGGAGTGAAGGTTTGCCATTGGACGAAGCAGAGTTTGATTGCCGACCGTTCGTGTTACAAGGGAACTTTCTACGGAATCGAGAGCCATGGTTGCATGCAGATGGCGCCCAACGTCGATACCTGCAACCTCGCCTGCACCTACTGCTGGAGGGAACCCCACTCCGACACCCTCACCAAGATTGACGACGACCCCTACGAACTCTTCCTCGAAAGCGTGCGTGCGCACCGACGCTTGCTGACTGGATTTGGTGGGAATCCGAAGGCCGACCGCGAGAAGTGGCTCGACGCTCAGGATCCTAAGCATGTGGCGATTTCGTTGAACGGCGAGCCGACTTTGTATTCGCGGCTCGGCGAGTTCCTCGAGGTTTGCCATGAACATGGTGTGTCGACTTTTCTGGTGACGAATGGGAGTTTGCCGAAGGTGATCGAGGAACTCGACCCTCTTCCTACGCAATTGTATGTGAGTGTGGATGCTCCGAACGAGGAGATATTCAATCGGCTGTGCAAGCCGAAGTTCGATACTGCGGCTTTCTCAAAGTTGGAGCAGACTCTGGCTTTGTTGCCGAGTCTGGATACGAGGACTGTTTGCCGTCATACGCTGATAAAGGGCGAGTCGCTTGGGCATGTGGATGATTATGCGCGACTCGACAATATTGCTGACCCTGATTTCATCGAGGCGAAGGGGTATGTGTACGTTGGAAATTCGCGCTCGAATCATACGATTGAGAATATGCCGAGCCACGATGATGTGATGGATTTCAGCTCCAAGTTGGCGCCGCTCGTCGGGCGAGAGGTGCTTTCCGACCGGCGCGAGAGTCGCGTGGCTCTGATTGGCAAGGAGATGATTCCGGTGACGCTGCCCGAGAAGCTGAGAGAACTCCCGAAGGACCTCGGCATCGCCAAGCCGCAGAATTTCTCACTCCCAATCGCTTGATTCATTGATTTCAGTGCATAACGACGGACTGTTTGTCCATGAAATTGGCTCTCACAGCGGCCAAGGTAATGTGGCATAAGGGGTCATCTCAACTGACGTCTTACATTCATCAGGAATCTCGCAATCTTTGCCGGTGTATTCGAACAGATACCAGGTGACGTGTTCGACATAACCATCTCCTGCACCACCCCAAATTCCAATGATCCACTGGCCTTCCTTGATTCCGCCAATGTACTGAGAATTGGAAACCGATTCGTGGTGCTCAGATAATTCATCCACGATGGTCTCAGTTGTTGAATAATCAGACTCATTGAGATAAATCCTCTTCGTCTTCCACCAAGTCATGGAATCGGAACCTTCGAAATGCAGGGTCAAACCATCCCAATCCTTTGTCATCGTCACATTCACAATCGGCTGGTGCTCCCCCTCGACCCTCGGAATCTTGAAGGAAGTCCGTTGAACCACCACAGATTCACTCTCAACCGCAACTGGTTCAGCGTCATGATCAATCAATGCACACCTTACCTCAGAGTCATGGAGAGCATCTCTTTGGTAGAAGGTAACATCATGAAACCCGGTGATAATTGTCCTTCCTCTGGCGTTGTGAGGGAGACTGCCCTCGTCATAATTCTCTGGATCGAATGTACTGAGGTTCAACTCAGTCGGCAATGGTTTGTACAATCCCTTTGACATCAAGTCTTGCGGATTCAAGGGATTGTAAATGTGCTCAGTTGGCATGCAACTCAACGAAGTGACCCCTTGGGGCGTATCATGAACAATGATGTTGAAACCGTTTGAAGTCACTCGATCAACAGTGAACCATTTGCCATCATTATGATCGGTTGCTCCATCATCATCGTCTTTTTCTTCATCGAAGAAAGAAAGTGTGAACTCCCCGATTCTCACGATAGAGATTATGAGAATTGCTACCATGAACAGAGAAACACCGATTGAAACCCACTTTCTCCAAGACGAATCTGTGTCCACACCAATCCCTAATCTTCTCTTGTAATATGGATTGTCCCGACGTGTGAGGGACTTAGTTGATAACTAACGTCAAAACGATGAGGAGGTCCCTTCGCACTGTCTTCAGTTGCTTGGGTGCCCTCTGAATCAGACTGCTAAGATTTCATACTCGAGTGTGACCAACTCGACCAGATAATCGACCTGTTCACCTTCATCGGTGTGCGAACAACCAATCGCACCACCAGCCTCGGCATCGACCGTGATCTCCAGAGTGTAACCGCCGAGGCCGTAATCACCTGCGTCGAGTGCAGCATGAATTTCTGCTCTCGAGACATCGCTGACATTACCGAGCATCGTCTCATCTATCCAGCGAACAGACATTGAATGAAAGGCTCCACCCAAATCGGTATTCTGACCACTTCCTGAGCCATTATGATCAGAATGAGTAATGGTGCTGCTAATGGTATCTGGGTCAGCTGAAGAAGCCCCTGGAACATCGCAACCGAGACCCGAACTCGTCTCATCCTCCTCGTAGGAAATGAATACACGAATTCCGATGATATTCATTTCATCTGCATCATCGATGGCATCCGAATGCATCTCGATGGTCAATGTCTCGCCATCGTTGACATATTCACTTCCATCAGAGAGCATCTCGAACTCAAAATCAGCGGAGACATTCCAATTCGCAGTGCTCGTATCGTCACCGACCGAGTCCGGCCCAGTGAAGATGTAGGCAGCCTCGACCACGGTGACCGGCGCAAGCACAACCAGCGCCGCGACCCCAATCGCGCGCGTATCAGGCAATTCGAACCGACCGAACGGAGAGACCTCCGGCGCGCGCAGATAGCTCATCACAAAGTGCGTGATGAAGGCAGCACCCATCCCAGGAACCGACTCGAAAACCTCCGAGTTCAAGCCCAGCAGACGCCATGCGATGACCCCCGTCAAAGCAGCAACCATCATCGCCATCGTATGCGTTGTATCCGGCTCATAGCCAGCCCAGCGAATAATCAGAATCGGTACGAAAATCGAGCCGAGCCCGTAAACCGCAAGAACCACCAGAGTGAACACAGAATCACCACCGGGCACGTACAGACCGAAGATAGAAATCGCCGTAGCGAAAGCCGCAACGACCAGCGTCACAATCTTGGTTTTCTTGTGGTCCTGACTGATCTCAGGCATGATATCATCAGTAAAAGCCGCAGTACAAGCCAAAACCTGTGAATCCGCAGTCGACATCGTAGCCGCGAAGATGGAAGCCAAAATCAGACCCACCCAGAACGGGCCCAGTGTCTCCATCGCCAGCATCGGCAGACCAAGTTCAGGGTCAAACTCACCAGCACTGAACACAACACGACTCGCAAGCCCAATCACCACCATGATCAGCAGGAAAGGAGTCTGCCAAGCGAAGAACCACCACATCGCAGTCTTGCGATCCTCATCCGTCCCCAGAGTCATCACCCGAGTAACCACCTGAGGCTGACCGGCAACCGACAACCCACCAAGGAAGAAAGCGAATATCCACAGCGAAACACCGAAGCCAAGGTCAGCGGGAACAATACTCGTCAGGTTAGCATTCTGCGCAGCCAAACCATCGTGAAGCCCACCAAAACCACCGACCTCCTTCATTGCCACAACGCACAATAAAGTCGAGCCGACAATCATCACACTCGATTGGGCGGCATCGGTCCAAATTGAGGCGCGGATGCCGCCGGCATAGCAGTAAGCCACAACCAGCACGAACCCGATCAGAATGCCGACGACCTCCGACCAGCCCAGCATGACGTAGAGAGCCTTGCCCCCGCTCGTCAGCTGGGCTGCAGCATAAACCGCGAGAAATAGCACGGAGAGCATGGCGGCCAACTTTGCTTCGGGGGAGCCCGTGACGTCGGAGACGAGGGAGGAGAGCGAGCGAACCCCGCGTTCATTTGCCGATTGCTGAATGAATTTGTAGAGCCAAACCCAAGCGACGATTTGACCGACCATCGAACCGAGTCCAATCCACAAAATCGAGTAACCCATCGTGAAAGTAAAACCGATGAAACCGATGAACATGTAGCCGGAATTCCAGGTACTCACCGCCGACAGAGCTGCCAATGCAGGGTGCATCCCACGCCCCGCAACGAGGTAATCATCAGTCGTGTCTTCCTTGACCCACATGCTCGCAAGGCCAATGCCTGCGAATGCTGCCATGAATAGCAGGAAGGAGCCGATGAGCATGAGGTCCATCGGCTCACTGCGTGAGCCGTCTCTCTATCAACGATACTCAACTTCGTTAGTAGAATTGGTTAGAACGAAGTGTAACAATTGGCTGGATTCTCATAAATCAGGAAGTTATGAAAAGCGACGAGAATTAACTGATTTTTCTCTCATCTCTGGGCTGATTGAGTTCGTATCTTTCCGTAGGATGATTAATGAAGAATGTTCATTTGGATTCGATGTGCATGAAGAATATGACCTTTCTCAATACGTTGAATTTGACTTCTGGAATCAAGAGTTATTGAGTGACGGGGTTATCGAAATTCGATTGGTTGAAACTACACCTGTCGACATCGAAAAAGGCTGGGTACCTAATTATGCATTCAGCATTCACATGGCTGAGGAGGAGAGAGAAATAGGGCAAATCCGTTTCCGAGCAGGAGATTCTGAGCAGATTTTTCGTGCTGCAGGTCATATCGGCTATCAAATTGATGAAGAGTTCCGTGGTAATGAATTTGCAACGAAGGCAGCACAATTGTCCCTTGAGGTAGCTCGGTTCCACGGTTTCAAAGAGGTAATTTTGACTTGCCAAGAAGACAATCCTGCTTCAATTAGGGTTATTCAAAAAATGGGAGGAATTCACCTTGAAACTGTGCCGTTGCAGAAACATTACGACATGTACCAACGAGGTTTACGTCAAGTAATGCGCTGGGTTGTTCCATTGAATTGAATCGCATTCAATTGCAATTATTGTGGGCTCGCCACAACTCTGGATCATGTCCATCAGGAACATTATCACAAACATCATCTGAAGAGTAACCTCTCAGTTGATTGTAAAGTTCAACTTGCTCATCAGTTAGAATATCCATCATTGCTAGATGAGTTGAGAGGTGAACTATTCGAAGTTGAGAGTACAATTCTGCACTTTCTTTCACACTGGAATTAAGGAATTCAGATGTGATGGTTCCGTCTGCGAAAGCTTCGTCCATTTCTTTTTCGACTTCGATGATCTGTTCCCCCAGAGGAATTGCTTGTGACTTCATTTCCTCGTATAATGTTTCAACTGAGAGTAATTGCTCATCTGACAGATCAAACTCTCCTGCTTCAACTGCATCTAGCACGTGCCTCGGACCAGGATATCCATTCAATTCACCAGGCTTTGCCATTCCTCCAAATGGAGTCCCTGCACCGGTGAGAAGGCCATCAACATCTGCTTGTGAAAGAGCTTTGATTCCCCTATCTTCCTGACCTGCGTAAGGAGATTCAATCTCACTGCCTTCGTTATTCGAATGATGAGTGATAGCTGAGTAAGAAATCAATAATATCGCTCCTGCTGCAATTGCAAAAAGGGTCTTCCGATCCATAATCGGTGCCCGTTGGAGGTGTTATTTTAACACTTAGGTTCGGTGGGATCAACGTTTTGGGCGGGAGGAACCGCAGTCTGGGCAACGGTTGGCTTCACCATTAGCGTATACGTGTCCGCAAGCCGGGCAATTCGCGACGTATTGGCGCGAATTGCCGGCGGCGGCAGTTGCTGCCGCCGCATCTGATACGAGTGTGATTCTACCCGGTTCAAGCGATTCGATGCTGTACCGGCCGGGCCCGCCGAGTTCGAGAAGGATGTCCGGCGGGAAGGATACAGTTCCCAAATCGTCGACGATCAATTCGCGGTTGTGTGAAAGATCGTCGAGTTCGACGCCCTCACCATGCTGAGCGACGAAGCGGCCGTCGCGCAATTCGAGCGAGCGGTCGGCAAATTCACCCACATCGCGAGAGTGGGTGACGATGAGGAAAGCGACGTCTTCCTCCTCGTGGAGCTCGCGGAATAATTCCAGCACGCTCGCCGAAGTGAACGGGTCGAGCGAGCCTGTTGGCTCGTCGGCGAGAATTAGTTTGGGCTTGGTGATCAGGGCGCGAGCGATGGCGATTCGCTGCTGCTCACCGCCAGACAATTGTTCGGGTAGTGCCTTCATTCGCGGCACCATTCCAAGCCTATCGAGAACCGCAGTCGCGCGCTCCTTTGCTTCAGGCGCAGGCACGCCCGCGTGGCGCAGCGGTTGCATGACATTGTCGAGGCCCGAGAGGTCTGGCAGGAGATTGCCCTCTTGGAAGATGAACGAGACCGTCGAGCGACGGTGCTCGACCAAATCAGCTCCTTCCAACTTCGTCAAATCGCTTCCATCGAGGAAAACGCGGCCGGCCGTCGGCTGCATCAAGCCTCCAAGCGACTTCAACAAGGTCGACTTTCCAGAGCCCGACGGCCCAATCACAGCCACGGCCTCTCCTCCCTCCACCTTGACCGAGAGGCCCCGCAGGGCGACGACATTGCCCTCCTCAGCCTTCGATTCGTAGACGTGGTAGAGCGAATCAGCCTCGAGAATCGGCGTGTTTTGCATATCCGTTCCCCCCATCTTTACTCCCCCTTCAGGACCGTAGCCAGGTCCGCACCGATGGCCTTGCGAGTGGTCAACACTAGCGCGAGAATGACCGTGATAAGCAGAATTCCACCGACTTGCAGCAACTCTGCGAACGGCCAGACGAGGTCACGACTAATCTCACTGGCCGAGCCACCAAATACTTGGAAAATTATTCCAAAGAGGTTGAACAGACCATTGAATGCGTAGGAAATTCCCATGCCGAGCAGTCCACCGAGAATCATGCTGACAACGGTAATCGAGAGGATCTCAAACAGTACCAACCGCATGACCTGATTCGGGCTGGCTCCAATCGCTTGCAGGATACTCAATTCCTTGCGGCGCTGGCTCAGAACAAGGCTCAGGAAAACGAAGGAAGATGCCACAGCCGCCATCGCCGAGACGACGAATTGCAGACTCAACAGACCGGGCGTTCCGTAGATCAGCCCACCGTTCTTCTCCACATCGCGGTGCGCGCTCGACCAATCCTGTGCGCTGGCGACCGAACTGTCTGTTGAGAGGCGAACCGTGAGGTCGCGTAGGTATTCTCCGTCCTCTGCGTAGGCATCGCTTCCCAGGTCGAAGAACCAAGTTGTCGAGACGATTTGCTCATCGGCTGGAACCAGGTTTCCAAACCACGCGCGGGCTGTTGCCTCTCCGATGAGTATTGCGCCAGAGGCGTCGGCCGTACTCATTCCGGGAACCCAATTGTGCTTGCCGATGTCTTCGAGAGTCTTGTTTGTGGTTGCGCCGGTGAATGGGTTGGTTGTGGCTTCGAAAGAGTACGATTGACCCGTTCTTACGTCGAGATTCCAACGGGCATCATCACCGTGAGTGAATGTTCCCTCACGCTTCAGGTCAGCCTTTGCCGCTGCCAGATCATCGCCTGGCAATGCTTGGGCCGTCCAATGCAATTGGTCGACGGCTTCGTCTGTTACTATCCACAGCGGCGCGCCGATGTATTCGTCTTCGGTCAGCGTCGCGTACATGATGAGGACAGTCGCGGCGCTGACATCTATCGAGTCGCGACTATCTCCCGCCGCCCAAGCAGATTCGATCTTGGCAATTGCTTGGGACTCGGTCATCGGTGCCGAGAAAACCACCTTGATGTCGGCACCGACCTGCTGGTCGGCGGTTTTCTCGTCGACCAGCGTTCCAGTGTAGCCCTGCACGGCCGCCATGGTGACGATTGAGAGGGTTAGCACGATGATCAGAGCCAGGCGGCCGACACCTTCGGCCGAACCCGAGCCTGAAAGCCCGCGCTTGACATCTTTCAGCAGAGGGGTTCGGCCGAGAATGAATTGCATCATCTCAGGGCCCTTCGAGCCCAATCGAGACAGCACCAATGCACCGCCTATCCACAGCAAGAACGGACCGAAAACAGCGAGCAGTCCGTCGGCGAAGGCATTGGTGATGAAGCCCTTACCGGAGTTGTAGTCAGCAAACATCTGCCACTCTTCCATGATAGAATCGGTAAGGGCGACCAAACCGATACCGAATACAAGCCAATGCAACCAATATCGCGGCTCTTTCTGAGCCGCGACCTTTGCAACACCCTCACTAATCTCAGTCTCGATGAATTCCTTCGTGCGCGAGCGCCCAAACAGCATCGCAATCCCAATCGTGACGACCGCAGTACCGATTGTAGCAGTGGTCGAAAGCACCGGCGGCGCTCGCATATCATCAAACCTGAATTCCATAAATCCGGTCGCCGAGAGAACGAACGGAATCGCGGCGATCGCCAGCAAATATCCAGCCAGCCACGCGGTCACAGAATAGACTCCCATCTCCGCGAGAACCATCTTCGTCAGGCCTGCCGAAGAGCCTCCCATCACGCGATTGACGGCGATTTCACGGCGGCGTTGTTCGAGCGAGAGAAGCAGTCCGTAGACCAGGACAGCGAGGCTCAAAACGACGATTGGAATCATGATAATGTAGTCGAATCCCTGCACGAAATAGAGGATGATATTGAAGAAAGCAATCACCGAAGCAATCATGTCAACGGCTCGCAGTTTCACGGTTTCGTCGCCAACTTCGTACTCTCCCCCCAACTCTGAGGCCCATGCGCGCAATTGTGACTCGGCAGCGGAAGTGCTGCTTGTGGGTAGAGCCGAGCGATCCATCGCGATGGCGAGATATGCATGGTCTCCATCGATGATTTCGGACTTGTCCGACTGGCTTATCAGGTCCCAGGGTAGGTAGACCGGTTGGTTCGAGATGAGTGGGCTCGAGAAAGTGCGATCATCGTAGATTGCTGCTACTGTCAGATTGTCCAGGCTGATGACGACGCGGCAGTAGAAGTGGTGGTCCCACAGAGTTTCTTCGTAGCCTATCGGGTCGTCCCCCTCGCAGGCTTCTGTTCCGTTGGTGTCGTAGGTGAAATTGAGCAGGCTGAAGGTGTCGCCGATCTCTACGTTGCCTGCTGCAGCTAGTTTTGCCGGGATGATGACGCTGCGGTTTGCTACCGCTTCTGCTCCGCTTGTTGGCCACTCGCCGGAGATTGTTCGGCGGTCGTGGCGTTCGAGTAATTCTCCGTCGTAGCCGCCCTCTCCGATGAGACGAACTGGGCGGTAACCATGGGTTGGTGGCCCGTTTTCTTCGGATTCTGGGAACATGATGTCGACGTTTGACCAATTGCTATCCGGGCCGTCGATTGCAAGGAGTTGCAGGGGTTGGGCTTGGGTTTGGGAATCTGAGAAGAATCCGCCACCGTAGGCGGATTGACGGCCGGCGTTGATTGAACAATCGAGGACGTCATCGATTTCGAGGATTTGTTCGCAAATCGATTCGAAAGCGTCTGAATCGTCGAATCGGTCGCTGGATTTTGAGTGGAAATCGAGGCGGTAATCGTATTCCTCGCCTTTGGTTCCCTCTTCGAGGAAGGCGGACATAAGTCCGGACCCGTAGGCGAGAACGGTGGTGATGACGAGGCTTGCGAGGAAGACTCCAGCGAAGACTGCGGCGCCTCGTGCGCGGCCGCGCCAAGCGCTCAGTACAGCGATTCTTGTCGCGTCCGGTAGGGATTTTACGCGGTCGGCGAGTTCCATCAGGCCTCACCTCCGACCTCTCCCCAGGCTTCCTTGATGTCCGAAGCCGCGACCTTGCCGTCGCGTAGCAGGAGCATGCGGTCGGCCTTCGACGCGAGTACGGGGTCGTGGGTTACCATGAGAATCGAAATGCCTTGATTCTTGCAGAGATTCTTGAATAGCGCGAGTATTTCTTCGCCCGATGCGATGTCGAGATTTCCTGTCGGTTCGTCGGCGAGGAGCAGCGGGCGATCTCCAGCGATAGCGCGGGCGATTGCCACGCGCTGTCGCTGACCGCCGGACAATTCGTCCGGCTTGAATGTCACACGGTCGCCCAATCCAACCTGTTCGAGGGCGACGTGTGCTTGCTTCTCAGCCACGGATGCACTGACTCCGGAGAGTTCGAGGGCGAGGGCGACATTGTCGAGGGCGCTCAGGTGGTCGAGCAGATGGTAGTCTTGGAAGATCCAACCAACGCCGCGCCGGCGAAGATCGACGAGACGGCGCGGATGGTCGGTTCCGTAATCGAATTCGGCCAGATCGATAGAGCCGGAATCAGCCTCGAGCAGGCCGCCGATTATATTCAACAAGGTCGATTTTCCGCACCCTGATGGACCCATCAGAGCGACGAGTTCGCCTTTGCCGAGTTTGAGGTCGATGCCTTTGAGGACCTCGAGTCGCGTTGCACCGCTTCCGAATCCTCTTCGTAAATTGTTCACTTTCAACATGCTTTCAGCTCTCCAATAATGCTCGTGTTATCTTCGTGCGAAGTAGATGGACTTCGTACATTTGTTTCTCCTTGAGGCTTGACCAATTCTCGAGTTCAAACTGGTCGAATCCTTCGCGAATGAGATGAAGTAAACTCATCAATTTCTCAAGTGGAATATCATCTCGAACCAAGCCCCAACCGATCCCCAACTCAAGAACCTCGTTGAAATGCCTCTCGACTGGCTGGAATAGTTCCTCCATTCCCTCGGCTAACTCGTGATTGCGTGGTAATTCCATCACACGTGACCAGATCGGGATGTGGTGCAAATTGTTGGTGAACCACTCTCCACAGGCGTCGTCGAGGCGTTGCATGAATGGCCAGAAATCGTCTGCGGATTGCGGGAGTCCTTGCGCGATGAAGGTTTCACGGAATCCCACGACCGGGTCGTGAAGGACGGCCAGGAAGAGGTCGGACTTGTCCTCGAACCAATAGTAGAATTGGCCCTTTGAGATTTCCAATTCACGCAGCAGATCGTTGAGCGACATGCTATCGTAACCCTGCTGCTCAAACATCTCGCGTGCTGCGCCGATGACGCGGGCCTGGTGGTCCACGTCGAGATTCTTGAAGCGCTTGAGAGGTGGCATTCGGGGGTTCTCCGGTGGGTTTCAGACCGGTAGTCTAACCGCCGGTCTGACTTCTCGTATATCAATCAAACCGATGCATGTATCCGGCTGAATCAAGCGCCGTTCAGCGAGTCATAGGCTTCGGCTAAGGATGCACCATAGGCTCGAAGTCCATTGGTTTTTCGCGCTTGGGCGATAGTGTTCTCGTCCGGGTGGCGCGGGACTTTGCCGGCTGCGCGCCACTCGGAATGGAAGGCTGTAATTTGGTCGGCCCAATCGCGTGGGTCTTCGGTTGTGCAGTCGATTATTGGGCAGCCTGCAGCGGCAGCATGCAGGCTGATGTGTGGATGGTATCCATCACCAGCACCGAGGAGTAGAGCCTCGGCGTGCTGGAGAAGGGCGATGATGCGGATTGGGCGGTCCAGCAGGGCTGAGCCTTCCGGACCGCACATCGAGAAGAGATTGCAATCTGTGGCGACCTCAGAATCGAGTTCGGCGAGAATCGACTCGACTTCCGACTCGGTCGCCAGCGCGAGCAACATGCGCGATTCATCGTCAATTGACGCGATGTGCTCGCGCGGAAGTTCGCTCACATTCGGGTCGAATGAATCGACATCGAGACAGGGCCCAATCGTCGATGTCGCACAGGTCAACTCCGCCACCAGCGACTCATCCTCGAGCAGCGCGAGGTCGAGAGTATCGACATCATCCCTCGCGCGCGCAGACAGCGGAGAATCTTCGAGAAAGACCGATGCAGAGGCGGCGTAATCGCGGGCCAGTGCAGCGAATCCAGCGGCCCGCGCATCGGTGAAATGAACAAGGTCAACCCCACCCATTGCTAAGGCAGAATTGAGTTCTTCCGCGCTGCGAACACATGCAGCCTTCGTCCAGAACGGAACGCGCGCGCGGTCGAGCGCGTCTTCGATCATCCGATGACCATACGACTCAGCCCCTTGTGACGCGCTCGTCGCAAGAATGACCCGCCTCATCGAGCGCAGGCAGGCGGGTCAGAATATGACCCCAGCGGTGCCCGGTGGCCCTTGGAACGGTTGATTCGGAGGCTGTCGCGAGTGCCGCGCCGTTTATCAGAACGCGAATCGGGAGGGGGGCGATGGCTTCGGGTGAGGCGCCGTTGCGTGTGCTGCTGGTGCACGTCTGGTTCTGGCCCCACGTCGGGGGTGGCGACCAACACGTCGAGATGCTCGGGCGGGAGCTCGTCAAACGCGGACATGAGGTGACGGTTTGGTGCGCCGATGTGCCTGCGCATGAGCCGAGGCGCTTCGAGCGCGGCGGCATCCAAGTAGTTCGGCTGCCGCCGAGCCGTGTCTTGGCTGGAGTCGATCCTGTCGTGTCGCTGGATGGGCTCTCGATGGATGGATTCGATGTTGTTCACCTACACGATACGCTGCCGATTTTGGTGAGGAAATCGCTCAAGATGGCTCGCAGTGCAGGTATTCCTGTGGTGACTACTTATCACAATGACTACGTCAAACGCGGGCTTGTTGCTAACGCGGTGAAGCGTTTGAGGTGGGCCGCGCAGGGGCGTGCAACATTGCAAGCGAGTGCGGCCCGAATTTGTTTGACTCAGTATTTTCACGATCTGATACGCGCCAAGGGCGTGAAGGGGCAGATCGACATCATCCCGAACGGATTTTCGCCAATCGGGGATGATTCTGAGCGGCCGGCGGCGCTGCTGGATTTGGCTTCCGACCGGCCGCTAGTGACCTTCATTGGAAGATTGAGCGAGCAGAAGGGATTGGATGTCCTGATGGACGCTTGGGATCTGCTCGCCGCCGAATCCGATCCCGGATTCGACCTCGCCATCGCTGGCAAGGGCGAGTTAGGCGATTGGCTGACAGAGCGATTCGCATCTGCCTCAAGCCCAGAATCTCTGCACCGCTTGGGATTGGTCAGCGAGGGCGAGAAGCGCTGGCTGCTCGAAAATTCCACAGGCATCGTAATCCCATCACGCTTCGAGGGATTGCCCACAGTCATGCTCGAAGCCATGCACGCGCGCTCGCCGACAATCATGGCCGATGTCAACGACCTCGGCCGACTCGTCACCGAACCGGGAGCTGGACTATCGGTTCCACCCGGCGACCCCGCAGCCCTCGCGATGGCGATGAGCAGCCTCGCCCAAGCCGACGAAGCGCAGCGACAGGCTTGGGGCAAATCGGGCCACAGCGCAGCCCAAGCCTACATGTGGCCCGTAATCACCAACGATGTCCTCGCAGTCTATCGAAGAGTAGTGGAGGAAATCCCATGACAATCGAGATCGAGAAGCGAAGCCTCGTGGTAGCAAAAGGCACCTTCGAGACGATGCGCGGAGCCGAGCGCGACCTCATCAGAAACCTCCCCGCGCTCGCCCGTCATTACAACCTAACAATGGCAACACTACAACCCAGCAGGGCTCTCAAAGACTGCTGCAGATCCCACGGAATCCCCCTCCTCAAACCCGACATCCCGTGGTACCCAGAGGCCGGAGCAATAGCCACTGTCCTCAACCGCGACCTCCGCCAATCAACCAAGGCTTGGCGAGGAATCACAGGCCTCAAAGAAGCGCTTGTCGAGGCGGATTTCGTCCATCTGGTGAGCGGGGACGGATCGTTCGGACTCATCCGCCTCGTTCCAAAAACAACCCCATTCCACCTGCACATGCTCGAACCCCACAGAGGTCTTCACGAGGACGTTTTACACCTGGGTGTGGACGGGAAACCAAGGCGCAGTCTTGCGTTGACGAGGTTGGCGTTGGCGAAGGCTAGGCGTGATGACCGACGCACGATTTCGGCATTTCTCAAGCGACCGGCCACACGGATTAACGGCAATTCGACTTACAGTGCCGAGCGGATACGTGAGGTCTATGGATGCGAGGCTGGTTTCATTCATCCGAGCGTTGATTTCGGCGAGTTTTCGGCTGAGGCGAGCGAGGCTGAGAACGCTGCTTGGGTAGATCTTGACGAACTTCCCGACCCACCTTGGGTTACGACGATCGGACACGCTGGCTGGGTCAAAGGATGCTGGGAAACCATCTCCATGCTCGCTGGCAGCGGCTTTGGGTTGGTGCTGGTTGGTGGAGGCGTATTCGAGGAGGTCGAGGAATTGCACGAATACGCCGACGCGCGGGGGGTTCGATTGTGGACTCCCCCGCGACTCTCAAACTTGCAATTGACCGGCTTGATGCGACGTTCGGTGGCTATCGTGAGTTTCGCTCACGGCGAGCCGTTCGGATTGACTCCGATCGAGGCGTTCGCCGTGGGAACTCCCGCGCTTTTCGTCGATGAGGGGGGGTTCCGAGATTCGATCGAGGACGGGGTCAGCGGACGGCTGCTGCCGCGCGATGACCCCGTGGCTTGGCAGGAGGCTCTGAACGAGGCTTTGCAGCCGGATGTCAGGAAGCGTTGGGCGGCTGCTGGGCGGGCGAGAATCGAGTCATTGGACCTCTCGCCCGATGCCCATGCGAGGCGTATTGCGGCCGTGTTCGAGGAAATCACCGTAGGTGAATGAGAGCGAACCGGCCGAAGGTCAGGCGAATGCCCGCGGACTAATATCGCCTGCAAACACGAAGGGGAACCGTTCATACGCCATCGATTTCGGGCAGCGTACATGCTCGATGAGCAATCGGAAGAGAATCAGGAACGAGGCAGTCAGCTCGCTGTGGCGGTCGGACTGCTGTTATTCGCCTCGGTAGTATTGGGTTCTGGAGTCCTCGGCGACTCCGGCGATGCGCTGCTGAGCGGGGGTGAGGAGGGCGCCGATGATGCGGATGCCGACCCTGCCACAGATCGCGAACAAATGGCTAATGGTGCCATGGATTTGCGTGATGCCGAGGCAGATTTCTCTTGGGAGGATTGCCTGGGTGCTGACCGACCGATGATGTTTGGTGACGAACGCCCTGATGCTGTTCCCGGACAGGGAATTCCCGACTCGAGCGGTGAGGACCAGCCACGCGAAGCGAATCAGGGCATGGACCGCCAGAACTTGGACCGCGACCAGAGCGCGGACCGCGACCCGAACTCCAACCCGAATACTGCAGCCGGTACACCAGCGACTGCCACCGGCACCGCTCTCGGCACGAGCGCAAACGGTGTGACGACTATCACCATCGACAGAACCGACGCAGCAACCGGAGTCTCCGTCGACGACCCATGCGCTGGAATGCGCGATTCACAAGTCGTTTGGTCGATCTTTGGCGCTTCGGGCATGCACACCGGACAGGCTTTGCAAAGCATGTTCCACCAGATGTGCGTATCTTACGCCCACGGCGAATTCTGGGGCAATATCGGCGGCGAGGTGGAGCGAGCCGAAGACGGCTCAGTCTCCATCACCACCGTCTCAGACGACGGTACGGAAACCACAGATACACTCTCGCCGGCTACCGTTCGAGCCCTCACCGAGGGACTCGCTCCAATCGTCGACTCCTGTTCCGACTGGATGATGATGATGGCCATGACCACCATGGCTCAGAACGCAGGCGGAATGGGCTACGGAAACGGCCACGGCTGGGACCAAGGCCACGGCGATTGGGACCATGACTGGTACGATGATTGCGAGGATGAGGATGACTGGCACGACTGGGAATCCGACGAGTGGGACGGCGAGCACGACGAGTCCGACGAGAACGAGCACGACGACGAGTCGGACGAACACAATGGTGATTCAGACGAGTCCGACGAGCACGATTCAAACGGAGACGACGCGGCTGACGGCCACGAGGACGAGCCTCGCCAAAACTCACGCCATGCGAACGGCGAAGACCGCCGCCACGGCGACTGGGACCCATGCGCTGACCACCACGATTGGGATGAGGAGTGGGACCATGATTGGGACGAGCACGATTGGGAGGAGTCCGAGCCTCTGATGGTCGAGTTGTGGATTGCGACAGACGAGGAGGGCCACGGATATTGGATCTCTTTCGAGACTTACGAATGCGCTGGAGTCTACGATTTCGTCGATGATAGCGGCCATGGCCACAGCCTCGAATACGACGTCTGCGAGGACGATTATTACGCCGAGGAATGGTACGACGAGGAAGCCAATACCTGGAATGCCCACTGGGAAGACGAGGATGGCACTTGGTGGATGGTTCTCAACTACGATACCTGCATCGGCGTCCTCGAGTGGGTCGACGCTGAAGGCGAGGACGGCCGCGAGGAGTGGGAGATGGAAGACTGCCACGACGAGGAGGACGAATCCGACGAGGAGGAGTGCGAGCACCACAACGACCACGGCGAGTGCCTCGACGAGGAGGAGGAATCCGACGAGCACGGCGAGGATGAACACGGCGAGGACGAGTCGGATGATCACGGCGATGATGAATCGGACGAGCACGGCGACGAGTCGGACGAAGAATCAGACGACGAGTCGGATGACGAGTCGGACGAAGGTTCCGATGGAGCTGGCAACGGTGGCACTTCCGGTGGCCACCGCTGATCTGTGAATTCGCTGAATCACTCAGGCAAGCGCTCGACCTTGGGGCCGAGCATGAAGGAGACAACCATGGCCGCGAGGCCGAGCAATAATAGCACGATTCCAAGCCATTGATTGACGACGATCGACTCATCGAATGCTGGATAAAATGGCAAGATGTCGAGCGTCGATTCACCAAGACTCATCTTCGCGCCGATCGAGCCAAGAATCGTAATCGAGATCATGGCTCCAACGGCGCAGACAACTTGCAGAATACTGAGACGAGATTCGACCCAGATTCCCGGGCCGAATCTCCATCGGCCGACCAGCATTGAGATGAGGAATCCAGCGGTCAGGCCGGTGAAGAGGAATTTGTTGTAACTCATCGCATCGCCACCAGGCGCACTCATCGCAGCGGTTCCAGAGAGAACTGCCAAGGGAAGCATCGGGACAGCGACGACACCTGCCATGTAAGCGGTGCGATCGAGGTAGGCGCGGGCCTTGCTACCGCCGACGAAATAGGTTGAGAACCACGCGCCGAGAGCGGATGCGCAAGATAGGGTTGCGATGCCTGTTGCCAAGCCTACGATCAGGTGATGGAAGGTCACTGCGAACATTATTCGCCACCTCCTGCGTTGGGGTCGTCGACCCATTTTTCTTCGACCGTGTCCCAGAGTAATTCGGGGTGTTCATCGTATTTTTCGTATCGCTGTGAGCCGGCTGAGGGAACCTCCATCTTTGCTTCGGGCTCATCCTGTTGGGCAACCTCCGGTTCTGCTGGTTCAGGGGACTCAGGTTCAGGTTCTGCGCGGGGCGCTACGGGTTCGGGTTGTGTGGCCGCTTCGACCTCGGCCGTCTGGTCGAGGTCGTCTTTCCTGCGAGCCGGTTTCAAGATTCTTTGCAGGGTGACCATGAGAGCGATTATCATGAACGCGCCCGCGAAGCCTTGGGCGCGTGCACCCCACAGGTTTCCATCGAATTCAGGCGGGGTGGTTCCCATCGTCAGCCAGGGTTGGACCACATCGAATTGGCCGTTCGATGTGGTGACTCTGTAGACCATTCTTGCTTCTCCCATGGTCGCTGGCAGGTGGACCAGCCACTCGTCTTCACCGCCAGCTTCTACGGTTGCTGAGTGGGCAAAGGTTTCGCCCTCGAGTTTCCACTCGACTGAGATTTCTGTGACATTTTGAGTCATTATGCTGACCGGCGAGGTATCGCCGGTCACTCGGTAATTCGGGGCTGTCCAATCAGGGGCGAATCCAGGCATATTTGCAGGCACTGGGTCGACCTCGATTACATGGGTATCAGAGACTCCGAGATATGCCACGTCGCCGGGGTAGCCGGCGCCGTGTTGGACGGCGACGATCAGTTCGGTACTTCCCGTCGCCGAGGGTGCGGTGAGCACCCAACTCAAGCTGACGAGACCATCATTGGGCACGGTTAGTTCGACATAATTGTCCGTGCCTCCGGCTGGATCCTGAATGATTGTCCAGCCGTGATCGGATGGTTGGTCGCCATTTCCATCGGTCGACCCGAGCAGAAAGACTCCGAGTAGGCGCGAGTGCGAAATCTCGTGAATCTCGATGCTGGTCTCGAATTGGTAAGCGGTTCCAGCGAATGCTGTCTCGCTCGAATCTATGCTGATGACCGCGCTCGAAACCCCGCTCAGGCTAGGGTCTCCATGGCAAGAACCGCCACAGGTGAAGTCGCGGTCATCATTGCCCTCGCCACCCGGGTTCGCAACCGAACCCTGCGTTGCCAGAAGCATCGCCGCTACGGTCACGATGACGAGTATTCGGCCGCGCATCAGGCATCCCTCCTGCGGCCGAACAAAGTCAGACCGATACTCGCGAGACCGACTAGGAACATCACAAGCGTCAGCGGAATCGACATCACGGTAATCGAACCCGTCGGCTCGACATCCATCGATGAAGGGGCGTCGCTGGCATCGACTGTGCCGGTATTCTGGGTTTGGAATAACCACAGAACCTCGAGACCTTCGACCTCCGCAGTAACCGCATAATGCAGGTGTGTCGCGACCGGTGCGGTCTCGCTCCACGAGTTCTCCGAGGTCTCGCCGACAGCCCCCAAACCGGTGGTTAGTGGTTCTCCGGCAACGCCGTGTCCAATCGAGGTGAAGGCGCTGGTCGAGCGATAGACGCGGAATGTCGTCTCATCCCCAGCCCAATCCCAAGCGAGGTTCACCATATTGCCCGAGAGGCTGACCTCAAGCCCTGTGACTGTGGAGACCTCGCCGAAGACAATCGAAGAGGAACTTACTCCGGTATCACCCATATCGTCGACGACGGTCAGGGTGACCGAGTGCGAACCCATCCCGAGTTGCACCTTGACCATCTGTCCGGTCAGGCTCGCACCGTCAACATTCCAAATGTAGTGAGTAATCTCACCATCGAGGTCCGCGGACATCGAGGCATCGAGGGTGATGAAAGCACCAGCCACTGGCGACTCGGGTGAAGTCGTGAATAGAGCCGTTGGCGGAACATTAGCGATGGTGATCTCAGCCATCTCAACCGTCGACAGCCCCCATGGATCGCTCGCAGTCACAGTCGCCACCCAAGTCTGACCCGGTTCGAGCCGATCGGCGGGAACCAGTGTCTCACCGTCCAAATCAGCGACGGTGAACCCATTGCGAGCCCAAGAAACATGGAATGCGACGGGCTCGCCATCCAAATCGACAGCCGAGGTGTGGACGACCAGCGGCGAGAGTGAATCAGCAGGTGATACCGGCGCGGCCGGCATTCCGTTAGGAGCGCCGGCGTAACCCGAATCCCCACCACCCAGAAGCACGACCATCTCGCCCGGCGCACCATTCTCGATCTGGCGAGAAGTCGTCTTCATCGAATTGCCCAGATCATCCCCATCTCCAGGAACCACCTGCACCGACCAACTCTGGTCGCGAACCGTCTCAGAGGCAGGAATCTCCAGCAAGCCATCGTATTCGCGAACCCACTCTCCATCAACCCACCAGCGAATCTGACTCCCTGACTCAGCATCGCCATCGACATCGCTCTGTTCCCAGATCACACTGAGATTCATCGTAGTTGTCAGAGTGCCTGCCGGAAGCATCTCGATCGAGGTCACTTCCGGCGGAGTATTCTGAATCCGCACCTGTGCGCTCTCGACCCAATCGGACCACAGCAATCCATCACTTACTCGCGCACGCGCAACCCATGACTCGCCCTTCGAGGTCGATTCGGACATAACCACGGTTAAGTCATTGTAAGCCGAGACCTGCATTCCATCGCGGAACCAGCGAATCTCAGTCGCCTGCACCGAATCGCCATCTGGGTCGGTCCAGCCGACGTGAACCTGCAGGGCATCATCGGTGCGGGCATTGCCCACCGGCGAGACATAAGCCGTCGCAACCGGAGGATTGTTGGATGCGCCGATGACAACCACACCGGTGTACTTCGTCACGCCGTAATCATCACCATCGTGCGGCGTGACCGAAGCCTCCCATTCATCCCCACTTCGAATCATCAGAGCCGAAACCCGATCCTCATCATCGAGTTCGGGAATCCGCGCCCCATCCAGATACCAGCGAATCTGCGAATTCTGCTGCGGATCCCCATCCGTATCGTAGTAATCGTAGTCGAGCCGGAGTTCATCGGTATCCAGCGGATCCTCCGGCGTCAAATCCAAATTCCTCGCGATCGGCAAGGTATTGCCAATCGTCACGGGTCCGATCTCAACCGGTTCACCCTGCTCGGTCCCGTCCTTCACAGTCACCGTGCAAGTCCAGACCTGCCCCTTGGTAAGCCAGTTTGTGGAGACCGAGGTCTGATCGTTGAGCGAGCCGACGTTGAGACCATCGAGGGTCCAGCGAATCTGCGTCCCCTGTTCGGAATCCCCATCCTCATCGTAGTAATCGTAGTCGACCGCGAGTCCAGTCGCGCGAGTCGGAGCGGTCGGAACGAAGACGACATTCTGAGCTTCAGGCGGGTTATTGCCGGTGTCGACGTACTCTGTGCGCGACCAAGAATCGGTTCCCCAGCCGTCACCCGAGGTTGCCCCGTTGCCGTTCACGAAGTTGACCGCGAGGGTGAAAGTGACCGTACCAGCGCCGGTTGAAGGAGCCGTCCAATCGACTGTCCAAGAGCGTGAATTCTTGTTTGAATGAGTGACCTCGCCGCTCTGTAATTTCGCATTCGTTCCCGGGTTTGAGAAGCTCCCGATATTCGCATCAAGGTTGAAACCGCCCTTCGTGCCGGATGGTGTTCCGCTGCCTCCGATGCTCAGTGAATAGGTGGTTCCGGCCTCCCAGCCATTGCCCGGCAGGCCGGTCAACGTGGGTGTTACCTGACCACTGCCCCCGTTGTGACAACCGCAGCCATTGGTGGAGGAGCCGGTCTTGCCGCCAGAGTTGGCGATTGCGACTTGGCTCGTTGAGAGAAGCATCAGCATGACGATGATGGTGGCTGCACGACGCGAGGGTGACACGCGCCCGCTACCGATGCGGGCGCTGATAGTCCCATCGGCGGCGTGTCGGGTTGGCTACGGCCGGTCCATAGGACCGGTATCGGTGGCTTCATGGGTGGGACTCGGGTCGCCGGCCCATGCGTCCAGTCGAGAGTGTAGCGATTATCGGAGCCGGAATTATGGGCTCGGGGATTGCTCAGAAGTCAGCTCAGGAGCAATTCTTGGTGCAGATGGTTGACCGCGAGGCGCAATGGGTGGAACGCGGTCAGTCAATCATTGCTGGATTCTTGGATGAGGCCATTGAAAGGCGGATTTTCCGCGAGGCCGAAGTTGAGGCGATCAAGGGACGAATTACCGGCGTTGTCGGGACTGAGAATGTCGCAGCCGACACCGATTTGGTAATCGAGGCTGTGTTCGAGGATATCGACATCAAAACCGCGGTGTTCGCGACCCTCGACGAGGTCTGCGACGAACACACGATTCTGGCTTCGAACACCTCCTCGCTGAGCGTGAACGCTCTGGCAGAAGCGACCGGCAGGCCGGACCGCTTTGTTGGACTGCATTTCTTCTATCATCCAGCGAAGAATCGACTCATCGAGATTATTCCCGCCGAGTCGACCTCGAAGGAATCGCTTGCTGCTGTTGAGCAATACTGCAAGACGATGGGTAAGGTCGTCATCGTCTGCAAGGACCGACCCGGCTTTGTGGTGAACCGATTCTTCGTACCTTGGTTGAATGAGGCTTGTTTGCTGCTGCAGGAGGGTGTTGCTAGTGCAGCAGCCATCGATGCGGTTGCAATGAAGGCCTTCCGCATCGGCATGGGTCCTTTCGCTCTGATGAACCTCACAGGACCTCCGATCGCCCTACACTCGACCGATTACTTGGCTGAGCAATTGGATTGCCCACGTTACACTGGGGCTGCCAACCTACGCACGATGGTCGAGGCGGGCGAGATGTGGGAAATCGGTGAGGATACCGATTGCAGCGAGGAGGCGGCAGCGGTGATTCGCGAGCGCCTCCTCGGACAGACTTTTGCGGTCGCTTCGCAGATCGTTGCAGAGGAGATCTGCTCGATGGAAGACGTCGACCGCGGGGCTAAGGTCGGCCTGCGCTGGGCGCGCGGGCCGTTCGAAATCGCCAACCGCTTGGGGGTTGGCGAGGCGGTGCGCATGGCTGGGGCTTACGCTGACTTGGCCGGATTCGAGTTGCCCGATTGGTTCGCTGGACTGAGCGCACCGCTCGAGTTTTCCTATGTTGACACCGAGGTGGACGGTGCGGTTGCAACGATTCGCATCAACCGCCCCGAGGCGATGAACGCGCTCAACCAGACGGTGGTGGCTCAACTCGGCGCGGCACTTGACACGGTCAATGCGCGCGATGACGTATCGACGATTGTTCTCGACGGCGCAGGCAAGGCATTCGTCGCCGGAGCCGATGTGAAGTTCTTCGTCGACAAGATTCGCGCGGACGCAATTCACGACATCTACGATTTCACCGCCTTCGGGCACGAGGTTCTCGGTAAGCTCGAGAATTCGGACAAGACGACCATCGCTCTGACCACCGGCCTCGCCCTCGGCGGCGGGCTCGAATTGGCTCTGGCCTGCGATTACCGCATCGGAACCCGCCGCAGCCAATTCCGCTTCCCCGAGACTAGCATCGGAATCTATCCAGGTCTCGGAGGTACGCAACGCACGCCGCGAATCTGCGGCATCGAAGCGGCGCGATACGCTGTCCTTGCAGGAAATTTCCTCGACGCGAATAGCGCCGCCGCACTCGGCTTGCTGACCCATCTGGTCGACCCATCAGACGTCGATTCAACCGTCGCCCAAATCGCCAGCACAGGCAAGCCGGCAAACAAGTACCCAGCAGCACCGGCCGACCCATCACACCCAGCAGCGGCCTTCGCTCTCGCCTTCTACGGCGATGCGAACATGGCCGCACTCGCAGCGGGGCAAGCCCCAGAAGGCTTCGACGCGGAAGACAAGATGGTCGGCCGCCAACTCAAATCACTCGCCAGAACCGCGCCAATCGCTCTCGCGATGGCCAGCGATCTGCTCGACGAGGCAGTAACAACAGGTAGCGACCTCGACGCCGGACTAGCCGCCGAGCTCGCTAAACTCCACGATATCTTCGGCACCGCCGACGCCCTCGAGGGACTCAGCGCTCTCATCGAAGGCCGCAGGCCAACCTACCAGAACCAATGATCACTGGTACTGAGGCGAACTCGAGCGCTTCCCATTTGAGGAACTCGGAGACACCCGCGGATAGCGAGAAGTAGCCGGCGCGCGCACTGTAACCATTCCACGCACAATCAGTGCGCGCAACTTAGCCAGACCCTCAGCCCAGCTCACGCAATCGCCTCTTCGGTCCAGCTTTGCATCAACTCGTCGACCCAATTCTCCAACCATGTATCCATGTCTCTTCCTCCGGTGTGAATCTGCTACTCGGTGCAGTTTTCACACTGAACCACCGACCTCCTGTATATCAATCCGAAAGTTTCGTGGGATGCACCGAGGTGCATTTTATACACCAGATACGGTCTGCGTAACCTGTTGCACATGGGCCGACCACCGATGACACTCACTCCAGAGGACTTCGCCAAGATCGAGAAGTCCATCGTCGACGTTCAAAAGAATGGTCGTGACATTCGCATGACCTTCGCTTCCTACTACGATGATGAAGTCGATATCGGCTGGGAGGTAGACGCGGCGGTCGACTCCTTCCAGATGTTTTCATCGCGCTGGACAATCGAGATTCTCGCAGCACTCTACATCGCCGGCGACCGCCGATTCAACGAACTGCGCACCCTCTTGCGGGGCATCTCTTCAAGGACCCTGTCGGACAAGCTGACGACCTGTCAGGAGCACGGTTTGGTTGAGCGCGTTGTCGAGGAAGGACCACCGATTCGCGTGACCTACCGACTCACCACCCACGGACGAACCTGCGGACGACTCCTTGGCCCCCTCGTCGCCTACATGAAGATCCACAAGGACCTCATCGAGCCTCAATGAACGAGCGAGGTTAGGCTTCTATCTGTGCGCTCGGCGAGTGCGTCAATTACTTCTCAAGCGCACTCGAGAGGAGCGCGCGCGAGTCTTAGTCGGCTGATTCCCTCGCGCGCATAAAATCCGATGCGAGAACGATTCAGCGAGCCGCATCCTTCAAAGGGTGTATGACGCGAAAACAGCCCATGGCATTGCTCGAACAGTGGCGCAGTAAGCGTTCTTTGTTCGTCGACGGGCTCGTCGCCCTCGCTGGTGGTGCTCTCGGCCTTGGGGCATTGCTTCCGGGGATGCTTCCTCCGGCCGCACAAGGCACTCTTTCGGCTCCTCGAGAGAATTGGGAGCATCCTGTTCGGGCGAAAATTATGGCGACACTCGACCGCTCGCCCGGGATTCATTTCCGCGAATTGCAGCGACGTCTGGATGCTGCAAACGGAACTCTGCGGCATCACCTCGATGTCTTGGTCTCAGAGAAGTCGGTGACGACGATGTCGGTGAACGGACGCACTTGCTACTATGCTGGAGCGCCGGCCCAGGTGGAGATTCTCCTCGGGACCGGCGTCACCGATGATGCGCGCGCTGCCTCTATGCTACCGGTTGGCTTGTCCGAGTTGCAGCGCGCAGTCGTCGCTCGCCTGACTCGCTCCAACCCGCCTCGCTCGCAGGCTGCACTCGCACGTGACCTCGGGCGCTCCCGCTCGGCGGTTCACTCGGCCGTGGGAGTTCTTCGCACACGTGGCATCGTGACCGATGGCGAGTTGCGACTCGCCGATCATCTGCGCGGTCTACGCACGTCGCGCTTGGAATACAGCTGGCTTGACCTGCGCGCCGAAATGGCGTGAGCGCGCTCGGCGTCATCATGGCGAGATTATCTGCGGGGCGCTCTCACACCCCCACCGATCGCTAATATGGAGTGGGTTTATCGAGGTGTGTCTGGAGGCGAAGCCATGAATAATTGGGCCAAGGTGACCATTGGACTCGGAGTCGTGTTTCTGCTCATAGGAGCGGTGATGACCGCTCTTGGCGGCGCAGGAGCCGGGACGGCAATCGATTGGGATCCCGAGGAGAATGCGGTTTGGATGGCTACCGATGGAGTGTATTCGCATGGAAGCCACGAAGATAATTCTCTAATCGTGATGGTTCGAGACGATGTTGCCTGTGACGAATTCACCCTGACAATCGTCCTCGAGGACGGGTCAGAATCCGACGTCAAATACGTCGCTGATGATTGTACAGAAGACGGTGTGCTGCCTCAAGGCCACGCAGACGACCCAGATGGTTGGCACCACCTCGGATGGATATACAATCTTGAGAATGAAACAGCATACTTCATCGATGCATCACACGAATCCGCCCTCGTCTTGCCTGAGGAATTATTCGGCGAAATCTTCGGCAACTTCATGGGTGCTCTCGGGGGTATATTCGGCGGCGCGAGTTGCCTTTGTTGCGGCGTCATCTTCCTCATCATCGGCGTGATAATGGCGCTGACGATGAAGGACCCGAAGAATCAGACTCAGATTGAATTCGCGCCGATTGCGACGGACACTCCATCCGATTCGGGAGTCGGTGGCGACTCGACCGCTCCGCCATTGGAGAAGAGCTGGTACGAGGAATGAACCTAGTCTCGAATGGGGATTTGGAAAACGGTTCAGCCTGTCTTTTCGTGGGTCTAATTGGCTGCGCTGAACAATATCCTATTACACATTGAATTTCGCCAAGTGGTTGCATGTTCCGCATCCGCATGGTCGAGCAGCCGATGCCTACGGGGTCTCGCGACCCCGATGTCCTGCTCGCCTGGCTGCTCGATTCGATGGGATTGATTCGCTCCAGGAGCGAGGGAGCCACCATCGACGAGGAGCAGGGTGCGATCCATCGCATCGTCCGCCACACCCTGCTGGAAGAGCCGCTGCGCGGCTGGGATAATGCAGCGATTTCGGAATTTTCTGGGCTCTCCCAGACCGGTGTTCACAATCAGATGCACAAATTGCGCGAGGTAGGCTTGGTCAGTTCGTGCTTGGCCGGCCGCTGGCACGTCAACGTGCTGCGCGGCGGCTCGATGGCTGGGGCTGTGGAATTGGTCGCGGTTCAAGCCCGAGCCATCGCCAAGATGCGGCTTTCGGAATTGAGTGGAGTCATTGCAGATTCATCTGAACGGATGCGCGAGCCGGCAGAGGAGGAGAGTTCGGGATTCCAAATCGATATCGGTGAGCCAGGCCCTCTAGTTGATGGTGGCGATTGGCTCGACGCACTACTCTCCGACCTCGGAATCACTGGCGATCGAGTCAAGGCTGGCGACACCTTGACTCGACGAGTATTCGATGAATTGGCGGCCAGCGACCGCCCGCTGACGCTGCAAACGCTGGCCGACAGAACCGATGAAACCCGTTCACGCGCCCAGCGCGTCGTCGAGCGACTTCGACAGGCGGGTATCGTCGACCGAGTGGCGATGCGCGACCGCATCGCCATGGATGTTTACGCCGGTCTCATGAGGCAGCATGCCGCCCGCGGTGAAGAGTGGCTGATGGGACGAGGCGGCTTGGGTCGCCTCGACCAAGATGTAGCAAATGCGCTGCTCAACGGAGCGCGCAAGAATAGGTTGAGCATCGAAAAGGTCGAAGAGATTCTCGCAACCGTCTCGATCGATGCCCAGCGACTTCTCCTCAACACACTCGGCGGTCGCATGCCGTACGGGTACCGCATCGCAGGCCAAGACGGAGCTGACGTAGCCGAACGAGTCTTGACAAATATCGACCGAACCCTGCGCCGTTGGAGAACCGTAGCCCAGCGCCTAGACGAAGCAATGGCTCAGCCGGCCGAATGAATTTGCTTCATCGAGCGGCCAGAGGATGCGATGAATCAGTCAACCGAGTAAGCATGGGCTTGCAGTGCATCGATATCACACATTACGAGAGCCTCCTCGTGGGTCGCCTCAAGCACCACCGAACAGGCGACCCCAGCGTCTGCGGCATCCTGCCATGTCTGTGCGCAGACGCACCAACGATCCCCCGGCCTCAACCCCGGAAATCCATGCTCCGGCACGGGCGTAATCAGGTCGTTGCCTTGTCCGCGAGCGAACTCTAGGAAGTCGTTCGTCAGTACGCAGCAGACCGTGTGCGAACCCCTGTCGCGAGCGTCGGTATTGCAGCAACCATCACGAAACCAACCTGTCAACGGAGCCGCCGAACACAGCCCCAACTCGCCGCCAAGAACGTTGATTGAATCGTGCATCAGACCACCATCGCGCGCGCGTCGGCAAGCTCTCGCAGGTAATCTGAGACGCGCGCACCGAGCAATTTCTGGTCGTGAATTGAATGCAATTCCACACGCATATTCGAGGCTCCCGGGAGTCCCTTCGTGAACGAGACCGCGTGCCTCTTGAGGTTCTTGCATTCGCCCTCATCGTAGACTTCTCCGGCGTAATCTAGGTAGCGCTCCCAGCACCAAGTACGTGCTACTGCGTCGCTTTCTTCGCCCCAAAGTGGCTCACCCTGTGCCCAACCCAAGTCGCGCTTGATTTCGTGGAAAATCGTCGGCCGGCCGATGGCTCCGCGTCCGATCATTAGGCCGGCCGCGCCTGTCGCTTCGATGCAATCTGCGGCGCTCTGTGCATCGACGACATCCCCGTTTGCGATGACCGGGATGTCGACCGCCTCGACTATGTCGCGAATCTGCGACCAATCCGCCTCGCCAGCGTAGCGTTGCTTGAGGGTGCGGCCGTGAACGCAGATTCGCTGCACGCCCTCGGCTTCGACCCGCTTGCAGATTTCGAGGGCGGTATTCGGGCCCGAGCCAGTGCCCAGACGCATCTTCACGGTGATTGGAACGTCGGATGCTTCGATACAGGCCCGGACCATCTCAACCACCTTGTTGGGATTGCGAAGAAGGGCGGCCCCCGCATCATTGCGGCAGACCTTGGGCGCCGGGCAGCCGAAATTCAGGTCGATTATGTCGGCGCGATCGTGTAGCAATTTGACCGTCGCCACCATCTCATCGATATCGCCGCCGAAAATCTGCGGAATGAACGGCGATTCGCGAGGGTCAGACTCGACCTTGAGCCATGAGTGCTTTGCGTGACGTGAAAGCCCAGAGGCGGCGGTGAATTCGGTGAAGGTGAGGTCAGCCCCGACCTCGCGCGCGAGCAGTCGGTAGGCCAAATCGGTGACACCGGCCATCGGCGCCAGAAACAACGGCACAGGCTCGACAGAACCAGTCAGCACACCTTCTGCCATGATATCTCGGCCCCGCCCGTTCATCATCAATCCAACGCTAATCGAACTGCACCGCGTATCGGCTTTGCAGGCCAGTAGCTGAGCAAATCAGCGATTGGCGAATTCCCAATCATCAGCGTGACGTGGCTTCAACCAGCGGCCCCTCACCTTGGTATTCGATAGGGCCGCGACCAGAGAATCGATTTCTGAACTCGGAACCTCGACAACGCTGATTCGGTCGAGCAGATCAATGCGTCCAATCTTGTCTCCCTTCAGTCCGCCCTCATTGCAAACTGCAGCGACAATATCCTTCGGGCGTACCCTATCCATCTTACCGACCTTGAGGGCAAGAGCCGTACTGCCAGTTCGCTTCGACGATTCCTCAATCTTCGCCTCACCGACGAGCATTTCGATGGCAGCCAGAGCGATTTCCTCCGGCGAAAGATTCGATTCGATAGCCGCGTCGTAAGCCGTTTTTGCCATTCGACTCGGCTCATTCTCCATCATTTCCTCAACCAATCTAATGGTCTGGAGTTCCTCGACTTCACCCGCCGTCGGCAGTGGTTCCTTTCCTAACCGACCAGCCACCTTGGTGAGCATGCCGATACGGCGGCTGACACCTTTGGAAATCAGCAGAATGCTTCGACCTTCGCGGCCGGCCCGTCCGGTTCGGCCAACGCGATGAACGTAGACTTCCGAGTTGGCCGGCATATCATCCTGAATCACCAAATCTATTGCTTCGACATCGAGGCCGCGAGCCGCGACATCGGTCGCTACGAGAAGATTCGAACGGCCATTGCGGAATCGCGTCATGACATTGTCACGATGCTTCTGTTGGTAGCCTCCGTGCAGCGATTCCGCCCCGATGTGAGACAATTCCTTAGCCAATTCCTCGGTGCGATTTCGAGTCCTGCAGAAAATGATGCAGGCCTCAGGATCGTAACGCACAAGAAGCCTCTCGATGGCCTGCGCACGGCTCCTCTTTGGAACTATGAGAACCGATTGCTGCACCGTATCAGCGGCTTTCAGTGGCCCGGACCCCGCGTTAATCTGAACCGGTTCTCGAAGAGCTGCATTCGCCAGCCGCTTGACCGACTTAGGCATCGTTGCAGCGAGCAATAGAGTCTGACATTGATCCGGCATCACCGCATTGATGCGGTCGAGGTCATCTGAGAATCCCATGCTCAACATCTCATCGGCCTCATCCAGCACGAAGACCTCGATATCATCGAGTTCGACGGTTCCCTGATCGATGTGATCACACAATCGGCCGGGAGTTGCAACGATATTCGAATCCGGCCGCTTCCTCAGCGCGCGCTTCTGATCTCTAAACGGCGCGCCACCAATCAAGCAGACGGAGGGATGTGTCCCTCCGCACATTCGATTGAAATCATCCTGAACCTGTAACGCCAGCTCGCGCGTTGGAGCAAGAATCAACGCGCGCGAGCCCGACTGTAGAATCGGAATCACGTAAGCCCCGGTCTTACCAGTACCAGTTTGGGCAGTGGCGAGAACGTCCCTCCCAGCCAGCGCAACCGGAATCACCTCGGCTTGAACCGGAGTCATCTCCTCGAAGCCCATCCCGAGCAGCGCATTTGCGATGTACGGCCGCAATCCAAGCGACTCGAATCTGATGTCTTCGTCCATGCGCGGCAGCCCCTCCGGCTACACCCGGACAGGCTGCCCGCCCTGCTCATCCTATTTGGTCAGTCTCCCCGAGAAATTAATCCTGAATTCCGCAAAATGGAATACTTCTGCAACTTCGAAATTGGACGCGATACCACCAATTCATGAGAAGCCGCCTTCAAAATTTGATGACCGGAAGGCGAACACTTCTTTGTTAGTCCGTGAATCCAGCCATTTTGATAGGCATGAAGAACGGGAGCAAAAAACCCGCGCACGCACGACAACAACGCGTGCTTCACATCATCCCTGTCGGGCAAGAGATCGGGCCGATCATGGTCGGCATAAGGGCATATCCGGTCTCTGCAGTGGCCCTCGTCCACGACGAGGAGATGAAGCAGCACGCTGAACGAATTGGAAGGAAATTGTCGATTCTCGACGTTCCGATAGACCTGCATCGCACGAACGGCGACCCATTTCTGGGTGTTATGACGGTGATTAACCGCATCAGTGAGAAAGCCATCGATGGCGATTTCGACGAGATTCTGGTCAATATCGGGGCCGCATCGAAGGATCACGCGACTGCGGCCCTAACCGCGGCCCACGTCAACGGTCTCGAAACGATGACCGTCAGCGAGGGCCGCGCAATCCGCTTGCCCGTCCTGAAATACTCATTCAGAGCCCTGGTCAGCCCGGCCAAGATGGAGATTCTGCAAGCCCTGTCCGACTCCCCTGTCAGCAGCTTGGCCGAACTCTCAAGCCGCACAGGTCTAGAAAAGAGTCTGATCTCCTACCACATCCGCGGCGGCAAAGAAGTCCAAGGACTAGAACAACTCGACCTCCTCGACATCCAGCGAGGAAGACGAGGATCACTCTCTGTCGACCTGACTATGATGGGTAGAATGGTCCTCGTAGGACGCCTCGGTGCCTGAACCGTCGCGCGCTCGAGCGCGCGACAGCGCTATCGGAAGCAATGACTCCATCCCAACTGAGCTTGAGATGAACCAACGCTGGTTCTCAGGATTATCACTCAGCCTCGGCGCAGCGCGCCGAGATGATTGCCCTCGACGAAGAAGACGGGCGGCTCAGCCGCACGGTTTCGGAGTCGAGGATTAGAACGTGGATTCCCACTCTTCGACGTCCTGCGCGCGCTCCCAATCGGCGTAGGTCGTTGCACCGCGCGCGGTCAAAATCTCGCGGGCGAGCAGCCAGTAGATGAGAGCCAGCGAGCGGCGACCCTTGTTGTTAGCAGGCAGAGCCAAGTCGACATTTCGCAGAGTGTTATTGGCATCGCAGATACCAACGATTGGCAGGCCCGTGGACACAGCCTCAGATAGGGCCTGAGCATCCGCAGCCGGATCGGTCACAAACAGAACCTCCGGCTCCTGATAGGTTCGCAACTGAGGATTGGTCAGCGTTCCTGGAATGAAGCGCCCGACGATGCGCTTTGCACCGATAGACTGAGCGAACTTCCGAGCAGGGCGCTGCCCATACTGACGTGCACTGACGATAAGGATGCGCTCAGGGTCGTAGCGCGAGAGGAACTTCGCAACAGTGCGGATGCGAGCATCCGTCTGGTTGATGTCGAGCAAGTGCAGTCCGCTACCGTCAGCACGTTCGGTATCGAGGAAGTGTTGCATGTCGGCAGACTTCTGGTTGGTTCCAATGTGAACCGCGTGCGTCTCGTACACATCGTACGGCACTAGGGGTGACTCAATCTCACTCATGGTGGGTCCTCAGCAGCGCGGCGACCTGACCTCCCCTCATAAGCGCTACGCACCGCCCCAAAGGGGCGTGACCGGCGAAATCAGCGATTCTGCAGAACCGATAAGTCGGTGCACTCGCCGGTTTCATGGACTTCTGCAAAGTGAACGCAAGGTTTGGTTATGGTCACTGTCATGTCGAAATGGTCGTGGAATGAAGCTTGGTCAATCGGTGAATCCCAGCCATAACCGCGGGCATCGATTTCGACCAGCCAGAGTCCGTTGACGAGATCTGAGAATTCGAAGCGTTCGAGTGGGTAGTCCTGCGTCGCCCTCACCTCCCAATACGGGTCACCTCCTGCGGCCTTGACCCCGGGCTCCCACACGCGCACCTGGACGTAGCGATACTCGTTAGTACCGTTGGGGACGACCTCCTCGAGGATGCTCGAGTAGGGGAATTGCGCGCGGAACGTGATCGTGAGCTTCGAGACGGTATCATCGAAGGCGATTTGAGTCTCGTTCGTGTATTGGATTGCTTCTGATGAGAGTGAATCTGAGTCGAATGTGACATCCCAGAGGTGTGATTCCTCCTTATTGATGACAACTGGTTCTTCGCGCATGCTCTCCATCACTTCGCGCTGCATGATTAGGCCTAAGCAGCCGGCGCTGACCGTGGATATGACCAGCATCAGCAGCATTCCGACGGCTGCCACGCGTGTGCGCATGATTGGTGCTGGGTTAGCGCTTAGACTTCAACCGAACGCTTTCGCGGCCGGTCAAACAGGTTCTTGACGGGTGCTTGTTTCGTTGTCAACGCCTCAATGACGACAAGAGGGTCAACTGAGCCGCGAGGCGTTGACGTGCCCTGTGAGTACCGAGAGGCACCTTACTTCTCTTTAACAGCGGCGCGCGATGGGCGCCGATCGAACCTAAGGCGTCACTCTTCTTCGTCAGCTGCGACGCGAGGTTCGTGAACCTCGCGGAAGACGACTGTGCCAACCTCGAGGTGCTCGCGTAGGGCGCGCACGAGAGAGAACTTGGCGTATGCCCAGTTCTGGTCGTATGCGATAGACTCTGGGAGAGTGATGGTGACGTCGTCACCCTCGAACTCGACCTCGAAGTCCGAGCGACCAGTGTTCATCTGAAGGAGGGTCGCTACGCGCTCAGCGCGCTCTTCGACTACCTTGACGATGGTGTAGGTGTAGCGCAGGGTGGTACCTGCGAGTGGATGGTTGTAATCGACGCGAGCGCGGCCTGCGCGTAGCATCTGTAGCACACCTTGGCGACCGCCGATTTCGACGGGCGCGCCGATGGCGAGCATGTTTGGGTCGCGGACGCTGCGGAGCAGAACGTTCTGCGAGATTGTCTCGACGAGGGAAGCATCGCGCTCGCCGTATGCCTCGGTAGGCTCGATATCGAATGTGTACTCGGTCTCGGCTTCGGCCTCAGCAAGGTGAGCCTCGAAGCCACCGATGAGGCGACCGTCACCGATTACGGTGATCATTGGCTCGTAGGTGCGGCCTTCTTGGAAAACCTCGTGTTCCTTGGCGATCTCTTCGCGAGTCGTCTCGATGATATCGCCGCTTACGGCGTTATACAGGTCGTATTCGATGTGAACGATGGCTCCGTTGTCCATGGTGTAGCCCCCTATGAGCGAGCCGCCGACCTATCTCCCCTTTTTGATACGCTCGGTTCACCCAAAGGGTGAGAACGAGGCGAAACCGAAGCACTGAACTGCCTCGTGCCGGGATTTACTTTATCCGTGATGTGGACAACCAAAGGACGGCGTTATGCCGAGGAGAATCAACTCATGGACTTCTGGGAATTCATCGACTCGCTTCCGCCATTTGTGTTCGATATACTCGAGTTGATTATTCCCCTCGGGTTTTTTGCTATCATCATACTTTGGATGTTCCGTGATGTCCCTGTGGAAGATCGCCCGTGGAATTTCCTGAAACGGCGCATTTCAGGCAATCTAACCCCTGGTGAGATCGAGAAAAAGAAAGCGGATGAGAATGATAAAGTCTGGTTGAAAATGATGGCATCGAATTTCGCTTTCACAAATGTACCACGAGTCTTACTTGGAGTTGTATTCGCTCTCTTCATGCTCTCCTTCGCCGTGATTTTCATCTTGATTTCACCGATGGTGACCGACGATTGGACTCCTGCAGATGCGACTGTCGTTGCAACTGGAATATCTGACCATTGGTGCCATGATAATTTGGAAGGCGATTGTCATTATGATGGATATTTTCCGAGAGTCATCTTCTCTTGGGAGGTCGATGGTCAGACCTACCATAGTGAACGTTACACTTTCGATGCCAGCTCGGTAAATTTCTCCTCCCGAGCGCAGGCCGAAGCATGGTTAGAGGATTATCCCGCTTACTCGAACACTACGGCTTACTTCGATCCTGACCAGCCATCGGAAGCGGTATTGATTACACATAATCACATTGAAGCGTATGGGGCGAGTGGTCATTGGTTTGGACAAATTATATTTTCAATAGTTTGTTTACCACTGCCGATCATGTTTTTGTTCACGGTGCGACAATTCGAGAAGACGCTTCCTGAGCACCGTGGTAAGCGCTTCAAAATGGAATACAATTCAGCCAACCAGAGTTGGGCAGTCGCTAATGATGAGGAGCACGCTGAATTGGTCTCAATGGCACGCTCCGCCTATCTCAAGAAGAATTACGAGAAGTATGGTGAAGAGGCTGTCGAAGCTGCTTCGCAGATGGCGCACGCGATGGATATGGAAAGAAAGAGCGTTGGCGATGGCCCTAAGGTTTTCACTATAATCGACGGTGGCGTTGAGGAGCAGGTTACGGTTCGTTCCGTCGGCGACCTGTTCAATTCATTCGAGGATGACGGAACGATTTTCCTCGAGAAATCCAAGGAGAAAGGTCGCTTTGTCGAGATCAAATATATCGGCGAAATTGACGGCGATGATCACCTGCAAATTAAGGAATTCAATGGTGATGAATTAGTGCTTGAAGAGACGATCAATTTCGAGAAGAATTACTCCCGCGCCCTCGAGATTCTCGTTGCGGCGCTGGAAAAGACCACCGCTGAAGATGACCAGTGGTGGGGCTGAATCAGCCTCGGCTCATTCTTCCTCATCCGAAGTGGAGGGGCTGCGTTCGGTACTACGCTCGCTGCTGAGAAAGGCTGCTAAGCCGCCCAGCATGATGAGTCCCCAGCCGCTCCAGACGAGGTGAGAACCTTGCAAATCGTGGACCGTGACGCGGATTTCAGCAACCTCATCGATCTCCCCTTGCATCAGCGCAGTGAGGCTGATTTGGGCCTGTTGTTGGTCGAGAATGAAGATCATATCGCCGCTCGGACGAACCATTCTGTCGACCTCCGAGCGCGTCGTTTGCCAGCCGAATCTGAGGATTCCCGGCGTGACCTCGTCAACCTCCTCACCGTCCTTCGTGACCTCGATGACAAAGCCTGCGAAACCATTGCCGATGGCGTACGAATACTCGGGGTCGTCCTCGCCCCACAGGACTGTCTCGCGGAAGGTGAATTCGTAGCCGTTGAATTCGACCGGGCTGTCCTTCTCGAGGGTGATGAGGTGGCTGGGGTCAGCACGGTCGACCAGAGTTGTGGTCAGAACGTGGCCGACGAGCAGCAGGAGGATTCCGAGGTGTGCGAGGTGGGAGCCGAGGAGGCGTAGGCGAGCGCGGTTGCTTTGAGCTCGGACTCCGCGCTCGCGCAGTTTCGGAATGATTTGTCGAGCGCCGTCGTAGGCGACTTTGGCGCTCGGCGGCAGCGCGACTACCAACCAAGTCAGCATGAACATGGCCAGCGCGCCGCGTGAAATCGTATCGGTCAGTAGGAGTGTAGGGTCGCCCGGCAAAGCGAACTTGTCTGCAGTGTAGGCGAGTGCCAGTGAGACTGCCAGAGTGATGAGCATCAGGGCATTACCTCGGCGAGCGTCGACCGATTTGCCCCAAGCGTAGACGGTTAGCGCGAGGATTGCGAAGGCGAGAATTGGCGCGCCGTAAAACTCGTGTGCTGCGAGGCTGGTACCATCGATTTCAGCGGTCAGGAGCAGCCAGGTCAGCGTGAGGAAAGCGGCTCCGGCAAACCAAGGAATCGCGCGAGCGACCTTCATTCGCACGCGCGTATCGATGAACATCAAAGTCAGCGGCATCTCATCCTCTTCAGCCGCCGAGTAAAGCCACGGGCTGAGGAACAACAGCATCCCGACAATCGCCTGCGCCAGCGTCGCCGTCCATGTCCAGCTGGCGAAAAGCATCAGGAAAACGCCCGCGAAGACAATCGTCACCGGCGGGCGTTCAGCCTCGCCGCGAACGAGAAGCAGCATCAGCGCACCGCCGACCAAAGTCACCGCGGTCGAGCCCATCCAAACCCCGACCGCGAGACTCGAGAGCACTAAGACCGAGGAGAGCGGGCGATTCGAATCGGCAAGGCTGGTCACCCCACGAGCGGCCAAGGCCTGCTTCTGCTGGCAGGCCAACCACCAGACCGCTCCGATACACAGCGCGAGCATCATCAGCGAGTAAGCAGCGACCTCGATTCCGGCAGCACCTTCATCGAAGAGTTGCAGGATTCGTAAGTATGGATCATCGTACAACTCGCCAGTCTCATTCCCAACAAATGAGTGAACCGAAGCCCAGACTCCATTTGCGCGGGTGACCAATGTTGCGTGAATTGCCAGGGCACCCGCCAACATTCCGAGAGCGGGCGAAGCGACGATTGCTGAGGCCCGCTCCGAATCGGTTCGCGCGCGAGCGTGTACAATCATCAAGAGCGCGAACCAAGGCAGAATCGAGGCGGTCTCGACAGGGTCCCAAGCCCAGTATCCGCCCCAGTCGAGTACCGTGTAAGCCCACAATCCACCAAGCCCGATTCCAACAGCACCCATCAGAAATCCAGCACGAGCCCAGTGTAACTGAGCCTCGTGCACCGCTCGCGCATCTCGTTTCTCGATCAATCCCGCGAGCGCAACACAAGCAACCGCCAAACATAGCGAATAGTAAGCAAAAACGACCGGCGGATGAATCACCATCAAATCCGTCTGCAAGAGCGGATTCAGAGTACCACCCCAGCCGCTCGAAGCAGCAAACGGCGATAGAATCCAAGAGATCACCAATATCGCCGTCGTAGCGCCGTGCATCAGCCGAACCTCGAGCACATTCAATGCACTGCGCCCCGACATGAACCAAGTAACAACACCCAGTAGCGCGCCCCACAACAGCAGTGGGCCGGCGCGCCCACCCCAAACCGCAGACACACGGTACAGCAGCGGCAGGTCAGACCCACCGTACCGCTTCACCAAGTCGAGCGCCTCCCAATCGGAAATGAACGCCAGCATCAGGAACAAAAACGGCGCAACCTGAGCGGCCAAAGTAACGTGTCGAGCCAAAGGCTCGCCCGCGGGCAATCGAGTGAAGCACCAGAGCAGTCCAGTACCGACCGCGAGCAGCATCAGCAGAGTGCCGACGGTCGGTAAAATCGCCATCACCAGCCGTAATATTTCGCCCGCGAGTAGCCGAAGGAGAGCATCGCTGGTATGATTCTCCTAGCGTAGAGGCTCGGGCGTCGGAGGAGTATTCGAAGGCACACTGCGAGCTTGCCGTGAGGGCCCATATTGCTCATTTCGTCGGGGAAGCAACGCGCCATCAATGACATGTCATCATCGCTCAAATCGAACAACGCAGTCTTGCCACGTAAGATTTTCCCATAGGGTGGGAACTCGTCGCTCCACAACTTCTGATAACGGGACAACTGGGCTGCTGAGAGGTCGCCAGATGCGATTTGCTCGGCGGCGACTGAAGCGGCGAAGGTGGCTGATTTCAGGGCGAGGTGGGAGCCACCTTCGAATAATGGGGAGGTGAAGCCAGCGGCGTCACCGACCAGCATGAGGCCGTCGTCGTAGGTGGTTTCGTACGGGCCGGAGATTGGGATGGTTCCGCCGAATGCGGGGTTGCCCTTCTCCTTCCACGGAGGTGGAACTTGTTGGAGATCTTTGAAGTGGGTGATTTCGATGAATTCATCGAGGGCTTTCTTGGTTCGAGGCTTGTCCTCGCTGACGAGGCCGACATTTGCTCGGCCGTCGCACTTTGGAATCATCCAGAGGTATCCTTTCTCGGCGTACTCTGGCCAGATGTAGAAATCGAGGTAGCCGTCGGTTGGAACGTCGAGCATCTCGTATTGCATGCCAGCGATTACCTTGCCTCGCGGATTGAGGTCGAGGATTCGCGAGGTTGCGCCTGCGACTCCCGATGCGTCGATTACGACTTTTGCGCGAATCGGGAATTGTTCGCCATTACCTTCGCACAACCAGCCGGTGAACTTGCCCGAATCATCGTGCTCTTTGGTCATCGAGCGGAGTTTGTGCGAGAGGTGGAGTTGGGCGCCTTCTGCGACCGCCTCATCGGCAATCCAGCGCTCGAAGAGGTGCTTTTCGAGGACGTATCCCTCCTCTGTGAGCTTCTTGGCGGTGCCGTCGGGGAAGATCACTCGGATGCCGTGAACACGCTTACTGATCACATGCGGCGGGAGTTCGAGCTGCAGATTTTCGCAAGCGACATCGGAGATACATTCGCCGCAGTGGACCGGTGTTCCGATGGCTGGATGGTCCTCGATTAGGATGGTGTTCAGACCCTTTCGAGCGCTGTGCAGAGCCGCGTTCCCCCCGCCCGGTCCGGCTCCTACCACCAGCACGTCGCATGTCGTGATGTCTTCGCCCACGATGCTTGGCGTCGTGCAACAGGCCATGAATCCGTCGCTCATTCCTCTTCAGAGGAATGTTCGCCTATCACCTCCAAAATAGGCACTAAATCTCGGCGTTCGTCGACCACACGCAATAGATTCGGGCTAGACCTGATGGGCGGATTTACTCGCGGAAATTCAGCCACCATCAACCTAACCATGCAATTCGCAGTTTGGGCTGCGCTGACCGCTGGAACGAGATCCGCATCACCAGTGATGAGAATTATCGCTTGAGCCTCACCAGCGGTTGATACTCGAACAATTTCAGTCGCCAGTAGAACATCCACCTGCTTCTGTTCAATTCTAGTGACATGGCTCTCCTGAGTTCCATTGGCTCGGAAGAGAGGTGGATGATGGTGACTGAGCCGAAATCGACTAGGCTTGCAGTATCCCCGCACCACATTGGTTCGGTCGAGTAGGTCGATTTGCTCAAAGAATTCCTCGGCTTCTGCGAACTTTCGAACTTGAGATTCTGTGGGTTTGTTGGGTGGTTTGTAGGGCGGCGCATCGAACCAGTACGTTCTGCGCCGCCAACCCCAGGTTGGAATCAGAGAATCGCACAACTCGCCAGCTTTCTCAGGGGTAAAATCCGTGCGCTTTTTGACGACGTTCCAGACCTTCATCAGGAAGCGCACATCGACCATGACCACGCAAGGAACAAGTGCGGATCGAAGAATGGGGTGCCCCGCGGGGGCCGAAGCCCCCCGGGGACGTGTATTCCCTTGCGGGCTGATACCAAGGGAGGAGCGATCGTTCAAGAGATTTGCCACCGTGAGACACATCGAAATCGAGCCTATATCAACCAGAGGGAGAGAGGGAGCAGGCTGAAAGTGAAGGTGAGCGAATGTTCTCATGTTCCGCGCCCTCGCGAGGCTGATGGCTTGGGTGCGCTCAGCGCGATATCTGGCGGCGCTGGAGAGCGCTGGAGAGTTGCTTCGCGTGGCCGAACCCGTCGATTGTTACCTCGAGGCTGGGTGTATCGCTGACAAATTGGTGAAGCGCGGCGGGCCGGCGGTTTTGTTTGAACAGCCGCGCCTCGCTGACGGGAGCGTCAGCGAGTTTCCACTCGCGATGAATCTCTTCGGTACGCGCGAGCGCACCAATCGTGCATTGGGGGTTGCGGAACCGAGTGAGATCGGTGAGCGAATGGTCGGGCTGATGAAGCCCGATATCGGCGCCGTTCTGCGCGCGCCGTGGAAGGGAATTCCACTGGCGCTGCAAGGCATGTCGATGGCGCCGAAAAAAGTCCGGCGCGGAACCTGTCAACAGGTCAGAATGGCCGACCCAGACCTCACGCGCCTACCGATTCCAACCACTTGGCCTGAGGACGGAGGACCGTTCATCACACTCCCGCTCGTCGTCACCGCCGACCCTGAAACCGGTGCGCACAATATGGGCATGTACCGAGGGCAGATCTTCGGTCCGAAGGAGGTCGGGCTGCACTGGCAGAGCCACAAGCACGGGGCTGACCATGCTGCGGAAGTTGGTGACAGTAGAATGCCCGTCGCGGTATGCATCGGCGGCCCACCGGAGTTGATTTTCAGTGCGATTTCACCCCTCCCCGACAATCTCTCGGAGTTCGAATTCGCTGGACTACTCGGCGGGAAGCGTCTCAAATTGACCAAGTGTCTGACCAATGACCTGCTGGTTCCCGCCGAAGTAGATTTCGTCATCGAAGGCTACACGATTCCTTCCGAAAAGCGAAGCGAAGGACCGTTCGGAGACCACTTCGGATACTACTCGCTCAAAGATGACTACCCAGTGCTCCACGTCACCGCGATTACTCACCGACGCGACGCGGTGCTGCCAGCAACCATCGTTGGACTGCCGCCGATGGAGGACGGATACCTCGGCGAAGGGGTAGGAGATGCCTTCCTGCCGGTGCTAAAATTCCAACACCGCGACGTCGTCGACCTCTTCCTGCCGCTGGAAACAGGATTCCACAATCTCGCTGTCGTCGCCAGCAAGCAACGCTACCCTCGACAGGCTCGCAAGACCGCGTTAGGGCTGCTCGGCGCGGGTCAGATGATGTTCCTGAAATCGATAGTTGCGTGCGACCCTGACCACCCTGTGAAGGACCTCGAGGCCTTACTCGACGCGCTCGATTCGAAGGTCTCCGTTGCTCACGACATCCAAGTTTTGGACGGTCAAGTTGCGGATACTCTCGCCCACGCCTCGCCTTGGCAGGATGTGCATTCGAAGGTGGTAATCGATGCTTCGAGCCCGGTGGCCAGCGACCCGAATTCCGGGCTCGTCCTACCTGTTGGACCAGGGGATTCTGTGGCCGAGGCGGCCAGTGCAATCGACGGAGTGGCCGCCGTCAGGATGCTGCGGCCCTCGATGATGGTCGTCACCACGCACATCGAGGGCGGACCGCGCGCCGACACCTCAATGGAGGCGCCGAACGAGGCGGCGGCAGCGGCGCAGCGCGCACATATTGCACGGCTGCGCGATGAAATCTGGTCTCTGCCGGAAGCGCAAAATCTGCGCTGGCTATTCATCACCGATACCGACGCTGACCTCACCGAACCAGATTGGAAGCGTCGACTTCTCTGGCAGTTATTCTGCAGATTCGAGGTCGCCCGCGACCTCCACTTCGATGCCGCGCGCGCGCGCCTCGCATGGGACGCAACAGCACCAATCCCCAGCACCACCGGCCCGCACCCGGTTCGCCGCTGGCCGGCAGTAACCCTCCACGACCCAGCGATTGAAGCCAAAGTCGATGCTTGGCTCGCTGAGAACAATCTATGACCCATCTGGAGCGAGCCAAATGAAGGTCAAACAAATCCTCGACTTCGTCAAAGTCGAACACACTCTATTCTCCCTCCCCTTCATCTTCATCGGATTCTTCATCGCCGAATCCGAATTCGCCAATCAACAACCCATAGACATGCTCTGGATCCTCCTAGCAGGCGTAGGCGCACGAGGCTTGGCAATGGCGCTGAACCGCATCATCGACCGCGACATCGACGCCGCGAACCCGCGCACTGCAAGCCGACATCTCGCTTCCGGCGAGATGTCGATAAAAACCGCTTACACCCTCTCAGCAATCTTCCTAATCCTCCTGTGCTACGGAGCCTGGCAACTCAATGAAGTGGCGTTGAAGATGGCGTGGTTACCCGTTTTGGCCTTCGTCATCTACCCCTACATGAAGCGCTGGACCTGGGGCTGCCACCTCTGGCTCGGACTCTGCCTCGGACTCGCCCCCGCCGGCGCCTGGGTAGCGGTTGCAGCGGATGTGCACGGCTGGGCCGCAATCACAGATTTCCACTGGTACCCCGAAATTTTCTGGATCAGTCTCGGCGTCGCCCTGTGGATCGCCGCCTTCGACATCAATTACGCGCGCATGGACGTTGAAAGTGACCGCGAAACCGGGATTCACTCCTTCCCCGCTCGCTTCGGCTCCAACGCAACGACGCGTACTTCTGTTCAACTCACGCTAGCCTGGTTTGCTTGTTTTGCGGTGGCCGACCCGATGGATGGGATCTCAGAGGTTGGCGGGGTTTGGTTTCTCGGGGCGGCCTTGGGGATGGCGCTCGCGAATGTTGGGGTGATTCTTGCTCGCGAGCGACTCGCGGACTTCCAGACGACTCTGTTCCGCGTGTCGATGATTACTGGCTGGGTTTTGCTGGCGGCTTTGATTGCGTACGATCCAGCCGCCCTTGGTCTGTGAACTGGGGAGCGACTGCCAACCACTTTCAGTTTCGATTGTGGACCACTTTCAGTTTAGCCTTCGTTCCACTTTCACTTACGCCTCTGACCTCCCTCCCCCACATGAGAGTTCAAGAACAGCCACCCGAAGCAAGGCTTCCCTGCGGTGTTCCCCATGTCTGATGTCTCGATGTTTCGACTCCACTCGGAGTACGGCACAGCGGGGGACCAGGAGGAGGCTATCTCGACGCTGTGCGAGCAGATTCGAGCCGGTCAGGAACGCTGTGTGCTGATGGGAGTGACCGGCTCGGGCAAGACCTTCGCGATGGCCAATATCATCGAGCGATTGGGCTTGCCTACCCTGATTCTCTCACATAACAAAACGCTTGCGCGGCAGTTGTGGCAGGAGATGAGCGAGTTGTTTCCGGAGAATGCGGTCGAGTATTTCGTGAGCTATTACGACTATTACCAGCCCGAGGCCTATCTGCCGAACCGCGACCTCTACATCGACAAGGAATTGCAGATGAACGAGCGCATCGAACAGGAGCGATTCTCCACCGTCGCAAGCCTCGTAACCCGCCCCGACGTCATCACCGTTGGCACGGTCAGCGCCATCTACGGACTCAACCCTCCCGAGGCTTTCCAAGAATCGTATCTGCATCTCGAAGTCGGTGATGAGCGCGATCCTCAGACGGTTATGCGCGCGCTGGTCGAGATGCAATACCGCCGGACCACGGGCGATATCGCGCGTGGGGACGTGCGGTTGCGCGGCGAGGTTCTGGATGTCTGGATGCCGAGCCGCGACGATCCCATCAGGATTCGATTTGGGTTTGATGGGGTCGAGAAAATCACTGTCTGTGAGGCTGTTTCGTGGGAGCCTTTGGACGATTTCGAGGAGGCGTGGATTCACCCGAAGGAATTCTACATGACTGGCGAGGAACGCTTCCTGCAGGCGATTGAGGATATCGAGGCCGAGCTGGATGAGCGAATCGATTTCTTCGTCAGCGAAGGCCGAGATTTGGAGGCTCATCGCATCGAACAGCGCACGAAATTCGACCTCGAGATGCTGCGAGAGGTCGGTTCATGCAAAGGGGTTGAGAATTACTCGATGCATTTCGATGGCAGGCAACCGGGCGAGCGCCCGTATTGTCTGCTCGACTTCTATCGATTCTGCGCGGAGAACTTCCACGGGGCGGGCGACCGCTATCTCGTCATCATGGACGAGAGTCACGTGACTCTGCCTCAAGTCGGCGGGATGTTTGGGGGCGATTGGTCGCGCAAGGCGAATTTGGTCGAATACGGATTCCGTTTGCGTAGTGCGCACGACAATCGCCCGCTGAAAATTGCAGAGTTCCAAGAATTGATTCCTCAGATGATGTATGTCTCTGCAACTCCCGGCGAGCGGGAGTTGCGGCATCTGTCCGAGGTGGCTGGGCGTCCGATTCACGATGGATTGCTGCACGCGCCCGCGGGTGGCGGGCGCGGGAAAGCCGACGTCGACAAGAAGCTGGCACGCTTCTCGATGGAGGAGATTCTCAGCGACCTGCCCGAGGCGGTGAGAATGGAGATTCGTCCGACGGGATTGCTCGACCCGAAGGTCAAGATTCGGAAGACTGAGGGGCAGGTCGACGACCTTCTCAGCGAGATTAACCGTAGGGTCGAACGCGATGAAAGAGTGCTCGTCACTGTGATGACGATCAAGTTCGCTGAGGAGGTCTCGCAATATCTCAACAAGATGGGAGTCAAGGCTCATTACCTGCATTCTGAGATAGACACGCTCGAGCGGACCGAGATCATCAAGGCGCTGAGGCTCGGTCATATCGACGTCATCGTCGGCATCAATCTGCTGCGAGAGGGATTGGATATTCCCGAAGTCTCGCTCGTCGCCATCTTCGATGCCGAGCGCGAGGGATTCCTGCGCAACGAGCGCTCGCTGCTGCAGACGATCGGTCGCGCCAGCCGCAACGAGAATGGTATGGTCATTCTCTATGCCGATGCAATCTCACCCTCGATGGAGGCTGCGATTGCTCAGACCAATGCGAGGCGGGCGCGACAAATCGAATTCAATGAAGCGAATGGCATCACTCCGCGCACCATTCCCAAGGCGAAGCCAGTGATGGGCGCAGAGGTCGACGACCTGCTGGCGGGAGCAGCAGGTCGAGGTAAGGGCGGCGGGCGACGGCTCGTCGCTCGCAAGCCCGGAAAGAAAGGAGTCGACGGAGTCGTGGCCAAATTCGGACTTGGGGCAGGAGCGGGGGCTTGGAACTCCACCGACTCCGTCTTGGACAATATCAGTCAGCCCGAATGGGTCGTCGCGGCAGCCGATGCTCTGAGCGACGAGCCCGAAGAATCTCCGATGGCTGACGGGGAGCGTGAGAGACTCATCGAGCGGCTCGAGATGGAGATGAAACAAGCCGCCGCTCGCCTCGACTTCGAGCGCGCAGCAGCGCTGCGCGATCGCATCTACCAAATCCAAACCGCAGAGTGATTCACTTTCACTTTGTAGGCTCCCCCTCCCCTTTCGGCGACTTGAATAGAAAGAAGCGAGCCGACCGGCTCGTGACAGCCTATTCGCGCGACGACTTCACCGCGCCGGTCGAAGACTACGATTTCGAAACCGCCGGCACACCGCGCGCGCTCATCGATCAGATGGCGCGAGCGGGCGGATTCACCGCAACCAAGCTCGCGCACGCGCGCGATATTCTACGCGAAAGTGTGGCGAAGTCCGGCGACGAAGGAGTGTTGAATTGGTTGTCATTTCCAGCCTGTTTGTGTGCGACGGGAACTCGGGGCTTCTTCCTTGAGGCGGTCAAGCGCAAGGCCTTCAACGTCATCATCACGACCTGCGGAACGCTGGACCACGACATTGCGCGGACCTACCAGGACTACTTTCACGGGGACTTCAACCTCGACGATATCGCGCTGGGCGAAGAGGGCCTCAACCGACTGGGCAACGTCATCGTACCCAACGAGTG
>CAZNVK010000005.1:0-77486 GCA_964576865.1 uncultured Candidatus Poseidoniales archaeon | reverse complement strand
TCTTGTGAGCCTCTTCCTGCTTCTTCTCGGCATCCCTCAATTGCATCTTGAGATCACGGATGCCGCCATCGGACTTACTCTCTTTCGCCTCGCGAAGTTCCTGAGCGAGGCGCTTCATCTTCATCATGTACTCGCGTTCTTTCTTGCCGAGGAATCGCCCTTGTTCATACAAGCGTTCAAGCCTCTCCATCTCAGTTTTGATACGTCCTGGAGAACGAGATTTGTCAGCCCTCTCTCGTTGTTTATCATCCTCGCCTTGTTCGGCGAGTTTTTCTCGAAATTCCGTGCGGATGACCTTCAATTCATCAGTTCTCTCAGACCTGTGGTCCTTGAGGTCGCGAACCGTCTGATTCGCTTCATCGCGCAATGCCTTCTGGTTCTGGACTTCAGTGATGAGTTCCTTCACTTGGCGATTGAGTTCGTTCCTCTCGTCGAGAAGGGTACGAACCTTGGCATTCCATTGGTCGCGTTCCTCGCGATTGTAGGATATCTGCTCTTGGATGTCCTCGCAACGAGGTTGGAGGAGTCCACGGATTTCGCTACCCTCCATAACCAAGCAATCGCCTCCTGCGGCCGTTCGTCCGACGTTTTCCATATAAGCGCATAGGAGGAATCTCGAAACCAGTTCAGTCCACTCATTCTCTCCTTGTTGCGGAGTTTCCTCGTCTCGGTCCACCTCGTGTGACACCGAGTCGGCGCCTGCCTTTCTTCCCACTCTTTCCGCGCCTCTGTTGAGGTGCCTCAGAGGATTCAGTTTCTTTGCTCTCGGTAGCTAGATCCATCAAGCCACCCGAGTCGAGTAGTGCGGTCAATTCATTGGCGTTCAAAGCACCGCCACTGCTCGCCCGGTCCTTGACATCGGCGAGGCGGATTCTTCCGCCTCGCCCACCGGTTATCTTGAGGTAGGAGCGTAATCGCCCTGCCTCTCTCCGGAGGTCTTTGCGCTGAGATTTTATCGAGTCGAGCCGCTTGTCGATACCACTGATAGCGCGGCTCATTTTGCGAATTTCACTGCGAGTGATCTTGTCGGTGTTCAATTCACTACCTTCGGTCACATTCTCTGCGGTGGTTTCCTGAGTTTTTCGGGTTGCATCCAGATCGGTGGTGATCTGGCGCAATTTGTCGATTTCTTTGATGTAGAGTGCGTGGACATTCTCCGCCTCTCGCTTTCGCACGACGGCAGCTTGCAATTCGAAGAAGCGTCGGAAGGAATCCAATTCTCGGTTGAGTGTTGGGACTGCGGTTAGGTCGTTATCGATGGTTGTGAGTTTGGTGTAGGTATCGGCTAGCCATTCCTCGAGTACAGCCGCTGGTGGAGGGATCGATTGATTCACTCGGTCGCGCAGTTGCCGATTCTTGTCGGCTTCTTTCTTGACTTTGTGAAATTGATTCAGGAGAGCCTTGCGCTCTGAATTCGCTTCCTCGATATCGCCGACCGCAGAGCGTAGAGACTTCACCAAGTCAACTTGTGAGCGACGATCGGTTTTCAGTGAATTGAATTCGTCCTCGAGCGAACGCAATTGCCGATCCAAGTCCGCTGATTTCTCCTCGATCTCATCATGAGGCAGAGCCTCGAGGTCTTCGAAAAGACCATCACTCATTCTTCCTCACCCCCAGATTCGGATTCGGGATGAGACTTGGTCGCGGCTGGCTGGGATTTCGAAGACTTGGGGCGGGATTCCCTCTTCTTGGATCTCATTGCAGTCTTCTTATCCTTGGGAGGTGATTTTCGTGCGAAGGAGGAATCTCCACCTTCAGCCACTTTCTGCTTGGCTGCCATCAGGTCTGGGAATCCCATTCCCAATGCCCCGTAGCCATCTACCAAGCGACGCTCCCAGTGGCTGATTGCATCGTCGGATTGCGCAAGCAATTCCTTGGCTCGGTCGAGTTGTCTGCGTACCTCACGAAGTTCGCTCTGCATCGCCACCTTCTTCTCGTGCAGAGGCTGAGCCTTCTCGACCGCCTTCAGCATCTCGCGGTGAGACCTATCAGCCGTCTTGAACAGGTGGGACATCTCACGCCGCGAATCAATGTAATCCGCCATCTCAGGATTTGAGTCGCGGCGCTGTTTGAGCCACTTCTCGTTTTGCTCGATCAATTTCTTTCGTCGATCAATCATTTTCTTCTCGGCCTTATGGTCGAGGGCGGAGGTCTGGATGTTTTCTTCAATCTCATCGAGTTCCTCGAAGAGCTTCTCCTTCTTCCAATCCGGGTCGAGATTGACCATACCGCCCGATTCGACAAGCGTATCACGGTGACCACGGACTGTGGGGAGCAATTTCCGGGCATTCGTTTGAGCATCGTCACGCCCGCTCTTCAGCGATGCGACGGAATCGTTCGCATTCTTGTGGTTCTCAACCGCCCTCGCAACCTTCGGAGCGAGGTTCTGTTCTTCCGCCTCAAGCGTTCTGATGACCGTCGGTAATTGGTCCTTCAAGAGGCGACGACGGTCGAGCAAAGCCTTCGCCAGCTGCTCAGGCGTGACCTGCAACAGAGTCTCTGCGTCCATGGGCATCCGGCCCAAATTGGAATCTGCAATAAAGGTCACTACGTGACCTTGAACTAGGGTTTCCTTGATACGCTTCACAGCGCCGAGTGCAGTCGATGAAGTCTAGGCGAAGCCATCGCCACATCCTCATGGTTTGTGCTGTGGCGCTGATTCTCGTCAGCATGGCATCCTCTGTCCAAGCTGAGGATCGCTTCACCATCGAAGATTCGAGCGAATGGGATGTCGTCTACATCGACGCATCGACGGGGCTCGAATCAGGAAATGCTTCTGCCTTTGCTGGAGACCAGATACAACTTTCCATCGAGATCTCCAATTCGGATACCAGCGCGGGGCACGATGAATGGTCGTTCAACATCATCCTGAATGGTGAATCATCACCCAATCTGACCGGATTCCTCGATGGGTCTGAGGAACTTGTGACCGTCAACATCTCATTCGGTCCCTTGCCGGAGGGAGAGGTTCACCTCGTCTTCGCGATAGATTCCAACATTCAGTCCAGAACATTGGTTCTGCCAGTCGAACCTAATCCGTTGAACCTCACAGCAGCCGGCTCGCCTGAAATCGCCCTTGTCGGTGAGCCCGCTCACGTCGGCGACACTTTGACTGCGTCGATTCTAGTCCACAATCAAGGCACGTCGCCTCAGACGGTCCAATTGGAATTGACGCCAGGCAGCGAGGCCTCGATTCTCGGCGAATCGATATTGATCAATCCCGGTTCGAGTAGAGAGGTCTCTACCTCATTCATACCAGATACAACTGGCCCATTGGAGATCGAGTGGCGAGTTCACTCAGCCGATGGCGGAGTGGCCCGTGAACTCAATGGAAGTACCTCGGTGGAGATTATCGAATCACAGAGCATGACTCTGGTTGTTGATTCGACGAATTGGGATCTTACCGATGGCCTCGACACAGAATTGTCCCTCTACCTCTCCGAGGGTCGTTCGAGAGTAGTCAATATTGAGGTATCCATGCTCGACCAGACGATTGAAACCATTCTCCAATCGTTCGAATTGACCTTCGCCCCTGGTCGCCGTCAACTCTCATTCTCCTTGGGTGATCCGTCTGCCGACTCACTGATTTTCACCGTCGAGGCGGTCGATTGGACCGCCTCGCAGAATCTGGAGGTACACCACACGCTTACACCCCCTGCCTTAGACCTGAACGTGGCATCTTCGGGAGTGTCGAACCCACCGAAAACCGGAGAGCAGGTATCCATCCCCTACGTCTTGAGCAATGATGGGAATACACCCTCACTAGCCGGAGAGGTCCGCGTAGTACGTACGTCTGACGGAATGGTTCTCGACAGCAAATCCACGTCTGTAGTCGGGCCAAGTGAATCGATTTCTGGCACGCTAACAATCGCAAATTGGCCCGATTCCAAGGTCGTCGAGGTTGAGATTCTATGGCTGACGAGTGGCATATCGGAGAGCAAGTTACTCGAGATAGTCTCCTATACCGGTGCCGAATCGGGAGCGGAACTCCCCTTCGATCTAAGCGCAGCGATTTACGGCGCGATATCTGGCTTGGTCTTGGTGATGTTCATTCTCGTTCTCTATCGCACCGTCTCAGAACGTGTGGCTGATACCGGCGAATCACGATTCAATCGGATGCGCGAGGCGCGAGGCGAACGAAAGAAAGCCGCAGCAGCCGAGAAACGACAGATCAGCTGTCCGCAATGCGCTCAGGACTTGAGTATCCCAGCAACACATTCTGGAGCGGTCAAGTGTCCTGCTTGCACCGGTCGATTCACGGTCGAAGCAACCACCTCAATCGAGGAGCGTACAGAATCCCAAGTCGAGGAGGAAATACACTCATCCGCGGCCGCATCCACACCGAGCCAAGACCCTCCGACAACCGGTTTCCCCGCGCCGCAGCAGTCCAGTCTGGTGACGCGTTCGATGACCGATCTGCTCGAGTGCCCATCTTGCGATCAAACACTGAAGGTGCCAATCGAGCGCCGACCGGTGAAGGCCCGTTGTCCAGCATGTCGGTCCGAGTTCATCGCGGAGGTCGGCCAAGAATGATTGGCAAATTGACCGAGGTGATTTACTGATGACTGAACTCAGTGAATTTGAGGAGATGTATCTCAAGCGAATGTTCGAGATTCACTCCGATCAGCCAGATGCGATTGTCAAGACCTCGATGCTGGCTGACTCGATGGGTGTCAGTGCCGCATCAACCACTGAGATGATTCAACGCTTAGCGAGCCGAGATCTCGTCACCTACATTCCCTACAAGGGTTCGCGCCTCAGTCCCGAAGGATTCGCCAGAGCATCTCAGATCAAACGGCGCCAATTACTGCTTGAGATGCTTCTCTCCGACATCATCGGTTACGATGGGGATGTGCAGGCCGCTGCCTGCGAGATGGAACACTCGATCGATAGCGATCTCGAGGCGGCCATCGACAGATTGCTCGGATACCCCGAACGCACGCACGCCGGAGAGCGCGTGCCACTGGTGTCACGCCGAGTCGACCCAGCGGTAACAGCCCCTTTGCTACCGGTGGCGAATATGCCCGATGGAAGCTCGGGCAGGATTGAATTCATCGCCCTCGATGGACAGGATGCACGAACCCTCGAGACTCAAGGATTGGCGGTCGGTGCCCAATTATCACTGAGCGAGGGTTCTGTCAAAGTCGATGACTCGCCAATTTCGCTCTCTGAAGCGCTTGCAAATCATATTCTAGTTCGGTTGGAGGTCTTGTGAGATGTATGATTCCGAGGACGCTACCGAAAAGGATGGATTACCATATGAGGATGAGACCTCCAGCCTTGATGATGCACTTTCTGCTTTAGCTGAAGAGGTCCTAAATGACACTCCTCTCGACTCGACTCTCGATGCTTCTCTGGAGAGCGTGATCAGGTCTGGCGAATCAGCCGATGGAAAGCGCGCCACTCCTCCCGTCGCTGGACCTATAGACGGACTACGGATGCAAGAGAGGACGCTTCTTCGCATCGATAGGTTGCTCATCAGCGGTGGTGCCAGATTCGTTCTTTTTCTTCCGCTGATCGTGATAATCAACTTTGGATTAGCTCATTCGTATCGCAATTCGACGCCGGAGTGGTGGTTGTTGCATATGCAGGACGTCGCGCCTGTTGAGATGCATTTGGGAATTCATTTCCTCTCACTTTTCATCCTTGTCGCCGACATTGCGTTACTTCTCCTCCTGTTCCGTCTGCTGACCGTAACACGCACTATTTTCAGGCATGAGGCTGAGTCGCTGACTACGGCGGGACTGACTTTCAAGAGCTCGCATGGATATGCTGAGATGCGGGCGACGATCAACGGCTCCCGCCGACAATTGACGGCGACGCTCACCTTCTTGGTGCTCGCCGTCATTTTCCTCGCCGTCGCGCTGCGCTTGGCACCGGATGGCGATTTATCTCCGCGCTTGGTGGCGCTCTCGACAGGGACTTTGCTCGCTGGGCATGGGACGTTTCTGGTGTCGAATCAAGCGCGGTTCAATGCCAATGAGCCGTGGGGGATGTTGAACGCGTTCTCCCCCCCGATTCATCCGGCATTGTTGCGCCGACCATTTTCAGATGTGATTAAGGCGCATATCGATCCTCTACTCGCGGTGCGGATTTCTGAGTATCTGCGCACCGTCGAGGCAGAGGTGAAGGAGGGTCATTCGAGGACGCAGATGCAGGAGACTCTTCTGCATCTGTTGCATCTGCGGCGGAATTCACTCATCGATGAGCAGCAGTTCCGCAGTGCCCTCGCCCCGATGATAGATTCGGATTCGATCGACCGATTATTCGATCATCCTGAGTTGGGAGAGGAGACTTGGGATCGTCTGCTGTCTCGGGCGATGACTGATTGCACCCCGTTCTTTCGCTTGCACGACCGACTCCACATGCGCCAACAAACGGGGCGCAGTGGCACGGTCTGGTTCGATGTCGACATGGAGAATCTGGTGGTTGGACCCGCGAATTTATTCGCCTTCATCCTGAACCAGACCGACCAGGCGCAGGACCTGATCCTGCGCGTACAAACACCTGATTTCAGACCCAACGAATGCGAGTACAGATTGCGCATTGACCCGCACGAAGCCATAGCATTCGATGGGCTTGAGCAGCCGCCACTCACCCAAATCCTCCCTAGGCTGCTCGCCTCAACCCGGATCATCTGGCAAAGCCTGCTACCGGCTGGCACGGGCGAATCGACGGTGACAATCCGTCTCGAAGACCCCGATGGCAACCTCATATCCGGACGCGTTCTTACAGTCCAAATCCGCTCCGACCTCTTCACACGCCTACGCATGACCACCGGAGCCGCCTTCATCGTAGGCGCGATGATAGCCATCCTCTCCCCCATCCTACCATTCATCGCCTCGGTCCTCGGACTGTAACGAATCAGCAGGTCCATTCAAGAGGGAAACCCACGTCGCCCGCCCGTGTCCGAGGAACCTACCAATCCAGACGACGACCTGAGGAGTCGTCTGCATGCGATGGAGACCAAGCTGCGTCGCATGCGCGAGCAGCGAAATGGACACAATGAGAATGCTCGCAGGGCTGCCGATTCGCGCAATGCCGTCCAAGAGCAAGCTCGCGGCTTGCGCGAATCGATCGACGAGGCCAAAGAGCGCCAGAAGGAGATCCGCGACCGGGCGCGAGTCCACAAGGCTCGTCGAGACGAAATCCAATCCCACATCCGCGAACTTATCGCCAAGAAGCGAGGGCGCAGGGATGAGGAGCGAGGAGCCAAGTCCGTAGTCATCGAACTCTCGGAAACCGAGGGGCAGATCGAGCGAATCGAGCGCAGGCTGGAGACCGATGGAAGGCTCAAACTTGAGGACGAGAACAAACTCCTCAAGGAACTCAAGAAACTAATCGGCAAGCGCAACGAGCTCCTTCCAGCGGTCAAGGAACACGAGACGATTTCCATCGATTTGGGCGATATGGACGAGTCGATTACACGACTGAAGGCCGAGGCGGATGCCGAACATCAGGCTATGATCGATTGCCACAAGGAGGCCGATGAGGTCTGGGAGGAGATCAAACCGATGTTCGAAGAACGAGATTTCCTCCGAGCCGAGGGCGATAGGCTGCACAATGCCTTCGTCGAGGCGCGCAAGGCCGCTGATGAGGTCCACACCGAAATGAAGGGATTGCTCGACCAAGTGAATGAGATTCGGGATTCGCTCAAGGCCGCGCGCGAGGAGAGGGAACAGACTATTCGAGATCACAATCAATCTGTTCGAGATGCATTGAGGCCCGCCTCAGAGAATGAGGAACTGGCGGACTCCCTTGAAGAGACTCTGCTGAAGAGTGGTTCATTGATGCTCGGGGCCACCGGAAGCGAGGCTGATGGTGGCCAAAGCCGCAAGCAGCAGAAGGGAAAGCGCCGCAGACTTGGAACGACTCGCGGACGGGTCTGATTTCACCAGCCGCGCTCTTCGAGGCGGACTTCGAGCGTCTCGATTTCGAGGCCAGGCATCGGTTCACCGATCATCGCGCTGGCCTCGGCAACGACCGCCGGGTCTTCGAAATGATGAGTAGCCAAAACGATAGCTTCGGCGGTCTGAACTGGGTCTGAGCTCTTGAAGATTCCAGACCCGACAAAGATGCCGTCCATTCCATGCTTCATCATCAGGGCGGCATCGGCCGGAGTCGAGATTCCACCCGCGGAGAATGTGACGACGGGAATACGACCGAGGCGGGCGACATCGTCGAGAACGCTCTCAACCTCTCCCCTCAACTCCTCGATAGTGCCAAAAGGCGTGGTTGAAGGTTTGATTTTGAATTGAGAAGCGCGCTCGACTCGATGAAATCCTTCCATGATCTTGTCGACCATCAGGTCGCGTGCGAGAGAGTCACAATCTTGCGCATGGGCGATTTCATTGGCCACCAAACGGGCGTGCTGCACGGCGCTGACGACATTTCCAGTTCCAGCCTCCCCCTTGGTTCGCATCATCGCAGCACCCTCTGCGACGCGGCGAACCGCTTCCCCAAGGCTGACACAGCCGCACACAAATGGTACGGTGAAGTCGTTCTTGGCGATGTGGAAGAATGGGTCGGCTGGAGTCAAAACCTCGGATTCGTCAATCATGTCGACTCCAAGAGACTCCAACACTCTGGCTTCCTCGTTATGTCCGATTCTGGCCTTAGCCATCACCGGAATCGAAGTCGTCTCAATGATTTCCTTGATTAGATCGGGGTGGCTCATACGAGCAACCCCGCCGCTCGAACGGATATCAGCTGGAACTCGCTCGAGCGCCATCACCGAGGTTGCTCCAGCATCCTCAGCGATGTGAGCCTCGGCGGCGGTAACGACGTCCATGATGACGCCGCCCTCCTGCATTTTTGCGAAGCCGCGCTTGAGCAACTCGGTGCCGTGACGCATCTGATTCAAGTCCACGCGCTGAGCCATGGTCAAGCCTCACGGCATCCACTCATCAATCTATGTCTGAGTGCTCTTGGGCGAAGCGTTCCGATTCAATCCGCGAGAACGGGTGAATCTCCGGTCGCGATCTCGAGTTCGAGCGACTCGTTCTCATTGCGTTCGATCCATTCCATCTCTTCATCCGGAACATCGGTATCGGCGAAGATCGCTCCGACTGGGCATTCGGCTACGCAAGCGGCACAGTCGATGCACTCATCGGGGTCAATCACTAGGTACGTGTCCGCTTCCTTGAATGCCTCGACTGGGCAAACCGCTACACAATCCTGGTACTTGTGGTCGACACATGCGGTGGTGACTACGTGGGTCATCTCATCCCTCGTCAATTCGGGTGGCACGGGCCCATATCAAGGCTCGCACATCGGGTTGGGTTTTGGGAGGCGATTGTGAGAGGGGGAATCGGCTTCGTAATCGTCAATCCAGGCTCGCGTTATTGGTGGCGGCGTCAATCATTCTTGACTGCGGCGATTAATTCATTGACGATTTCGATCGGCTCCTGACCAGGGTAGGCTTCGATCTTGAATCGTCCTTTGGCAGCGAATTTTCGTGCAGAGCCGGTCGCCAAACTGACCCTGCCGCGGACGAGTTCGTCGATATCGAGCCGTACGTGCAAGGTCTTGTCGTCGTCGATTAGGGATTCGATTCCGGTTGTTTGCAGGGCTGCGAGCGCTTCTGTACCCAATCTGGAGAAGGCCTGTTTGGCGGCTTTCTTGCGTGTGATGCTGGCTGAAAGCGAGAGTTGTGGAGCACCGTGATGTGATTTTGACCGCTCGCGGGAGTATTCAGCATCTTCACCCGCCAGCCACTGTAGAGATTCCTCGATCAAAGAGATGTCATCCACAGCGCTGCAATGCACACTCCATGACGCGCTGTGCAGACTCATATCCGATTGCATGGGTCAGCGGCCCTTGAAGGCGACGCTGCGCCGCTGTGTGAGGTGGCGGTTCCGGGGCTTCCATTCATATACTGGAGGTAGGTCGCACGGCTCGCATACGGGGTAGCCCCCGATACGAGGTGTCTCTCATGGCAAAAGGCGCAAAGGCAAGGGCAGCGGCACGCAAGCAGAGAGACAAGTGGAAGGCAAAGCGCTGGTTCACTATTCGAGCACCTCGTAATCCATGGTCATTCCGAGTCATCGGTGAGACCCTAGCAGAAGACACCGACCAACTCGTTGGTCGCAACTTCGAAGTCATGCAGAACGAACTCGACGGCGATTTCTCAAAGATGCACGTCAAAGTTATCTTCCGAATCACAGAAGCCGTCGGCGGCGACGCACTCACCGAGTTCGTCGGCCACGATGTCCTGAAGGATCACATCCGCCGTCAGATTCGCCGTCACCGCGGTAAGATCGATGACACGGTGGACGTCGTCACTGAGGATGGTTACTTCGTTCGCTTCAAGCCCCTTCTGATTTCACGCTCGCGCGTCAAGTCGAGCCAGAAGTCCGAGATGCGCTCACGCGCGCGCGATGCGATTCTCACCATGGGAGCAACCTCCACTTGGATTCAGCTGCAAAAGGCCGTCCTCGACGGCACCATGGAAGCGGCGGTTAAGGACGCAGTCTCCACTATCAGCCCAGTCCGCACGGTGATGATCCGCCGCAGCCAACTGATTCAGAGCGGTGTCGTCGTCGAAGACGGTCCGACACTCGACGAGATTCACGAGGAAGAGAAGGCGGCCGCAGCCGCTGCAGCAGTCGAGGTCGACGTTCTGGCCGCGGCCGAAGCAAGCGCAGAACTAGCCGAGGTCGATGAGATAGCCAGCGATTCCGATGAGTCCGAAGAGGGCGAAGAGGAGTCCGCTGAGGAAGTTACCGAGGAAGCAACCGAGGAAGCAGAGGACGAGGTCGAAGAAGAGGAAGCGTCCGAGGATTCGAACTCCCCCGACTACGAATCGATGACCGTGGCTGAACTCAAGGCTCTGTTGAAGGAAGCCGGAAAGCCGGTCTCCGGAAAGAAGGCAGACCTCATCGCACGCCTGCAAGAGTGAGGTTCCCGTGGGCCGTCAAGCCCATGAACCCGCACCCGAGGTGGCGCACGTGGCCCGACTCGCTGTACTCTGTGGCACTGGGATGAGCGCACTCGCCAGCGATTTGGCAGAGGCAGGTTCTGAATCGACTGAATTACGGGTTGATTCCGAGTGGGGTGAGGTCCCTTCGACTCTTGTTGATACAGGGTCGGGCGAGATTTTGTTCATCGATAGGCATCACTCGCCCGGCGATGCTCGAACCCCTCCGCATGAGATCGAGCATCGAGCCAATGTGCACGCAGCTAGATCCTTCCGTCCTGACCTGATTCTCAGCATCAACTCGGTCGGGACGATGCGCGAGGACCTTCCACCGGGGAGCATTGGCGTTTCAGGCGATGTATTGGACCTCGCGCTCAGGCCCTGGACGTTCCATGACGATGATGCTACGCACGCTGACCGGACGTCTATCTTCGACGCGCGCTCGAGCAGCATATGCTTGGAAGCTCTCACTTCGGTCCAAGGCGACACTCCTTCGGGATTGGTAGTTGCACAGTGCGTCGGACCTCAATTCGAATCACCAGCCGAGATCGACGCACTCGTCAAACTCGGCGCTGACGTCGTCGGCATGACCCTCGGTCCGGAAAGCAGACTCGTCGCCGAGACTGTAATCCCACACGCTGCCCTGTCTTGTTCATCCAATTGGGCTGCGGGTAGAACACCTGGCGATCCCACCGCAGAGATCGATCACCATGCAGTCGATGCGATGGCCGCAACACTTCGAGCGAATGTACAAACATGCATCGATGCTCTGCTTAGCAATCTTTGAGGCCTCATCATGGAGAATATGAAGGTCGGCGCAGTATTGGTTATCTGTTCCTTAGCCTTGATGCCTGTGATGATGAAGACGATGGAATGGTGGGATGAGGCACGATTAGAGCATGAGTTCGAGTGCAATCCCATGCGTAATATCGTCATAGATTGGGAGCATTGTGGCGAGTTGGAAGATGAATCCGAGCGCAGAATGACGATTTTTGGAATCACAGTTCTTGCATTCATGCTCACAGGCGTGATAGGATTGGTGAACCTTCTACCTGAAGGAGAAAGCGATTTTCGGGTTCCGCCACCTGATAGGATCTGAGTTTCCACTCACTCTTTTGGATGGCTGAGGATTGATTCTCTCGTCGTTGAGGAATCAATTGTACATCGGCTATCTTGATGGCCCTCCGAGGCCCTCATCATTCCATGACGAGACCAATTTCAGTCGCCGATTGGGTGCAGATCGATGCGGGAAAAGAACCCGATGGCACGTGGATGACGATGATGTCGCGTGTTGCGGCCTTCCATCACAAGCACGATTTTGCCAACCCCGCCAATAACGGTCACGATATGGGCTACCGCGTGGCATTGACTATCGAAGAATTAGGTGAGTTCGCAGCCGCCATCACGAAGGGGAAACCGAAGGCAGAGGCGGCTGAGGAATTGGCCGACCTGCTGATTCTGATTCTCGGCCATTCCATGGCGATGGAAGTCGATTTGGAGGCTGAATTCCATCGCAAAATGGACCGCATCATGCAGCGTAAGGCACGCCGAGGCAACCTAGGGATTCGCGTAACCGAGTATACCGGTGAGGATTGAGCCGTTCAGAAATTAATCTCGACCGAGCCTCGAGCCTCGTGTGCAGCTTCGTAGAGTGTTCGCTCTCTGCAACCCTTGATTCCAGCGACGATACTGTCGGGAATAATCTCAATCGCGGTGTTGAAATTCGTCGCCGAACTATTGTACAATTGACGCTGATCGGTGACTTGGTCCTCGATTTCCTTGTAATCCTCTTGAAGTTGCACGAAGTTAGTATTCGCCTTCAGGTCTGGATATGCCTCTGAAAGAGCCATCAATTTCGGCATTGCGGCACCCAAAATCGAGTCCGCCGCCATAACGCCGCTTACATCTCCTGAGCTAGATGCATCGGCGAAGGTCTGCCTTGCCCTTGCCAATTCGCCGAAGATATCCTTCTCGTGTGCAGCGTACTCTTTGACAATCTTCACCATGTTAGGAATCATATCGAATCGCTGCTGTAGAATGGTGTCGATATTCGCCCACGCGCGATCGACATCCTTCTCCAATCTTACCAGTCGATTCCACGTACTGAAGAACCATGCGACAATTGCTAGCAGAATAATGCCGCCACACATCGTCGCGGCTAGTACAGTGCCTTCCATGATGATTCAACTCCTGTCGTGGGTAATCAACCTTGACCCGGCGTCGGGGCCCTCATATCGTCTGTTTCTCAGATATTGACGAAGGCAAGATACGTTCCCGCGAGGGCTCCGGCTGCAATGATTCCTGGAATTATCTTGTACTCGATTTGACTGCGAACTTTGCCGAGCACGCCTAATTCACTTCCGCGCTCAAGGCGTGCCTCGAACCCAACTCCACTCTCGCCTACAACTTGCATCAGAGTGTGTTGACCTCGACTGATTATGCCCTCTTCTCGCTCCTTCGTCGGGCGGTTTTCGGCCTTGCCCAGAAGGTAGCAAGGGTCGCCGAGTGAGAGTCCCCAGAGTGTCCACTTGTGTTCAAGGATGGTCCAGCCACCGAATGATGAGGTGATAATTGAGCCGAGGGCTTTGACGATCGTGTTATTGTGGTCGACGCTCCAAATTCGCATGTGGTCGCCGAGCTTCTGCACTTCGAAAGAATCCGGTTTGATCAGGACTCCTCCTGTTCCGTCGTGAAGGATGAAGGGATGCCCTCCTTTGACATCGTGAATGGTCTCCCACCGGTATTCGGTCTCCGTCCTCGGTCCTTCGTCGGTCATCACGACCCTCGTGCGCCGAAGGTAAATTTCGTACTTCCAGTGGTAAGAGTGCAGGTCGGGGACTGTACGCGCTGGGTCGTTTCCGACCTGCACATCAGGTGCGGGCGTGGTCCACCGCCGCACCTGACCAACCAATTCCAATTCTCCAGCCGCCATCGAACGGATCTTCGATGTCGGAACATCTTGAGTAAGTTGCATGCGAGTGCCGGTCTGCCAAGATATGAACCAATATCCGAACGAAACGATTACTGGGCCAAACATCAATGCCAATTTCAATACGACTTCACCATCTTCGCCAGCAGGCATCAATATTCCTAATGTAACGAGGATTATGGTGACTGGGATTGAGTAGATGGCGATAATGCTACCGAATATCCCGACGGCGGAAATCGCTGCAGGAGAGGGTGTTCCGATGACAGTAGGGTGTTCGGGTAGAATTCCCATCTCGTCAGCTGAATATCTGTCCTCTTTGTCCCAATGTTCTGGACCGGGTGCTGAGAAAACCCATCCTCGGTCATCTTGCGATGGGCTGGAGGAATACTCACCAGTCCAGAAACTGCCGGTTGACCCACCCTGTTCGGCTCGAATCACGAAATCGCGCGGCATTTCCTTGCGTCGAATCTTCTCGTACTCCTTCTGTAGACGCGTTGGAGTTGTGAAAATCACGATGAGAGCGCCTGGGACGGCGAAACAGCCAGAGCCCGACATCATGCCAAAATCCTCGTCGATAAGGCCGACAAATCCTGAAAGTAATCCGAATCCAACCAATCCTAGGCCGAGGAGCCAGAATAAGATAGTGAAACCGCTCGGTGGCGAAAAATCGACGGTTCCTCCGTCGCTGAATCGAACCGGGGTTTCGACTTCGGCCACGGATGTTGGTCTCGATGAGATGCGATATAGTTTAGTCCGGCACCAGCGGAAAATTGGCTACTGAATGGAATTTCATGCCTTGCGCCAAATCGCATAGGTCGTCGCGAATTCATTCCGCTCATCGGCTGCGATTTGTTCGACGATTTCCTCGGCCCATGTTGAACGATCCCAATCGGGAAATTTCACATCACCACTGCCGCTTGTATGAACCGTCGTGACATGGATTTCGTCGACCCGGTCGAGAAACATCCCGTAGATTTGTGCTCCGCCGATGACCCAGCACTCTTCGCAACCATCGGCGTAGGCGATTTCGATTGCGCGGCCAGGATAGAGCGCGTTCTCTGCGTCTTTTCCTTCCCAATCTGTAGAGCGCGACATTACGATATTGACGCGGTCGGGCAGGGGTCGGAATGAATCCGGAAGAGATTCCCAAGTTCTTCTACCCATGATGATGGCGTTGAAACCGTCCGCCACGGTCAGGCGCTTGAAACGAGCCATATCCGTGGCCAAGCGCCACGGCAAATCATTGCCGCGACCGATGCAGCCATCCTCATCCATCGCGACTATCATCGCCATTCGCATTTTGTCACCTCAAACAGAAATTGGTGCAGCGATGTGAGGATGGTGTTCGTAGCCTTCAATTTCGATGTGCTCGGCAGTGAATCCATCGATATCTCTCACGCTGGGATCGAGCTGTAGTCGCGGAAGTTCCAGCGGCTCGCGCGCAATCTGTTCCTTCGCCTGCTCGATGTGATTCAGATATAGATGACAATCGCCGCCAGTCCAGACGAATTCGCCAGGCTCAAGCCCGCAGACTTGCGCCATCATACATGTCAAGAGACTGTAGGATGAAATGTTGAAAGGCACGCCGAGGAAGGCATCAGCACTCCTTTGATAGAGTTGGCAAGAGAGTTTTCCGTCGTTGACGTAGAATTGGAAAAATGCATGACAAGGCATCAGCGCCATCTCATCGAGTTCGCCAACATTCCACGCCGAGACAATGATTCGACGCGAACTCGGATTCGTCTTGATCATCTCGATTGCGTTCTCAATCTGGTCGATAACGCGGCCATCCGGAGTCTCCCACTTCCTCCACTGCTTACCATAAACTGGTCCGAGGTTGCCTTCTTCGTCCGCCCACTCGTTCCAAATTCGCACTTTATTCTCCTGTAAGTAAGCCACGTTCGTATCGCCGGAAAGGAACCAGAGTAATTCGTGGATGATGCTCGGCCAGTGCAATCGTTTGGTGGTAACGGCCGGGAAGGTTTCCGACAGGTCGAATCGCATCTGGTGACCGAATAAGGAGATAGTTCCCGTCCCCGTCCTGTCCGACTTCGTCGTTCCCTCATCGAGGATGCGCTTGAGGAATGCGAGATATTGTTCCATTTCGACCTGCCTCCCTCAGATGAGACAGTCTTTGAACAATACTCTCATTCAATTAGTCACGGTGCGCCTAGAGACCGAAGATTCTCTATCAATTGGTCTGTGAAATCTCGGTAGAGCGACTTCATGATTGAGTGTTGACCATGCTCATCGAGCTCGATGAAATTGGCAACATCATCGTCTGCAAGGTCGGCTCCTTGAGAATCCGCTAACCATTCGCCGAAGGAGATCGGCTCGTCGATGTGCACATCGACCCGTGCTAATGGATTGACTACCGGTGAACCAGGTGCCATCACCGCACGCGCGCCGATTATCGCCATCGGGACGACTGAAATCTCTGGGAAACGCGCAGCGAGGCGAGCGACCCCTGTTTTCCCACGCGCCAGGAAGGGAGGTTCGGCCTTTCGTGACCGCGTTCCCTCCGGAAAGATCCCCATCACCCCACCACCTGCCAAGACATCGACGGCTTTGGCCAGAGCCTCGGTCCCTCCAGACTCTCTCAATGTCTCGATCTGACCGGTTGAAGTCATCAATTTCTGGAATTTCTTATCCTCGAAGTGCTCCGCTTTCGCGAGATAATGTACTGGCCTGCGAGCCCCCATGATCTTCACGATTGGGTCAATGTGAGATGTGTGATTCCCCGCTAGAATCGCAGGTCCTGATTTCGGCATCCTCTCCAATCCTTGGTACCGGACATTGGTGAAACTACGCACCACCGGGGGTACTACTCTCATGATGGCTTTGTAGAAAGACGGGGTTGAGTGTTCCACACCCGTGCCATGCAACCCCGTGAGTCCGGAGATGCAGGCAAGGGACTGCGGAGACAATCCAGCCATCATCTCCGCCAAACCACGCGCGCATTATTGCTTTGCGCAAGGGCGATGCCTTCTTCTCATGCTTCCACCGCCCTTGCATTGTGCTATCTCGTCGTCTCGTCTGCGTGATGTTGACGAGTCTTCTCCTCGTTCCGGCAACAGCCACTCCAGTAGTTGCTGAGTGGGACGATGATAACTGGCTGTGGAATATCATCGGCCCGGAGCGATTGGAACTCGGCGACGAGTTTGGATGCCATGGTTACGAGGGTATCGATGTCATTGAGGACACTTGGGTTATCGAAGCCTGCCGTGATTACCTGATGGAGTTCACTCAGGCTTCGCGATGGGGCGACGCACCTCTATCATTCGGCCTACCGCCCGGCCCCGTCGCCCAGAATACCTCCGACGCCCTCGCCGAGGCGGGATTTTCGATTATCGGAGATCGCTTGGAAGGCTCGGTCGAAGACCTACACAGGGTAGACCGGAGCACCAGTTTGGAAAAGGGTCAGGCAGACCTTGAACTGCTCGAGAACGCGGAGGAAGATAGTCTCGTCAGTCTTTATTGGATAGCGAGATGGCACGATGTGAAGATCCGCGAAGACAAGGATGCGATACGCCTACTCGAATCACAGGATGTCTGGTTCACCACATGGGGCGAGTGGCATGGGCACAGAGATTCGTCGGAATCGTTTCAGAGGATTCTGAACTCAGAACCGACCGTTCTATCTTGGCAGATCACGAATGTCGACTCAAGTTGGCAGGTTCCGGGAACAGCTCTCTTCGAATGGGATACGAGTCCATCCAATGTGCTGATAGATGGAGAATCAGCGCTGATCAACAGCGCTGACCAACGTCATTTGGAGGTTGGAATCAGACCGGTCGATGGTGGCGCATACATCACCGCTCCACCCGGTGTCAGCATCGACCTCGTCTTCGATGAGGCCGATGTTGGGGTCACATTGACTCCTCAATCGACATTCAACGGCTTGCACCATTCAGTCGCAATCGTTGGTCACCACGTTACGAACCTGCACGATTGGTCATCGGATTTCCACGAATCACCGCTCCGCTTCACATGGCTGGTGGAGCGGCCAGCGACGCTGGAGATGGACTGGCGTCTTCCCGTGCTAGCAGTAATCGTTCTGATCGCTACTCCAATCTCAATCAAGTGGCTGGTCGCTCGTGACCAGAGTTCACAGTCAGATTCCTCAGAGGATGTCGGGACCATCGATTCTGACTCTGTGTGAGCGCATAGCCTCAACGATTCCAGCGATGACTTGGTCGCTCAACACCTCGGGGGCATGAACTCCAATTGGCAGCATCTCCGGGTCATCGAGCCAAGCCTGCGCGCACAGTGCGGTCACCATGCCCGTCGCGCGCGCCATCGAATGACCATCATCACCACCGTGGTCTTCAACCACCCATTCCAGAACCTCGCCAGAATGTCCTTCCGCACGCACTTTCATCCAAGTGAATTCGGGGACCTTGTCGTTATACTGCCAAGCGTGGATCAATTCATCTTCATTGAGTTCACCAGTTTCTCGGGCGTCGATGAATTTCTGAATGTGCCCAGGCCATCGGACCGTGAATTCCGACATATCGATGGCAGGAATCGAGTCAAGCACCGAACGCAACCCATCGGTGAGGAAGGCCTCCATCTCACCATGCTCACCGGTGTCTACCATGTGTCGCTCGCTCAAAGCGGGTAAAATCACCTTCTCTCCTTGGCGAACCACCCTTACTGGTCGCGTGTATTCCGCAATCACGTCTATTGGAGAGAACGGCGCCATGTACATCCATTCGCCATATGGGCCGGTGGGGTTGCCTCCAACCCAGACATCTGCTTTTGCCAGAGGGCCAAGGCGACGATATGCGATAGCCAAGAGCATGTTTGACAGGCCGGGAGCGATGCCGACATCCCACAGAATCTTGGCCCCGTAATCCTTGGCCTTGGCATCGTCACGGTCTGGGGTGGCAGCACTGAAACTCAGGTCGACCACCCTATATCCCGACTCGGCTAAGTCGGTGGTGGCCATATGCCCAATCGAACCGGGGAGCATATTGATGACGAGATCCACGGATCCGTTTCGGTGCAGTGACATCATCTCGTCCAAGACGTCGCCATGATGAACCGTAACGCCCTCGGTACCGAGGACCGCGTGAGGGTGCAGGTCGTAGGCGTGAACCTGATGACCTGCTGCGGCTAATCTCTTGACCACCCACGCACCGACTAATCCGGTGCCGAGGCAGTGTATCACGGCCATGGAGTCCCCAATACGGCTTCCTTCTTGATAGGTTGCAGTCGGCCACATCTCACCAAATCGCGGCGATTAGTTGATTGAGGAGAGGACTCGCGTCGAAGCGTGGACGACGCCGCACGCATCGATCCTTGGTCTTCGGAGCAGTCGACCGACTACGCTCGGATTCGTGACCAATTCGGCTTAGAAGGCGTCGATCCGACAAAACTCCCGAACCCAGGGATGCTCCACCGCAGAGGAATAGTATTCGCCCATCGCGACCTCGATGTCGTCCTGGGCTGCATGGCCCGCTCCGACCCGTTTGGGGTTTTGACCGGATTGATGCCGAGCGGGCGAATGCACTTGGGTCACTCGATGGTAATCGATCAGGTTCGCTGGTTCCAGCAACAGGGTGCAGACATCACTGTGACCGTTGCCGACCTCGAGGCTCTAGCTACCCGCGGCACGAGCCTTGCTGACGGACGCGAGAATGCCATCAAGGAATATGTCCACAATTATGCTGCTCTAGGGCTCGAACCGGACACTACCAATGTCTACTTCCAGAGCGGCCGACCCGCTGTCCAGCGCCTCGCTTTCACCCTTGGGCGACGCACAAACCTCTCAGAATTCGAAGCGATTTACGGCTTCCGCGGCGACACCAATCTCGCCCATGTTCAAGCCCCTCTCGTACAAGTTGGCGATATCATACACCCTCAACTCGACGATTACGGCGGATTGCGACCAATCGTCGTACCCGTCGGCGTCGACCAAGACCCACACCTCCGCCTGACGCGTGGCATCGCCGGCAAAACCCATTGGTTCAACGTCAAACCACGTAAAGCGGGTGGTATCACCGTAGCACTCTCCGTCCAAGATCAAAACGCTGAGGCATTCGGGGTGGCGCCGAATGGACGTGTCGACCGCGCCACCCGCGAGGCAATATTTGAGCGACTAAAGGCCAGCCTCGCACCCCTCGGATACGCTGACTTCCTAGCCAACCCGAAGCACGGCACCCTCGATATTCCCGGAGCCAACCTTGGAGATAGAGCCCAGGTAAGGATGTGCGTCCTAGGTCTCGAGCGAGACATGGGAGGAATGGGACTGATGCCTCCATGCTCGACCTACCACCGATTCGCAGTCGGAATGACAGGAGACAAGATGTCGTCCTCCAAACCGGAATCCACGATATTCATGGACGATTCGATTGAAGCGATGTCGAAGAAGGTGAAGCGAGCCTTCAGCGGCGGTCAACCAACCGTCGAGGAGCACCGCCGCCTGGGTGGAGATTGTTCCAAAGACGTCGCTTTCCAATACCTGCAATTCTTCTTCGAACCCGATGATGCTGAACTGGCTCGCATCGAACGAGAATACGAATCTGGGCGAATGCTCGCGGGCGGAATAAAACAGATTTGCATAGACCGCGCGGGCGAGTTGTTGACCGATCTGGCTGAGAAGCGCGATATGTGGGAGGGGCGCCTAAACGAATTCCTTGCCCCAGACGCCTTGTGATTACTCGCTAAGGTCGCTGGAATCAAACACCGGAACCTGCGGACCTGTAGCGAGTGCTGCGACCTCTTCATCGCTCAACTCAGTCGAGGCCGCCTCAGAATGCAGAATCTGTGAATGACCCATCGGGTCGAGCAATACGAGTTCGACCGAATCTTCTCCAGCCCGAACTCTTGCTATACGTGAAATAAGCTCCTGACAAGCCTCAACTTGAGGCGCTCCTTCCTCTCCTTCTCCCATCGCGGAGCGCAGAATCAATCCAATCGCATCCTCAAATCGATTCAAAACTCCCTCAACATTCGAAATGTAACCGGTCGCATTGTCTCCCGGTTCAACCTCTAGGCCAAGTTCGACTATGCGAACGGTACACGATGACGAGCGAACAACACGCGTTGACATGTGTTCGCTCGAATCGATGATCAACGACCAAACGCTTGGTTTCCTTCCCTCGGCGGGAATGAAATCGGTATGTCTCCAGCCGCAGGAATCGCAAACTAACGTCATCTCTGTGTGCTCGCCGAAATAAGCGATTTCAGAAGTGTGAACGATAAGCGTCAATCCAGCATCCGAGTGACAGATGGGACAGGGCTGTTCGACCGTACTCTCCACGATCTCACCTCAGTAAGCGAATACGTCTCCTTCGGAGATCTCGAAGGTTTTCGGAAGAAGCAGCAAACGAGATTGTCCGAGGCGTATCACCTCTCCAACCAAATCTTTCTCGACGAAGGACTGAATATCATCGACCGCCATTCTCAATTCTGTTTCAACCCCCAATAGTCGACTCATTTCTAGAATGACGATATCACCATCGGATAACCAGTCGAGAATTTTCGGAATTCCTGTGATGTCATCAAGCACTGCTCGGTGCACGATCACATCGCCTGCACCGCGGGAAACCGGAGCATCTGCGTACAATTCGCCTAGGTCATGGTAATCCTGGCCGGGGTCAATCGCTGGACTCGATGCCTGCCCGGGCAGGCTCGGCATCTCAATCCATCGCGGCTCGGATCGCGACTCCTTCGCCATGCACTTATCCGGTGTCGCGCGCTCTTTGAGCAATACGGTTCGTTCAACGGCCAAGAAGAGGATTCCAAGCCTAATTTCTGACTACAGATTCGCGCCGAACGCTCGATAGCACCCCGTCGGATTGATAAGGGGCCGGATTGGAGTCGACTTCGCAGGGAACTCTCCGTGCAGGTGAATCGGATGGATGCAGTCAGCGACGCGGTCAAGACAGGAACAAGCACCGTTGGTATCACCTTCGATGGTGGAGTGGTAGTGGGAGCAGACCACCGCGCCACCATGGGTCACTTCATCGCCAATAAGAGCGTTCAGAAGTTATTCCGCATCTCAGACAATGTCGCACTGACAACCGCTGGCCTTGTCGGCCATGCCCAATCCCTCTCGCGCACTTTAGCAGCCGAACTTCGCCTCTACGAGCTCAAGCGAAATCAACCGATGACCGTTCGCGGTGCCGCAACGCTCACCGCGAACATCCTCGTCGGCCGCCCACATTACGTTCAACTTCTCATCGTCGGAACCGATGAGGATGGACCAAGCGTTTACTCAATCGATTCCGCCGGTGGCTCGATTCCAGACGTTTACTGCGCCACCGGTTCCGGAAGCCCATTCATGTATGGTGTTCTCGAGGATCAATACCAAGATGGCATGAACGAGAAGCAGGCCCTGAAGGTCGCTGCAAAGGCTCTGCTGGCTTCCGCGCAGCGTGATGCTGCCAGCGGAAACGGCATGGATCTAGCCGTCATAACCAAAGACAAAGGCTTCCAGCAATTGTCAGAGAGCGAGGTCGCTGGCCTGCTCTCGAGCTTGTGATTACACTCCACGGCTTCGTGCCGAACCTCCCCAATCCAGGGGAATCAAGGTCGAGGGTGGAGTTCCTCACACGAGGTGTTCTGAATGAGATTGACATTAGCAGAAGTGAAGCAGAGAGTATCGAAACTCGTGCCTGGCGACATCGATTACGAGGTCGACTTGGAAGCGGGTGCCATCGCCATCATCACCAAGCAACCCGAGGCTTTCGGCGGCGCTGGCCAATCGCTGACCGTCAAGATTGCCAAGAATGTCAAGCGCCGCGTCATCGTCCGCCCCCACCCCGCCATTCTCGCCGACGAGGCAACCGTTCGCCAGAAGGTCACGGAACTGATCCCGCCCGAAGCCGAAGTCAGAAACGTCTGGCTCGACCCGGCTCTCTCAGAGGTCACCCTCGAATGCGATGACCCAGCAGCCGCTGTCGGCCCGAAGGGAATCAACATCAAGAATTTGAGAGACGAAGTCGGATGGCTTGTCTCAGTCGAGCGAGCCCCCGCCTTCGAGAGCCGCACCCAGCACGATATCCGCCGTTACCGCAAGGAGCTCGCCGATGAGCGCAAATCCCTCCTGCGAAAATTCGGCACACGAATCTACCGCCCCAAGCGAGCCGGCGAGCCCTGGGTGCGCATCACAGCACTGGGCTCCTACCGCGAGGTTGGGCGAGCAATGCATCTTGTGACGACCAACGAATCGAGAGTACTCGTCGATTGTGGCGCAAAGCCAACGATGAACCGCAGCGAAGTCCAGCCATTCTTCAACGCGCCAGAACTGCTGCCACTCGACAATCTCGACGCAATCGTCCTCACTCACGCCCACGTCGATCACATCGCAATGCTCCCGGTTCTCTTCCGCTACGGCTACCGAGGACCGGTGTACTGCACGCCTCCAACGCGAGATTTGATGACGCTTCTGCAGATGGATTACATCAAGGTCTCACAGGCTGAAGGGGCAGATCCTCCCTACTCCAAGGCTGACATCCAAGAATGCATCAAACACGTCGTTGACCTCCGCTGGGGTGACAAAACCGACATCGCGCCGGACGTCAAAATCACCCTCGAGAACGCAGGTCACATCCTTGGTTCCTCAAGCGTCTACATGCAGATTGGTGAGGGTAATTCGGAACATCGTCTGCTGTTTTCGGGAGATATCAAGTACGAACGGTCATGGCTCTTCGATGCGGCGACCGTTCGATTCCCGAAGGTCGAGACACTCGTCATAGAATCGACCTACGGCGGCCCACAGGATTTCCAGCCAAACCGGCAGGATGCTACTCAAGAGCTGCAAGACCTGATCAAATTGGCACTCGCTCGTGGTGGCAAGATCTTCTGTCCGGTTTTCGCGGTGGGCCGATCTCAAGAGGTTATGATCGCCATCGACCAATTGTTCAAGTCGGGTGAAGTCAAACCCGTTACCGTTTGGCTCGATGGCATGATCGCCGAAGCGACCGCAATCCACGCGAGCCACCCTGATTTCCTCAATCGTGACCTTCGCTCGAAGGTGCTGAAGGGTGGGGAAGAGAATCCATTCAATTCGACTTGGTTCCGCCAAGTCGACAGTCGCGAGCAGCGCGAATCGATCCTCTATGACCCATCTCCGTGCATCGTGCTCGCGACCTCGGGAATGATGACCGGCGGCCCGGTCATCGAGTACTTCAAGCACTGGGCGCCTGAGACCAATAACACGCTCTGCTTCGTGGGCTACCAAGCCTCCGGCACCCTCGGCCGCCGTCTGCAACAAGGTCACGCCGAAGTCCCGCTGATGGACAAGGGCAAGACGCACATGGTTCCAGTCTCATGCAATGTCGTGACCATCGACGGGTTCAGCGGACATTCCGACCGACGCCAATTGATGGATTACGTCAAGGCGCTGAACCCAACCCCGCGCAAAATCATCTGCCACCACGGCGACCCGAAGACCTGCAATGCCTTCCGCCAAGGTCTTCGAGATGAATTCCGCGTCCAAACCTACGCTCCAGCGAACCTCGAGACTCTCCGCCTCAAGTGAGCGAACTCCCACAACCGCAAGTAACCAACCCAAGGTTGAGGTCAGAGGACAGGCACATCGAAGCCATCCTCGACGGGGTCGGGGGCATCCTTCGCCCCGACGAAATCAGCATCGTCGTCCTCTTCTTCAACCAACTCAAGTGGCTCCTCGCCCCCACGCGTCCAAACCGAATCAGGGGTAAGAGCGAGGGCCAGTGCCAAGGGCGTCATCAGCAGGTAAGTCCAGGCTTCCAAAGTCAATGCTCCATCGCGAATCAAACACTTGACGGACATCGCGATCAGCCCGACAAAAGCCAGCCAGCCAAGTATCACCCGCGGCTGAGCCATGATTGTCCGGTCACCCCCTCACGCATTAGCATGGTCATAATCCTGGACGCCTCCCCCGCATTCACGGACTCGTCGACCCTCAGTGACTAGACTCCCTCGACAACCTCTTGAACCGCGAATCAAAACCAACCCTGATGGACGCGAATTGGCTCCTCCTCAAGTGCAAGTGCGGACACGCATTCGGCGCTCGCCAAGGAGCCCAAGCTTCCTGCAGCCGTTGCGGCGCCAGCGAGAATCTCACAACCAGCGCCGTCTTCTCCGATTCAGCCCAATTGGCCGACGCTGTCGCAACAGCCAACCTCCCAACCGAGATCCGCGCCGAAGTCGAAGAGAAACTGGGTAAGGAGAGACGCCGCCGTCAAGCCTCACGTGAAAGCGCCGGAATCCAGCGTGCCGGCGTCGAAACAATCCACCGAATTCTCCGCCAATCAACCGATGCCCAGGGCATCCTCACCCTCGCTGCACTGCGCAGCAATCTAGCCGCTGAGGGCATCGAGCAACCGAGTGCGGAACAGGTCATGGGGTCTGCCGAGGAACAGGGTGTGGTGACACGTTCAGGGCAGGAGCAGTGGAGGTGGTTAGCGTGAACTCCATAAGGGGGACGACGGTCGCCGAATCACTCACAGGGTCCGTGGGTTAGTCTGGCCTATGCTAGATGGTTTGGGACCATTTGACCCAGGTTCAAATCCTGGCGGACCCACCACCTTTTCTTCCAGCTTATGCAAGCGGTGTTGGGTCCGCCTCGAATCGCCAGGGAACCTCGCGACATGCATTCTGATTGAATCCAGTCGCTTGGTCGCTGGCCAATCAAAGATTGGCTGCGCCTTGGGACATGGAAATCAATTTAGTATAGTCCGAAGGTCAAATCCTGGCGGACCCACCACTTCTCCTTGAAGCCGTGCTGTCGGGCTCCCTCGAGCCCGACGGCGCTCAAATTAGGCTGCTTTGCAGCCGATTTCTCCTGTTCTCGCTTCGATTCCAAAACGGCTTCGGCGGAGGGCAATCTGTTGATTTTACTGGGTATTTTCTATTATAGGAATTTCTGGATTGCTTCTATGTCGAAAAGGGAGACTGCGACTTGAAGTGCTTCTTGTTTAGAGAACCAGCGGGCTTCCTCTATCTCATCGTCTTTTGGAATGATTTTCTCCGCTGGGATGTCTGCTTGGCATGTGTAGGTGAATGAGAGCCAACAGATGCCGTCTGGAGTGAAGATCTCCTGTCTGACGATTGGTGTTCCCTCCCCCTCGCTTCCCCTGCTTGTCTCGCCGAGTGGGTCAGCGATTCGGATGTTAATGCCCAGTTCTTCGAGTGCTTCGCGTTCGGCGCCTGTTCGAGGGTGTTCATCATAATCGACGAATCCGCCTGGTAAAGTCCAACATCCGGTGAAGAATCCGCGCGTTACTTTGCCCATCAGTACTTCATTGCGCGGATTGATTACTACGACTTTGCTTACGACGCGGTGGAGCGTTCGGTAAACCGATTCTCTCGCCACCGGGTCGACCTCACTATCGCTGATCACAGCGTCTTTCCAAGCCCATTCGCCCGGCCAAGACACATTTGGAGTCGCAACAGTGACCTCGTGCATTTCTTGGCCGAGGCGGAAGCGATTGGTACGCTTCGCATCCCAAGTCAGACCCATCGCTGTGGCTTCGTCGGGCGTAGGCAATCGAACTGAGAATCCGCCTGAACCGGCCCGTCCCATCTGAGGGATAGCCGGGCCGCTCCCGTCGAGGTGAACGAGAAGCAACTTGCCATCGTGTTCGAGGTGGATGTGTCGTCGCACCTCGCTCATCGAACCGCTCGTGCGGTCGAAGGGCGATGAAGTGAACGGCTCAGTATCCGAGCAATTCGCTCAATTGGCTCTTGTAGAAGTTAGCCGAGCCTTGCAAGCTCTCCAATTCCGGCGCCTCGAGCTCCAACTCTATGATTGACTCGACTCCGTTCGAGCCGAGGACGACTGGCACTCCGATGTAGACGTCGTCGAGCCCGTATTGACCCGTCAGATACGCGCTGCACGGAAGTGCGCGCTTGCGGTCATTGAGTACAGACTCTGCCATGATTGCGGCAGCTGAGCCAGGAGCGTAGAAGGCGCTGCCGCGCTCTAGCAACTTGACGATCTCCCCGCCGCCACCGGCGGTGCGCTTGCAGATTGCATCGATTGTTTCCTCATCGAGAAGTTGAGTGATTGGAATACCACCGACGGTGGTGTATCGAGGCAGTGGGACCATGGTGTCTCCGTGTCCACCCAGAACCATCGCCTGAACATCTTCGTTTGAGCATCCGACTGCCTCGGCGATGAAGTGAGTCATTCGCGCCGAGTCCAAGATTCCAGCCTGTCCGACGACGCGCTCAGGTGGGAATCCGGTGACCTTCTGCATGTGATAGGTCATCAGGTCGAGCGGATTGGTCACCATTACGATGACCGCGTCGGGCGCGTGCTCGCGAATTCCAGCTCCAACCTGTGAGATAATCTCAGCATTCTTGCCGATGAGGTCTTCGCGAGTCATTCCCGGCTTGCGTGGAAATCCAGAGGTGACGACGACGACGTCTGCGCCAGCGATGTCCGCGTAGTCAGCGGTTCCGGTGATCTTGCCATCATAGTTGAGAATCTGGCCACCCTGGCTCATGTCGAGAGCCTTGCCCTTTGCAAAGCCCTCAAAGATATCCAAAAGTACGATTTCTCCGACCTTGCGCTCCGCTAGAACGAATGCGCAAGTCGCGCCTACATTCCCCGCTCCGATGACTGCTACCTTCCTTGCTCCGCGTGCCATGAGGCCCCCTCGTTTCGCCCGGTTCGCAATCCATCCTTAGCCTTTGGCGAGGCGACTATTCTGCCTATGCCGCCCATAGCCTCAATTGAGGTCGAACTCAGCAGCGACCGTGGAGCCGAGAACCAAGCCCCTTCTCGCCCTCATTCTAGTGGCTCTGATGCCCACCATCTCGATCCTCTTCGCCTACTCGTGGACCGACTCCGAACTCGCGGGCCAGGTCTTCTTTGTCTTCGCTAAATTATGGATAATCGCGATTCCACTCTATTGGCTGTATCGCGTCGAGACCGTTGGATTTTCACTCGGTGGTCTCGCCTCCTCTGCTCGCAATGAGGCAATATTGTCTGGGTTTGGCATGTTTGCGATTATTGCTGCAACCTATGCGATTCTTGGTGACTCCGTGGATGTAGAATTGATGAAAGAAGAGATTGGTGCGACGGGCCTACTTAATCCGGCGACATTCTTCCTAGGTGCAATCTATTGGATCACCCTCAACAGCCTAATCGAGGAGTTTGTTTTCAGACAATTCGTTGTCGACCGAGTGCTGGAACTGACTGGCAGCAAAATCGCCTCGGTCGCCGCATCAGCCTTCGTTTTCACTTTGCATCACACTGTCGCACTCACATTCTATTTCGCTGTCTGGCAAAATCTTCTCGCGACCGTTGCAATCTTCGGCGCCGGTGCCATCTGGTCGGTTCTATGGTTACGCCACCGTTCCCTTGCAGCCTGCTGGCTATCTCATGCGATAGCCGATGTCGCAGTGTTCGGTGTGGCATATCTAATCCTCTTCTGAACGGCCTCGATAGCGGCTGCACCCTTCGGTGCAGGAACCACACCATCCGTTTGATTCAATAATCGAGTGTCGGTCGCTCGCTTCATCTGACTTGAGCCTACGGCTCATCAGGGCGAGCGTGTTGTCTATGAGACTGGGTGTATTGAAGGAGCCAGAAGGAGAGGACAGGGTCGCCATCGTGCCGAAATCCCTGCGCAAATTGGGCAAGTCTGGCTTCCAGGTTGTAATCGAATCTGGTGCAGGTATTGCCGCAAATCATTTTGACTCCGAATACGCAGAATCTGGGGCAGTAGTCGGTTCTCGTGCTGACGCTCTCGCCGCCCCCCTCATCATCTCGATTCACCTTCCCGATGTGGCTGACCTCCACTCCGGACAGGTCGTCGCTTGTGTTGCAGATCCTTTCCGGCACCCTGAGAAGGTTCAGGCGTGCCTCGACGCGGGAGTCACTCTGCTTTCTATGGATATGATCCCGCGTCGCCTCTCCCGAGCTCAATCGATGGACGTCAATTCGAGTCAGGACAATCTAGCTGGATACAAGGCTGTCCTGCTCGGTGCGTCGGCGGTTCCGAAGGGCATCCCGATGATGACCACATCAGCGGGCACCGTCCGCCCTGCCAAGGTGGTAATCATGGGTAGCGGTGTCGCTGGCCTACAAGCCATCGCCACCGCCAAGCGCCTAGGCGCAGTGGTCTACGCATCAGATGTGCGCCGTTCAGCCGCCGAGCAGATCGAGTCTGTCGGCGGCCGTTTTATCGAAGTCGATGGAATGGATGACTTCGAAGACGAATCTGGATACGCCAAGCCATTAACTCCTGAATTCATCCAGAAGGTGAACGACACCGTTTGCGGTGTCGCCGCAGATGCTGACATTATCGTCACAACCGCACGCATCTTCGGTCGCCCGGCGCCAATCACCGTTCCCAGCAGCGCAGTTTCTACCTTCAAGCCGGGCGCAGTCATCGTTGACATGAACGCGGACGTTGGAGGGAATTGTGAGGATACTGTGGCAGGAGAGACCGTGGTGACCGAGAATGGAGTGACCATCATTGGGATTAGCAATCTTCCAGGAACTCTCGCGAATACCGCTTCAATGCTTTACTCAAACAACTTGACGACTTTCATCACCTCGATTGTCAATGAAGGCGGACTCGTCCTTTCAGAGGAAGATGATGTCCTCGTCGGTGCCCCTGAAGGCAATGATTTCCACGTGCCGGGAATGGGTGGCGTTCTCATCTGTAGCGGCGGGCAAATGCATCCAAAGCAGACTCGACTGGGAGGTGTTCTCTGATGGACCCTACAATGCTCATCGGCTCAATCACACTATTCGTTCTTACGATTTTCCTCGGTTTTGAGCTTATCACAAAGGTTCCCGCAACTCTGCACACGCCCTTAATGAGCGGTGCTAATGCAATTTCTGGAATCAGTATCGTCGGCGCCCTCGTCGGTGCTAACGTCGCCTACTCGGGCGGCGACACTCTGGTCAGCGGAATCCTCGCCTTCGTCGCGGTGGTTCTGGCGATGATCAACGTGGTCGGTGGATTCGCTGTGACTAATCGAATGCTGAACATGATCGCTGGCAAGAAGCGAGGTGGTCAGTAATGTTCGATGCTGAGTGGGTCGCTCTTGGCTACCTGCTTTCCGCCGCTCTCTTCATCTTCGGATTGAAGAAGCTCTCACACCCTCGCACCGCTCCACGCGGAAACCAACTCGGTGCGATGGGGATGCTCGTCGCAGTGTTGACGACGATTCTTCAGATGGAACTCGGCGACGGGATCGTCGGTTGGGTTCTCATCGGTGGCGGATTACTACTCGGTGGAGCCATCGGATGGATCATGGCAGTTCGTGTCGAGATGACAGGAATGCCGGAACTAGTCGCTTTGTTCAATGGATTTGGAGGGGCTGCATCCGCCCTCGTCGCGCTCTCTGAATCTTGGAAGTACATCGAGGATGCTAGCCTCGACCTTCCTGTTGGGCTCGAGTTGCAAGTCATGGTTGTCGCTGCTGGTCTCTCAGCCCTTGTAGGTTGGATGACCCTCACCGGTTCCATCCTCGCTATGCTCAAACTGAAGGGCGGCGTGGAGATATTTGGCAAGTGGATTCGCACACCGACTTGGGGGCCAGAGTGGCTCAATCCGATCAAGGCTCTACTCTTCATCGGAACTCTTGTCCTCATCGTCATGACCATCGATGACCCGACGAATACCGATTACCTCTTTGCGGTCATCGGAATTTCTTGTCTACTCGGAATACTCCTCGTGCTTCCGATCGGCGGCGCCGATATGCCAGTCGTGGTCTCACTTCTCAACTCGCTCTCGGGAATCGCCGCCGCCTTCACCGGCTTCATCATCTCGAATAGCGTGCTGATTGTCGCCGGTTCACTCGTCGGCGCGAGCGGTCTGATTCTGACTTTCATCATGTGCAAGGCGATGAACCGCGAGCTCAAGGATGTCCTGTTCAAGGCCTTTGGCGGCTCTGACAAGGAGCAAGTCACACGCACCAAGGTTGGCAGTGACGCCGATGAGGTGGCGATGATGGTTGATGGGGCCCAGAAGGTCATCATCGTGCCAGGATACGGTATGGCAGTCAGCCAATGCCAGCACCAAGTCAAGGAATTCGCCGACCTCATCAGCGAGAAGTTCGATACCGAGGTGAAGTATGCTATTCACCCGGTCGCCGGTCGTATGCCCGGTCACATGAACGTCCTTCTCGCTGAGGCCAATGTGCCATACGAGCAGCTCATCGAAATGGATGAGATCAATCCAGAGATGCCCGAGGCAGACATCGCTCTCATCATCGGAGCTAACGATACCTGCAACCCAGTTGCACGTACTGGGGAAGGTCCACTTGCAGGAATGCCAATCATCGATGCGGACATGGCCCGCACAGTTGTCATCATCAAGCGCAGCCTATCAGTCGGCTACGCCGGAGTCGATAACGACCTCTTCTATGAGGACAAGACGATGATGCTCTTCGGCGACGGCAAGAAGATGATGAACGAACTCAATACCGCCATCAAGGAGCTCTGAATAGCACGCCTCCCCTTGGGAGGCGAGCGAGCAATGGTTATGTGTTCGACGAAGCCGGAGAAAACTGAGGGTGAGTGCTGATGGTTCGTTCTCCGAGACTTCTGGTAGCACTGATTCTCATCGGTCTACTCGCCCTGCCCGCTTTCGGGAATAGTCAGGGGCCGCCTCAATTGAATGGTGATAACGACGAGACGGCCAAGTATGGTTGCTCGTGTCACGGTAATGGCGCAACCGGCGACCGCGCTGTAGTGATGATATCCGGTGTTCCGGTGATGTACGATGCCGGAGGCGCATACGATATGGTCATCACAGTTGCCGACTCGGTGACCCTGGCTGGTTCTGATGGAAATACGAAGGCTGGTTTCCTACTTACCGATGACGGCGTAGGCGGATTCTCTTGGGACTCAAGCGAAGATATCCGCGAGGCTGAGGATGATCCGGATGCGATTTCTCACGGCCAGACTGGAAATGGAGTTTGGACATTCACCTGGACCGCACCGAGTGAAGATATAGGCGCGGTCCACTTCAGCCTCGTCGGCAATTCAATCGATTCGAGTGGTCTTCCCGACGAGGGTGATTACTGGAATGTTCTGACCTTCTCAATCAATGCTCCAGGGACGATTACCGACGGTGATAACGCAGCTGTCCTACCGACGCGAACAATCGCTGTGGGAGATTATGACACACTCTTCGTCCTCGAGGAGAGCGAGGCTGAGAAGGAAGCAAAGCGTCAGGAAGCCCTCTCAGATCGGATATTCGAGAAAGGCAACCTATTCTACTGGACATCCTTGACCGCTCTCCTCGTCGGCGCAGTCTACCAACGTGAGATCATGGAACGCCGTTACCAGACTGGGCCAGAACACCTTGCGATGGAACTTGCTTACCCTCAGGGCGTGCGCCGCGGTCTAGTCGCATTGGTCGCTTTCTACTTCGCAGTCGATTGGACAGCCGATGGTGGTCAAGGAGACTTCATCATCGGCTGCGCATGGTTCATCGCAGCTTGGGCATCCTACGGTGTCTACCGAACGGTTCGCTCCGCCCAAGCCGAGCCCACCGTTCACGATGTGATGTGAGATGGCATCGGATACCTTCGTTGACCGGCCAGTCCCGGTCGCGAATCACCTCGATGAATTGCACAAAGTGATTCGTCGCTCAGCCCTCGCATTCCTAGCGATCGCAGCAGTAACCTCAATCTGGATTGAATCTATCATCTCCGACTGGGCTCTATTGCAGTCACCTGCCGGAGCTCTGTCGGTCTACGGGCCCTATGATTGGGTCGAGATGAGATTCACAGCGATTTTCATCATCGCAGCGACACTGACGCTCCCAATCCTCTCGTTTGATGTACGTAATTTCGCACACCCGGGCTTATCACCCGCTGAACGGCGGTGGCTGACTTCCTATCTCATGCTCAGTGCGATCGTGGTTCCATTGACACTCTATTGGGTGTGGTTCGAGATGATTCCATACTTCGTTTATCTCGGAGTGGAATTGGACTCAATTTCGGGGGTGTCTGCCCATTACGACGCTGCAGAACTTTTCTCTCTGGCCAGCGGCCTGTCTTGGATTCTCATCCTGCTATTCCTGAGCACATTTTTCCTCTCACTTTCGCGCCTCTTCGGTCTAGTCGAAGGTGGCCACAGCCGTTTTCGTAATCGCACGTTGGCTATCTGTGCGGGTACGCTGATTCTTACCCTACCAGCCACATTCGAAGGTGTTCGTGTGCTGACGGCACTGACCGTGGTTTTGGTTGCCGAATCAGTCTCGCGAAGTACTCCAACTGGACCTCTTGGACCACGAATAAACCGAATTTCAGAGTTATACGATCGAGAAGGGGAACTTCAGCGAGTGATGGTGTTAGATTGCTCTTGCGAGGGTGCCTGTCCCAGCGTGAACCGTGCTTGGCCACACAAAGGGGTAGCGGTGGCGGAGGCGAGCGCACTTTGCCTTGAACCAGCTGAACAGGAGCAATTGATCGAGTTGGCCAGGGTTACCCAGATGACTCGGCTGACCATAACGGGGTGCGATGGGTCACCGGTCCCCAGCCATCTGAGGTCTTCTCTTCGGAGAGCACAGGTCAGCATCGATGGACTCGGTTGGCTCGATACACCTCATTCTGAGTCCGAAGCCTGGCGTCGGCAGTCAATCCAGATGCACACATCTCAATTCTCAACACCAACTCCGAAGCCGAAAAATGGTGCAAAAAACGAATCTTGAGGATTCGACAATCCGTTCCCTTCAAGGGAACGGAAAGCCCCGTCAGCAGTATGAGAGCGCTCAGAGCGGTCATCGCGACCCTACTTCTCGTGAGTGCTCTCTTCGTCCATATGAACGGCGAACTCGTCGATGATTGGGCTTCGAAACAAGCACCGAGAGACGAGCCAGAACCAATGGCTCTACTCGGAATCCAATCAGAGGAGGAGTGGTTGGTTCTACAGGTTGAGTTCCCCGGTAGCGACTATTCGGAAAACAAGGCGAGGAATCTCTTGGTCGGGGAAGATTCAGCGGAGGATTACATCACCCAGCTCTCCGATGGTCAATCTTCTCTAACGACCACCCTCTTCCCCGAGGTATGGCAGGCTCCTCATGGCGTCAAGCGCTGGGGAGAGGATGTAGATGGTGAACGCGACGCCGGAGAGGATGGCAACGGAGCAGAGACGCTTCTGCGCGAGGTCGCCAGCGACCTTCTAGTCGGTCAGGACCTCAGTCGCTGGGACCTCGATTCAGATGGAATAGTTGACCGAATCCTCATCCTGCATTCAGCCCAACCTCAAGAGAAGGGTGGCGGCAGCAATTCCTTCTGGAGTCATTTCACTGGAATGCAGGATCCCCTGATAATCGACGATTGGACGATCGAGCACTTCACAATCGCCTCAGTAGACTCTGGACTCGGCACAGTGGTCCACGAGATGCTGCATCAGATGGGAGCTCTCGACCTCTACGACGTCCACAGTGAATTACCGACCAGTACTTGGAATGGAATCGGCGATTGGGGTCTAATGGCCAGTGGCAATTGGAATCAGAATGGGAGAACCCCAGCCATGCCAGTAGCATCGACGATGGTCCTCATCGGCATCGACCGAAGCCTCATCGTAGAGTCTGACATCGATTCGACCCATTCCATCGCCGGAATCACCGAGGGCGGCTCATCTCTAGAACTCGCCATCGCACCGAACGAATGGATCAGATTCACCATGCGCTCGGACTCCGGCTTCGACTCAGCTCTCCCCGGTCACGGAGTCCTCGTTGAACAACAGGACCGAAACAATGGCAACGAGGACGATAACCTCGTCAATACCGACCCGGATTCAGCTTGGGTACGCATCATCGAGGCCGATGGAGACGCAGCCCTCGAACGCGGCCGCGACACAGGAGCGGCTGGAGACGTATTCGCAGAAGGCGGACAATTGGGCGCCTCTGGAATGGAGATACGCGATAGCAGAGGTCGCCTAGTATCCTGGACGGCCACAATCGGTAGCATCGTAAACGGACAGGCAACGATATCCTTCGATTTTCCAGACACTTCTTCAACTGTCGATATCCTACCTCCAAGAGGGCCATTGGAGATTCTCGGCGCTGAACCAATAATCGCTCAAGTCAGCGCCGCCCAACCCTGCGAACTTCTCGTAGATGTACACTCATCAGTGGCTTCATCAGAGGGTGGGCCACGAGTCGTCGAAGTAACCGCGGGTGAGTCCAGTTTCGAGTTACTGCCAGCCAGTGAAGTCAGTGCATCAGCAGGTTATCTGAGGGGTACGGTAGGCTGCGAAGGCGAACATCAATGGGACATAGATCTCGATTGGTATTCAATCGGTCACAGACTCAATGATGACCGCCTGACAAAGATAATCACATGGGATGAAGACTCAAGAATCTCATTACCTACATCATGTTCGGGAAGCGGCTCGAGAACCTATTCGATAGCGGTTGAAGGCGCTCTGGCACGAATCGCCACGGTCCGCTCACAAGGTGAGTTGGAGGCTTGTCCAATCATCGTTCTCGACATCGAGCCAGCCGGTTTGTTGACCCCTGGGATGGTGGCTGAGGGAGAGTTGGTTTTCGTCGATACTTTCGGTCTCGAACAGCGTGTCCCCGTCACTTTGACTGCTCAATCCTCCTTCAACGGAGACAGTCCTCTGAGTTGGTTGGTGCAGCCCAGTAATGCGATTATGGTCATCATGTTACTACTCGCGGTTTCGGTGATTACCGGTGGGAAAACCCGTGTCTCGACCTACTCTGGCACACAGGATTCTGAGGTTACAGAGTCTGAATCGGACGCACCAGATGGGGACCTTGGTTGGTGACTTTGTTCACCTCGCGCCCGACGCGGTGGTAGGTGAATTGAGCATTTGAGGAGGAGTCGATGATTTCGGCATCCTCGATGGCTGTTGAATCGTTCGGGTTGAGCCAGCGTGCAATGTGCTCATAGAGGATGACGACGGGCATCCTGTGGTGTATCCCCGAGAGAGATTCAATCGCATTTCGGGTCAGGATGGTGAACCGCAGGTTTTCTTCGGAGCGTTGGTAAAGGCCGGCGAGTGGGGTGATGGAAGATTCGCCGGCGATATGATGCGGGTCTTTTCCGTCTGGGGCGCTTGTCCATTCGTACCATCCTGTCGCTGGGACGATGCAGCGGTGCCAGTGTGCGGCGGTCTTGAACATCCATTTCTCCGCTGCGGTTTCGACGCGGGCGTTGATCGCAACCCCGCTTCGTTTGGAGAATGGGAAGCCCCACTTGGCTGTGGCCATTCGCTGTCCTGCGCCCTCGTCGAGAATGATTGAGGCTAGGTCGGTCGGAGCGACGTTCCACCTCGGTTCCGGCGCGTCCTCGGACGGTTCCACATCGAAGCGGAAACCTATCTCCTCGGGGGGAGCTCCGATTGCGAAGCGGCCGCACATGAGGCTGCGTGATACTCGTGCGGCTTGATGCTTCTGACAGGATTTCAGGGTGTTCAGTTTCAGTTTTCTCCCAGTTTCAGCTCGTTTACTTTCACCTTTGCGTCGATTTTCACTTTCACTCTCAGCCGCCAGCACCCTCTCCCCCCTTGCTTGCTTCATAGGCTGATTGAGCCCGCTCGCGTGCATGCGTGATGTTACTGAGTCGATTTCGTGGGGCGACCCTGCGATCGATCTGGTCCTACCGCGCCCCAACCTTCCTTCGATGCTATTGGTCGAGCAGGAGCGGAAGGAATTCCACGGGGTTTTGTTGCGGATGGTGGCGGATGAATTAGCCGCCGGTAGGCCGGTGCATTGGATAGACGGCGGCATGGGATTCGACCCCTCCCCTCTGCTTCCGCTCCTGAGGATGCGCGGTTGTCATGACCGCTCGGCTCTGCGGAGATTCCACATCTGTCGAGGATTCACCGCGCATCAAACGGCTTCAATCATCGAGAGATTGGCCCGCGAAGCATGCTCTGAAAAAGCGCCTGAACGCATCGCTGCGGGCCGATTAATCATCGCGTCCGACCTCCCTCGAATGTTCATGGACACGCAGCTGAAGGCGGCTGAGGGGCGCTCGTTATTGCGTGCGACGCTCAAACAATGCAGGCTCCTCAGTCGCAATTCGCAGGCACTTCTCATCATCACTTCTCGTCGCTACTCATCTCCGCCCCTCAGCCGTGACATGCGTCTCATGCTCTCTCAAGAGGTCGACGATGTGCTTCGATTGACCGGAACAGGTCGTGCTCGTCGAGGCTTCAACAGCATGCGTCTGCATCTCGACTCGTTCGACCGAGGCATGGTTTGGGCTCGACTTCCTCTCGGACAGACCTCGCTTCTAGAGTTCCGTCAGACCCATGCCTCGAGAGTCGATTGTTGCTTTGAGCCGCTAGCCACCCGCTCTTCGCTCCAGCCGAACGGAGAGAGCAGGGCGGTGGCGGCTCGGACGGCGAGCGGGGTGTAGAATTCGACATCTCCCCGCTCGCCGCGTATCGCATCGGTCCGCGCATTCACCTCGGACTGCAAGCGTATCCTGTCAGCCGGATCCGCTCTCGTCCAACCGGTGACGGCGAAGCGGACCTTGCGGCCGGGTGGTGTTGTCTGACCGAGGGCTCTGGCGCGTAGCAGAGCGCCAGCGGTCAGGTTGACGACGCGGTGCTCCCCCGTCTCGCGTCGCACGCGTCGTCCTATCACGAGGTCCGCCAGCGGAACCTCGCCGCGGCGCAGGCGAATGATCTCGGATTCAACGCGCTGCGCCGCTATTGCAGGGCCAGCTCCTAAGGGGTCGCTGGCCAGATCCTCCAGCATGTCCTCCTGCAACTTCCGCACCCAGTCGCAGGTGGAATGCTGGCGTAATTCGATGCCTCTAACCTTCCAATCCCCATTCACGCGTGCGAAGTATTTCGTCAGCGCTCCGACCCCTGTGGTTCGGTTGGGGATGAATGCTATCCAATCGTATTCGTGTTCGAATTCGAGTGGAACTCCGACTAAGGCATCGACACGATTCATCACACGCTCGCAGGATTCTCGTCTTTCGCGAGCGTCTCTTCCCTCGCGATCGCTGATCCAAACCGCATCGACGATCGCGTGAATGCAATCCCATCCCTCTTTGTCGGCTTCTTCTATGGTTGTCAGCAGAATGTCGCGCGACCATGCGCAGATCGCCTCGTGGCATTCGATTCGGCCGAAGCGTGCGTTGCGGTAACCGGTGTAGCCGAAGCAGCATACGAGAATCCACTTCAGCACGTTCTGTCGCCTATCCCAAACGTCCCCCTTCTCCTTGCGCTTTGCCTTCAGGGCATTCCTCCTCTCGATGATGGGTGCGACAACCCTGCCTAGGAAGCCGTGCCTGCGAGTGCAGACATGCAGACCTAATTCTGGCACGAGCAGGCTTCTGGTTTCGTCTGTCTCAGCCCGCCTAGCGATTTCACAAGCAGCGCGGGAGCTCTCCAGAGGCAGACGACCATCTCTCCTTCTGCCATCGTCTTGTGCTGGGTCACAGCAGGAGCAATTCATCGTCTCCGGACTTATGTTACGAGTGGCGATGATGCTGGGAAACAAACTGGCGAAATCGAGTTCGACAGCGTTGGAATGCACGCCGACCACGGGATCGAGATAGAGTCCTCCTCGGTCGGCGAGCATGATCTGCTCGCCATCCTTCATGTCCTCAGGCCGATTCTTCTTCCAAGGGATCAGCACTCCATCCTCCATCGATTGACGAATCTGCATGGCCGATATCGCCGAGCCTGGTGATAATCGTGAGAGGTCGGCGGCTGGTAGGCCGGAAGACCGCGCTAATTCCAGTAAACCCTCGATACCGCCTTCCTTGCCGATGAAAGAGCGGCCCATATCGATGTGCAAGCGTCCTTCAAGAGCGTGGTAAGCCTCCTTTCGCAGCAATCTGCCATAACTCCAAGACACGCTCGCTCGCGAGCGTGGAGTACCATCGTGGACGCTGCGGCTCAGTCTCAAAGGAACGCCTGCATCATGGGCCAGTCGTCGCAGTGCCGGTAGGTCGATGTCGTCTCCATCGTAGGTGATTACGACATCGGGGTCGATGCTATCGAGTAGGCGATGAAATTCGCTTAGAAGATGCGCGGAACAGGTGTGGGTATCGGCGAGCAGTATGTGGGTTTTTGGAGAATCGTTGCAGGTCAGGCGGCCCTTGTCGGTGAGGCTGATGCTCGAGATGGGAGCGCGAGCCTTGCGCTTGCCGTGCGCATCGTGGCAATCGACATGAATTTCCATCACCCTCAGTGGGGGAATCGGCCAATCGACCTCGTCACGAGAGTCGATTGGCACGACTCTTTCGCTTTCCAATCGCACCCTTCCGAAGGGGCGGGTTCCGAGGTCGAGCAGGAATCGCTGGGTGATTTTTGGGTCGACCGAGAATAGCTCGAGGTTCCGCCATGAACCATTCGCATCGATCATCTCCGCCACCCTGCGTATTTTGGACGGTTTTTGCACCCTGACGGCGAGAACCTCGACGGGTTGGGTGGATTCGTGTGAGGTGCGGCGCATCTCGCGGCGAAGGGATAGAGCGCCGCACGGGCGCTGGTATTCGGGTCTGGACAGCGCCCGTCCCAATTCGTCCAATCTGTGCGCCTCGCCGTGTACATGGATGGTGAATGACCAGGGCATTGACCGGTGCACTGTTCTGCCATCGTCCATCTTGAGCCAGAGACTCATGCATTCATTCCCCCGATCCAGATGGCAGTCGAGGATCCATCCCTCATCCATCCCTCGTCCTCTCCATCTCTTCCTCGAGCCTCGCGATGCGCTCGTAAGCCTCCACCAGCATCGCGAGCAGAATTGGTTCCATCGGGTCCACAGCTGGAATCATCCCCCCTGCCGCTGCGCGTGAGCGCGCGGCGTGCAGCATCCGATCATACGCCGCTCGCTCACGCGGCCTCAAGGTCCTGCGAAACGGATTCCATCCTTCGATTCGCGCCTCGATCCGCATCCTCCAAGTGGCGACAGTCCGACCCATGGACTATGTCAACAGGCGCGAGCGAACCACCTTCTTTTCGCAGGGAGAGGGAGTGCTCACAAGTTGAAGTGAAAGTGAACGCAGTCGACCGCCTAGCAAGAGTGGAAGTGAAAGTGAAAATGAACGGAAAATCAACGCCGATTAGGATTTGACCAGCGAGAATCTGCAGGCGGTCGGGTCACCGCTAGGTAAGCCCAAGAACCATCTCGCGATACCGGATGAAGCCAGATCTTGTTCACACCAGCGGCCAGCCGCGAAGCCAAGCAGGCGCCGCCCCAATCACGAGGCGCTTCGGATGGAAGGATGACCAACCAAGGGGCGTGATCCTGCCCCAACGGCTTGTCGTAACAGCGCCACCGAGTGCCGTACTTGAATCCGGGGCGCATAATCAATCCTCGTGTGATAAGGTCGGCGAGAATCCGCGCACCATCTGATTGTGGTGTGAATCCTTCAATCAATTCACAGGCGATTTCATCCACGTGAATTCCGGCCTCGGTCGGCACACCGAGCTGATTAACCGTCCATGAGTCTGGAGAAAACAGGCGCCCCCCTCCTGAGGGAACTCCAATCCCTGCTAACGCTCTTAGAGACTCCAGGACTCCAGAAGAATCCGCAACACCTCGCGGGTCAGATGACGAGACTCGGTAAGTCACCACACTCAATTCCGAATCGACCACGATGACTTCGGCCACTCGACTAACGCTCCCTACGCGCTCAGCCCAATCCAGCAATCCGCCGGCGTCCAACGAATCCGAATCATGGAACCAACGAATCTCAGCAGCCGGCGAAGAATCTCTCGGATGCGAATCAGATGGCCAGCGAACAGCCCATGTTTCCTCCTCAGCATCCGCGCCCACGACCTCAAGATTCGCAGCCAAAACCACTTTATTGCCCGGCACTCGTAAGGCTTCGAGTACAGCGTATTCCTGCATCAATTCGCTATCAGCGGTTAGAGCCTGACCAAGCCAATTGTCAGATGGAAGCTCAACATGTCGATGATGATGCACGAACAAGGTCTCGGCCGGCGTCAATTCCAGCTGTCCTTCGCCAGCCGGCCGCCCGATAGCCGACTTATGCCAGAGCCGGTCGGCAGCCGATCCACTGTATCGCCACAGCGCAGCAGGAGGCATGACCGTTCGAATCACTCGTTTCGCTTGAGTGCGTCGGTCGCCAGGAATTGTACCAAACCATCCAGCCCGTCCCCAAACCTCATTCATCTCCGCGCCTGCGAAGCAACATGGCGATGGACGAAACCGAAGTCTCGCGCACCGATGCCCTGCTTCGCCTTCGCGCTTCACTCGATGCGATGGCAGGCTCTCAGGTCACCCTTCTCGGTGATGTCATGCTCGACCGTTATCACCATGGTTATGCAAATAATCTCAATTCGATCGCTCCGGTTCCCGTGCTCAAAATCTTCCGCACCGATGAGAGCCCGGGAGCCGCTGCTCACATCGCCCGCGGATTGAATTCAATCGGTTTGGATGTCGATTTCCACACCTTCGTGGGCGATGATCGCGAGGGTGGCGCCATCGTCGATATGTTGGCTGAAGACGGAATTTCGACAGATGGTATCGAGCGTGTGTCGGGTCGGCACACGCTCGTCAAGATCCGTTTCTTCGGCAGTCGCGAGAGCCTGCTGGATGAGAGTCAGATTCTACTACAGGCTGACCGTGGACCGTTGGAAGCGATGGATGGTTCGATCTCAGCCAAATTATGCGAGGCAGCTCAAGCCGGTTTGGCTGAGAGTTGCGCCCTTGTAATATCAGATTACGACAAGGGCGCGGTTACGGTCGCTGGAGCATCCTCATTGATCTCAGCAGCGACCGAAGCAGGTATTCCGGTCATCGTCGACCCGAAGTTGACCGGTTTGGAGAGAAGTCGAGGCGCAACGGTAGTCCTTGTCGAGATGCGTGGAATGGAATTGATGCGCCGACGCCTCGAGTCCGAGGATTCCCAGAGCGCGGCGGATGAATTGATTTCCACCTATGATTGGGATGCTCTGGTCGTCCTCGGTGGTGTCCACGGCGTCACATTGTACCAAGCCGAGGGAGACACCATACACTTCGACTGCACAGCCGCCGCACCAAAACAACAGATCGGCTTGCACGATGCGGCGGCAACCGCCCTAGCCGTAGCACTCGGCAATGGGCAGTCGATGGAAGATGCTGGATTATTGGCGGCGGCTGCATGCGATTGCATCCTCACCGCCGAAGCCAGCCACGAATTCGTCGACAGAGAGACTCTTGGCACGTGGCTCGACGAACTCTCTTGGCAGCTGCAGATATCAGACCGTTGACCTGCTGACTTTGAGACTCGTCGTATCAAACGAGTCGCCATGAGGTTCAAGACAGGAAATCGAACCCAAGGGTTCGATGAAGCGCCTGACTTTGGCCAGTCTTCTGTGTCTCGCTGCCCTTCTGGCTGCATCCACAAGCGTCACCGCTGACGCAGATCAGATGGATGACCCAGCCTTGGTCAGCATCAATATCGAGAATGGCGCTTCTTCGATGGATACCTTGACCTTCTCAGGGATGGTTGAGGACGATGTGAAGCCCGGGGAGGTTTTCTGGAGAGTCGCCAAGGAGGGGGTGGTCTTCGATGGGGGTGACTTGACGGATTCCTTGCTTGAGCGTGAGTCTACCAGCAGTCGACTGCAATGGGACTGGTCATTCGAATTGACCTATCACGCCACCGGTCAATGTGCTTGTTACGTAAGCCTTCACTCAAAACACCCCACACTGCAAGAAGAGGTGATCGAGACTCGGGTAGTATTCATGGTGAATGAGAATTCTACGCACCTGCTCGGTTTTATTCTCGAAGAGGACCAATCCGGCGCCATGGTGGATTCTGTTCTGACGATTCGTGGATGGATGGGGACTTACAGCCAAGACATCATGACACTCGGCATTCAGAGTTCTCTTGCCCAAGGATTACTGGCAGCCACTCATATTCCAGATGTTTTCGCTTGTGCCGGAGGAGCTGGAACCCAGCAGACCACGATTCTATCGGGTGGTGAGTTTGAATTCGAGTGGGATATCTCAGAGAAGCTCGACGGTTGGCTCGAGGTCCGATTGATGTCATGTTCACTCGACAATGCATTCCTGGATGGTGCGGTGAATTCCTTCTCTATCAGAGTGAATAATGCTCCTCCCATAATCAAGGTCAACGGCATCGATGCGGTAGAAGAGGGTGATGGATGGCATACATTCGACGCATCGATGACCGAGGACCCTTACTGGGGTCGTACTGACATGTATTATGTCTGGACTCTTCGACGCCCCTCCCATACCGGTTCGATTCCCGTCGATGTGAAGATGGGCGACGACCTGACCTCTTACAGTGTCTCTGCGACCAGTTGTGGTAATTACACACTGAGTCTGACAGTCTACGACCAAGGCGGTCTGTCTTCGTCAAGCCTAGTCGAATTTGACATCATTAATCGATTGCCGACCGCAACCCTCTCGATAGATGGAAAAGCGGTCGAAGACGGACAGGAATTCCGCCTTGCCTCGCCAGATGACACTACCTTGGATGCCACCGGTAGTTCTGACACGATCAATGATGCCGGTGGCTTGCGATGCATCTGGTTATTCGATGGCGCTCCACTATACGAGGGATGTAATCGCGCCTTCGCATGGCCTGACGAGAGTGTTCACCGCGCTTGGTTGACTCTCGAGGTCATCGATGATGATGGAGAGGTGGCAACGCTCTCTGTACAATTGGTCCATCCCGATGAGGTCAAACCATTCCCGCTAGCACTGATAGTTCTGGCTTTCAGCGCCCTCTTCCTGACCTATGCAATCGTTCAACGCGTTCGTGGCGAGAGTGAGCAGAAGATTCCCAAGTGGAAGTCGTGATATTCTGCCCCGACGCGTGCCCACAGTCCTAAGAATACCTCACGCGTCGCGCAGGCGTGAGCAGCATGGCAGCCCTGCCCTTCGATGAAGCCGAGTATCGCGGACGACAGTCTCGATTCCTCGAACAGATTCCGCAGGATTCGCTCGTGCTGATTCCGACCAATCCGATGGCGACTCGCTCCAATGATGTGCATTATCCATATCGCGCGAGTTCGTACATGCTTTACCTGTGTGGTTGGACAGATCCTGACGCGGTATTGATGGCTGAACATGGCGAGGATGGTTGGGAGGTCTCACTATTCGTGCAACCTCAGGACACGCTCGCAGAAATTTGGGAAGGCAGGCGAATCGGGGTCGAGGGAGCCGTTGCTGGTTGGCCTATTGATTCGGCACACTCGTTAGACGATTTGGAAGATACCGTCACCGAGGCTCTGGCTCGATGTCGAGGCGTTCACCTCGTACAGAAGTTGAATTATGGGCTCGACTCGTTGGTCAATTCTGCTTTGACGAGCAAGAGTCGAGCACGCAATACCTTCGGGAAGGGGCCGGTTTCTGTGTCTGACCCTTCCTCGATATTGGATGAGATGCGTATGTGCAAATCAGATGCGGAGGTGGCTGCAATGCAGCGTTCTGCTGATCTGGCATCGGCAGCTCATGTCGGCGCGATGAGGGCTACTTTTGTTGGCATCGGAGAGTGGCAGGTTCAGGCCGCTGTTGAAGGGCATTTCCTCACTACGGGTTCTCAATGGAGTTACCCCTCGATCGTTGGGGGTGGCGATAACGCGACCATTTTGCATTATCATGCGAATAATCAGGTAATCGATGATGGTGACATGGTTCTGGTCGATGCGGGTTGTGAGGTTGATGGATATGCATCTGATATCACTCGAACTTGGCCGGTTAATGGCAAGTTCAGTGAGGCTCAGCGGGAGATTTACGAATTGGTTCTAGCCGCTGAGCTGGCTGGAATCGAGGCGTGCCAAGTCGGCGTGCCTTGGAACGCCTCTCACAGAGCGACGATGGAAGTCATCTCCAGAGGCCTCATCGAATTGGGTATCCTCGATTGTTCGTTCGAAGAAGCGATGGGTGAGGAACTCGACGGAAAGACGCGGCAGTTCTTCATGCACGGAACGAGCCATTCGCTTGGCCTTGACGTGCATGATGTGGGCGTGACTCGACCCGATGGTGAGGGCGACGGTCGAATTCTCGAAGCTGGGATGGTGCTGACTGTCGAACCAGGATTGTATTTCGGTTCATGGCGCTCTGATATCGAGGTGCCTGAGCGCTACGCTGGAATCGGTATTCGTATCGAGGATGATGTGCTCATCACCGAGAAAGGTCCCATCGTTCTGACTGCGAACTGTCCGAAATTAGTCTCCGAAATCGAGACCCTAGTCGGCCAAGGGGCGTGAGATCGGTGGGTGGTGCGGCGGATTGGGAGGAGATTCTCGCCGCTCAATTGGGTGATGAACCTCCTCGACTGACTGTACAGGAAGCAACGATTCTCTACGATGAGGCAGATCAGAACGATCTTCTTCACGCCGGATTGATGATGCGACGCAAGCGAGTCCCAGGAAACAAGGTCACCTATCTGGTCGATCGTAATGTCAACTACACCAATGTCTGTACAATCAATTGTCAATTCTGCTCATTCTACCGACCGCCTGGTCACGCAGAAACCTACACGCAGACAACCGACCAGATCAGCGCCCGCCTCGCAGAACTCGAGGATATCGGGGGAAGCCGTGTTCTGATGCAGGGTGGTGTCCACCCTGAATTGCCGATCGAGTGGTATCTCGACCTCATATCCGAACTTCGCACTCGACACCCCTCGATCGACCTTGATTGCTTCTCCCCGATAGAAATCGAGGGAATAGCAGATGTCTGCGGACTGAGCACGAAAGAAGTGCTCAGTCGATTCGCAGAGGCAGGGATGCACGGTTTGCCCGGAGGTGGGGCAGAGATGTTGGTGGACGAAGTCAGGTTGGATGTCTCACCCAAGAAGGGGAGCGCAGACAATTGGCTTCAGGTTATGCAGGAGGCGCAAGAACTGGGACTCACCACCTCAGCGACCAATGTGATTGGATTTGGCGAGAGCAATCTACACCGTGTCAAACACATGCAACGCGTCCGTGAACTGCAGGATGACAGCCTCGCCCGCGGACTGACTGGATTCACTTCTTTCATCGCTTGGCCGGTACAATTGGAGAACAATTCCTTCGGAAAGCGAAACCGAGGTAGAAATCGCATGGAATTAGGAGCGAGCGCTCACGAATACCTTCGGCATGTGGCGATTTCTCGACTTTTCTTCGATAACATCCCTCACATCCAGGCTTCTTGGCCGACAATGGGGATGGGTATCGCTCAGATGGCGCTATTCGCAGGTGCAGATGATGCGGGCTCTACGATGATGGAAGAAAATGTAGTCTCAGCCTCTGGTACAACCAAAGTGATGGCTGGAGAGGCAGAATTGCAGTGGAATATTTCTCGTGCTGGCTTCGTTCCTCAGAAGAGAGATTCGGATTATAACGAATTAGCGACCGAAATCCTCGACGACACGGTACCGCCGTGCCCACCACCGATGCAACCAGTGTGATCAGGCATCGGAATCTTCGGAACGGGCACCTCGAAGTGGTAGTCCATCGATTACCACAGGGTCATCGGTCTGTCCCATGATGATCGGTTTCACCCAACGCAACCTGATTCCATTCCACTCTGCGTGGATGTGCATTTCCCAATGCAAAGCTATGACAGATGAGTAGATCGAACCTGGCCAGCGCGCTGAAGGCCCCTCGATACGATATGGGTACTCGGAATGCGCAGGTACATCAGGACCTCTGCTACGTACTCGGAGGGGCTCCAGTAGCAATACTCTGGCATGTTCGACGGGAAGAGGTGTCGACTCTCCAACCCCAGTCCCGTGTTCTTCTCCGGAGATGATACGCTTCTCTGGCAGCGGCGTCGACATACCTGGGGGAGGCTGCCCTCCCTCAGGTCTGTTAGAGGCGTTTAGCATGGTCTTTCTCTCAGGAATAGCCACCCCTGCCTGCAGTCGAGAATGAGTATGAATGACGCCGTCTGGCATCTCGCAATCCAGAAGCTCGACCCATCCCTCGCCAACCGTAAATTGTATCTCTGGATCTGCAAGAGGGTTGGCAATGTAGGCGTTCTGTCTTGCGATATCCCGCGAATTTGCAATCATTCTGACTATGATGGGTAAGACGAAGATCGGGAAGGTGACGAAGAGCAATTTGGGGTAATCCAATGGTCCGACCTTGAACGAACCCTGAGTCAACCAGGAGAGGAAGGGAACGTCGGAGACTGCCGGTGCGATCGCGTGTAGGAAGAGTGAGAGAATCAGGAGAACCACTGTGGGAGCTATGAGTCTACGAGCCTGCGCATGCAGTGGGTCAGGCTCGATGTACCAGCCATTTCGGGTCTTCATCAGAAATGGCAGTGTTGCGGTAGTCGTGACCGATTGGATTCTGGGAAGATCAGTGTCTTCGGATTGAAGCGCTCTCCATTCTACCATCCACCCATCATCTGTTCCAATCCGGAATGCTGTGGGTGGGGGTGAATCAGAACTCACAATTACCTCTGTAATCGGAATCGAGGACGGGTCGATATTCGAGTGGTCGAAGGGAGGATATCTGATTCGTTGAACGGAATCCACAGAATCAACTCCAGATCAATGCCCTTACGGCCTTGCTAGTCAAACGTCGGAATTCGGGCACACTCTTGAGCATCTTTATTCCGAGTGGGATCGGATTCTCAATCTCTCCATATTCGTCTATTAGAGAAATAACGTCTGGCCTTGACCAGACTTCGAATACCTCGTCCAATTCTTCGTCCGTACATTCGGTCAAGAAGGCATTTCGTAAGGCCCTCGAACGAGTCTGGCTTCGTCGCAGTTCGAAGAGACTTGAATTCAAATCATCGACGACATCGGGTCCGAATTCATTCAAACTCAAGGCTCGAGCAAGCCCTTCAATCATCAAATCTACTTGCTCAAATCCTTTCCCAATTCCTCCTCCAGTCGTCGGCTTGCAAAGTCCCGCGGCATCGCCGAAAACGGCAACCCTCTGCTTGACCGGTTTGAGAATCAAACCCGCTGGAATTGGACCACAGAATCGCCCCACTTCGCGGCATTCTGCGAATCTTTCACGCCAAAGAGGAGAGGTGCGTAGTGCGTCGTATAGGTCCTCGCAAGAGCGTCCTTGCAATTTTTCGGGTATCGACCAATTGCCGATGCGCGTGGTGTCGCCCGAAGGAATCGCCCATGCGAAGAATCCGGGTGCAACTTCTTCTCCAGTGAACATGTCGAGCCTCCCCTTTTCACCGGGATAACCCGTCACCTCGACCTGGAATCCGACCATCAATTCCTTCGGTCTGCCCATCCTGAATGTCCTCCTGACCCACGAATGCGCTCCGTCCGCCCCGCACAACATCTTGCAATTGAATTGGGTTTCAGTACCATCAACATCGACAAACATTTTCACTCCCGTCGATGTCACCTCCGCAGAAATTGGTCTAGATGAGAGAAGGAGGTGTGCCCCACTATCCAGCGCTTGAGATACCACTCGTTCATCGAATACTTTGCGGCAAACCGACCAAGTCCGTACTTTTTCTGGGGCGCCTATTTTTATTTCGATTCCGGACGGGCTGTACATTCTAGCGCCCCAAATTCTTGATTGCACGGTGTCGTAGGCACCGATTTTCTCCATTGCCTCGGGGTTGACGAGGCCCGCACACTGGAATGGGCGGCCGACTTGGGAATGCTCTTCGAGAAGTAGAACCGAGAGGTCATTTTCTCGAAGCCTACGGGCAAGGTAACCTCCGACGGGTCCTGCTCCGACGATGATAACGTCGTAATCTCCTCCCATCGTTCTCGGCCTCCATCGACAGGACGTCGATGTGAGTTGGACCTCAACGGGGGTTGGATTTCACTTCTTTCGTTGGCGACGCTTGGCCTGTATTGTCTTCTTCAGGCGGTCGATGAGAATGGAGGCATCGTTCTTTGAGATCTCTTCGATGGTAGTGGTATCGACCAGAGCCATGGCATCCTCGACTGCCATCTCCAGATTTTCGCACATCGATTGTATCGTTGCAACCTGCTTTTCGGTTGCTGGGGATTCGCGGTCAAAGGCTATCAGGTCACTGATGACACTGCTCGCAGATCCATCTCGTCCACCGGTCAGGGAATCGAGGTCCTCGATACCTCTCTGTGAGAGGAAGGAATTGATGTCAATACCGTGTTTGTCAGAAAGTCTGATGATTAGCGCCATCTGTTTCTCGCTTGGGGGAATCTCACCTGCATCGTCCCCATTCATCGATTCGATGATCCTGCGAGCATCGTCGCCGGTGAGATCAGCGAGCTCCTTACCCTCCAACAATGCAGTCTTCTTTTCTGCATCCATTCTTCCGAAGCGGTTTTTCATGTAATTCATCTGCTTCGGAGTCGGTTTCTTCTTCCTCTCTTCCAGCGCACTGTTGTGCATGTTTCGAAAATCACCTACAAATGAGTGCCAGACATCCGCTCCGCTCGAGTCTCCATCTTCCACTTGGTCGAGATTTGCTTCCATGATGGCTGTGAATGATGGGGTGAACAAGCCTTGGGACATTGTTCCAGATGTGTCTTCACTTGTCCCATAATAGGGTACGACTTCGGTCCACAATGTTCGACCTCGTTGGGTTGGAAGAAGAGAGGTGCCCTCTTTCTCAGCATAATCGCGATCGAGGAGTTTGCCCACGGTTGTCAGGTATGTGGATGGTCTGCCAATGTCTGCTTTCTTCATCTCCTGAATTATTGAACTCTCTGTGAACCTTCGAGGTGGCTTGGTCTGATCGGAAATCATCTGCGGATTTTCTTCTTCGAGATTGAAAGGCCATTGTGTTCCTACCTCAAAGCCAACGCTTGGGGGAGAGGTGAGTACTCGTTTGTCGGAGTCGGCATACGCCGCCTCCCAGCCCGCGTGAATTCGCCATGACGATGTTCCGTAGAGTGGCTTGTCCAGACCATCTACGCTGGCAGTCAAATCTCGTCGCTCACGAACAGAATCGGACATCTGACTGGCAGTGAATCGGCCCCAGATTAACCTGTAGAGCGATTGTTGGTCCGCATCGACACCGCTCAAAGTTCGAATCTCTGGCTGAGTGGGGCGAATCGCTTCGTGAGCGTCTTGCACGTTCTTCGCTCCTTTCTTGGCATCTGGGCCGAGTACACCTGAGCCCAGATGATCTTCGCCGAATTGAGTCTTGATCAACTTTCGAACCCGATCCCGGGCATCCTTGCTGGTTCTGGTTGAATCGGTTCTGATGTAAGTGATGTGACCGGCTTGGTAGAGCGAGGTGGCGACGCGATTCGTTCTTGCGATTGACCAGCCCATACGCCCGTTGGCACCACGGAGCATAGTCTCTGTTGTGAACGGAGGCTGAGGTCGGCGCTTGGTTTGGCCTTCCTTGACTGTCGCGAGAGTCAGACCTCCCGATTCCCGAATGAGTTGTTCTGCGTTTTGAGCTAATTCACCATCGAAAGTTCGGTCGGGGTGGTGTTTGCCATCATCATCCATCCAAGCGTGGGCCTCATCCTTTTCGTGGAATCGAACCTTGAAATTTACCGCATTTGAATCAACATGGACTGAATGATACGGTATGGGAACGTGAGCCTCGCGCTCCAATTCACGGTCGACGATGAAGCCGAGTGTTGGAGTCTGTACGCGACCCATCGACGCTAGATTCCACGAACGGCTGAAGCGCGAGCAGCGGAACCCGACAAGGCGGTCCATGAATCGACGTACCTTTGCCGCATCGACAAGATCCATGTCTATTTCTCGCGGGTCAGCGATCGCTGCCTGAACAGCGGATTGAGTGATTTCATTGAACGAGACACGATGAACTAGAGGGAAGTCGTGGAAGATTTCTCGTAATCTCCAGGCAATGAATTCTCCTTCCCGGTCAGGGTCGGTTGCGATGTAGATTTCTTCGACATTCTTTCCTGCGGCTTTTCGGCGCAGATCAGTCATAGTCTTCTCGGCTCTTTCAGTCCAACTCCATGGAGGGTTGGGAAGTTCTCCTTCCTTCGATGACCACATGGCTTTGTTGTCCTGTTTGCTTCGCCCACGATTGGGAAGATCCTGCACGTGGCCGTTGCACGCATCAACCATCCATCCTCTACCGAGATACTTCTTGACGGTGCGAGCTTTGGCTCCGGATTCGAGGATCATCAACTTCATCGTAGCACTCTCGCTTCGCAGGACGTGACCGACGTATGTCAGCACACCACGATTCGCGGTGGCGACAAAGACCCTGTATAAACGTGAGCGGTGAAGGAGCGATGCAACGCGCGCGAGCGCCCACGTGTGTGTAGGCGCGTATGTGCCCACGTGTGTGTACGCGCGCGAGATGACCGGAGTTCAAACGTCATTGACTCGTTTGCAATCTGACTCTTGCAGCGTGTTCATCCCAAGGCTCTTCAGCATCAGGACCTCCACAACCCAGACATCCCGGATATCCAGCTCTGGCAAGGGCAAGGGTCTCTCCAATGAGTTGCTCAAATGTAGTCACAAGGGGTAGAGGTAACCAGACTTCCTCACTCTTGGGTGGATGAGTGGCGATTCTTCCTCCAATTTCTCCAAGGGTCTCGATTAGGACTTCTTCGCCTTCTCGTACCCTGAAATCTACTCCAAATTGCAAACTTGGGGCTAAATCAGAAATCTGCACGCCGAGATCCTCGACGACGAGTAATTCACTGGGATGACGAATGATCACTCCTCGTGAACGGAGGATTCGCCGGGCCAGTTCACGCACCGAACGTGTACGGTCATCCGCAGACATGTCTCCCCGACCGCACGCAAGCCTTGAAGGATGCCTCGCACGCCGAACACAGGATGGGTCTGCCATACGGCTTGATGATACGACCTGCGATGCGATTCATCGACTCGGAACGAGCTCACAAATTGAGTGTCGGCGGGCTAAGAATTCTCGCCGAGAATCGTGCAACTCAGAAGGTTCTTGCATCAGTTTACCGAACACCCTCTCTTCCCATCACCGTGTTCGGTCGATTGTTCCGCCACCCTCTAGGTCTAGCTGCTGGATTCGACAAATCTGCCGCCGCTCTAGGGGCATGGCCTGCGCTGGGATTCGCTTGGCAGGAGTATGGCGGCATCACCAGATTCCCGCAGGAGGGTAACCGAAAACCGCGAATGTTCCGCTCTGATGTTGATAGAGCTCTGATCAATCGTATGGGATTCAATAATCCAGGTGCGCAGGTTGTCAGAGATTCTCTCTTGAAGAGGCGTACGGCTGGTCGCTGGCCTAGCACTCCCGTAGCTGCTAATATTGGACGTTCTAAGACTGTGGATAACCAGAGGGCTCCGCTGGATTACGCAGAAACTCTCGACTTGCTCTACGACCATGCTGACTTCTTTGTGCTCAACGTCTCCTCGCCTAATACACCAGGTCTCAGGGAGTTACAGGAGGATTCGCATATCCGCGAGGTGGTCAGCACTTGTGTCGCGGTAAGGGAACGACGGTCGGGCTTCAAGCCGATCCTACTGAAATTCTCGCCCGATCTCGACTCCGATGTCATGCTCTCGTGTGCTGGTGCAGCCTTGTCTGCTGGCATCGATGGCTTTGTCGCGACGAACACGACAATCAGTCGTCCGCCACCGAGTAATACGAAGTCTCGGAGAATTCTGGCCGAGCAGGGCGGTCTATCTGGGCGTCCTTTGCATAAGATGTCAGTTGAAAGTATCGGGACGCTTTACGATTCGGTGGGTGATAAGGTGCCGATCATCGGTTGCGGTGGAATCGAATCTGGAGAAACTGCTTGGAATGCGATAACCAACGGCGCTTCCCTTCTGCAGTTGTATTCTGCTTTGGTTTTCCAAGGGCCATCCGTGGTGGGACGCGCCACCAAGGGAATTCGGAAGCGCCTGCAGGCGGAAGGATTCGCAGACCTGCAAGAAGCGGTTGGCTACGCCCGGGCTTGACCTTCGGACTGTGTGACTTTCCACTTGTCGAGTTTTGTCGAGGCGTGCACACGTCCGCCTTAGGGTAATGCTATTCTATGTCAGACATGACGGGCGAGCGTGAAGAACACTCGAGTGACTAGACTGACCGTGGTCGCGGTGATCATGGTCGGCATCCTCGGGTTGATGTTCATGTCTGTCGATCCCGAGGTGCAGTATACCGTCGACGAGGTGATGAACTCGCCAGAGGAATTCGATACGGGCGAGGTTCACCTTCGAGGTATCGTCCGAATCGGTTCCGTCGACAATGAGACTTCCTCATTCGTGCTCGAGGGTCTCGAATCCGAGTTGAGTGTCACTTTCGAATCGATCGCTGTTCCAGATGGATTCGAGGAGGGTCGAACCATCGCTGTCAAGGGTCAACTTGGCCAAGCGGATGGTTCGTGGCACCTCAATGCTAACGAGATTCAGACGGGGTGCCCATCGAAATATGAAGCGGAGTAGGCTTCGCCCCCTTCCTTCGCTTTCCGAGTGTTTCCCCGCCTGAGTGAGGTATATTCCGCTACCGTGGTAGAGCCCCCACACATCGTTTCGTTCATAGGTGAGCGCTACCCGCGTTAGCCGGGCTAGGGGGAGTGTTGACGTGCTCTATCATCCACAAATCGTCGATAATGGTGGCCTGAAGTCCGAGGGCGGCGAAGACGAGCCGACGATGACCCTGCGGTTGACGTCGATGCCTCGCCCCCAAGAGATCCAGGTTGTCGGAGAACGCTTCCGTAGGGAAGCGTCGACCGTCTCACGCCCGGGAATCAGGTCAGGCGCGGAAGCGAGCAGCCCGACCGGGGATGCTGGATGCCTTGGGAAAGCGGGGCGGAGGAGATCGCGGAAATTTCATTGTCGGTGACGATCGTCCACCGAGGACGTGCCCACCCCTGATTCTGCAGGGCTGGTCACTTGGGAATACTGGATAGTCCACCCATTTTGCAGACTACTTCGAAATGTTGTGCGGGGACGGGTTGAACCGAGAGACGTTGGCCACGGGCGAGAAGCGGCATGCTTTCTAGGGCTGGATTTGCTCTGAGTTCGGGCAAGCCCACCGGCTCAAGTTCAGCAACAGGTTCGATATCAACCATGATCCAACGAGGGTTGTCGGGGCGTGCCTTCTCGTCGAAATACTTCGAGGCCGGGTCTTGGGCCGTGTGGTCAGGATAACCCTCCTTGCAGACGCGGGCTACTCCGGCGACATGAGGTGGTTTGCAATTTGAGTGGTAGAAGAGCACCATGTCGCCGATTTTCATTTCGTCTCGCATGATGTTACGAGCTTGGTAATTTCTCACACCATCCCAATGGGTTGAGCCATCCTTGACGAGTTGTTCCCAAGGATAGACATGCGGTTCGCTCTTCATCAACCAAAAATTTGTCATCAGGTCACCACGCATCGTCTGAGCTCATTACCAGCGTCGCATCGAGCACAGCACCTTCCTCTTTCGTTAGAGTTCTACGAAGGCCTGCGGCGCGAGCCATGGTGTTGGAGCCGCCGCTAAGAGAGATATTTGCTTTGACCAGCAAGGCGTAGATCGCTGGTAGAAGGAGCAGAGCGGAGATCGCAGCCACGATGAGCAGAATGATGATGACGTTGACGAAAGGAATGATTGCAGGAATAGGGATGAACCATGCACAGGTCAATCCGAGAGCAGTCACAGTCGTTGCTTCAGCTAGGCTCATTCCAGTGCTAGCACAGGCGATTCTTATCGCGTCGAGCGAGCCTCCCAATTCTCTGACTCGATTCGCTATATGTATTGAGAAATCAACCCCAACTCCGACTAGAATAGAACCAATCATCACAGTGACCAAAGACAATGTCACGTTTCCTGAATCCATTACCATCCATTGCATGAAGACAGTGAATGCAACAGGAATGGTCGTCAATATCGCGTATTGAACATCTCTGAAAACCAACCCTAGCGTAAGTACCGTGAACAGCAGAGCAAACCCAAGTGAGTTCCACTGTGAACCGACGATCAGATTGTTTACTTCGATTGTAACCGATGCAACACCCACAAGTGGAGTTGAGGTGATTCCTCCGCTGGTATCTTGTGAGGCATAAGTATCGATTTGATTAGCCGCAGCCTCGGTACTCTTGACATCCATGAATGGCATATCGACATAAATCAGGCTACGTTGGTAATCTGAGGAGATGAATAACTCACGCATTTCCTTCGTCAGACTGTTGTAGAAGACGTAGATGAGGAAATTCTGAGCTTCGGTACCTCCTGATGGTTGCTGGTCCAGCATAGCCAGACCCCACCAGAATGACCCATTTCCAGAGACCTCTCTATCGAAGATCAGTTCAGCGACATCCTTCATCGGTTCTGGCATCGGAGTCTCATCGATTATATCGAGAATCGGAGTTCCTGAGACATTGACTCCGACCGCAATCGCTTTCATCAGGAAGACGATTGAGACAGCAGTTGTCCGATTGACAAGATTGCATTTCCCCTCCAATTCCTCGACCCCACGTAAATTGTCGTATGGATCGTTGATTTCAGTCGGGTCGTTGATGAATGTGGGTGAGGCACTGATGTCTCCATCAATTAGCAAGAAACCGGGTTGACCAGCTTCGAATTCATCGGAGAAAGTGGCCATTTTTCTAACAGCATCCACGTCTTGAGGAGCCATTTCCAACAGGTCGATATTCTCCTCGACATTGGGGCGGTTATACCCAGCGGAGATTAACATCATAGAGAGGAAAACCGCGAGTGTCAATTTAGTCCAGTTGATTGGGAAATTGACTGCGCTCACGAAGGCTTTCGGAGGTGGATGTGAGGGTTTCTTCAGGTCCAACATCATCGTTAGATTCGGAACCATGATCATCGTCATAATGTAGACGACCACGATGCCTCCGGCCAAAGACCAACCAACAGTCTGTATCGGTTTCATCGGTGTGAAAGTCAGCGAGATGAATCCGATGATAGTTGTCAATGCGGAGAGAAGCACGGCTCTACCGGTTGACTGCAGCGCTTCGTCCATCTTCTCTTTCGGAGTACCTTTTGCCTCAGCATATCGATTAGTGATGTGCAGACCATATGATACTCCCAGAGCCAAAACAATCGGTCCAACGATAATCACAGTCATCGTCACTTCGTAATCAGTCCATCCAATGATTCCCATCGTAATCCAAACCGAACACAATGTGGGTAAACCTGCGATGATGACCACTTTGATTCCTTGAACGAATCGAATTCGGCCAGTTTGGAATAAATCACAGTGGAAGAGGAAAAGACCCAGAGCGACGAAGATGACGCCGATTGGGAATACCTTCCAAAACAGATTGAATGATTCCTCCGTGACAGCGTTAGTAATCGGGACAGGGCCAGTCAATGTCATTGTGAGATTGAGGTCTTCCCAACCATTCTCCTCCCCTATGCGGTCGAGATCGTTCTGGGTATTCTCGATCAATTCTGATATCGTGGTATTTCCAAGATCATCTGCTATACCAATGATGATGACTCCACGATTCCAATAACCCGCTTTTAGAGCCTCTTTGATGCCGTCTCCATCGCTATCGCGTCCTACATCTCGGACAAGTTTTGAAAGAGCGTTTGGTGGCATTTCGTCAAGGATTTGATCGACCCTTTCCTGTTCGTCTGGAATCGCATAATTACCCAGAAGGTCTTCGTTATCGTCAATTGTTTCATTCAATTGGTCTGACAATTCCTCTGACCCGACTGCTTGAGCGACACCAGAGAAGAAGGATTTGACGACACGGCCCGCCGATGAATTGACTTCCTTGATGACGGTAGATATCGAGAGTACGTAGATCACGTTGTCAGCCCCTCCGTCGTTTTCATGAGGGTTGAGTTGTTTCTCAACCTGTTCAATTTCCTCAAGTATACGCACAGTGGTCACATTGTAGTCTTCCGATTCGACATAGATGACCATCACATTGGTTGTCCAATCCTCCTCTACACGCGCCAGATAGGCCGAAACGTCCGATCCTTGAGGTAGATACACCTCCAGGTCACCATTGACGTTCATCGATGATTTATCCTCGATTGGGCAGAAGCCTTCTCGACAATCGACAATTCCAGATTCCCACGAGAATACTCCGGTCATCAACAAGCACAAAACAACAGTGACAACAGGGAATCTGGTCAATAAATTCGTGAAATTGAAGTCTGCAACCAAGCGGCGGAATTGATTCCGCCCGCGCCTTAACAAACCGGTGATTCCGCCGCTTGATTCGCTTACGGAAGACATCACCTCTCCAGCTCTATCGGTTGCTCGACGAGCAACTCTGGAGGCGATATTTCCCTTCTCGCCATCTCCGTCCAACTGGCTCACGCTCCTGCTTGTCAGGTCCGTCTTAGCCGGAAGTGCTTGAACCCGACGGACCAAAGTCCGCACGATGTCAAATAATCCGCAGTTCCTCAACCACGCGGGAACGGTCAAGAACAGGAGGTTGTAGCGCCAGCCGTCTTAGACGGATGTGGTGGCGATGGGCAAACCTACCATTGAGGAGAAACGGTGGTCCATCGACCTTGAAAAGAGGATTCAGGAAGAGCATTATTCTGATTCAGCCGCATATGCGGCGAGATATGGATTCAATCCTGATTCAGACAAAGAGATTTTCATCGTTGACACACCTCCCCCGTACCCGAGTGGAACTTGGCATATCGGCGCAGTTGCGCAATATTCGATGATTGACGTCATCGCTCGAAGCCAACGACTTCTCGGAAAAGAGGTCTATTTTCCTTGGGGAGTCGACCGGAATGGAATCAATATTGAATTCACGGTCGAGAAGAATACCGGTCGAAAGATGAAAACGTTCGACAGAGCGGAGTTCATCGAGTTATGTGCAGAGACCATCGAAAAGTACACTCAAGCCATGCGGAATACGGCAGCACGTGTAGGCCTCTCTTGTGATTTCGACCTCGAATATCTGACCGACTCCGATGAATATCGAGGGGTGTCACAATCTATTTTCGTCGATTTATTTCGTCGTGGCGACATCGTAGAAGATCTACGGCCAAATATCTACGACCCCGTCGAAGGGACGACTATCGCCGACGCTGAGGTGGAACGACTCCAGCGTCGAACAAAATTGATCGATGTCCGATGGACGGCCGCAGATGGCTCTGACGTAATCATCTCGACGACCCGCCCTGAACTCATCTGTGCTTGTGGCATCGTCGTCGTTCATCCCGACGATGATCGATATGCACATCTCGTCGGCCAACACATTGAGCTCCCGATCTCTACCTCTGGTCGTAGTACCAGCGTGGAAATCGCCGCCCACCCCTCGGTCAAATCTGAATTCGGATCTGGCGTGCTCATGGTCTGTTCCTTCGGCGATCAGAACGACGTGGCAGTGTTCCGTGAAATGGGCCTCACACCATTCCAAGCGATCGACCTTGAAGGAAGGATGACCGAGGTCGCGGGCCCATATTCGGGCCTACTCGTCAAAGCAGCCAGAGAACGAGTCATCGAGGACCTTGAAGCAGCTGGCAGAATCCATGCCATAGTCGAGAAGGAGCAGGAAGTTCCTGTCAGCGAACGCGGCAAGAACCCTGTAGAAATCATCCTACTGAAAGAGTGGTACGTTCGCCAGACTCACATCCAAGACAGGATGAAGGATTTGATCGATGAGATGGAATTCCATCCTCCGCGAAACAAGCAATTCCTCATCGATTGGATGGATAACATCAGCATCGACTGGCCCATCAGCCGTCGACGCTGGTACCACACCGAAGTGCCGATCTGGTATTCCGAGGACGGGACGAAAGTCATCACCCCTCCGGCCGGAACCTACGTCCAGCCATGGAGGCAGGATCCACCTGAGGGCAGTCGCGTCCTCAATAGGGATAGCCGCGAAGACATCGGTTCTTACGCCGAACTCGCAGCGCAGTTAGGGACATTAATCGGCGAGCAGAAGGTCTTCGACACATGGATGGATTCATCAAATTCTAATCTATTCGTCTCAGGCTACCTCTCTGACCAGCAATTATTCGAGCGATCCTTCCCAACAGGAATCCGCCCACAAGGGAAGGAGATAGTCAGGACTTGGCTCTACTATACCCTACTCAAGAGCGCCTTACTCCTGGACGCCCCCGGATTCAAACACGTCTGGATAGACGGTCTTGGAATGGATCCTTGGGGGCGCAAGATGTCGAAATCCCTAGGCAATGGAATCGACGCTGATTCTGTTCTGGAGTGTGGGGCAGGCGGACGCACAGGTTCGTGGAAGGTTCGGGGGCCAGACAAGGTAGTGAACTTGCGAGCAAATAAGATCGGTTCAGAATGTTTCCGTCTCTGGAAAGCTTGTGATGCGCAGGTAGGCGATGATTTCCATATCAATCCTGAAGAGATAGAGAAGAAGTATTTCGGAGTGCTGACAAAAATGTTCAATGTAGCACGGTTTGCCTCCCAATTCGAGGTTCCAGAAGACTTCGAGAAGCCCCCTTCTAACCTGCAACCCGAGGATGAGTGGATTCTTGCTGAATTCAACTCCGTGATGGCTCGTGTTGAACGCGCATGGGTCGAGATAGACATCTATTCCGCCGCACAGGGATTGAAAAATTTCTCAACCGGAGTACTACCGAGTCACTGGTTGGAGATGGTAAAATCACGATTATACGACGGCGATTCTGCGGCGGCATGGACTCTACATCGAATGCTTCGTGATATACTGGCTGCATTCGCTCCAATCTGTCCATTCTTTTGCCATCACTTGTCTTCGACGCTTTACACCCGCTCAGCCGTGGACTGTGATACCTTCCCTACTCTACCTGAAATCACAGCGAGGGCATCACCTTCTGAATTACGAGCAATGACCGAACCACTGATGGAATTCAATTCCAACGTTTGGCGGATGAAGAAGGAATCTGGCATCTCATTGAATTCTGAAATAGAAGGTGTGAACATTCCTGATGAACTCATTAGCCTCTCTGATTCATTGACCAGAATGCACCGATTGGTTTGATTACAAAAGGAATGGGATGAACGCCTTCCTATCAGTTGGATAGTCATCGAATTCTTCTCTATACCATTTGTGATGGGCAATCGCTCTTGGAGCTAGATTGCAGATGGTCCAGACTGCGAATGTAACACCGGCCAACGACCAAGTCGCAATGGCCCATCCTATCCATTCGACCATTTCCCCGAGATAATTGGGGCATGAGACTCGCTCAAACAATCCACCTCGAGGGATCTTGTATCCGGTTGATCCATCATCTCGCAGAGAGAATAAAATGTCATCAGATCTTATGTTGATAATCATACCAGTGAAGAATATCATCGCCCCTAAAATGAATCGAGGATCCATCAACCATTCAGTTCCATAGGTCGGTGTGAGTTCAAACAACCACATTCCATTCAACCAAGTATTCACACCGTTGTAGAACACAGCCATGAAAACGATACTCAGAGGCATCATTTTCCCCGAAATCCGAGCTCGGGCTGGCCAAGCCCAAGCACGATTCACATAGTGGGCGGTCCATGCCGCCCAGAACAACAAGACTACAGGTTCTCTGTTTGAACCGAGAATCAGCATCACAGATAGGAATACGGCTGGGATGGTCTCCATGATTATCCAGCCGACTCGAGCGGGTATCCTAGCCCCCCATCCTTCCCGCTCGTATCGTCCATATGGTGCTCTGACGAAAATCAAGGTGACAAGGACTCCGAACGCTATCGCCATCCAAATGTATGTGACGATTCGGTAGTCCGCTTCGCCGATGAAAATCATTCAGACACGTACCTTTCCGTGTTCCCTCAGCCAATTCACAGTGTCTGTTATCGTTTCTTCGAGTGGTCTTGATTGATGTCCAATCTCCTCTCGAGCGAGGGTCCCCGGTATCTCCCTGCACTGAACGGCAAGTGCATGAAGACTCCCCTTGGAGAATGATGGGCGTTGGCCAGTGATTTTGGCGCTGATGCTTGCGAATGGCAATGCAAGGTATGCTGTCCAGAACGGTAGCGTTGCGAAGTGGGTTCGGCTCCCTGTGGCTTGACGAACCATGTTTGATAATTCGGGCATCGAGGCCCAAGTCCCTGGAAGCAGGTAGTGCTGGCCATCTCTGCCGGAGTCGACGCAATTGACCGCTGAACGGCAGACGTCGCGGACATCGACCCAGTTGAAACCGTTGTTGAGTGCGAAGGGCATCTTTCTATTGGCGATGTCCGACAAAACCTGACCCATTCTGCTCGGTTTGAAATCGTGTGGACCGATAATCCCAGTTGGGTGGACCATGCTGACGTTCAGTCCTTGTTCTCGGGTTGCGAGGATTGCGCGTTGGGCTGCAGCTTTGGTTCGGTCGTAGGGGGCGGCTTTTGGATTACTTACGAGTGGGCGTTCCTCTGTCAGGGGTTGTTTTGTGGGGTGTTGGCTGAAGGCGTGAACGCTTGAGAAGTGGATCATCCGTGGGACTTCTGCTGCGATTGCTGCTTCGGCGACGGCTTTCGTGCCGTCGACGTTGATTCTGCGCATGGTCTCTTCCTGGACTTTTTCGACTGCGACGAATGCTGCTGAGTGGAAGGTAACGTCGCAGTCGGCCATGAGTGGTTCAAGCGAGGAACTGTCGAGCAGGTTGCCGTTGACGAGTTCTATTTCGAGTCCTTCCAGGGCGCGTTTGTCGCTTCGTACGAGCGCTCGGACTTCGTAGCCTCTGTCTATGAGTTCGCGGACTAGGTTGCATCCGACATGGCCGCTGCCGCCGGTCACGAAGGCTCTCATGAGGGGTATTTCTCATGAGGTGAGGATGAACCTACCGGCTGATGGAATAAGTCTCAAGATTCAGTTGAGAGCTGAGTGGGGGCGTAATCCTGCGAAGTGGTCTGTGAGAAGGGTTACCATCTCAGATCCGATTCGTGCTTGGGCCTCGGCGGTTGCCGCACCGATGTGGGGTGTTCCGTGGAAGGCAGGGTGTTGCAGGAGAGGATTGTCTCCTGGTGGCTCGATTTCGAAGACGTCTAGAGCTGCGCTGGACAATTGACCTGATTCCAGTGCGGCAAGCACAGATTCCTCGTCAACGATTCCTCCGCGGGCACAATTGACAATGTGATTGCCGCATGTTACCCCATCGTTGCCGATACCTGGCATGAGGTCGAGTCTTCGAGCATCGACTAGATGGTGTGTCTCATCGGTCAGATTACAATGAATCGTGATATGGGTGCAAAGAGAGAATATGGAATCTACTTCGTTGTGTAGAGTGCAGTCGAATTGGCGCGCTAATTCCTCTGGTAAGTAAGGGTCGTATGCATGACATTCCATTCCTAACGCACTTGCTACGGTCGCGACGCCTTGGGCGATTCTACCAAATCCGATGAAACCCAGGCTCTTTCCTGATAATTCAGTGCCCTTGAGGTGTTTTTTCTCCCATTTCCCGTCTCTTAGTCCTCGATCTCCTCTTGGAATATGGCGGCACGATGCCAACAGGTGACCAATGGTCAATTCCACGACGCTGTGTGTCGACGCGCGTGGTGTATTACAAACTACAATTCCTGCCGCGGTCGCCGCAGATATATCGATATTATCGACTCCAACTCCACCGCGGCCAATGAATGACAGAGTCGTTGAATTATCGATGACATCAGAGGTCATTTTCGTCGCGCTACGTACAACTACAGCATTATATCCTTGTAGTGCCCCATCGAGTAATTCATCATTCGAGAAGTGTTGTTCGATGACTTCATGCCCCGCTTCTCGCAGACTGATCACAGCTCGTTGGTCCATCCCATCTGTGATTGCTATTCGCGCCACAATTGAACGCGTCAACTGGAATGAAATGAACATTATTGAATGTGTATTTGCTTTCAACACTCTCGCTACCTTCAATCTGGTATCAATCCCATGGTGGTGAGGCCAGTCCGACCGCTTGTTTCTTGACTATACCTCGTTCGTTGCATATTGTGGGTGTAGCATTAGAATCTCTCATCTCGGCGATTCTCATCTTGTTGTCTCCTGTTGTTCTAGCGGTTCCCTTGTCACTGGGTTGGAAGTGGTGGGTGGGCACCGAACCCGAACATGTCCATTACCGTGAGAAGGTTCGACTAGTTCTGGATGCAGGTTTACCTCTGGGCAGATTTCGAAAGGAATTAGACGCTGAGGCTAGAATTGTTAACATCGATCCCGAACGCCAGTCAAGAATTGAATCAGACTTACTTTTTCCCATGCGAATCAAACACTTCCTCCTGCTTCCTGGATTGGTGGTGTGGCCGCTTCTGGGACTCTTTGCGGCCGTGTTGACGATTCCACTGATGCCGATTCTTCGATTTTTTGAGTGGTTCCTGATTGAGAAGAAGGTATTACTGTGGATTGGCATCACTGTTCAGAAGATTACGCGATGGGAGATAATCGGAATTCCTCGGGTCGAAGATGGAATGAAGAATCCCGATCCTGTTCTAGCGTCGATAAACAGGATGCCGATTACAGTATTTCTTGGTCTATTCGCGTTTTTGATTGTGACATACCTCCCACTCGATACCCAGACCGTTCTCATTCTGTCGAGTGGAGTTTACATCATTCTAGTTGCTTTCATTTCAGTTCTGAGAGCTGCGACTCTTTCGACGATGGTGTTTGCCGATACTGGAAATCGTCGGTTATTGCCGATGGGTACGTTCGTTGAGGATATGATGGGTCCATGGGTCGGTGTCGGTCTGATATTCCTGTTATCCCGGCAATTATTCTATGGTACCGAATTGAGAAGCGGTCAGATCTTCGGTGACCCTGTTTTGTTCTCACTGACGGTCTTATTGGTTCTATACACGGCGACCATGATTGGGGTCGCGGTGGAAATCTCATTCTTCCGTTCGCGCGCGGAGGCAATTCGAATGGAGTTCCAAAACCAGATGATCGAGAGGTTCAATCCTCAACTCTACCTCTTCACTCGAAATCTCGGGATGTTGCGCATTTCCCGCTTGATGTCATTGCGAGAATGGGTCAATCGAGGAGAACGAATGGAATTGACCGATATCGAGACGCTCATGCGACGGTCACGTTGATGGCTGACTCTTCAGAATGAAGTACTGATTCCGTCAGAATTTGGGCCTTGGTCGATACGAGTCCAAGGCTAAACCATGAATTTCCTGCAAAATGACTGCTCAGTATTTCCACTCGTTCATTTTCGTCTAGGAGATGTCCGCCTCTTGGTGGTTCTGACTCACTCGATGAGATTGATACTAATCGTCGCGCCAAGACACCTCTACTCTCCATCCTAGCGTGAATTTCTTGGCCTGGGTAGCAACCTTTTCGGAGATCGACTATATTTTCCAGGCCTAATTCGAATGGTAAATGGCCCGAGGAGTTTTCTGTGATATCAATTTGGCGATTCAGAGATTGAATTGCTCGCCAGGTATTCGATGAGGTTCGTTCAGCACCGTTCATCTCTAGAGCCGTGACGATAGCCTCTAGGCTTCGTTCAGGAATCAAAATCTCGTAAGCTGAAATTTGGTTATCGTCAAAAATACAGGATACCATACAATCACCGTATTCAGTCCAATTGATGGGGGTGAGTTGTTCAAAATTCAATCCGAGACCCAGAAGGACTCGATTTGGATTTTTTCCGAAGAGAACAATGCGGTGTATAGCCCCATCTCCAGAACTAATTGATACATCTTCGTTCCATGGTACTCCGCTGTTGATGGTCTTCCGTAGACTGTCGCTAACTTGGTCCGAATGAATCAGTAATATTTGCGTACCCAGATCAGCATGCAGGAGGTGGCTGATTATACGTCCATTGAGATCACAGACCAATGACTCTCGACGAGTCATTTCTTTGTCAGATAACAGATTGGCGGTGACGATTCTATCGAGGTGAATTCTTGCATCCTGTCCCGATATTAATGAAGCCGAGCAAGGCACTAAAGCAAAGTCTGCTAAATTATTGACCAATTTATCCAATTGCACTGCATCAACTCAGCCGAATGACTGGCCGCAACCACAGGCACGATTGGCATTCGGGTTCTCCATATGGAATCCCCCTCCCATCAGATTGTCTTTGAAATCTAGGCGAAGACCATTCAATAGCGCGCTGTCCCTATTGTGTATCATCAGTGTGACACCATCTACGTCAAGTGTCTGAAATTCGGTATCGTCTGGTCGTTCAACGATTACCATATCGTAAAGATAGCCAGAACAACCTCCTGCCTTCGCGCTGATTATCACCACATGTGAATTCCGTTCATCACCTATTGCACCAACTAGGGCCGTCTTGGCCGCGTCAGAGACCTCGATAGCCACCTCCACAACGTCTGAGACGCTGGCGATTGGTAAGGAGAAGCCTGCGCTGTCAATCAATCCCATGAATTGTGGTCTGAGCGGTTCTATATCAACAATTCCAGTTTCCAACACTCTCGCCGTCAATCCCATACGGGGAGCCGTTCTGGCGCAGATGTGACCGGAGTTCGGGAAACTGATGCTATCTGCATCGAGGCGGATCAATTAACTCGAATTCGAGACATCATTGCTCTCGAAGAACCACTTCTGGTTAGACTCAAGCATCGGGGAGTCGAACATTCTCTCGGCCTTACTATGAGAACACCCGGTTCCGATGAAGCACTCATTTACGGATTCGTATATTCTGAGGGGATCATCAATTCACTCCAGGAAGCCAATGATATAGAATATGGTTCTGACGAGGTTCTTCTAACTCTATCTGACACAATTGAATTTGATTCTGAAACTCATCGTCGAGTTACTACGATGACGTCTGCATGTGGAGTATGTGGTAAAGAGTCACTCACCCATCTTCCTCAGTGCCACGAATATCCACTAAATTCTGAATTTCAGATCTATCCAGACGACTTGGTAAATGCCTCGTTGATTCTGTCTGCTTCTCAAACGTTGTTCAAATTGACAGGTGGCACGCATGCTGCCGGGGCTTTCGATTTAGATGGGAATCTGATTTTCCACGAGGAGGATGTTGGTAGACACAATGCTATGGATAAGCTGATTGGAAAATTGATGTTGAATAATATCAATACTAGTCAACATTTTGTCATGGTCTCTGGCCGTTCATCATTCGAACTAGTCCAGAAAGCCATCCGGGCTGGCTTTCCGATTCTGGGTTCAGTTGGTGCCGCAAGTAGCCTTGCCATCGATCTAGCACGCGAGCACGATTTGACATTGGCAAATTTCGTGAAAGATAACCGAATGGTCATTCATTCCAGTTCGCATCGAATCATTCGCTGAGCTAGAAAACCCGCGATGAATGCCAACAGGATGAAGAGGAAATCAGCAATCGGTGTGTCATGACTCGAGAGGTCTCTCCGACACCACCTGTCGAGTCAATCCCACCTCGTGTGAATCAACCAGCAGATTCGGCTGCAGGGATTCCAGCAATTCTTTCGACGATGAACCACGGTTTTGTCAAAGCGGGTATAATTTCGAGTATATCTACATTCAATCAACTAAACAAGTTCGGAGGTTTCGATTGTCCAGGATGTGCATGGCCTGACCCAGATAATCACAGAACAGTGGCCGAATTTTGTGAAAATGGAGCGAAAGCGGTCGCCGATGAAGCGACAAAGAAGAGAATCACTCGTCGATTTTGGGAAGAGAATTCGGTCAACTCATTATCGCTGAAGAGTGACCAATGGCTCAATGATCAAGGCCGTCTCACTGAACCGATGTATCTTGCCGAAAATTCTGAACGATATGTCCCGATTTCCTGGACAGAAGCCTTCGAAACGATTGCATCGAAACTGTCTGAATTATCAGACCCAAATCAGGCGATTTTCTATACCTCGGGTCGTACAAGCAACGAAGCTGCATTCCTCTGGCAATTATTCGCTCGTGCATTTGGAACTAATAACTTACCAGATTGTTCCAATATGTGCCACGAATCCTCTGGATTCGCCTTGATTGATTCTATTGGAATTGGTAAAGGGACAGTTACTCTCGATGACTTCGATCATGCGGACCTCATTTTGATTGTGGGACAAAATCCTGGCACCAATCATCCTCGTATGTTGTCAGCCTTATCCGATGCGAGGAAAAATGGCGCAGCAGTAATTTCTATCAATCCGCTGATTGAGACTGGCATGAAGAGATTCAAGCATCCTCAGAAACCTCTACAGATGCTGGGTTCAGGCTCCGTGATCGCCGATGATCACATACAAATCCGCATCAACGGAGACTTCGCCTTGTTCCGGGCAGTAAATCATCTAATTGTCAAGAATTCTGCTTACAACATGGATTTCATCGAAGAACATACTTCGGATTTTGCTCAATTCCGAGGTGAAATCGAGGACGTGGATTGGGAACAGATTCAATCTATGACAGGATTAGCTCGCTCTAAAATCGAAGATTTTGCGATTACTGTGTCCAAAGCAAATTCGATAATCATCTGCTGGGCTATGGGAATAACTCAGCATCACAATTCTGTCCAGACTATACAAGAAATGGTGAACACACTTCTTCTTGGAGGACATATTGGTAGATTGGGAGCAGGTGTTTGTCCTGTTCGAGGTCATTCGAATGTGCAGGGTGATCGAACGGTTGGGATAAATCACCACGCTCCACCATCTTTTATCTCACGGCTTCAATCAGGTACTGGCGTACATTCTCCTACTAAATCGGGTTATGACGCAGTAATGTCCGTTCAGGCAATGTTGAATGGTGATGCGAGAATATTCTTGTCCATGGGGGGAAATTTCCTTTCTGCGATGTCGGATACCAAAGCGGTTGGCAATGCTTTAGAGCATTGTGAAATGACTGTGAATGTAGCCACTAAATTGAATCGTAGCCATCTTGTAACTGGAAATTGTGCATTAATCCTTCCATGTCTCGGTCGTACTGAACGCGACCTCACTAAACAGGGTCCTCAATTCGTCAGTGTCGAGAATTCTATGGGTGTTGTACATAGTTCTCAGGGACGAAACCGTCCAGCATCTCCTGATCTCAAATCAGAACCCGCAATTATTGCAGGAATAGCAGATGCATTTGAATCGAAGAGGACTCTCTCATCTATAAAATGGAATCATCTTGTTCAGGATTATGATCGCATACGGGATTTGATTGAGTCTACTATTCCTGGATTCACTGATTATAATTTGAGAGTACGTGAACGAGCAGGTTTCTATCTCCCCAATGGTCCAAGAGATAATCTCCAATTTGATACAAATTCAGGAAAAGCGAACTTCCGAGCGAATTCATTGTCTGCTATCGCACAGAATGAAAATGAATTCATTATGATGACAATTCGGTCTCATGATCAGTACAATACTACAGTTTACTCTTCTGATGATCGGTACCGAGGAATCAAGGGGGGAAGACGCGTTGTTTTGATGAATCCTGCCGATGCGAAGTCACTTGGTATTCAGTCCGGTGATAAAGTCAATATTAGTTCGAGATATAATGGTGTGAAGAGATTGGCAGAAGATTGGTTCCTAGTTGAGTATGATATTCCAGTAGGAAACATTGCAACGTATTTTCCCGAGGCTAACGAATTGATACCTCTCGAATCCACAGCCCTAGGAAGCAATACACCAACTAGCAAATCCGTGAGGGTACGAATCGAAGCGATTCAGGCTTGAAGGCGTTCTGCCTTCACTTGTTCCTTTAGTAAGAGAGAGCAACGATTCAGTTGTGTCTTACAAAGTCTGGATTCTTCTTCATCCAGGTCCCGTTCCAGTGCTTGTTCAAAACACCGTATTGCGTCCTGAAAGTGTTCCATTGCAGCGTAGGACGACCCCATATTATACAGCGTTCGGCCTGAAACAACCGAGGGGTCCATGGAAATAGCTTGGTGGTAAGATTGGATGCTCTCAGCAAATCTTCCCAATTGGTGAAGAGAATGACCTCGGCCGTTATGAGACCGAACGCGTAAATCTCGTTCCTCACGTGGAGCAGTGGAAATTGCTTTTTCAAAACAGGTTAGTGCCTCTAGTCCTTTGTCTTCCGACAAGAGAGTCAATCCCTTATTGTACCACTCGATCGCTACATTCACATCATCTTCAGTAGAAAAATCACTACTCGAGACTTGTTCGCTCGCTTCTGCTGCAGCAGCCACGAGATCAACGGATTCAGTGGGGCCCTCTGCTGAGTCCAACTCAGTTGCCAGTAATTCCTCAGCCTTTTCACGACATTGTTGTGATTTCTCAACATGGCCAGCTGCTTCCAACGCCTGTGCCATACCATGCCATGCCTCAGATGTGGATCCATGATCTTCAATTATCCTCTTCCAAGTCTGCACGGCAGTCGCATGATCTCCAGCCTCACTCGCTTCTGTAGCCTGACGAACTAGAACAACGAGTGAATCTTCTAGAGCGATGAGAGTAGTTTCAGGGGAATGTACTTCATCATCGTGCAATTGAGGAGTGCGATCGTCGAAAATTTCACCCTGGCTATAGTCTGAGTAGTCTACTAGATTTGCATTTGAGAGGTGAGATTCTTTTTCATGAATGATAGGTGAAGTTTCATCTGGCGCGTGAACATCCTCAGCAATTACTTCTTCTGCTGAATCCCCTGATATGCCAGAGAGTAATTCAGTTGCTCGTTCATGCTGAGAATCAAGCTCTAAACAAAATCTTAGAGTATTGATTGCATCATCGAGAAGCTCAAGCCCAGCGAGTGCCTTTCCACATAGGTACCAGAGTTCTGCGTCATCAGCCGAGTCTCCTTCAAGGGCTGGAGAAATCAAACTCAATGCTGCTTCGAGTTCGCCATCATCTAACAATTGAGACGCTTGGTAAATCAGGGATTCGCCATCATCTTCTTTTGAGTCGTCTAAACTTACTGCCCCAGAAATCAATACGGGTTCTCTATGTTCTGATTCTTCAGGTTCATCAGAAGCAATGATTGCTCCAATTTCTTCCTTTTCCATTCCAGATTCTAGAAAAATTGTGTTGAGAAGATCATTATCTAATCCTAACTCGAGTGCCGCTTTAGCATACCGTACTGCGGATCCATCATCTCTGTCGTGATAGAGAACGGCAAGATTGGCCGCAGTTGGAGCATGAAAGCGATTCAAGAGAAATGCTCGTTCAAATGCGACAATTGCGGCCTCTTCATCTCCAAGATGATGGTTGACAACGCCGAGTCCGTACCATGCAGCTGAATTATCTGATTCTGATGATATGCAGTTCTCATATGCTTCTTTGGCATTCAGGAACTCTCCATCTCGTACCAACGCATTGGCTAAAGCAAGGGAGGAGTTCGCCACGTGTTCAATGGCGTTGTGAATCATGGATAAGAGTTCTGAGAGGCTGAGCCCTCAACGAACTCCTGAAATCATGAGGTGATACTCATAGGGTGGGTGGAGTGATGGGGTTGGTTGATGGGAGTCAAATTGCGCTGTTTGGTTTGAGTATCTTCAGTCTTCTAACGTGGTTAAATGCGAACTCAGGTAAATCTGAATTTCATACCCGGCTTTTTGCAATCTTAGCACTGATTTGTGTCCTCATTCTAATCTCGCTGAATCTGTTGTGATAAAATGTTCAAACCTATACGAACGGATGTCAATTGGGAATATTTTGGACCTAGTGGGCCACATCCAGATTTAGATGGGGTCTCTGGAAAGAGGGTACGTATTCTACAATCGAAGAAGCTGACCAGATTTGAGAGAATCATCGCAGGCATTCTGAATGCACCAGAAAATGTGAATCGAGATCTTGATGATCTGAATTCATTACTCTGGGAACTGATGGATGGAACACGTACATTTGACGAAATTTGTTTCCTGATGGAGAGCAACTTTCACGAGCGAATTCTACCTACTCGAGAACGAGTATTGGCTTCAATCGATCAAATGGTCACACTGGGATATATCCGGATCCTAAACATCGACATTGACTAAGCACATCTCAATCAGCAATCGAGCAGGCCTAGTGCCAGACCCAACCAGTTGAGTCGAACGTTCAGAATGACGCTTTTTCATTCACCAGGTGCGGGTTCATCTTGACGATTTTCCTCATCCAACCGAGCCTTGGCGACTCCTGCATAATACGCAATCATCGGAACTGCAATCAGCAGACTGAAGCATCCAACGAGAGTCGCGGTCGCGTACACCGTCTCTTGAATTGGATCTAACTCAAATTCATACACAGAAATCAAATCATGCTCTACAAGCGAAAACCGAATTGAAATTCCCTCATCTGCAACTACTTCTCCATTACTCGTAATTTCTACTATCCAGGTTGTCAGAGAGCGTTCATCCTCTATCATTGATTGCGCCTCAATTTCAGCAGTTGACAGATTTTCAGCATGAAGAAATCCAATCCCATTAATAGGCAACACCAAAGAAACTCTACCAGTCAAGTTAGCTCCCCCTTCTTCGATATCGATAGAATGGGAATATGCCGAGATGCATGATTCGGAAACCTCGTCGAACTCCTTGCAATTGAATGCGGCATCTCCCTCTTTGCCTAAGTGAATGGAGTGATACCATTGTTTATTGGCTGATGTCACCGTGAGAACTGATTGAGCAGGGGCATTTTGGATATCTACGTATATCCAGGTGGCGGAAGAAGAAGTCGAGACGAACCATGATGCCATTTCGCCATCTGATTGTTCTAACTCATAGGCGACTTCCTCGTTCGTCGTTTCGTAACCATAGTACTCACTGTCCATCGTATTGGAATATACAGCGTAGGACAGAACGAGAATCAGCACTAACCCCATGCCTATCATGGTCCGAAGCATGTTCGGGTTACGCGACAGGGCCTTTCTCATGTGTGGGCCAATCAAGGGGTGGGTTTGAACCCTATGTGGGGGTGGTGAGAATGGCCTACTGCGGGGCGAGTTCTGCCAAAGCAAGTCATCACGGTTATATACAGCCTCAAGGTCGGCCGGTCGCTACAAGGTGAGTCAATGACGACCTATCACGACGTCCCAGCTGATCTGCTCATCTCTGACTTGTCTCAGAGACTGGCTGACAATGATGCCATCACTGCTCCGGAGTGGGCCGATTTTGTGAAAACCGGTACTCACCGGGAGCGCCCTCCGACGCAGTCGGATTGGTGGTATGTTCGGAGTGCCGCGGTGCTCCGAAAGGTAGCCCTGAAGGGCCCGATAGGTGCAAACCATATGTCCCAGCTTTTCGGTGGCCCAAAGGACCGAGGCGTCAAACCGAACCGAGCAGTTGCAGGATCTCGCAAGGTTGCTCGAACCGTTCTCCAGCAATTGACAGCAGCCGGTTTGATTGAAGAAACTCACAACCCGGCTGGTACAGTAACTCTCGGCAAGATTGTAACTCCTGCTGGACAGGCTTTGTTGGACGAATCTGCACACGCAGTTCGTCCTCAGGCAGAGGAGAAGTACCCGGGCCTTACCCGATATTGAGGTGATTCAAGGATGGCACGCAACAAACCATTCGGCAAGAAGCAACGCCTCAACAAGGCGACGAAGCAGAACCGAAGAGTACCAGTCTGGGTAATGCTGCGAACCGCTCGCAATACCGTCTCCCATCCTAAGCGTCATCACTGGCGCCGATCCAAGCTACAGAGGTGAATGAGATGGTTGAGGTCAAAGAAATGGTCATCCCACTCAGGGCTGCTTGGAGCGTTCCACGCACGAAGAGAGCCAATCGTGCTATGGCTGAAGTTAGGAATCACGTTGCCAAACACATGAAGATGCGTGATGACGAGGATATGTTCATCGACGCTGCAGTCAATGAAGCCATCTGGGCTCGTGGAATGCAGAAACCTCCTCGCAAAATCCGAGTCATCTGTACAAGAGACGAGGGATTCCCCCTCGAAGTTAAGTTAGCGGAGGAGTGAAAATGGGCAATATCCGACCTTCATTCATCAAGACTCGTGCACTCCGGCTACTGGAGATTTATCCAGACAAGTTCACAAGCGATTTCGACACTAACAAGCATCTTGTCAGCGAGTTCACAGACGTAGACAATAAAAGGATGCGGAACTGGATTGCTGGGTACATCACACGCTACATCCAACGGCGCACAGATTGAGTCCGTTGAGATAATCAGTTCAGTGCCTCTCGTGCACCTCAGCATGGAGGTCATCAATCGTGGGTAGGCGCGCTGATATTCCCTTCCCACAATTTGCAGACCAGGTCTGTATCGTTCTTGTGAATCCCCAATTTGACGGTAATATCGGTGCTGTTGCCCGTTCTATGTTGAATTTTGGATTCTCTGACTTGAGAGTGGTTGGGCATGATGGACACTGGTCCACCGATACCCGTAATCGAGCAAAGCATGCTCAACTAATTTTGGACCGTGCATCAACCCTGAAATCATTAGAGGAAGCCATTCATGATTGTTCGATAGTTGTTGGAACCTCTGGCAAACGAGAAGACGGCGAGAAAACAGCAACGAGACATTTCCTGCTGCCAGATGAATTGCCTGATCGTCTTCGGAATGTCGAAGGAAAAGTGGCAATCGTCTTTGGTCCAGAAGGAAAGGGATTGCTCAATGCGGAGTTGTCTTCTTGTGATTTGTTAGTCACTATCCCTACGTGGGAAGGTTACCCAATATTGAATCTCAGCCATGCGGTTTCGATACTCTGTTACCAGTGGTATTGCACAGCCGAAGTCAATGCACCAATGGGGGCTGAGTCAAGATTGTTAGATCCCGAACTTCGTCGTAAGTTGAGAATTGAAATATCTAGATTAACGTCAGCCATTCCGACGAGGGAACATCGACGAAAAGGTATCGAAGAGACATTGAATCGTGTTGTGATGAGAGGTCTTCCGAAGGACGATGAAATTCACCGATTGATTGGAGTTGTCTCAGAGGCCGCTGACGCATTTGAGAGACAGAAAACCGAGTAATTTCCTTAGTCCTTAGAATACCAACTCGCCCACGACTTGGGAGTTTCACGTACATGGAAGGCGTACAATCGCAGGGAATTACCATAACGGGATGAAATTGCAGGTGAAATCTGTTCAAATGCCCATTTTGCTAAATTTTCGGCAGTTGGAATGAATGAGACAATATGTGTTCTGTGATTGTCACCCATTTCCTTCAGGGCTCGCAATGCCAATTCATCTTCACAGTAGACTATGAACGCGTGATCCACAACATCGTGAATTCGGTCCTTCAAGATAGAAGACACGTCACTGAAATCAATCACCATTCCTTGCTCAGAAATACCAGGTGTGGTGATTATTTCACCCTCGAGTTCGGCCTCCCATCGGTATCTATGGCCGTGTAAATTGCAACAATTACTCTTGTGATTTGGCACCCTGTGTCCGGTGTCCGTCTCCACCCACCTGCGGATTCTACTTACCATTCACTCACCTTCAAGAAATTCTAAACAAATTGAATTGATGCAATAACGCGGACCGTGCAATTCATGAAACAGGTGTCCAAGATGAGAATCACATCCAGAACAACGAACCTCGATTCTCTGCATTCCATGACTCCTATCGATCTTCTGGAGTATCTCTGCTCCTTCGGCCTCAGAAGAGAACGAAGGCCATCCACAACCCGAATTGAATTTTGAATTGGATTGAAAGAGTGTTCGCCCACAATCTGCACAGAGGTAAGATCCATCCACAAAATGATTGTCAAATTCTCCGGAAAATGGGTGCTCGGTTCCGTTCTGTTTCATTACATGAAAGCGAAGTTGAGCTTTGAGAGCGTTGGCCAAGACCACTTCCCATGATGTTATGTATTCTACCGGATCGACTCTGCCCAATGCATGGAATGCCAATATCCGTTCTACATCTGCTCCACTCGTTCCGCTGCTTCTCCCTTTGGAATCAGGGTTGTAACTCGTATTCGTATTTGAAAAAATTAGATCAAAATCTGTACCTAATTTTCCACATGAGTCGAGTGCATCTTTAAGAATTGCCTCTTTATCTCCATTAATGAAAGGGAGGTAGAAAGAAATCCTTTCGCTATCCCAATTGCCAATTGCAAATGCTCCCTCTATTGCCGAATAGAACTCGGGCCGACAATCCGGATATATCTCATGATCACCAGAATGGACACCCAAGGCAATCTCAACTTCTGTTTCCTCACGTTGAGCCACGCTCAACCCGTATCCGTAGAGGATTGAAGCGAAAATCGCATTTCTATTTGGGACAACAGTCGCCTTCATCTGCTCTTCTTCGTAATGCCCTTCGGGGATATCGATTTTGTCAGATGTCAAGGCTGAATGGAATAGGGACATCGTACTGGACAAATCAACTAGAGTGTGCTCGACGTCGTATCCCCTATCTCTGAGATATTCGATATTGGCTTTTGCACGTTCAAGTTCGACTCTATGTTTTTGACCATAATCGTATGATATACAGGTCACTTTGTAACCCTCTACTAACAATCTCAATAACAGACCTGTTGAATCCATTCCTCCTGATAATGCCATTACTGCTCGCATCAATCCACCCCCATCCACTTGTGTGTTTGAAGGCTGAGCCTCCAACCTGGATTTTCTTTGACGATAGCCTCAACTACTGCGAAGTTTCGACCATTCTGTTCTACAGTTTCATCCTCCATGTAACATGGTTGGAGATAATGGTGGTCAAACCCAACTTTGAGATCGTCATACATAGAGAGATCTTGACCGCAATATACCACCTTGAGTTCGTCGCCATGTCTTTGTTTGATTGAAACATTTGGGTAAAGTTGATCTTTTGGCGAAACACAAATCCAATCGATTATCGCAGGAATTTCTATCGTACCATTCGTCTCTATCGACAGATGAACACCATGTTGTTTCAGTTCATATCCGATAGTCTCCAAATCTTGTATTGCAGGTTCCCCTCCCGTGAATATTACTCTCTTACAATCATAGGAAAGCACCTGTCTGATTATTTCAACGAGCGCCATCTCTTCGTAAACCAAGAAATCGGTGTCGCACCACTCGCAGCGTAGATTACAATCTCCGAATCGGATGAAAACGTGAGGAATTCCTGTGTGAAATGCTTCGCCTTGTACTGAATGAAAAATCTCAACAATCGGATACGTCACCATATCCTCACCTCGACAAATTCTACCTCGATAAGGGTGCTGACCTGATTAATTGCATGAGTTCCGTGCGCGCCTCGCTCTTTTCGAAGAATACTCCGCGCATTGCCGAGGTTGTCATGATGCTGTTTTGTTTCATGACTCCTCGGCATTGCATACAGCCGTGGGCAGCTTCGATGATTACGGCTGCGCCCAGTGGATTGAGATATTGTTCTAGATCGTCAGCGACGCCCTTTGTAATCCGCTCCTGATTCTGGAGACGGCGAGCGTGTAGATCAACAATTCTGGCTAATTTACTGATTCCAACAATGCGATTGGTTGGTATGTAGGCGACATGAGCTCTGCCTTTGAATGGCTGTAAGTGATGTTCGCAGGTCGAATGGAATTCTACATCTCGCAAAAGGACAATACCATCATATCCCTCACCATTGAAAGTAGAATCCAACACTTTCTCTGGGTCTTGTTTGTACCCCGAGAAAATCTCCTCCCATGAATCAATAACGCGATTCGGTGTGGACAACAGGCCTTCTCTATCTGCCTGTTCACCCTCGATATAGGACAGGAGTGTTTCTACTGCACTGATTGCTTCTGCGCGGTCAGGAACTGACATTCACTCACCTCCACGCCCGTGTCGAGCATCGATTTCATCCAATTGATCGAGCAATTTTCTGCACGCAGTGCGCACTGCGTCTGCGAGGGAGACGAATTTTCGGTCATCACCGACATGGAGTCTTAGATCCTCAAGAATCTCATTCGGCATATCCAAACTGATCTTGGGCATAGATGATGCGTTAGTCAATCTCTATATATGTATTACTACAGTAATACTGAGGTAATAGGTAAGTCAGATTAGAAGATGAGCTTTGAGGTCAGAGTGAATCTCACAAATACTGGTTGCGCGCTGTATCAGATTGGCGACGTGGAGTTCGATTTCACTCAATTCGCAACCTTGTTCTATGAGATTCGATAATGTAGTTAGACCGCCCTGGATTACTCCTGCTTCCAAGTAAGCATCATTGCTGATATCGCCGGACGATCGAAGGTGGGAAAGAGAATCGGATAGATCGGAAGCAGCGCGAGAAGCATCCAGGCTCGAGAGAGTTCCAGCGGCGGCCTTACTCTCAATTGTCTTCAGCATATTTGCCGCTTCTAAGTGTCCTTTTTGATGCTTGTTCTCAGTCAATCAGCAGTACTGAGCAATTCTACCAAAACGCCACCTGTGGAACGAGGATGAACAAACGCTATTTTATGCCCCCCGGCACCCACTACAGGTTCATCGTTAATCATGTCAACTCCAATGTTTTTCAACAAGGAAATTGTTGTGTAGATATCATCAACCCGTACTGCAACCTGTTGCACGCCAATCCCTTTCTTTGCGATGAATCGACCTATTGGAGTATCGCTTTCAAGGGGCTCAAGTAATTCGATTCTAGCTGAATCGTGCGGTGATTCAAAGAACCTGATTTTTACTCCTTGTTCTTCATTCAATTCATCCGTACCTTGATTGAATCCGAGAGCCGTCCAAAATTGTGTGTAATCGTCTAGACTGTTGGTCGCAATTCCAACATGATCAATTCTTGTACCATCCATCTAATCGCCTCAGACACCACTTGGCGAACGCCAAACTCCAAACTCTTCCCTCAAAACGCCATTTACCTCTCCGATTGTTGCCTCTGCTGTGTATGCTGTAATCATTGGTTCCATGATATTGACACCGTTAATTGCAGCGGATCTTAATTTGTCAAGTGATTCTTTGACCTCATTTTCATCTCTTTGATTCTTCATTTCTTCAAGTTTAGTAACTTGTCTGTATTCAGCATGGAGGTCAAGACTTTCACCTTGTATTTCACTGGTATCTTGAGATGAATTGGAATTAACTCCCACAATCGTTCTTTCGCCTCTCTCTACTTCTTTCAAGTGGGTCCAAGCGGCTTCATGGATTGCTCTTTGCTGATCACCTGAAATAATACACGATAATGCACCACCTTTCTCCAGTATCTCCCCTACAATCAAATTTGCCTCATTGTACAATGTATTGGTTAATTCTTCAATCAAATATGAACCAGCTAATGGGTCAACAACATCCGGGACACCGGTCTCATTAGC
>CAZNVK010000004.1:0-86312 GCA_964576865.1 uncultured Candidatus Poseidoniales archaeon | reverse complement strand
ACTGCTCCTTTGTTGCCTTGCCTTCCTTGACTTTGTCCATGCAGTCGCGGCAGCGAATTGGCTTGCCAGGGGTTGGTGTGAATGGGACTGTTGTGTCGACACCACAGAGGGTGCACTTACACTCGTGTTGTACGCGTTGACGGCCTCCGCCACCTCCGCCGCGTCCGCCCTTTCCAGTGATTGCTGCGCGCATGCGCATAGCAGCCGCGGGTGCTTCGTGACTGAGCCCGCGGCGGTGGTCGGCCACGGGGGATAGGTAGGGTCGAGCACCTTCGTGGCCGAGGTTCTTCTCCGCGTCAGCGGACCATCGCTCGCCTCCGCGGTTTAGGCTCTGGACATCGTCTCCGAGGGTGTGGCCGTGGCCGAAGCCATTTGAGAGGGCACGGTATCCTGCGTAATCGCAACGTGGGCAATCGACGTTGAAGTCATCCTTTGCGTCTGAGGTTTCCAGATCGGTGCCGCAAGCTGGGCAGATAGCTGAGAGGACACCGAGTTCGGGCGAGCCTCGTGTGCTGGCCTTCATGTTCGGCTCGAGTTGGGTGATGCGAGCACGGATCAGGTCGCGAGTTCGCATTGCGTCGCCGGGGGAGGGGAGGAATCTGTCGACTATCTCGGTGACGAAGATGTCTGCGAATAGGTTCTCGGCGGCGAGGTCTCGATGGCCGCCGTCCTTCTCGATGTGGAGCAGGCGGATCATCGCGACTTTGGGCATCAACTTGGTGACTTCTGCGATTACGTCGTCGCCGATTTGAGGGGAGTTTGTCGCTGGGCGGCTGGTCTCGATTGAGATTGTGTCGTCGGCTGCGACGACGGTGCCGCTGACGAGGGCGATTGCTCCCGACTCGGTCTCTGAGAGCCCTGCGCCGAGGCTCGCGCCGGCTGGGATCTCGACTGAATTACCCGGCGTGACGAAGTCACCTGTAGCAGCACTCATCGAGGCCGGCGACCGGCCTGCCCCCTATGAACGGTCCGGCCGTGCGTAGCACGGCTGAATTGACCTTCAACGGATGGAATCGAATTCACTCGGGCGGAGTCAAACGCCAGAATGCCGCCCGTGTTTTGCCTTGGCGGCGAGCATGATGCTCGTAAGCCGCCGGCAGGGCGTAGTCGGCCTCCCAGTAGCGTTCAACGCCCCATCCGGCCGACGAAAAAAGCGGTGCAATATGCGCCGCTTCAGCACTATGCATCAAATGACAGACCGCCCCACTGCGAAGCATCGCCTCGAGAAATGGGCGGTCTGCCTTCGAAGTCTGAGAACCCCAAGGTGGATTCGAAATCACGAGGTCTGCCCCAGCCACATTGAAGTCAGCAGCCACCACCTTGCAAAGCAATTCCACAGACTCTGAAACACCGGCCTGCTCAACCGCCTCAAATGCGACCGCGCAGGCCGCCTCATCACACTCGATAAGCACCACTTGAGAAGCACCCATCAGCGCGGCACCGATTCCAAGAATTCCGTTGCCCGCACCCAAGTCGGCGACTACTGAATCAGCACTCAAGTCGCCGAAAGCGGCGATCTGAGCCAACCACGCAGCAGCCATATCGCCGCTCGTCGAATACTGCTCCAAACCAACATTTGTGCAAGGATGCCCGGGGAGGTCCGACAGAAGCATTGCGAGTCGGCGTTGGCGCACGGTCCGCGTAGGTGGTTCGGCTATTGGCGTGTCCGGTCGGCTTCGCGAGCCAGAATCGTGTTGTTATCGTGCAGCAAACCATCGGCGAGTAATTGCTCAGCGAGCAGCACTGAGTAGCCCGCAGCGCCCCGAATTGTATTGTCTGCGAAGGTCGAGAAGCGTAGGCTCGAACCCTCGACTTCGACCTCTCCCACGGCGACCGACATCGCCGCTTTCAGGTCGTGACCGGGGTGTTGAACTCCGTCGCTTCCTACCCAACGGTGCTGTTCGGAAAGCTCTCCATCGACGAATACAATCGGTCGCTCAGGCGCGGATGGCAGGTCGAGCTTTTGGCTGCGGGTGGTAAATTCACGCCAGGCTCGAATTACTTGGTGGGCGCTTATCGGATCGGTAAATTCGACTTGCAAATGCGCGTAATGTCCGTGGTCTCGCATCACTCTCTGGCATTGGGCTTCAACGCTCAAATCTGTCTCGAGAATCTTGGCGAGTTCGGCACGGACGGAGTCCGCTTCTCCTGGGATTTCCTTGTTGATTACGGCGCCGGTGCTGCCGGCTGCGAGCATTTTGCGGCCGCCGCCGGAGAGAGATTGTTCAGTCGAGATGGTGATTGAATTTATCGAGGCGATTTCCATCAGCGGAGCGATTGTGATCGCTAGTGGTGCGACGGTGCAGTTAGAGCAGGAAATGAGGCGACCGTCGCCGTTTTCCACTTGTTTGTCGAGCAAAGACAAGTGCTGGATATTGACTTCGGGAACGATGAGTGGAATGTCATCGTCGAGTCTGTGAATCTGTGCATGGGAGACGACGATGAATCCGGCCGACGCGAGAGGACGCTCAACTTGTTCGGCCGGTTCGTCAGGCAGAGCGGAGAAGATGACTTGAATTCCGAGTTCACGGAAATTCTCGATGAGGTTCTCAAGGTTCTCGAGACCCCCAATCGTCAGTCCTGTTTCCGGCGGCCGTTCTTCCTCGAGGCTCCACAGGCACTCATCGTGAGCCGTACCCGATGTTTCGGGGGAACCGATAACCGCCACCGGCTCCAACCAAGGGTGGAATTGTAGGCGCTGGAAGAGCCGCTGCGCCACTATTCCTGTGGCTCCGAGGATGGCGCAGCGCACCCGCCCATAGGCATCCATGACGGGTGGTATCGACAATCCATTCCTAAACAGAACGGTCCGCACCGCTCCGCCCGTCGAGCCTTTCTTGGCCTCGCGCGCGGGTGCCCACGTGTGTCCAGACTCATCACGCGCGCGTAGCAGATGGAAGCAGAGCACCCACTGCTAGGCTTGCGAAGCAGATTGGGATTCTTGATATACCCTCGATTCTCTCTTGGATTGTTGATGGAATTGGAAATTGTATACGTAATCGTCGGACTTCTGGCTGGAGCTGCAATCGGATGGCTTCTCGCGAAGCAAAGAACGGATAGTGGACCCAGCGAGGCCGAGACCGAACTGGTCAGGGTGAAAGCCCGCTTGGAGGCTAATGAGCAGGCTTTTGAAAAGTCTCAAAATCAAATGATGGATTCCTACAAACTCGCTGCTTCGGAAGCCTTCGCATCCGTAATCGAAACTGCCGACAAGGAGAAAGAAGATAGCTTCAAAAGCGCGACTGAGAGCCTGTCTAGTACGCTTGATGATTACTTCAAGAGTATTCAGGAGATTGAACACAAGAGGATAGAGCGAGAGACAAGATTGGAGTCGAGAGTTGGCCAAATAGAGTCTGCCGGACTACAGTTATCCAAGGACACCCAAGCTCTCACCAATGCTCTGAAGGGAGATTCCCAAGCTCAAGGCGCATGGGGTGAATTCGTAGTCGAGAATCTACTGCAAAGTATGGGTTTCATCGAAGGCCGTGACTATGTCAAACAACTATCCGAGACCGCTGAGGACAAAACTAGGAAGCGAACAGATTTCGTTGTCAATCTGCCAGGTGATCGTCAAGTCGTCCTCGATTCAAAGGTCTCCCTCACAGCCTATACCGACTACGTGAATGCAACCGACGATGATATCGCGGATGCAGCGATGAAGAACCATTGTGCATCGATCAAGAAGCACGCGAAGAAACTGGCGGGTGCCAATTACAATCACATGAAGAGCATCAATACTCTTGACTTCGTCCTGATGGTCGTTCCATTGGAGAGCGCCTACAACGACGCGATGCGGAATAACCCAGACCTCTACGCAGATGTCATCGGAGATCACCGTGTCAAGATAGTCAGTGGAACAAGCATCATGGTCATTCTCCTGATGATTCAGGATCTATGGAAGAAAGAGAAGCAGTCAAAGAATCAACTCGCATTGATAGATCGAGCTGGGAAATTGTACGACAAGGTCGTTCTATTCCTTGAATCATTCACAACCATCGGCTTTGAGTTGGGTCAGGCACAAGAAGCATTTGATCAGGCTTCAAATCAACTTACTGAAGGAACAGGTAACGTAATTCGACAGACTGAGATGCTCAAGGAACTCGGTGCGAAGACGACGAAAGAAATGCGTGAAAAGAGCGGAGTACGGAATCTGGCTGAGCGAGCCGATGAGGAGGAGTGATGGTCTAGGCCCGCCTCGGTGGGTCATGATCGACTGGGATTCGCACCAATTCCACCCAGTCGTCCACCTACCCGATGAGTACGAGGTCTGCGATTTCACCACGGGGGAATACTCCCCATCAAAGTTCGAGTACGATATCGGGCGCTACGATGAATTACGCCCTGGGATGTACAAGACAAAATTATTCGAAGGGTTCTCTCGATATCTCCACGTCGGAATCGATATCGGCGCTCCTGTCGGCACACCTTGCATGGCCTTTGCCGACGGCGAAATTTCCCATTTCGGTTACAATCCAGCAGATGGCGATTACGGCTACGTCGTCATCACCAAACACATCCTGGACAACACGCCCATCTGGGCACTTTACGGCCATCTCAACTCGGCCTCGGTGGCCGGCAAATCCGTCGGCCAGCGAGTGAATTCGGGCGAGGTCATCTGCTGGATGGGAGACAAACACGAGAACGGTGGCTGGGAACCACATCTGCACTTCCAACTCTCGTATCAGGAACCTGAAACCCACGATATGCCAGGCGTTGTTGCACCAGCTGACCGAGAGGAAATGCTAGCGATTTATCCCGACCCGCGCTTAGTGCTAGGACCGATTTACTGAGTCCCATCGAGGTGCTCTTTGAGGGAGACGATCGGGGCCATCTCGGACGGGTCGATGCCGTTCATCACAGCGAGTGCGATGCTGACCCAATCGGTAAGGTGAGCCGCGAGGAGTAGGCTTTCGAGCAGGCTCTTACCATCGCACTCGAGCAACCAGGAATCTCCGGCATCGACATTCTCCATCATCCAGTTCAGGCGCGCGCGCACGCGAGGATGTGTGAAAGGACTCGCGAGATACAGCAAGCCTTGGTCGGCCGAATCGGCACCCCAAGCGACAATCTCATTGTGGTTCATCTCCGGAAGAGCGACGGGGCGGGCAAAAGCGTCGGCATTCTCGTTGAGTTGGTTTGCGAACCGAATGCCGGCACAGTGCATCTCGCTCGCGGCGACGATTCCAATCGACTGCCCCGACATCCTCGAAGCAAGTGCGGCTATCCGGCCATCACCGGTAGAAATGTCAGCGGACTGCGAAGCATTCCGCAAGCGGCTAATCATCTCGCTCAACTCATCCTCACTCGGCCGCGCAAGAATCCCAAGTGCCCAACAAGCGGCCAATTGAGTCCCGAGCAAATGCCCGAAGGCAGACCTCGGCATCTGCCCACTGGGCACACTCAAGCAGAGTCCATCCTCGCTCTCGCCGAGCAAATCCTCCAGTTCACCACCAGAGCAGATGCCGACAACCACACCGCCTTCCTCAAGGGCGGCGCGAACACCATCCAGCGTCTCCTCGGTATTACCGGAATAAGTAGTCGCAATCACCAACCAATCAGGTCCCCACCACGAGGGTACTCCGTAATCCCGCCAAACAACAAATGGAAGTCCCGAAGCAGAGTCGGCGAGGGAGGACAAGAACATCCCACCCGCGCCGGAACCACCCATACCAAGACAGAGCACACCGCTCCAATCCACATCCGCCTCGACCTCGACCACCGAAGTCATCGCAGCCTTGAGGTCGTCGACGAATTTACGTGTCCACCCGGCCATGTCACCAGCATCGTGAGTGGCGAGCAGCGCGTCGAAATCCGGCTCAGACATGGTCAGTCAACCCCAGCGTGTCCCGGCAGAGCCAACCACGAGTCGTCTATGAAAGCGATGCGCAGATCGCGGCTAGAACCGTCATCATCGTAGGGCAGAGCGACCGTCACCACGCGGTAATCTGTCGGGTCCATGACCTCCGCACCCGAGCTGTCACGATTGAGCACGTCAACCACTTTTTGATCGTCAAATCGACATGCAACTGTGGTTTTCTCCATGTCTCTCCACGTCGCTCCAGTTCGCTCGTTCCGGTCGAGTCGACGAAGCGTTGGGCCATCTTTCTGCCAGGCTGAGACGAGCCAATTTTCGCGCTTCCAACGGACCACATCCCCCAAGCTGTAGGCTGGTTTTCGGTAGCTCAGCGTCAGTCGAGTAACCTCGGTTCCTTCACGAATTCCGACTAACGTCGAGGTCTCTTTGGTGGTCCCACCGAACTTTCTCACCAACCTCCGGGCCCAGGTCCTAGCGAGTGCTTTCGACCCGAACTGAAGGTCCCAACCTCCGGTGACGGGTCCTTCCTTGGTGACGAAGAACATCGGGTCGGATTCGAGTTCTTCGAGTAGTTCATCGAGGGTTCCTCTGAGATCCTTGAGCTCCTCGTCTGACAAGCGGCGACCTGCGCTGCGAAGCTGCATCGTGGCTTCGAAGTAGGCTCCGGCTTTGCGAGTGCAGGCCGGGCAGACCGCGTTGCTGGTCTGCAGTAGAACCTCGTGCTGCTTTGCGAAATCGTGACCCTCGAGTTGACCCTCGACGGTCACGTGGAGACGAGCGGTACGCTCGTCGATCGGCTGGTAGGCCATGTCTACAGCGACGGCATTGGCGCCGTCGACGATGCCGAGATGCTCGCGAAGTCGAAGTTCGCCGAGCTCCTCGTCCTCGATGCGAACCCAGCGCTTCTCGACCTCGTGCATGCCGCACTTGGCACAGCGGTGCTGCTGGATGCGATCGGGAACTTCCGAGAAGGTCGTTCGGGTCCGCAAACATGCTTCGCAGAGCCTCTCGGATGTGAGCGGCGGCGGGGCGCCGCAAGCGATGCAGAAGGCTCCGCTGTCCATGGTGCTCCCCCGACTACGGGCAGGTCCACCTCGTTTGAAGGGTTGGTGGGCGGGTCGGGGGAGGAATTTCGGTTATATCCGGCCCCCTTCAGGGGCCGCCTTCGGGAAAAATCGCCTGAATCTGGAATCAGTTCGTCATCGCTACTCTTCTTCAGAGGCCGAGCCGAGAGAATCGAGTTTGGCCTTGAGCGAAGCGAGTTCGTTCAACAGATTGGAGGTGAATTGGAATAGCAATCCGAGCATGATCGCGTAGGCGACTCCAGCCTCGATGATTCCGCTCACAACACCGCCTCCGAATCGAGTTCTAACTTCCGCTCAGCCATTTGAGCAGCAAGGCGATATCGCAAATTCGAGAGTATCAACAATCCAGCGAACAAAACGCACATAATAGCAAAACTCAGCAGCAGTAGAGTTCGAATTTCCGGGTCCAATCCACTTCCCTCGGATTCGACGACGACAACCCCAGGATGCCTGTCCTGATACCAAGTCGTAGCCAAGGCGGTAATCGGCACCAGCGCGAACCCGAACAAACCGACTGAAGCCAGCGTGTCACGCGTCGCCGACGAATCGGGCTGAGAGCGACGCGAGAGAACCAGAAACAGAGCGACAGTTGTCAGCAGAGCGAAGGTGTTCAGCCGCAGGTCGCCCCAATCCCAAGGAGTCCCCCACTCCGCCGAGCCCCAGATCGGCCCGGAAGTAATCACACCAAGCCCGAAAACCAGCCCGAGATCCGACCCGCTCTGAAACCAGACCCAAGCGTCCTCGCTCCGCCTAACATACCACATCAACGAACCGTAGAACATGGCGGAGAAGGCAAGGAAGGAGCACCAGGCGAAGGGCACGTGGAGGTAGAGAATCCGGTAAGCCTCGGGCGCATTCCAAGCATCAGCGTCAACCGATGGCGCGTAGAAAAGGGCGAGTAGTGATGCGAAAACAACCCCCACCAATCCCGCAATCGTAAGGTAGAATCCAACCCCGCGCGAACCCATAAAAAACACCTCAATCCTCGGGAATAATCACCGCTAATGCCCAGATCAAGACGATTGACAACCAAGCGATTCCAATATCAGAGAGTGTTGAACCGAGCGCCAATTCTGCGCTGCCATCACCAGCCATCACAGACGCGAGGGCGCTCGACAATTGCAAGAATGGCCAAATCAAAACGAGTTGCAGCAGAACTCCGGCAGCGGCGGCAGGACGACTCAAATCACCAACCATCAGATGCAAGGCCGTGGCTGCGGCGCTCATATCGAGGATAGTGAAAGCGATTAGGGCGAGCCAGAGAATATCCATCGACGACAGAGCGTAATAAATCTCACCGATGAGTACGAACCACGAGAGAGCGAATATCGGTAGTGGTAGAATGAACGAGGCTCCGAATACCGAGAACCAGACTCGTGAGCGGGCACCGATCATCGCTCGCCACCAATCTCCAGCGCGTTCCTCAGAAAGCCGTTTGAGCAGCGCTGGAGCGACGACCGCGCTGATGAAAGCGGGAGTAAGAATCAGCGCGGCGAGAAGGTCGTAATTCTCGCTCGTGCGCGGGATATCGGTTGAGAGTGTGAAAGCTAGGAGGAGTGCAACGAGCGCAGGAACTCCTCGTCCAATCGTATCGATGGGATTTCTTCGCTCGAGCCGGAATGGCCAAGCCATAAACTCGTCATGTTGGACCATTCCGAATGGTTCAGGCAAGTGGGAGGATTCGACGACTGATTCGTTAGCCTCCTCATCGAGGACTCCTGAATCCGAGATTGAGACGACCCTATCGCAAGCCGCGATCATTTCAGGGTCGTGGGTTGCGAGAAGAATTCCATGGCCGCGCGCGGCGAGCGCGCGCAGCCAACCGACGAGCATTCCTCGAGAAGAGTCGTCGAGACCCTCGGAAGGCTCGTCGAGTAGAACACAAGTCGGCTCATGAGAATATGCAGCGGGTGCGAGAGCCGACAGAACAGCAACACGGCGGCGCAGGCCGCCGGAGAGTTTGGCGACTCGGTCATCGGCTCGATGCGCCAAACCCCAATCTTCCAACATCGAGGTGAACGTCGACTGCTCGACGGCTCGCCCAGCGACGTGGCAAGCTCCACGGACTCGCTCAGCCACCTTCTCATCACCACAGATGCCATCGCTCTGCAGGCAAAGTCCGAAGCCCACGATCCGCCCACGCTGTCCATCCGAATCTCGCACGATTTCGGCCTCACCAGCATCGTGGCGCTCGACCCGACCTCCACTCAGCCTGTGAAGTCCAGCCAGCGTCTCGAGCAGGGTCGTCTTCCCAGAACCGTTCACCCCGACCAAGGCTACAACCTCGCCTTCACCCAGAGTGAAGTCGACGCCGCGCAGGACTCTGCGCTCGCCGCGGTCGACCACCAAGTCGCTGCCGGAGAGCAGGACTCGCGCGCTCATGCACCTTCGACCGACCGCACGCGTTTGAGTGGTTCCATCGCGCGGCCCAGCGAAGTGGCTATGCCCCTGATGTTCCCGTCCCTGGCCGATGAGCCGCCCCTTCGCACTCGAGCACGAGTGGTTCTGGTCTGACTTGAGCGGCTCAGATTTCGTCGCGCTCGGGCTGTTTCTTGCAATCGCTATTGTCCCCTACATCGTTGCTTGGAAGCAGGAGACGAGCTTCGCTCTGGCGACCGTTCTCTCGCTTCTTCTGGTGACTTTCTGGCAGATGATGGTTGATTTCGGCCTCTTCGATTTCACTTGGATGAGCTTTCTCGCCCTAGTTCCCAGCGCTGCTTCTGAACCTGCGCAACTCCACCGATACATCACCTCGGGCTGGTTGCACGCCAATTGGATACACGTTCTGGGGAATATCTTGGTCATCGCTCTGGCTGGGGTGCCTCTTGAGCAGCGGATGGGCGCGAAGCGCTGGATGTTGGTGTATTTCCTCGGGCTGTTTGGCGGGAATATCTCCTGGGTTCTAACCCATCCCGGCTCGAACATCCCGGCTCTGGGTGCAAGCGGTGCTGCATTCGGTATACTCGGGGCTTACATGGCCTGTTGGCCGAATGATCGGATCGAATTTCCTTTGCTATTCTTCATTCGCGCTTGGCCGGTCTGGGGGATTGCTGCCTTCAGGCTGGGTTTGGAGGTTTGGAATATGTATCAGGTCGAGGCCGGTCAATCAGCTACTAATGTCGCCCACATGGCGCACGTAGGCGGCTTCATGCTGGCGTGGGCGCTTGCTCGACCAATCGCTCGAGGCGCGCCCTCGAGTCTGGATGATTCGAGGGATATCTCGATCGCCGGTTCGGACGCCTCGAAGGCGGTTCGAGATGCGGCGATCGCACGCATGGGTGACCTGAGTTCGGACCCTTGGACTGAAACTGGGAAACCGTTGCAGGGAGAGGCTGCTAGGATACTCAAACGGCTGCGTGATGAGGGCGATGAACTCGAGACGAGGAGAGCCTGGTTGGAGGAGTTGGCCGAGCAGGTGATTTGTCCGGTTTGCGAGGGCGAGGTTCACGCGGTGATTCAGGGGGAGAATTGCCGACTTCAATGCGACCATTCAAACAAGCATCTGCGCTGGCCTTGAAGCGAATTTCGAGCGAGCGGCTGGGTGCCGATGAGGACGCCTCAGCGGCACCTCGACGGGTTCGGCTTATACCCCGACCGAGGCTGGCTCTGCTTGCAGAGCCATGTCTGGAACTCGTCTCAGCCTGATGCCGCTGGTCTTGACGGCGATGATTCTCGTTCTCGATTTCAGCGTTGCCGCAGCCTCATTCGCACCGCCGGATGAGGTCGATTCCTTTGGAATCGAGGAGGCTCATTCAGGCAAGTTCGACACAACGTCGGAGCGCCCTGAGCACTGGCCACCAGCCCTGATGTGCGGCGAGACAGAATGCGAATTGACCGACCGCTCGCCGCGCTCACCACCATTTGATGCTGGATTCCCGGTAGAGGAATCCGGATGGTGGTTCGGCTATTGGTACGACTTCGATTCGAACGGGATGGACGACCGACTCCAGCGAATAATCGCCGGTCAACGCGAGTCGGTCTCACCAACCTCAATCATCGGGCCAGATGGACGCGACACTATCGCAATCGTCGTCGACTACGCCTGGCACCCCGGACCCAGCGATGTCCAAGCCCTGCTCGAAGTCCTCGAAGCCCATGGCTGGGAAGCCAAGGGTTCGTGGTTCTTCCAGATGGATATCCTCGACTCCATCGTCCTCGACCATGTACCGGTCAGCGCCCTCATTGCCATCTGGCAACTCGATGGAGTCGTAATGGTCGAGGAGCAGAACGTCATCGTCCCGCTCCTCGACACCGCCCCTCGCGGCTCCAAAGTCCGCGACTCGGAGCGTTACGATGAGACGATGCGCGATTTCGGCTACGACGGCTCCGGCATCGTCATCGCAATCCTCGATACCGGCGTCGACAACGAGCACTTCTCCCTCGACGATTTCTCCGACCAGAATACCGACAATGAGAACGACCCTGACGATCTTCCCGACCCCAAGTGGGTAGCCGGTTGCGACGCCACCTCACTCAACCAAAACGATTGCAATAACGAGGGGACCCACGACCCCGATGACGGGGATGGTCACGGAACTCACGTCGCCGGAATCGCCCTCGGAACCGGAGACTCGCGCCGCATCAATCAGGGATACGCACCAGGCGCCTACCTCGTCGACGTCAAAGTGATGACCGACACCGGCGGCACCAATTCCGCAGCCACCCTCAAGGGAATCAATTGGGTGGCAGCAAATGTCGATTCCGACTGGGGTAACAACGACTCCAGCGTCGGCATCCAAGTCATGTCAATGTCCTTCGGAAGCCTCGGCGACCCGAACGGCGACGACCCTGGCGACAATGGAACCGCAGCCGATGCGCGAGCGGTAAACCAAGCAGCGGAGGCAGGCGTAGTCCCGGTAGCTGCCATAGGAAATGACGGCCGCCGCAGAGTAACTTCTGTCGGGGCGGCCGACGCCTCGATCACGGTCGGTGCAATCGACGACAAAGACAGCATCGACCGCGGCGACGACTCAATCGCATCCTACTCCAACTCCGGCCCTCGAGAGGACGACGGAGACGAAGACGACCAAGACGAGCTCAAGCCGGACGTGGTAGCGCCGGGTAGCGATATGATGTCAGCAGCCCACGCCGCCTCCTCAAGCCAATTACCGGGCACCCCCAAACCTCTCGCGGAAGACAGTTATGTCGAGATGAGCGGAACCAGCATGGCCTGTCCTGCGGTTGCGGGAATGGTCGCTGTGATTCTGCAAATCGGCGAAGAAGAAGGCATGTCTCTCGACCCAGACGATGTCAAGGAACTTCTGCGTGAGAATTCAGAACCACGCGGCGAAGCCTCTGACCCAGATGCATCCGACACCTGGAATGAGAAGTACGGCTTCGGCATCATCGATGGCAACCGAATCATATCCGCAATGATCGGTGACGGAGGAGGAAATGGAGGCGGAGGCAACGGGACCGAACCACCTCCTCCCGGCGATGGTGAATGGTTGGTCATCGAACGACCCATCGAAGATTCCTGGCTCATCGAAGGGGAGACCTACACGGTTCGCGGACACATCGACGAAGATGCAGAGACCAACGGCAGCGTCGAAGAGGTACAAGTGAAAATTACCTACACTCACAGACCAGAAGGCTCCCCAACCCAAGAGGAAGTCCTAGTCGATTGGCACCGAGCCCAAGGCACGTCGAATTGGTCCAGCGATTTCAGCATCCCCGATTTCGAGGAGGATGAAATCAACGCACTTCAGATCAAGATTCAAGTCCAGGCCCGCAACGAATGGGACCAGTGGAGCGATACCCAGCGTCAGAACCACGATATCGGTAGGGTGGGCTTGACTCTGACGAGTCCGAGCGGACAGACTTCCGTAGCAGGCAATGTCCGCTTCGAAGGCGAATACGAAACGGTCAACGGTGGCACCTTGCAATGGCGCGTCGGCAAGGAAGACTGGGTTGACGAGACCACCTACGCTGGCTCGGGCGGTACCACCGGTTCGTTCAGCTTCAATTGGGATTCAACCGAACATCCTGATGGATCTCACCGTGTATCTCTGCGATTCATCAGCGGGGGCGAGGTGCGCTCTGAAGAGGTGCGAATCACCCTCGAAATCGACAACGAACCACCAGCCCCCGACCTCATGTTCCGCAGCGGTTTGACCGTCTCCGAGTGGGGCATTCCACTTTCAGATACGTACGTCAATTCCTTCGTCGACGTCAGCGCAGAGATACGCAATGACGGCGACCAAGCAGCAATCGATGTAGTGGTCTATCTGCTTGAGGAAGGCACGCGTAAGTACGAATTGACGATTCCATCGATCGACTCCGGAAATATCGTCGAGGTCACCCTCTACTGGAATCCACTCGACGTCGGATCACGCGAGGTCACTATTGCCCTCGACCCCGGTGACGCCATCGATGAGATCGATGAGACGAATAACGATCAGAGCATCGACTTCGAGGTCGTTCAGCGGCCCGCTGGAGTCGACCTCGCCTTCGCCACGGGCGCGATAGCGACAACTCCGACGGTCCCGCGCCCAGGCGAATTATTCCAAATCAATGCCCGCGTCGATAATCTCGGCGCATCAACCGCCGAGCAAATCGACGCCCAACTCCTCCTCCATACAGAACGCGGCTGGGAGTTGACCTCCTCGACAACAATCCCAAGCATCACCGGCGCCGGCTCACAAATCGTCAGCTTCGCCCTACAAGCCGGCGACCCCGGGCCGTTCAAATTCAGAATCACTCTCTCCGGCCCGATCCTCTCAGATATCGACTGGAGCAATAACCAAGTCGAGTGGACCGCACTCGTCGATAAGAGCACGGTCGCGGGCGGACGAGGAATGAACTTCCAATCCGGCGAGACTCCTCTCGAAGTCATCGAGCTCGACGGTTCAGGAATCGTCGTCGCAGCCAAGGAAGGCGGTCTATCCCTCTACAGACTGAACTCCAACCGAGGCATGACCGCCTGCACCAATATGCTCGAACAGACCTGGTCTGGCGACTTCGCAGCAGCGACCACAGCGGACGGCATCGCTCACATCGTCTGGACTCGACGCTTCCTCGATACCAGCGGTTACCTGCAACAGACAGTCTCCTACTCGACGATTGATTCAGCCTGCCAGATGACCCCGATCCAAGACCTGATGGATCCGATACTACTCTCAGATGGAAAGTACTGGGGAATCGACATCGATGTCATGGGGACCGAACTGCTCGTCGCGGGGTACCACAGAGACCTGCTCACCGGTGGAACCTACCAAGACCTGACCAGCATCTTCCTGTTGGAAGCAGACGCTCCGACCAGCTCGAACGATTGGCGCTTGACCCCCAATGCAATCGCTGACATAGACGTGGTAGCGGGGCAGACGGACCCTGTGCAGGTTGAGTTTGGGAAGGAGAACGGGCACGTGCTCTACCAATCCATGCGCAACGACACGACGGGGGTTGACAGGCTCGGCCTCTGGTACGCTCACGGCGATATCCGACACTCCTCCTGGGCCTACAAAAAGGCGGTCGGTGACGAGGCTTCGCTCGCTCAGATGAGGGTTGAAACGGTTGCGGGCGAGGACCGACTGATGGTCGCTTGGAAGGAAGGGTCGGGCCTCGATACTCGATTCATCGCTAGAATTGTTGATGATTCATTCGAAACGATTGAGAATAATTCTGTTGAGATGGATGCGCGCGGTCTCTCTCAGATTGTATTCCTTGAGACCGCGCGCGGCGTTCAGATTCTGCACGATATGGTCGGACCCGGTGGCCCTCAAGTTCAGTACGGAATGCTGAACGCCGAAGAGGGTTGGATGGCGATTTCAAACAAGATTACCGATGGATGGTTGCACACAGCCAGCAGAACACCTGGAGGAAGCGAGGCTGTAATCGTACACACCTCAAGTCAAGGGTGGGTTATTCGCTCGGTAATCGATGACACGGCTACTGGACGTGAGCCGGTTGATATCCTCGAGCAATTGCGCTTCACACTAGGGCTGGATAAGGGCAGTTTCAACATCTTGCTCGGTGGGGTGGCGATTGCGGTTCTGCTGCTGTGCACGATTGTTCTGGCTGTGATGTCTGGGCGTGCAATCCGCTGGATCGGTGGTCGTCGGCGAACGCGCGCCGAGGGCGTTGTCATGCTCGAAGATGATGTCGTGGATGTGATTGATGATGACGACCTCGCAGTCGAGGCTGTGGATACCTCAACAATCGTCGAGGTCGTCGAGGACGATTCTGATTCGGGTGCTTCGCGACGTGAGCGGCGGCAGCGGCGAGCGGTCGAAGCCGAGATGGTTGAGATGATTCCTCCCGCTCCCGGGATGACGCCGTCGCCGCTTGGTGATGGTGTGGTTGCACAGCCTTTGCCGGCTGTTGGCGATGCACCGGGATTGCCCGGCTTGCCACCGATCAATCGGCCGGTGGTCTGTCCTGATTGCGCGAGTCGCTTCGAGGTCTCTTTCGACCTAAAGATGACTCGCTGTCCCATCTGCGCCCTGCGCATCGATCTGTGAGGTCGATGATTTGCGCAGGGTGCATCTGGCTTCGGCTTCTGAGCGGCGCTTGGCTTGGTTGAATGAGCGGCTCGGGGATGTCGAGTTGAGCGCGGCTCCGCTGGTCTTCGATGAGCCGAAGCCGCGCTGGGGTGCGCCGGTCGAGGAACAGGTCGAATTCACCTGTGCGGCGAAGGCGGCGGCGGCCGCTCGCGAAGGGGTCGTCGCAAAGATGGGTGAAGGTGAGGCTGGTGCAGGAGCTGCCGAGGCTGAGGTGGTGATTGTCGCAGATACGATTGTGGCCGACCCAGACGACCCTTTGATGCCGATGGGGAAGCCGGAGGATGAGCAACATGCGATGGCGATGCTTCTGCGATTGTCTGGAAATCGCCATCGAGTCTGGTCCTCGACCGCTCTGGTGTATCCACCTGTAGGAGCGGGCGAGCATGGACGCTCGGGCGAGCATACGCTGCATGGTGGTTGGACCGCCGATATCTGGACCGAATCGGCGGTCGTCGAGTTCGATGAGTTGAGTCAGGATAGATTGGTCGAACTCGTCAGCAGCGGCTCATGGAAAGGAAAGGCTGGAGCCTACGATATGGGTGGAGCCGCTGGTGCCGATACGCGACTGGTCGAGGGCGAGGAAATCACGGTACTCGGGCTCGCTCGCGCTGCGATTGCTGCCTTAGAGAATCTGTGAGATTCATTCTTTGCGCGAGTCCCACCAATCGGGGTCGGCTTCGGCCTTTTCGACCAGATCGCGAAGAGCATCGAGCGTCGTAGCATGCAGATGGTGCTCGATGCCTTCGGTGTCGGTGTGGGCGGTCTCCTCATCGACACCGAGAATCCTCAGAAATCTGACAATCAAACCATGGCGCTCACGAAGTGCGACCGCGGCGGCGCGGCCCTCATCGGTCAGCACCGCGCCGCGATAACGCTCGTACTCGACGAGGCCCTCCTCGTCGAGCCGCTTGAGCATCTTCGTTACCGAGGGGCGGGCAACCGCCAGAGATTCAGCGATTCGAGCGGGCTTCGCACGCCCCTCGACGAGTTCCAATTCGTGCAGAACCTCGAGATAATCCTCGACGCGAACCGAGTGCCGAGCCGAGCGTCGAACCCCATCGGCCTCGTGAGCCGAACGAAGCGCATCGAGCCTGTCCTCACCCATGTTCAGACCTCCACGAAGGTGACGCCGCCGTGCTTGAGCACGAACTCACGCTGTAATTCATTGAACCATTCAAGCATCGAGGCGGCGAACCTGACAGCCACCACTTCAGGGTCGAGCAGAAGGTCGTCCTGAATTCCCTTCAAAGTGCCCGGAGCCGCACCGCAAGAGACGCAGGCTCCGTCGAGGTCGATGACCAGCGAGAGAGCATTCGCACCCGAGTGCTTCGTCTCGACCTCGGATTGAGCCACCAGCAATCCCCCACCGTGCCCATCCAGAGCCGCGCGAACCGGACCCAACCTCGCCATCAGCGCGGGGATGAGATCCACATGCTCGCTCTCAACCAACTCCAGAAGCGAGAGCGAGCGAAGACGATCCAGCTCTGCTGGATCGTGCGCCTCAGCAATCCGCCTCTCAGACTCGGCGGTCATCATCGCCTCGACCTGAAGCCGATACGACTCGGCGAGATCATCTCCCTCGGACACGATGAGCCGGTGCAGCCCCACCTACTTCTCATTGACCATCGCACAAGCACCGGAGCAGCAGCAAAACAGGCGATTTGGCCCGACCGTCTATGACGGTCGCATTCAAAAGGGGCCAATAGTCGGCAGAACCGAGGCATACTCATGGCATCTGACACACCGGTCCTCGGCATCCGCGATTTGCACGCTGGAATCGATGACACTCCCATCCTACGCGGTATCGACCTCGAGATCCCGGCTGGGGAGATCCACGCCATAATGGGGAGAAACGGCAGCGGGAAAACCACCACTGCGAACATCATCATGGGACATCCTGATTTCGAAGTCAGTGAGGGAAGCGTCGAACTAGACGGTGAGGACTTGCTTGAGATGGAACCATGGGAGCGAGCCCGAGCCGGCGTCTTCCTCTCCTTCCAATATCCACAGGCTGTTCCCGGTCTACAGGTCGGAAACTTCCTGCGCAAGTCTGTCGCCGCGATAAAGGGTGAGGAGACAGCGAAGGGGGGCGAGTTCCGCAAGCGTCTCAAGCAAGCGATGGAGGAACTCGATATCGACCGTTCATTCCTCGGTCGCTATGTCAACGATGGATTCAGCGGAGGCGAGAAGAAGCGCTTCGAGATTCTCCAGTTGATGTTGCTGCGACCAAAGCTTGCAATCCTCGACGAGACGGATTCGGGACTCGACATCGACGGAATCCGAACCGTCGCTAAGGGAATCAACGCGGCTGTTCGCGGCACAGATTCCAGCGCGTTGATTATCACCCACTACTCGCGGATCCTCGAACACGTCCAGCCCGACAAGGTTCACGTCCTCATCAAGGGCAAGATAGTCAAGACCGGCGGACCTGAATTGGCCCTAGAACTCGAGGAACGAGGCTACGATTGGCTCGAAGAAGAAGCCGAGACCTCAGTGTGAGACATTCAAGGCAGACGACGAGTGAGAGAAATACGGAGGCGAGAAAATGGCAGCGAAGGAAGCACGCGAGGCAGTCGGAGAATACAAGGCCGGCTGGCACGATCCTGAGAACGCGACCATCCGCTTCGATTTTGGGCTCTCCGAGCAGGTCGTTCGAGATATCTCGGCACTCAAGAACGAGCCCGAGTGGATGACTGAAATCCGCGTCAAAGCCTTCCAGCACTTCGAGAACCGACCGATGCCGACATGGGGCAATATGTCGATGCTCAAGGAGATTGATTTCGACAAGGTTTGCTACTTTCTTCGATCGTCCGACGCCACCGAGAAGGATTGGGAGGACGTCCCCGAAGACATCCGCAATACATTCGACAAACTCGGAATCCCGGAGGCTGAGCAGAAGTGGCTCTCCGGCGTCACCGCCCAGTATGAGTCGGAAGCCGTCTACCACTCGATTCGCGAAGACCTAGAGGAGCAGGGAGTCATCTTCCTCGATATGGATTCGGGACTTCGCGAGTACCCTGAAATCGTCAAGAAGTGGTTTTGTTCGGTCGTACCTTTCCAAGACAACAAATTCAGCGCCCTGAACACCGCGGTTTGGTCGGGCGGCTCGTTCATCTACGTCCCGAAGGGCGTCCACGTCGAGATGCCCGTGCAGGCCTATTTCCGCATCAATGCGAAGAATATGGGTCAGTTCGAACGCACGCTCATCATCGCCGATGAGGGTAGCAGCATCCACTACGTCGAAGGCTGCACCGCCCCGACCTACTCCACCGATTCACTGCACTCCGCCGTGGTCGAGCTCATCGCTCTCCCCGGCGCGCACATCCGCTACAGCACGGTGCAAAATTGGAGCGCGAATGTTTACAATTTGGTGACAAAGCGCGGCATCGCCCACGAGAACGCCAAGATCGAGTGGGTCGATGGGAACATCGGCAGCAAGTTGACGATGAAGTATCCAGCTGTGATTTTGAAGGGAGAAGGAAGTCACGCTGAGGTGATTTCCGTCGCCTACTCCGGCGCAGGCCAACACCAGGATGCCGGAGCAAAAATCCACCACTTGGCTAGCAATACCACTTCCAAGATTCTCTCAAAGTCAATCTCGAAGGATGGGGGGCGCGGCTCGTATCGCGGGCTCGTATCGGTCTCGCCGAAAGCAGAGAATTGCAAACTCAATGTCGTGTGTGACGCGCTGATTCTCGACGATGGCTCGCGCTCGGACACCTATCCCACCATGGAGGTGGCCAACCCAACGGCGCGTTGTGAGCACGAGGCGAGCGTGTCGAAGGTGAGCGACGAGCAGTTGTTCTACCTGATGAGCCGCGGCCACTCCGAAGAAGAGGCTCTGGCGATGATTGTCAACGGATTCTTCGAACCTTTCACCCGCGAACTTCCAATGGAATACGCCGTCGAACTGAACAAATTGATGGCGCTAGAAATGGAAGGCAGCATCGGCTGAGTTTGGGGGCAAAAATATGGATGCTGCGAGCCTATACAAGTCTCTTGGTGAGCCTGACAGGGCGGACCATCTCTGGCGTTATACGCCCTGGAAGCGTGTTCATCCCAGTGGAGATTTGGGCGAGATTCCGAAGACATCTGCTCCGAAGTTGTCCCTTTCTTGCCTGGATGAAGATGTAGCTTTGGTCGGAATCTCGATCGAGGAGGGAATCATCGGCGCTGAGGTTCTTCCTGAGTCAGATGAAGTCACTTCTTCTTTCATCCGCGCCGCCGCTGGCGACTCGGTCTACACGTTGCGCGTGGAGAATAATTTCGTCGCCAGTGCGCCGATCGTCCTCGACATCGATACTGGTGATGAGCCATGTGCTCTGCATCTGGCACTAGATGTCGGACGGCATTGTGAATTCGAATTGATTACCCAAATCAGTGGCGCTGCGCCATGGACAGGATTCCTGCGCAGCGGTCGAATCGGTGATGGCTCAATTCTCGCCGATGTCGTCATCGGCCACACCGATTCGGGAACATTACTGCGAGTCGATAGCATCGCTATCGGACGCGACGCGCAGGTCAAGGCAGGAACGGTCAGTTCGGGAAGCGAGCGAACCAAGGCCGACCTGCGATACAAGATGGGAGAGACGGGCGGCCACCTCAATGTGCTCGGCTCGATTCTCTCCGCTGATCAGATGCACCTCGACCATCACGTCGAGATTCATCACGACGCCCCAGAGACATTCTCCCGTCTAGATTGGCACTCGGCATGTGGGGGAAACTCGCGTACGGTCGGAACCGGAATGCTCCGGGTCGCCAAGGGAGCGCGGGGAGCCGACGCGGGCCAACTTTTCCACAACCTACTACTCTCCGAGAAGGCCGAAGCCGACTCGATTCCTGAGCTCGAAGTGAGCGAGCACGATGTCGTCGGCTGCGGTCACGGCACAGCGAACGGACCCGTGGATGAGGACCAAATGTTCTACTTGGAATCCCGCGGATTCGACACCGAAGAAGCCCGCGATGCCCTCATCGCTGCCTTCCTCAATTCAACTCTGGTTGAGATGGGCAGCGATGCCCTCCACCACTGGCTGGCGGAGCACCTGCAAGACGAGCTCGCCGACCTCAGTGCCTGAGCGAGACCGCGCTGAGGCGCGGCTCGCTTGAGCAAGTGATTTGGGCTGAGCGAGGCCGAAGCGGTTCGTGGACCACGATCATTGCGCCGCGATTCGTTGTGAGTGCGGCTTTCGCGGCGCAGCGATTCCGATGCGCCAACACATGGAATGCCCGAGGTGTCGACGTGTTGTCGAAGCCTGTTGTGAGGGTATCCCCGACTATTCCTGAACTGCTAATTGCTCAACCAGAGCGGTCGCGATAACTCGAGAGAAGTGCGGTCATCAGCACTCCCGCTCCGATTCCAAAGGCGAGTCCTTGGTCAGCCATCGTCGAGCCTGCCAAGTCTCGGAAGGTGAAGCCCATCACTGTGCACATCGGCACGACGAAGATTGAGAAACGGCGGGCGCGTTGAGCCGAGGTAGGAGCCTTGCCCATCGGCCGCAGGGTGATCGAGCCCGCCTTCATCAGAACTTGCCAATCGACAGCCTCCGCTCCGATTCGTAAGCGCTGGAGAACCGCGGGGCGGATGCCCGGGTCCGCTGATCCCTCGTGTAGAATTTCACCTCGACCGGTTACTAATCGTACCCTCTGAAGACTCGACCTAATCCCCAACAGTCGCTCGGTCGCACCAGCAGCGGCAGCGGCATCGAGTCCATGCATATCGAAGGTCAGCACACCGCGTTCGCGGCGCACTCGCTCATCAACATCCCATGCCCCATCAGTCTCGTCGGTCAGATAGGTCATCTCGGCGCGCAATGCATCGACTTCAGCCGCGCGCGCCGCCGCGCGTGCATCGCCTTTCTCAGCATGGTCGCGCACGCGCGCGAGTGCGAACATCAGCACCACCGCACCGGTTCCAAGCCCCAGAACAGCACCGGTGCGAAGCGCCGGCGCAATCCCATCATCAGCCATCCCGCCGGCGAAGAAAGCCATCATCGAACCCATGACGAAGACCATGACGCCGATGACCGCGGAGATAGCGAAGGCATCCCGCACTCCGACCTCGACCATGTGACGCGGATAGGTTGATGGCGATAGAACCCACCGACCGAACAATGGCGCAATCAGAGTCTGGTCTGCTGAAGAACGGCCGACCGGATCGTGAGCGCGAATCCAAGGTCGGCCGCAACCTCGCAGCCATCGCAGGAGTCTACCTAATTCTCGTCTTCCTGATCCCACTGGCACTGCCCGCGGATTCGATTCCCGACCTCTCTGCCCGAGCCAACAGAATGGATTACGCGACGCACGATGGAATATGGTCATGGGGGAATGGAGACCATGGCGAAGACGCTGAGATAGGCCACGACCAATCGGCCCACGGAGGCTCCTTCGCTTGGACCGACCTCGACCCGATTTCGGCCACGGTCTACGCTATCGGAGACCTGAATTGCCACCAGAAGTACGAGCGTTCTTGGGAGATTAACGGCAATCAGATGGCGGTTTGCACTCGTGATATCGGAATCCTGTTCGGCTTCGTCGCAGCCTGTCTTTTATGGTCACGCCGCGGCTACAATCGATGGATGGTGCGCGACACATTCCTGTCGATTTTCTCCGATAATTCCGTCGAACGCTTCTACCTCAACGACTCCCGAATGCTCGCCATGCTCGCCATCCTAGGACTTGGTCTGGGCCCAATGGCTATCGATGGATTTACTCAATTGCTGACATCGTATGAGTCGACGAACCTTCTGCGGATCCTCACAGGAACCCCAGCCGGGTTCGTCGGAGGCTTGTTCTTCGCAGCGACGTTCTCGGCTCGGCCGCACGAATTTGACGGCGCCGAGGCGGTGCGTTTGCCAGCCAATGCACGGCTGAAACTGATGGACGAGGCTCCAATCGAGTCGGCAACAGAATGAGCTCTAGTCACCGGACAATCTGACCAAACCTACTGACCTTGCCACCACGCGACGAGTCCGCTCGAGCCCGCCGGAGCGGCCGCCTCGGACTTTCCATTTCCGAGAATCGCCAGCCGCTCAATCGCATCCCGCACCGCGCGTGGATGCTCACCAGAACGAACAATTTGACCCATGGCGAATCGAGGGTGAGTGTCAGGATTCGCGGCTAACCAGCGTGAGATAGCACGGCGAAGCGGCCACAAGATCAACACCAGTGTGCCGAATGGGTGAGATTCGTCGCGCAATTGATTGCGCGCGGCATCTCGACCGAGCAGTGATTTGTGTTGATTGACCCAACCTGAGCGGTCGGCCATGAATCGTAGAACCTTGTGAGAATGCGAATCGGACACCGCGCGGACTGGCCCTTGAGCCGCCCGCAACTCATTCACATCAGCAGAAGGAAGAAGTGCCAGCGTTCCGCAAATCGATGAAATCGAATGAGCCAGCACAGATTTCGGCACGTCGACGCGCTCGTCCTCACCCACAGCCTCGAGCGCCGAAGAATGCTCAGCCTGCGCCTCACGCAAAACCCGCCAAGGAGCCTTGCCATCCAACCAATCAGCGCGCGTACGAGCTGGCTCAACACCCAACCCATCGAGCACCGTCTGACCTTTCGTCGACTTGATCAGACGCTGCAACATAAATCGCTCAACAGCCTCCGTATCGACATTCAACGGCTCGGGCCGCGAATGTATGAACTTGCGAATATGCAGCGTCAACTTGCGTCGAAACTCCCTCTCAGTCGACTCATTCGAAACCGGCCCGATGATAGCACCCATATCGAAGGGCGTCGGCATCTCGACTTCCCCCGACAGAAGCGAGGCATACCCCGCCCGAATCCGCTTCTGCAACTCGGTCGTCTCGAAATACTCAGCCTTGTCAGACATCATTCGCAGAGTCCCAGATTGAATCCGCTTCATCGCCACATCCGGATCGCAATCCACCCAGATGCAAAGATCAGGAACGAGCGCGGCAGAATTGATCTGAGCAACGCGCTCGACCCCCAATCCACCAACAATCCCCTGATACACAAGAGATGAATGCACATTGCGTTCACTCACGCAGATTCGCCCCTCCTCAAGCCGAGGCAAAATCCAGCCGTGAGAATGGTCGACTCGGTCAGCGGCAAACAACCCGGCCTCCGCTTCCGGAGTGTGCGTCTGTTGCCGCACCGAGTCGATAGCGAGCCGCCCAAGCGGATGATCGCGTCGCGGCTCGCCAGTAACCTCAACCGACGTAAAACAAAACTCGCGTTCCAGCACTTCGGCGACGACCTTTGTGGCCAAGCCCTTGCCGGAGCCGTCCCCCCCTTCGATGGTGATGAGGTACACGTCAAGCCTCCACGAAGCCAAACTGCCCGCGCGTCAGATACGCCAGCCCCATCCCCATCAGAATGAACAGTGGACCGATGAACATCAGCCCCTGACTCCACAACCCAAGATACGCCAAAAACTGCGTGCGGAAGTGGCTCTTGCCATTGTAAGCCTCGATTCCACCAACCAATCCAGCGATGCCAGCGATGAGGGTCAGTGCACCGATTATCGAAGTGATAAGCACCGATTCAGCGAGATGGCTCTCACCCCTCATGTCGATCTCCTCCTCACCCTCACCCTCCGTCAACGTCACCGTGATCTGGGCATGGTCTCCCGGGATGAGCAGGATTCGTTGGGTTATGTGGTCGGGGTGGTCGACGACGAGGGTGGATGAGTGGCGGGTTACGTCGTCTATCGAGAATCGGCCGCCGGAATCGGTGGTGTCGCGGCCGATCTCGAGGAATTCCTCGTCGTAGAGAATGACGACGACGCCTTCCATGGCGTCGCCGCCGGTGGAATTGTCGACGAGGGCTGAATAGACAGCTCCGTGGACATCGGCCAGCCCGCCGGAATCGTCGAGCTGGCCGGTCAAAACATCGCCAACGTCGGCGGTGATGTGCAGGCTTCCAGTGACGACGCCGAGGACGCTTCCCAGAATTATCAGGATGGCTCCCGCGACTCGCGTCGCTGGGTCGACTGAGAGGTCCTCGAGCCACCATTCGAGGCGGCTTCTGCGTGAATCATCGTCGCCTGACATGTTGCTCGCCGCCTCCTACTTTTCCTCGCTGAGACGAGGCGGCTTCTCAGTTTGACGCTTCCAACGCCTGTAGAACGCGAATGGTGAGATGAGAACGAGTAAGATTGCAGAATAGACCAGAACCGTCGAAACAAACCACATCGGGATATACTGATCCAGCCACCCGTAAAGACCGGGTAGGCGAGGAATCACTGGATTAGAGATTGCTTCACAATTGTAGTCAAAAATACCCCCCCTGAATCCAATCTTAACTTCGTAATAATTTGACCAATTCTTCCCGGTCACCCACCATGTCCTCGATTCATTATCGTAGGCGATTCCGTTGAGAACGCCCGAATCCTCGCTTTCGAACTCATCTCTAATCGCGGAGAAATCTACCTTTTCACACACAGGCCCAATTCCATTTTTGTGGTAGGGAACTATTGCATACATCGAGTCATCATACCATCTATTCGCGAAAATGAAACCTCGACACTCCAACTCGTTCCAGCGGTCGAGGGAGAGTCCGTGAACTCGAATCTCCATCTCCTCCTCGACGGTGGAAAAATCCTCGGACATCCGCATGATGGATGAACTACCGTCGGACATCCAGATTTCGTCATCGCGCGCGCATAGTCCCCAGCCCTCTCCCGAGTAGGTGAAATTCCCGATGGGTTCGAGGGTCTCAAGGTCGTAAATGAAGCCGGTATTTTCGCGCCAAGTGAGTTGGATGACCGAGTCGTTCCAGATGGTGAGACCCTCGCCGAAATACTCGTCGGAAAGGTCGTGCTGTACCTCGATTTCGCCGGTGCTCATGTTGACGATTCGCACGCTCGATTCGCCGTAGAGTCCGGTGCTTTCGTAGAACTTGCCGTCATGGATTTCGAGGCCTTGGGTGAACGCCGTCGGGTCGTGTGGGACGATGCTCACCAACTCTGGCTCGATCACTTTCACCTGCCAACCACTTTCACCCTGTTCTGGGGACTCCCCCCCTGCGTTGCTTAAGAGCAGTGTGAGCGCGGTGAGGACGATGGTCGCGACGAGTATCATTGGGATTCGCCGCGCTGGCTTGGAGGCACTTGGGAGTCGGCCCTTCGGGCCGGATGCGTCCGAACGATGCTCCATCGATGTTATAGCGGGTTGGAGTGGGGCTTGAACCTGTCTTATTGCTGGGGTGCGTGTGAGTGAGGACTTCTAGCGGTTCAAGTCGTTCAACAACTTCGTTGTTGTTGGTTTGGTTTATGCTCGCCTCGGTGATGGTGCCGATGGTAGGGGCGAGCGGTGCTTCTGGCGGTGAGGGGAACACTGTTGAGCCGGGGGACTTGAGTGATTTCGATCCGGCCGCTGATGGTCATGCCTACCTTTACAACGATGCTGAGCGGCCGGTTTACTCTGCCTTTGGATACCTGAAGAAGCAGTGGGTCGAGGACGGCTATCCGAATCTCGTGCTGCCGTTCTCAGCATCCTATCAGAACTCGCGTTCTGTGGCGAAGTCGTGTGAGAATGCGTGGGAGGTCGACGACACTGACACATTCACGACTTCGAGCGGATTGGTCTCGGCGACCGTTGAGAAGATCTCGACCAATTCGGCGATCTTCGTCGAGGACGGAGTGGTGATTTCTGCGACGACCCTGAACGATATCGCATCGACTTGGGAGTCGACGATCTACCCGACTGACACCACCTACTTCGGCGATCCTCCAGACATCGACAATAATTGTCAGATCGAGATTCTACTCTTCGCAATCGATGGTGCTGGTGGCATCGGGGGATACTTCGACCCCAACGTTGCCAGCCAGCGAGAGATTCTCTTCGTCGACTCCGGCGACATGAGCTGGCGCAACACAATTCTCGCTCACGAGTTTGAGCACCTGCTCCACAATGCCCGCGACCCTTACGAGTACCTCTGGATTGACGAGGGCGCGGCGGACATGGCTGCCTACCTCTGCTTCGGAGTCACCGATTCGCTTTCGCAGCACGCGAATGAATGGTCGCAGAATGCCAATATGAGCGTGCGCTGGTGGAATCAGCGAATCGCCGATTATGGTGGAGGTTTCATGTTCCTGATGTATCTAGCCGACAAACTCGGCGGCGGTGCAGCAATCTCTCGCCTCGTCGCCGACACAGCAACCGGCGGTATCGGTGTCGAGAATCTCGCTCGAAACCCCGAGCCTGGCTCGACTGCGATCGGTGAGACGATGTCTGACATCTTCGCCAATTTCACCGCCGCTGTTGCCCTCGACAGCGCCCAAGGAGCATTCGGATTCTCGAATATCGCCATGACTGCTGGATGCGTTACCGGCTTCATCTGCAGGGCGCAGATGAGCGGATACCGCGATGAGTGGCAGACATCTTGGACCAGCCCGACACATGAGTTGGAGGGCTGGGGAATGCGCGCCTACAAGTTCGCAGGTGGCACAGGCGCGCCGCTCAATCTAATGGTGCAACCAACCCAATTCGGCGTGGCAGGAACCGTCCTTGCCAAGGATGCCTCGACAGGAACTTGGTCAATGACCAGATTACGCATCGATTCAGCCACTGGGGCCGGAACCGGATTGGTCCACGGCTTCGGGAACACTACCGACGAGGTCTGGGTCATCGCCTGGTACGAGTCTCAAGTGACAGATTGCGACTACAACTTCGCAAGCTGCGGCATCACAACCGGTTCCTATCCAACAACCGATATCGTCGTTCAAGCTGAGATCATCACCGACCCCGCTGAAGTCGACATCATGGAAATCATTCCATTCGACCGCGACGGAGACAATCTCGACGATAGCGTCGAGATTCAACTCGAAGTGACCTCGAACGCGTTCTTCGAAATCATTGAGGTCACCTTCGAGGCATTCGTCAACAATACCCTGACCGATTCCATCACCTTCGCAGTCACCGCTGGAAATAGCATCCCGACCGAGGAATCGATTTGGTTCACTCCTCCCGAAACTGGCGATTGGACCTTTGGTGTCGACATCCGCGACATCACAGGACAAGTCGTCGACACCGCATTCACCCTGCCATTCGGTTTAGGAAACATGGAGCCTGTCGCAACCGGTTCGACTTCCACCGCCATCACCCAGACTTGGCTTCCAGTCAGCATGTTCGGAGGTGGCTTCGACGTCTGGGGATTCGGCCAATTGAACAGCAGTTACAGCCATAATGAGACCCCGATATCCTACCATTGGGATCTCGGTGACAATACCACTTCTGGGCTCAAGAATCCTGTTCACATCTACACTCAGGCGGGCAATTACACAATCTCACTCACGGTCCGAGACGTCGGTGGATTCTACTCGGAAACCCAGTCTTGGACCCTTGTAGTCGCCGACACAACAGAACCGATCCCTGAGATTCGCGTGGATGGAGTCGCAATCACCGACGAAGTCGTCTTACTCACCAATCAGCGCGTTCTATTCTCTGCGAGAAGCACCGTCGATAACGTGCCTCACGAGCAGATGGAATTCACTTGGAATTGGGGTGATGGAAGCGACGAGGGCGGGCAAGGAATGGTCGAGGCCAGCCATGCCTACGTCGACGGTAGCGCTGATGGAATCATCTACACTCTGACTTTGACGATTCACGATGGGACCTTTGTCGTCGAGGAGCAGATCTACGTGCGCGTCCTCAACCGGGTCCCTCGCCAGATCTTTGCTGAGGAGCTCCAGACCTTCACACTCACACCCCTCGAGATGCCCAATGTCTTCACCGACGATGACGGAATCATCGTCGAATTTCTCTGGACGTTCGATGAGGGAGTCAATCTCTCAGGTCGTGGAATGACCCTCACCTCGGACTTCTCGACGAGTAGTTCGGTCGCCCAGAACCCGAGTGTTGGATGGAAGACTCCAGGGCTGAAATCAATCACGCTCGAGGTCACCGATGACGATGGCAATATGTCGAGCGTGACACTCACCGTCCGTGTCCTCAATCAACGCCCAGTGGCCGTATTCGACCGACCAACGGACGGCACCGTCGAGACCGAGTATTTCTTCGAAAGCATGTCCTTCGACCCCGACGGTGACACCTCACTCCTGCAGACTCGCTGGAACATAACCGGCATGGATAACGAGATCGAAAACGTCTCAGGAATCCATCACACATTCACCGAGCCTGGCCTTTACACCGTCTCGCTAACAGTCGTCGACGAGCGCGGTGCGGAATCGGCGACCAAATCCTACCAGATTCGCATCGCGAATCCACTGCCCGTTCCGATGGTCGAATTCTTCCAACCAAGCCTGAATGGAACCCCACTACCCTCCATTCCAGATGACGGCATGGCAGCGAATTGGTGGGTTCCCTTCGCTACCGACGGAGGAGCCTTCCTCGCACCGAATTACCCGCTCAAACTCGACGGTTCAGCCAGTTACGATGCCGACCCGCGCTTCGTCGGTCGCCATTCCACCGACCAGAACGACCCCGAGTGGAACGGCATCACACGCTGGATTTGGGACTTCGGCGATGCGACTCCGCAAGTCGAAGGCCCGATGGTCTGGCACTCTTGGGAACGACCGGGGACCTACGTCGTGACTCTGACCGTGGTCGACGGCTTCGAGGGTGGAGACACCAATACCACCTCGATGCTCGTTCACATTTCACGAGCCCCCGAAATCAATCCTATCGACCCAATCGACTCCGATTACGTTACACAAGGCGACTTGGTTCTTCTCAACCACAGCGCCTTCGACGCCGATTTGGAAGAGGGGCTCGAAGCTTGGTTGGATTTCGATGCCTTCGATGATAGCGATGGAGACGGCATCACCAATAACGACCGAGACATCAGCCTCACCGACCAACTCTCGGTCGACTGGGATCTCAACGCACTCATCGATTCGGACCAAGATGGAGACCCGAGGAATGACTTCCTCTGGGGCAATATGACTTGGTATCAAACCGGAGAAATCCGCATCGTCCTACAGGTCTGCGATGGAGTCGGCGTCTGCACTACCGAGGATTACATCGTCACCGTGCTATCCGCCGAAGAAGACCGCCGCCAGAGATCTTGGGACGAATTGACATGGCGGGATTTCATCCCAAACAAAGAGAGCGCAGGCCTGCTTGCCCTAGTCGCGATGGTTCTCATCTTGGGTTGGCTTGTAATGCGGCAGAAGGACGAAGAAGAGATCGATGCCGAGGAAATGCTTGAGACATACGATGTGCAGGAAGTAGAAGCGGAAGGCGGTCTCCCAGGCATGGATCAACACACTCCACCACCACAACCGAAGTATCTGACGGTGGACGAGCGAAGGAACAAGGAGTCTGGATACGTCCGCCCGATCAGGACTCGGAGGCGCTGAGGTGAAGAAGACTGGACGCAGGCTCGCAGTTGGCGCATTCAGCTTCATGCTGCTGACTCCAATGCTAGTGATTTTACTCGCAACTGCCGCGCCAGTCGTAGCCGATTCGAGCGATTGCTCCGTAGCCCCGAGTGTGGGAATGAACCCACTAGTAGCCGAGGTTGTTGACGTCGAAGACGGCGGTTGGTGGAGTTGGGATTCCCAATCGAATGAACTAGATTCCTTGAATACCGATCTCTACGTGGAGATTGAACTCGGGGAAAATGAGGGGAAAGCCCTGCGAATGGAGCTTGTTCCAGGCTACTCCTACACATTCTGCATCGAGTTTCACGCAGACCCAGAAAACCCGCCCACAAGCAAGACTCAGGGGGATGTCTACCTGCTCTCGCAATCAAATTGGGATATGTATTCCCAAAATTATGACGCAGTGCAAGGAGGTTGGGCGATGGAGGATGAGGACTTGAAGTGGATTCCGGTGGAATGGCGAGACCTCACCACTTTCATACCCTTCCGAGACACTCACGCTTACGAGAATAAGCGCAGCACCTCATTCTCGACCGCACTGGACAACGACAACAAAGGCTGGGTCTCCTGGTTCGGTGAGTCAGAAGACGCCCAGTACTATCTGGTTCTCGATGGTTGGAACAATAGTCGACCCTCGGATGCGGTGAAACTCGACGGCGACATGATTGTTCAGGTGTGGGTCGACGTCGAGGACCGACTCACACTGCCTAAATTCACAGCATACATCATAGTTGGATTGCTGCCCATCAGTTGCATCGTGGTTCCATTGATTCTGCACTCTCGATACCACGCTACAACGGGTGGAGACAGAGGCGAAGAAACTCAGATTGTTCCCCTTCTGGAACAGTGAAGCATGCGCTTCAATCGTACTGGAGCATTTCCCAAGCGATGAATAGGTCCGAAGCATTGATTCGGCCTTGAGAGGATAGGTGCGACCCTGTTTCCATGGTCGAGTACACCAGATCTTGGTGAAGCAATGGCGCGTGGATTCGGGTCCAATCGCCTCCAGCACCAAGACCCATGATTGATGTCTTGAGCTCCGATTCTTTGAGGTTCCAAGCGGCTTCGAATAATTTCAATCCCGAATTGCGGCCTGATGTCTTGTAGCAGACTTTGAGAATCTCGCCGCTTGACGCCATATCTTCAATGTCGGAGACGATTTCGGATGCGCTTCCCGGTTCCTCATCAGTGTGAATCGAAGCGATGACTTGGGTCTTGCCTTCTGCAATCGACATCAATTCTGTACGAGTCTTCGCTTCGATATCCGTCTCGAGATCAACCCAACTCACACCGCTCTCAATAGCCGCACGAAGAACATCAATTCTCTCCTCTTCAGAACCTGGGAAATGACCTCCCTGTCGCTCTGGACGGCAGGTCAGAACAACAGGAAGGTCGATACCACCCTTGAATGCGTCAAGAGCGGTTGCGAGATCGACCGAATCGAATGGTTGGGAAATATACTCTGGAGGGGTGTAGACTGGCCTTCTGCGGCGTCCATCGGCCGCAGCAGGGTCAATTTCGACAGGCTCTGGCGGTTTCTCCACTACCCATAGCCTGTCGAGCCGGACCTCACACAAATCGGCGCCAACCGCGGTTGCACGAGCTGCATCGGCAAGCATCTCCTCCACAGTGCATCCTGAGAGTGACACACAGATGGTAGGTCGACGCATCGAGTCGCGCGACCGACGAGGTCTGTTTAACCGTATTGTGAGTCAGAACCCCTCCTTTGGAGGGGTGAAGTGCCCGTTGAAATGATTAGGAATTGAACCGTTCACTTTCACTTTCAGGCCCTCAGACCTCCCCATTCAGGAGTATTGATTAACCCCCCATGGACACCAAAGGTTGAGGACGACTGAGGGTTCCTATGGAACCCTCAGAAAAATCGGAGTTGGGATGCGTGGCAGACGATTATCGAGCAGAGAGTATCCAAGTCCTCGAAGGGCTTGAAGCGGTTCGCAAGCGACCAGGAATGTATCTGGGCGACCCGCACGATGGGTCGGCCTTGCACCACTGTATCTGGGAAGTGGTCGACAATGCGGTCGACGAGCACCTTGCGGGTCACAATCCGACAATCGAGGTCGACCTCAACGCTGATGGATCGGTCAGCGTCACCGACCACGGCCGAGGAATTCCAGTTGGCCTCCACCCCGAAGAAGGTGTCAGCGCGGCCGAGGTCATCATGACCAAGCTTCACGCCGGTGGCAAATTCGACAATGAGGCCTACAAGGTGGCCGGCGGATTGCACGGTGTCGGCGTAAGTGCAGTCAACGCAGTCTCGGAATGGCTACACCTCGAAATCCACCGAGACGGGAAGGTTTGGGAGCAAAACTACGCCTTGGGAGTCCCTCAAGCCAAACTGAAGTCTACTGGCAAGTCTGACACCTCGTCGACCAAGGTTTCCTTCAAGCCAGACTTGACGATTTTCAGCGATGTTATCGAATTCGATTTTCAACAAATCAACACGCGACTACAACGCACAGCCTTCCTCAACGGCGGATTACAGATCATTCTCCGCGACCTTCGTGGCGACGACCCAGTGGAAATCGACCATACTTACGATGGTGGACTTCGCGAGTACGTCACCCAGATGAATGCGAAGAAGAATAAAATCCACGATGAAGTGGTTCACGTCCTAGGTTCTAAGGATGGCGACAAGGGCGAAGTCCACGTCGAAATAGCCCTTCAGTGGACCGATTCTTATTCCGAGACCATCGATTGCTTCACCAATATCATCCACAATGCAGACGGTGGAACTCACCTCTCAGGTCTGCGAAGTTCCTTAACTCGTACCGTCAATTCCTACGCACAATCTCGCAATCTTCTGAAGAATCTCAGCAGCCTTTCGGGCGACGATGTTCGCGAGGGACTCGGGGCCGTCGTCTCGATCAAGCACCCCGACCCGTCGTTCAACGCCCAGACCAAGGCCAAGTTGGTGACCAGCGAGGTCGCAGGAATCGTCGAGCAAATCGTCAATGACAAACTCGGCGAGTACTTCGAGGAGAATCCCTCGATTGCTCGTGCGATTGTCGACAAGGCAGTTCTAGCGAGCAAGGCGCGCGAAGCCGCCCGGAAGGCTCGTGACCTTACCCGCCGTAAGGGAGTTCTCGAAGGCGGCGGCCTACCCGGCCAACTCGCCGATTGCCAATCACGTGACCCGAATGAATGCGAGATTTACATCGTCGAAGGTGAATCGGCGGGCGGCTCGGCCAAGACTGCTCGCGACCGCCGCACCCAAGCAGTTCTGCCGCTCAGAGGTAAGATCCTCAATGTCGAGCGGCAGCGCCGCAACATCGCCAAGGTGTTCACCAATGAGCAAATCCAACGCATGATCAGGGCACTGGGAGCCGGTGTCGGCAACGATGAGGGCGATGAGGGCGCATTCAATCCCGAGAAATTGCGTTATGGCAAAGTCATCATCATGACCGACGCCGATGTCGATGGCGCTCACATCAGAACGCTGATTCTGACGTTCCTCTGGAGATTCATGCGCCGCGCCATCGAAAACGGCAACGTCTACATCGCGGCTCCGCCGCTATTCTCCGTCGCCCGCGGCAATCATGTCGAATGGGTTCACAGCGAGGAGGAGCGCGAGGAGACGATCAAGCGCTACAAGAAGGAGGCGCCTTCGGCGAAGATCTCCGTGCAGCGATACAAGGGTCTCGGAGAGATGAATCCAGACCAACTCTGGGAGACCACGATGGACCCGGAGGTGCGCCGAATGATGCGGGTTGACATCAAGGATGCCGAGGCTGCTGACAACCTGTTTACGGTCCTGATGGGCGAAGATGTCCCGGACCGCAGGGCGTTCATCGAGACCCATGCGTCAGAGGTGACGTCTCTCGATATCTGAGGTGAGATGATGAGTGAAGATCTACAGCGAAGATTCGTCTCAGAGGAGATGAAAGAGAGTTACATCAACTACGCGATGAGCGTCATCATCGGCCGCGCCCTACCCGATGTTCGCGACGGTTTGAAACCGGTGCACCGCAGGATTCTATGGGGTATGCATCAGGCCGGCCACACGCACGAAAAGAGCTACAGCAAATCTGCTCGCTCCGTCGGTGAAGTGATGGGAAAGTACCACCCTCACGGTGACCAAGCCCTCTACGACACCATGGTTAGGATGGCTCAGGACTTCTCTCTACGCTATCCTCTCATCGATGGACAGGGCAATTTCGGCTCCATCGATGGCGATCCGCCGGCTGCTATGCGTTATACTGAGAGCCGGCTGGATCGACTCTCCTCACACATGCTCGATGACATCAACAAGAATACCATCGACATGGTTGCTAATTTCGATGATAGCGAACATGAGCCGACGGTACTGCCTTCGCGCCTCCCGAATCTCTTGCTGAACGGAAGCGATGGTATAGCCGTCGGAATGGCGACCAAGATTCCTCCACACAACCTCAACGAGGTCGCCGCAGCGGTCCGCTTTCACACCGAGAAAGTGATTGAAGAGGACCGCAAGAGATCGCTTGACAAGGCTCCGAAGATTGACGCGCTGGAGTACATGGAATTTCTGAAAGGACCTGATTTCCCCACCGGTGCGACGATTTACGGAATCGATGGGATTCTCGACATGTATCGCACCGGTCACGGCCGATTCCACATTCGTTCAGACGCGGAAGTCCGCGACGATTCATCGGGCAAGCGCATAATCATCACATCGATTCCCTACCAAGTCCGCAAGGCGGGAATGCTGCAGGGAATCGCCGACCTCGTCTCGAAGGAGACCATCAAAGGAATCCGTGATATTCGAGACGAGTCGAGCAAGGAAGGAATCCGGGTCGTCATCGAGGTCAAGAATAATGCAGATCCTCACGCGATTCTCAATCAATTGTACCAATCGAGTAGGTTGCAGGAATCCTACTCGGCTAACATGATGGGAATCCTCAACGGCAAGCCGGTACAACTCGACCTCTCGACGATTCTACACACCTACATGCGCCACCGCGAGACCGTTATCGAGCGCAGAACCCAGTTCGAACTCGATAAGGCCGAGGCTCGCGCGCACATTCTCGAAGGTCTGATGCGCGCGCAAAAGCGCATGGCTGAGATCATCGAAGTCGGCAGAAATTCTGACTCGCGCGACCAATTCGAAGGATACCTGCGCGGCGATGAAAAATTCCCGAAGATCAAGCGCTTCGACTTCTCTGAGCGACAGGCAAAGGCAATCGCCGAGCGCCGACTTTACCAATTGACGAAGTTGAACGTCAAGGAAGTCGAGGATGAACTCAACAAGCTCAAGGAAGCCATCAAGGAATACATGGCAATTCTCGAAAGCCGTAAGCGCCGACTTGAGATTCTCCTCGAAGAGTTAGAACAGGTCGTCGAAAAGCACGGTGACGAGCGCCGAACACACATCGACCCAACCCCACTCTCGATGGACCGCGAGGACCTTGTGGCCGAGCGCGCACTGGTGATTTCGCTAACCCAAGACAATTACATCCGCCATCTACCAGTCGAAGCATTCCGCCTACAGAACCGTGGTGGCAAGGGGCTGAAGGGAGTCGCTACCAAGGACGAGGACGCACCAGCAGCAATCGTAACCTGCTTCTCAAAGGACAGGCTACTCATCTTCACCGACCAAGGTCGCGTCTACGGACTGCGAGCATGGGAGACCCCACTCGCTAGCAGGTACGGTCGCGGAACCCACATCCGTAACCTACTGCAAGGGATCCGCGACGACGAAAAGGTCGTCTCGATCCTACCGATGGACCGTGACCTCATCGAAAATCCAGAAGGCCATTACCTGATCTTCGCGACCAGTAGAGGCCGCATCAAGCGAAGCCGACTTGCCGAGTATGCGAAGATTAACCGCAACGGCAAGTACGCCCTGAAATTCGCCACTGAGAACGATGCTCTAGTGCAAGTACGACCGGCTACCGACGCCGACCACGTCGTACTCGTCTCGAGCGGCGGCTACGCCTGCCGCTTCCTCCCAGCAGAGGTCAAGACGCGCACCGATCCGGCAACCGGAGATGTGCAAACGACTCACACGGTGCGCGTGCAAGGACGCGTAAGCCAAGGTGTCAGCGGAATGAAACTCGGTGCAGGAGACTGCGTCATCGGCATGATTGTGACCGACGATGCGAACACCAGCGTGCTGACCATTTCGAAGTACGGAATGGCAAAAAGAAGCCGACTCGGCTCGGGTGAAATGATCCCACTCCTCGACGAATCAGGCTCGCAGTCACTCGATGATGACGGCGAGCCTCTAACCATGCGTGACGGCTACCGCAAGACCAATCGAGGCACGAAGGGAGTCAGAACGATGGCGCTTTCCGACGAGGATGCCATCGTCGGAGTCCGTCAAATCCCAGACCTCGACGACCAGTTATTCATGCTAACAGGCAGCGGAATGATGATTCGAATGCCAGCCACCCAGACCAAGGAAACCCTCGGCAAGGTCACCAAGGGAACTCGAATCATGGAGTTGCGCGACTCTGACAAGAAGTCACACATCGACGAAATCATCTTCGTCGCGCGCCTTCCAGCTGACCTCCTTGAGGGCGATGATGACTACGATGCAGACGCCCTCCCGGCCAGCGAGGAAGAGTGATTCGAACCGCTCGGCTTAAGCGGAAAACTCGGGTCGCCGGAACACTGCGGCAGTCGCATAGCCTGGCCATTGCGCTGGATTGCTAATCCAGTGGTGTTTCACCTCGGGAGTTCGAATCTCCCCTGCCGCGCCACCCCTCGCCTCAGCAGCATTCATGCTTGACCCGACCTCTCATCGGCCGTGGATGCACTCGCAGTGCTGACCACGGCTCTGACCGTGCTCGCAGCCTTGGGATTCCTATTCCTAGTCGCCGTGTGGCATCGCGTACACAAATTACGACCCTCGAACGACAGGTCCTGGGTCAACGATAACTCGCGAAATGCAACCGTCGAGTTCGACGGCGACATAGTAAAAATTACCAATATCCGCGACTTCAACTGGCTTTCAACCAAGGACTTCGATGAGAGTTGGGTGAACGAAGAGTACGACCTCAACGAGGTCGAATCCATCTGGCTTACCTTGGAATATTTCGACCCAAAACATCCTCAGATGGCCCACACAATTCTCTCCTGGGCCTTTGCCGACGGACGAAGATTGGCCTGTTCAATCGAGGTACGAAGGGAAAAGGGGGAGCGTTACCACCCAGTTCGAGGGCTATTCCGCGAGTACGAATTGATCTACGTCTGGGCGAGGGAGAGCGACGTTATCGGAGTCCGAACGCGCTGTCGAAAAAACTCGATTACACACCTATTCAAGGCGGTTGTTCTGGGTGAAGGAAATGAGCGACGGATGCTTGAATCTTACCTTCGGCGAACCAATGATTTGGTCGAAACACCCGAGTGGTACAACACTCTCACCAATACCTGCACCACCAATATCGTCCGCCACGTCAACGAGGTCTACCCAGGCAGGGTGCCTCGGGCAATCTCTGTTTTGATGCCTGGCTTGAGTCCGAAGATGCTCGAGCGTGCGAATCTGATTGAGATGCGAGGCACGCTCGACGAGACTCTTGCCGCGAGTGTGATCGATGCCAAGGCGGATGCTTGGGATGGCGAGGCTAACTTCGGCGATGTGATTCGGGCTTGACCGGCTCACCACACGGTAGGTCTGCGCTCTAATTGTCTCGGGGCTGCGTCGTTGGGTTGAATTGGCCGGCCTCGATGAGCGGGTGTGCTTAGCATTCCCGAGATGGCTCTGGCCGGCTCGCGTGAGTGGGCTCTGCCTCCCTCGAAGAGTCATCTGATTCGCTGGATGGCTCTGGTTGCACAGGGGCGCAGTGGCTGTCTATTGCGGTTTGATGGAGCCGCGGGCGCAGATGCTGAGTCGATGGCTCGCTGCTTGGAGAGGCTCGGTGTGCGAGTCCATCGAGGCGAGGATGGATGGTTGGTCGAGCCGCCGGAGGGTGGCTTGGCCGCACCTTCGGAAGTATTGGATTGCGGCAACTCGGGGACGGCGGCTCGGGTATTGACCGCGATGGCGGCTACGATGGGCGTCGCGGTCAATCTGGATGGTGATGAATCTCTGCGGAGCCGGAACAGTGGGCTTGGTCAAGTGCTGCGCGAGATGGGTGTCGAGGTCAGCAGCGATGCTTTGCCGGCGACCGTCGAGGGAGTCATGACTGGGGGTGCAACGGTTGATTTGACAACTTCTAGTCAGCCACTCAGCGCCTTGATTCTAGCCTCCCCCGGACTCAGTGAGGCCATCGAGATTCACCTCGAGGGCGAAGGGGTCAGCCGAGGTTATACAGGGATGACATTCGATGTGGCACACCGCTGCGGATGCCCTATTGAGATGGCGAATCCACTGATCCTCGAACCATGGTCGGTCCAGCCTCCCGAGGAGGCTGACATTCCACCTGAACTCAGTCTCTTTTCGATGGCCATCTTGCTCGAAATTCTTCACGAAGGTTTGCAATTGCGCACCTCGTTACCTGCCTACGACCCTCTGATGTTGATGGCCTTCGACGCTATCGACCGCGCTGGCGGTGGCGAAGTAAACCTTCGCGACGCCAGCGATATCGTATCTCCAGCCGCGGTCTGGCTGGCGTTGACCGAAGGCGGGACGATTACTGGAATCGCTCACGCGCGCGGGAAGGAATCCAATAGACTCGCGCGCACAGTCGAATTACTGGCAGCGTTCGGAATGAATGCTGATGAGACCGAAGACGGCCTCGTAATCCCCGCAGGACAAGCCCCAAGCAAACCCGACTCACCAGTCGAGACTCACCTCGACCACCGGCTCGCTATGACGGCAATGATTCTCGCCAGCAAGGTCGGCGCAGACATCGTCGGCGCCGAATTCTGTGATGTTACCCATCCCGGATTCATCGAGCAATTGCTCGGTCTGACTCAGCCATGACGGCCGAAGTGCCGGTCGAGATGATCCATCGTCAATCGCAGCACCGTCGGCCGACCGTGGACGCAGGCCCACGGGTTAGGCACAGTGCGCATATCCTCCAGTAGCCTGCGCATCTGTGCTAGATTCAATCTTTCATTTGCCTTCACCGCTCCGCGACATGAACGCATGAAAGCGACATGGTCGCGCAGCGCGGTGACGGCATCGAACTCACTCGCCCCATCAGGAGCGCTCGCGAGTTCGATTAGCAAGTCTTGGAGGAATCCTTCCAAACCTTCGTTCCCGACGAGGACCTCCGGCACAGAAGTAATCTCAAGGCCCCCGTCGACCACCTCAAATCCAACCCCCAATTCTGCGAGTCTCGGCTGACCCGCTACCGCTGCAGCCTTCTGCCTCGCGCCTATTTCAAGGGTCAGCGGAGCGACGAGTTTCTGGCCTTTCCAGCTGACCATTTGGTCGCGGAGTCGTTCGTATCGGATGCGTTCATGGAGGGCGTGTTGATCGATGATGAAGAGTTCGTCACCACCCTCGGCAAGAATGTAAGAATCGGCCAACTGCGCCAATGGAACCATCTCCGGAAGGTCCGGTAATGCCTCCGCCTCGGGCACCGGTTCGTCGAGTGGGGAAGTGCTTGTACCGACCGCGTGTCGGTGGAGGGTTCGCTCCTCGGATGAGAGCGCTGGTGCGGTCGGTTCGGTGTCCATTCCGGGGAGTGTGTCTTGGGATGTCGTCAGTTCAGATTCGGGGCGTGGAGTAGGGCGTGAAGTGGGTTCAACTGCGGTTCTCGCGCTGGAAAATCGAGTCTGAACTGTGGGTTCTGCGCTGGCTGCGCTGGCCCATTCTGGCAATTTCGATGGTGCTCGCGAAACCGATTTCTTCGGTTCGGCAGAATCGGCTCGCTCTGCTATTCCCTCGAGGACCGTCGCCTCCGCAGCCTCTGGTTGGGTTGCGATGTGGGCGAGCGTGTGCTTGATTGAACGTTCGAGGCGCTCGAGGACACGCCAAGAGTGCTTGAGCCGGACTTCGCGCTTCGTGGGGTGCACATTGACGTCGACTTCGTCGGGAGGAAGGCTCAGGCTCAGCACCCCCATCGGGTGGCGGCCGACCATCAAGCGGGTGTGGTAACCGCGCCGCACCGCTTGAAGGAAAGGTCCCGGCGCGACCGGTCTGCCGTTGACAAGGATGTGAATATCGTCGGGTCGGCTGCGCGTTAAGCCGGGGGGTGAGACCCAGCCGGTCCAGCGCTCATCGCCCGGGGCGTCTGAATCGGCGGCCGGAGTCGTGAGTTGGATGAGTTCGGCCGAGGTCGCTCCGAATAGGTCGTAGAGGCGATCCTCGGCCGTCTCTGCGGGTGGGCAATCCAGTACGGTTCTGCCGTCAACCTCGACGAGGATGCCCGCACTCGGTTCGGAGAGGGCTGCTTGAACGCCGACATCGACAATTGCGGCTGTCTCGGTCGATGCTCGGCGTTGGAATGAGAGACGCGCTGGTACCTTTGCAAAGATGTTCAGTACATCGATTCTGGTTCCGGGCGCGATGCCGGCTGCCTCGATTTCGGAGACGATTCCATTGTCGACTCGAATCTGGGCGCCTTCGCCATCTCCGATGCGGCTTGAGACGGTCAATTCGCTGACAGCCCCTATCGATGCGAGTGCCTCACCACGGAACCCCTTCGTCTCGATCTGGTTGAGGTCCTCTGGCCCACTCAATTTGCTGGTGGCGTGGCGGGTGATTGCTAGTGGGAGTTCGGCGGCTGGAATTCCGTGACCATCATCGATGACGGTGATTCGGTCGAAGCCGCCCCGCTCGACTTCGATGCGGACACGCCTCGCTCCGGCATCGAAGGCATTCTCGACGAGTTCCTTGACTACCTGAGCCGGACGCTCGACTACTTCACCGGCTGCAATCTGTCCGATAGTCAACTCGTCGAGCTGCTTGATTTCAGCACGAATCGGCTCTTCGAGTTCGGCCATCTTCACTCCTCCACCGTCTTCGAATCAGCCGTCTTCTCAAGCGCATTGCGCATTGCATAGAGGGCTTCGAGAGCCTCGCGTGGAGTCAAGGAATCTGGGTCCAACGCTTCCAAGCGTTCGGCGATTTCACGTAGAACGGGGTCCTCTTGCACGATTACCTCCTTGGCAGGCTCGCCCTCAGAAACCGGTTCGCTGCGAGGCTGCGGAGCGCCACCTGTTGGGAGCATCCATCCGTATAGACTCGACTGTCCAGCCTCGCGTGACTCAGGGGTTCCATCGACTCCAGCGCGCGCGCCCTGGGCTTGTCCTTCAAGGAAAATCAGCAGGTCGCGCGCGCGCTCGACGACTCCGCTTGGTAGACCAGCCAGTGCTGCCACCTGAACACCATAGGAGTCGTCGCATGGTCCATCGGCTACAGTGTGAAGGAAGCGGATTTCGCCGTTGACATCGGCGACTTGAACGTGGACATTGACAAGCCCATCGATCTCCTCTGCCAGCCCAGTCAATTGGTGATAATGCGTCGCGAAAAGGGTCCGAGCCCCCACTCGCGACGCGATGTCCTCGGTCACCGACCAAGCGATTGCGAGTCCATCGAATGTCGAGGTCCCGCGGCCCACTTCGTCGAGCAAGACGAGACTTCGCGGAGTCGCTCGCCTGAGAATATGCGCAACCTCGATCATCTCCATCATAAAAGTGGAACGACCGCGTCGGAGGTCATCATGCGCTCCAACGCGTGTGAAGACGCGGTCGACAACGCCAATTCGAGCCTTCTCAGCAGGCACGAATGCACCCGCCTGAGCGAGGATTGTGATGAGGGCTGTCTGCCGCAAATAGGTCGACTTTCCGCCCATATTCGGCCCGGTCAATAGGAGGAAGCGACGGCGCTTGTCAAAACGGGTTCCGTTGGGCACAAACCGCCCATCATCCTCCAGTACTGGATGACGACCACCAACGATATCCATCGTTGAATCCAAGCGGATTTCAGGCCGATTCCACGAGCGCTTCCGCGCATGATGAGCGAAGGCGGCCAGCACGTCCGCGCTCGCAACTTTCCGCCCTAATTCGCTCAAAGTGATTGAATGTGAAGCGACCTCACGACGAAGCTCGACGAACAACTCATGCTCGAGCGCTTTAGCTCGGTCGTCCGCGGTCAGAATGACCTCTTCCCATTCCTTCAACTGCTCCGTAGTATAGCGTTCTGCATTAGTCATCGTTTGGCGACGATGGTACTCTTCGGGAACCTTGTCGAGGTGGGAATTAGTGACTTCGATGAAGAACCCGAACTGTCGATTATGCTTCACTTTCAGGTTCGGAATATCCAGTCTCTCCCTCTCGCGTGACTCAAAGGACCGCAACCAATCAGTGCCTTCACCCGCCTTCTGACGCAGGTCGTCCAACTGCTCATGAACACCAGTCTGGAAAATGCCGCCATCGCGTATCGTCAGCGGCGGCTCGGCTACGACCCGCGAAGCGATATGATGCATCAGCGGGTCGAGGTCCGACAATCCTTGAGCGCATTCGTGAAGCAATTCGGATTGGCCTTCCGAAAGAAGGCCTTGCAGGCGTGGCATTCGCTCGAGGCAATCCGCCACGGCAATCAAGTCGCGCGCATTAGCACGCCCATAGGCCAAGCGCGTGGCGAGACGCTCCAAATCGCGCATCGATTTGAGCGTCTCACGAATCGTATCAAGTCGGCGCGGAGCCTTGACCAAACTCGCAACCGCAGCCTGCCGCGCCGCAATCCGCTCGGTATCTGTCAAGGGTCGCAGAATCCATTCCTTGAGTTGCCTGCGACCCATCCAAGTCCGCGTGCAATCAATCGCTTGGACCAACGAACCCTCCTTCTCACCAGCGAGCGTATGTGTCAATTCGAGATTGCGAAGCGTCGTCTGGTCCAGCACAAGATGCCCATCATCAGCATCGAAATGCACCTCGCGCAGAGGAACGACATCGACGAGGTGCAATTTCGCCAGATATCCAGCGGTAAGCCCACAGGCCTCCATTGCAAGAGGCCTGCGATCGAGGTCCACCGAACCCAAATCAGTCAAGTCGAGGTGGTCACGAACAGCCTGTAGATGCTGCTCAGAACTCCCCTCGTGAACACTCAACGTTACCAGATCAAGAGCTCCCAAAAGCCCACGCATCTCCTCGCTCTCAGCATCGCGCCGATCGAGCACCAACTCGCTCGGCGCCCACCGCTGCAACTCATCGCGCACGCGTTCAAACCGCCCAGCACCCGCGTGCTGCTGCAACCAAGCCCGACCGGTCGAGGAATCCAAAATCGCCACACCGAGACCATCTCCACGAGCAACGACACCGGCAAGAAGGCTCGAACCATCCTCACCGATCAGGTCCTCCTCATACAGAGAACCAGGCGTGTAAACCCGAGTAACAACCCGCTCAAGTATCTTCGAACCTGGCCTCAATTCCTCCTCCTGCTCGCACATCGTCACCTTGTGCCCCGCTCGAAGCATGCCTTGGAGGTACGACTCGACCGAGTGCCAAGGAACCCCGGCCATCGGCACCGGCTCGTCGGAATTTTTGTCCCGACTAGTCAGCGTTATCCCTAGGACCTCGGAAGCGATGACCGCGTCTTCGTGGAACATTTCGTAGAAATCACCCATGCGGAAGAAGAGCACAGTATCGGGGTGCTGCGCCTTGATCTCGGCGTATTGGTCAAGCATCGAACGCTTCGCCACAACTCTCACCTCCATCGCTTACGCTACGCGTGGGCCATACCTGCGCGCCGAGGGTGCATAAGCAATCCTCTCTCCGCCCCAAAGGGGCGGGCTTTCAACGAACCGTGGAAGGAAATTTTCTGTGCCGGCAAGAATTTGCGACACGGCTGCGTGACTGAGAAGCGATTTGAGGCCTCAAAACCCCGCGTGCCGGGATTCAATTCATAAGCAAAATGAGATAATTGCAGTTTGCCCGAGTAGGGCAGGAGAATGAAACATGGTAGATGTACAAGGACACATGATGTTCGCTGAAGGAATGAGATACACGAGAAAGGATTGGTGGCTGGGGGCCATTGCCCTCTTCGTCATCAACATGGTGCTCAGCATGTTAGCAGTAGCAATCGGGGACGCAGGTGCAATCGTTGGATCGATTGCATCACTTGCAGTACTCTGGGCTAATCTTGGACTTTGGGTCGGTCGCCTTCGCGACCGCGGACACAACAGCGCAGGAGCACTCGCTCTTCGTATCATCATCGTCCCTTGGGGATTCATCGAGAGCGCTTTCCTCGCCGGCGCTGAAGAGTGAATCCGTTCACCTACAGCGATTCGCTGAGCCGCTGGCGTAAGCCATCTCCTCAGTCAATATGATGTTCCGAGTGCGCCGGTCACAAGGCCGGGTGCACTCGATGAGCGACGAGCGGCAGTTGGTCATGCACGGCCTGATGCTGCTCGTCGCACTCATCTGGGGTCTATCTTGGGCGGTCGGAAGGATCCTCGCTCTGGGCCTTCCGCCGCTGACAGGAGCATGGCTTCGTTACGTCGTCACCATGCTCCTGTTCTATGCTTGGTTTGCCGCGCGCGCAGCGCGCGGACAACCAGTTAGATGGTTACCCAATGATCGTCAATCCTGGAAGACTCTGGCTCTCATCGGATTGACAGGCGTCCTTGGCTACCAAGTATTCTTCATGCACGGAATGAGGTTGACAGCGGCCGGCGACGCCTCGCTGATCATCACCTTCAACCCAATTTTCACAGTCCTGCTCGCCGCGCCGCTGCTCGGCCAGCCAATCTCTCGCAAGATGTTCGCTGGCCTCGCATGCGGATTCATCGGAGTCGCCGTAGTAACAGGATGGTCACCGAATACGGAACTTCCATTCGATGAGAGAATCCTCGGCGACTTCCTGATTCTCCTCGCGTCGTTGAACTGGGCGCTGACGACTAACATGACCAAGCGTATGATGGAGCGAAGGCGGGGTGAGGCGCAGGCGACCACTCTGGAAATCGTCGTTTGGTACTCGCTTCTTGGGACGTTGATGTTGACTCCTCTGGCGGTTTGGGAGACGATTGAATACGGCATTCCACAACCCACGCTCACCGATTGGTACGCCATCCTCTACCTCGGCGCACTTTCCACGGTCCTCGCCTACTATTGGTTCGCTCAAGGAATCGAAAAATTGGGGGCGACAGCTGCCGCCTCGTATGTTTTCTTGGTGCCGGTTTTTGGCGTGCTGGGCGGCGTCTGGTTGCTCGACGAGAAGGTCGGCTGGACCCTTCTCGTCGGCTTCATTCTAATCGTTAGTGGTGTCCGTCTGGTTCAGGGTGAGAGCGAGCGGTTGCGGACTAGTTGAGCTGGGGATTGCAGACTGGATGAGGTCTCACCGCTCGACGGACTCACGTGACTCTTTCCTACGGCGACGCTAGCCCCGTAGGGGCTTCACTCAGCATTATATACGGCAGGCAGGTCGGCCGAGTCCGAGGTAGTCGAGATGGCACGCAAGCCAGCAAAGATGTATCGCCAGGTCAAGGGCCAGGCTTACACCCGCCGAGAGTATACCGGTGGAGTTCCAAATAACCGAATCCTACGCTACCACATGGGCAACCGAAAGGCTGCCGAGGCGGGTGAATTCGAAGTTGTGGTCGAGCTCAGCGTCGACAACGCGGTTCAGATCCGCCACACCGCTCTCGAGGCTGCTCGCATGGTCTCCAATTCGACCATTCGAAACGCTGCTGGAGAGCAGGGATACGCACTTCGCATTCACAAGTACCCTCACAACATTCTCCGAGAGAATAAGCAGGCAACCGGAGCCGGGGCCGATCGTGTCTCGCAAGGAATGCGCAACGCTTTCGGCAAGAATGTCGGCACCGCGGCGCGCGTCAAGAAGAACGATGTCATCGTCTCCATTCACACTTCGGCTGAGTTCTATCTCGCCGCGCGCGATGCTCTGCGCAAGGCAGGCATGAAGTTCCCAAGCCCGACCACCATGCGAGTGGTGCGAGGCGAAGAGCACCTGAAGGCAAAGGGCCTCATTTGAGAGGGGTCGGGCATGGCACCCGGCGACCCACTTTCGATTCTGCAAGCCTCTCTGCGTGGGGCGCCGATTATCTGGAAGGGTGATTATCCCTACTTCATCCACCCGATTTCGGATGGAATTCCGCGTATGGACCCCGATGTTCTACGCGCGACGCGAGACCTGATTGTGTCGAGCGTTGACTGGTCACAAGTCGATTTGATCGTCACCGTCGAGGCGATGGGGTTACCACTGCTCGCCGCGGTAGGAGATGCGACTGGCAAGCCGACGGTTGTCATCCGCAAGCGCTCTTACGGGATGGAGGGCGAGACCCGAGTCGATGTAGCGACCGGTTACTCGCAGTCCACCGTTTTCATCAACGATATCAAGTCTGGAGAACGCGTCGTCATCGTCGATGACGTGATCTCAACGGGTGGTACCCTCGAACCACTCCTCCAGCAGCTCGAAGACATGGGTGTCATCCTGCAAGATGTCGTCATCGCCATCGAGAAGGGTGAGGGGCGCGAGCGTCTCAACCGCGAGAAGCCGCATTGGCCAATCCGCTCGCTCGCGCGCATAGATATCATCGATGGAAAGGTCGAGATTGTGGAGTGAAGCTCGGATGAGCCTGTCCACAGAGAATCGCATGGAATTCGGGATTCACACATTCGGCGATACCACCTTCGACGCCGATGGTAAACTCAAGCACGACTCTGAGGTCATCCGGAACGTGCTCGAAGAGGCCATCTCTGCCGATCGCCTCGGCATCGATTGCTTCGGTGTCGGCGAGCATCACAGACCTGATTTTGTGATTTCAGCCCCTGAAACCATGCTCGCCGGAATCGCCACACGAACCGAGAAAATCAGACTCAACACCGCAGTAACAGTGCTCAGCACCGACGACCCGGTACGAGTCTACCAGAGATTTGCGACGGTGGACGCATTGTCGAATGGAAGGGCGGAACCGATTCTCGGCCGTGGATCATTCACGGAATCATTCCCATTATTCGGTCATGACCTAAGGGATTACGACCAATTATTTGAGGAAAAATTGCAGATCTTCGCACAACTGAGAGATGGAGGACGAGTGACATGGTCAGGCGAATTACGGTCCCCACTCAACGAGCAATCCGTCTATCCTCAAATCAAGGCGCCTCGAATGAAATCCTGGGTTGGAGTCGGTGGAAGCCCAGAATCCGTCGTGCGTGCCGCGAAGTATGATTTCCCGCTGATGCTGGCTATCATTGGAGGCTCGCCATTTCGATTCAAGGAATTCGTCAACCTCTATCACTCATCTCGTGAGAGGTTCGGATTCGCGACTGGAGAGGTGGCGATTCATTGCCCTGGCTTCGTGGCGGAATCCGACTCTGAGGCGATGAGCAAAGTCTGGCCACACCACAATGCCATGTTCTCAAGAATTGGTAGAGAGAGAGGTTGGCCGCGAATGAGGTTCGACCAATTCGAGTATGGCGCTGGACCGGATGGAGCATTGTTCATCGGTTCACCTCAAACCGTTGCTGAGAAGATTGTCAAGGTGACAGATATGCTCGGGGTGAATCGGTTCGACTTGAAATATAGCAATGGGACAATCCCTCATGAAGACTCGATGGAATCGATTCGGCTGTTCGCAACAGAAGTGATTCCGAGAGTACACGAACTCCGTGAATCGAAGTGAGCTGTAATCGATTCGAGCGAATCGAATTTATTCACCGAGTTCGGCTGAACGGTCACGAGCGGAGAGAATCGCGTCGATAACCAACCTGACATAGTCCTGTTGCGCAAGATGTGAAATCGCCGCCTCGGTAGTCCCACCCTTTGAGGTGACACGCTCACGCAGAGTGCCTGGGTCGGCATCTGATTCGATTGCTAGGGACGCTGCGCCAAGGACAGTCTGAAGGACGAGGCGCTCGGCCATCTCGCGAGACATCCCCATCTCGATACCGCTCTCGATCATCGCTTCCATGGTATGGAAAATGTAAGCCGGACCAGTCCCGGAGAGAGCGGTAACAGGATCCATCATGTCCTCGGAAGCCTCGAGCGATTCGCCGACCGAATCGAGTACCTTGGCGACTCGCTCGACATCAGCGTCGCGAGCATTCGCACCGCGACAGAAGACGCTGATACCCTCTCCAACCAGAGCAGGTAGGTTAGGCATCACTCGTACGACCGCCACTCCCGCACCGAGTGCTGCCTCCAGAGTTCCGGTCGTCACACCGGCAGCGATGCTCATCACCGTCTTGCCAGGCCTAATCGAACCGTTCAGGCCCGCCAACAACCCATCGAAGGCCTGGGGCTTGGCTGCGAGCACGACCAAATCAGAAAACTCAGCTAACTCCAACAGGCTCGCAGCCTGCCGAACACCAAGATCGTTAACGAGGCGGCCAACCTTCTCAAAATCGAGGTCAGCGACCATCACATCGGCCGCCTCAAATCCCCCACGGACAACCATCCCGCGCGCCAGCGCGGCACCCATATTGCCCACGCCGACAATCCCGACGCGAAAGCACTCGGCGCTATCCATGCCGCGCCCGGCCCGCGCGTCCTATTTCACTCCCACGCGCGCAAGAACCCACCAAACCCAAGCCAAACCCTCGCCAAACCCCAGCCAAACCCTCGCCAAACCCCAGCCAAACCCCTGCGAAACGAACCACGATTCCCATGCAACCGCTCAAATACCGAACCTCGGACGGCGAGGCGTTACCATGGACATGGAGCGACACGACTTCCAGCTCGATGACCTCGTCGAGCGCATCAAGGAGAACGACCACCGACTCGTTGCTCTGCAGGTTCCCGAGGGCCTGAAAATGCAGGCCCTCGAAATGATGGATTCCATCGAAGATAGCTCCCAAGCGAAGGTTGTGCTGGCGGCTGACCCATGTTATGGGGCGTGTGATCTGGTGCACGATAAGATGCGCATGATGGGGGTCGAATTGGTCGCTCACATGGGGCACAGTGCAATGAATATCGACTCGGGAATGCCCACGCACTTCGTTCCGGTCACCTACGACGGCGACCCCGCAATTGACCCGGTTGTGCCCATCCTCGCGCGACACAAGGGGATTGCAGAAGCAAGGCTCGCTGAGGCTACGACTCCTTTCGATCTCAGCGAGGAGGAAGCGCGCGAGCGCTTCGTCGACGCGGTGGGCCGCGTCGCACCTCTTTCTGGAACTAAATTGGGGCTGGTTGGCTCGATTCAACATCTGCACTTATTGGAGGATTACAAGCAGAGATTGGAGAATGCTGGATTCGAGGTCGAGATTCCTGTTGGAGGGGCTCGTCTGACCTTCCCCGGACAGGTTCTGGGATGCAATTACTCGGGCGACGACCCCTCGATTGGACACTATCTCTTCCTCGGCTCGGGTGATTTCCACCCGATCGGATTGGTGATGCATACTGGGAAACCGCTGGCGCTGCTCGACCCGTACAACGGGGAAGCGAGCGAGATGTCGTTCGAGCGCATTGAGCGGATTCTACGCCAGCGAATGGGACTGATTTTCTCTGTTGATGATGCGAAATCCTTCGGGATTTTGATTGGTGAGAAGCCGGGACAAATGCGACGCAATCTGGCGATTCGCATGAAGAGGCTTCTCGAGCAGCACGGCAAGAAGGGATACTTGCTTGCGCTTGATCACGTCGGACCGGACCTCATCGATTTCTATCCGGTCGACGCTTTCGTCAACACCGCGTGCCCACGCATCGCGATCGATGACGCGGTGAAGTATGCCAAGCCGCTGATTACGCCGTTCGAACTCGAGGTAGCACTCGGCGTCAAGCAGTGGGAGAATGGCTACCAATTCGATGAGATTCCCTAGAATCCTCACGCGCGCGCGTCACAGACGTGTGTATGCGCGCGCGCTGCAGCAAATATCTCTAAGAACGGTGAGAGCACGACTCCGTTGAATGGCAGGATACCTCGACCGCATCGGAGCAGGCAAGGTCCTGCTCGACAAGGGCCCCCTGTCGTACGACTGGATTCCGCCTACCCTCATCGGTCGCGACGAGGAACTCGGTGACATGGCAGGAATCTTCTCGCAGATCGAGAATCACGATACGAGCGCACAAGCCGTGGTCATCGGTCCTGTCGGCTCGGGCAAGACCGTCCTCACCCAACGATTCGCGGATGACATCCAGCGCCACCTCGACGGTCGGCGCAGAATCGTCATCACCCACGTCAATTGCCGCAACCACCCGACCGGCTCGCAAGTCCTGCAACAAATCGCGCTGAGCCTCGACGCCCGACACCCAGAACGAGGCTTCAGCTCTGGAGAAATCATCCAGTCGATTCGCCGCAACCTCCACACCCACGAGAGCCATCTTCTGCTCATCCTCGACGAGGTCGATGTGCTGGTCAATCGCGACTCGTCGGACATCATCTACAAATTGCTTCGAATCGACGAAGGGCAGGAAGCCCAAGGCTCGATCTCGATGATTCTCGTTAGCCAGAATCCGACCCTGCTCAAACTCTTCGAACCCGCCATAATTTCTCGCCTCGGACAGTCCAACCTCATCGAGATGAGACCCTACGATGCCGACACCCTCACCGGCATCGCGGCGCAACGCGCCGAAGTAGCTTGCAGAATGGGGAGCGTCGCCGCTGAAACCCTCACCAAGATCGGCCGCTTCTCGGCCGATTCCGGCGACGCTCGAATGGCCATCGAATTGCTCGACGCGTCCATCCGACGCGCCGAGAAAGCCGGACGCGGCGAAGTCCTCCCCGAGGACGTCCGGCCCAGCACTCTGCGCAAGGCATCGCTGGAGCCGAGTTCGGTTGACAATCTGTCGAAACATCAGAAGCTGGTTTTGCTCGGCATCTGCCGTCGCTTGAAGAAAGCCGAGGAAGTCTCGAGCGGGGATGCACAGAAGCTCTACCTGCTCGTCTGCGAGGAACACGAGGTCAAAGCTCGCAGCTACACCACTTTCTGGAAGCACCTCAAGGCCCTGGAGACCGAGGGTCTGATCGAGACGAGGGCGGCGCACAAGAACGTCGGACGAGGGAGAACCACGCACATCACGATGACGAACACAGCACCCGCCACGATTGAGAGCAGAATCGAAAGGGAATTGCTGAGGGGCTGAAACTCACCGTAGGTGACTCCGAACCGCTCTTATAGGGGTCGCTTGTCGGGAGGCCGTTCAGGTGACATCATGGCAGGTAGCGAACAGGCCTTCAAGGCGGTGATCAACGACACCAGACCCAGTGCTGGTGGACGAGCTTATGCAGTCGATATCACCGGCTCGAACTACAACCACTTCCTCGGAAAGAAGATCGGAGACGCGGTCGACGGCATGTTCGTCGGCGAGGGCGACCAGTCCCTTTCCGGCTACAAATTGGAGATTACCGGCGGCTCCGATGTCACCGGTCGCCCAATGCGCCCTGACCTCGATGGAGCCGGCGTGAAGTCGGTTCTCGTCTCGCCTGGAGTCGGATACAAGGGCAAGCGCTACGTCAAGAAGAACGCGCAGGTCTACCGCTACAAGTACGATGGAATCCGCCGCCGACGCAACCTGCGCGGCAATGTCATCAGTCAGGATACGCGACAGATCAATCTGAAGGTCGTCGAGGCCGGGAACCGAACCCTGCCTGTGATCTTCGGCCTCGAGGAAGAGGCCGCTGCCGAGACGCCCTCCGATGAAGAGGAGTGAACCGGCAGGAGTTGATGAGTCTGGCAAGTCAACTCCCTCGCCAACCCGAAGTCAACATCGGTATGGTCGGTCACGTCGACCACGGAAAGACCACGCTCACAAGGGCTCTCTCGGGGGTCTGGACCGATACTCACTCCGAGGAGCGAAAGAGGGGCATCAGCATCAAACTCGGCTATGCCGACACCGCCTTCTACAAGACCAAGAAGGGGGATTACTATCCTAAGGGCAAGCGCCCTGATGGAAAGGGAGACGACGAGAAGGAATTGCTTCGAGTCGTCTCTTTCGTCGACGCGCCAGGTCACGAGACGCTGATGGCGGTGATGATCTCAGGCTCGTCGATTATGGACGGTGCTCTGCTGCTCGTGTCGGCGACTGAGAAGTGTCCGCAGCCACAGACTCGTGAGCACCTAGCTGCGCTGCAGATCGCGGGTATCGAGAATGTCGTTGTGGTGCAGAACAAGATCGATTTGGTCACCCGCGAGCGGGCGATTGATTCGTACAATGAAATCAAGGAATTCGTCGCTGGAACTGTGGCCGAGAATGCGCCGATCATTCCAATCTCGGCCCACCACGATGTCAATCTCGACATTCTGATTCAGGCCATCGAGGATACCATTCCAACGCCGGACCACGGCAAGAAGGAGGAGGCGCTGATGTACGTGGCTCGCTCCTTCGACATCAATCGCCCTGGGACGAGACCGGCGAAGCTGCGCGGTGGCATCATCGGCGGCTCGGTGGTAAAGGGAGAATTCTCTGTTGGAGACAAGATTCTCATCGCGCCGGGACGGCGCGTCAAGGAAGGAAGCAAGACTCGATGGGAACCGATCAAGACGGTCATCGAGTCTGTTCAAGGTGGTGGTCTCGACCTCGAGACCATCCACGCTGGTGGCCTGTGTGGGGTCGCGACTCCGATGGATCCAATGGCCACCAAGGCAGACGATCTGTCTGGTCAAGTGATGGCACGCGAGGGTGAACTGCCTCCGATCTGGGAGGAGTTCAACCTCGACCTCGACCTTCTCGAGCACATGGTTGCAAGCGGAGACGACGCGCCCGAGAAGGTCCGCCCGCTCCAGCCTAACGAGATGCTCATGGTCAACTCGGCCACCGCTACCAGCGTTGGCCAAGTGACCGCAATCAAGGGCAAGAAGGCAACACTGCGCCTGCGCCTGCCTATCTGCGCGCTCGAGGGCAGTCGCATCACACTCTCACGCCGAATCGGCACGCGATGGCGGCTAATCGGTCACGGAACCATCACGGGGTGAGCGAATGTCGAGCGTCCTCATCGACGCTTGTGGCTGGGTCGCATTGGTCGATGCGCGATTGAATCTCGACGTGGCGATGGCACAGGTTGCCGGTGCGCCTCGGTTGCTGTTGCTGGAGTCGGTTGCTGCTGAGTTGCAGGCTCTTGGTGAGCGGCGCGGTGGTTTGCTGTTGGATTTGCTCGATGCGCGGTGCGAGCGGATGTCGGATGTCGATGGGATGTCTCACACCGACGATATGCTGGTGAGTTTGTCCGTTGAGGGGGGCTGGCCGGTGTTGACGGTTGACCGGCGGCTGAAGGAGCGCTTGGTCAGTTCTGGCGGTTCATATATCGAGGTCACTGGTGGACCTGCGCTGCGCAGGGTCGGTTGATACCACTCACCCTCAGGGCAGAGTGAACAGACGGTCGTCGTCATGACCATCCATGAGTCCGATTCGGACAGCTGCATCTATCCAAGCGTGTGCGTAATTGATCGCACCAAAGGCTCTCACAAGGTCACCTTGCTCAAGAAAATGCTTGGCATCTGCCTGGTAGTCATCGCACATTCGCATCATCGAGGCGAGGCGCGCGGCGTCTGTCTCGTTGGTGGTCGAAGGCGTAGCTTTGGCCCGCGCCTCGGCGGTCAAAGCGAGGTACTGCTCGACCTTCTCGCGCGTGACCGTAGCCCCATCGTCCGACATCATGCAACCCCCTGTGGTGCTCCGCGGAGGTGCTGTCCTGCGGCATCACTGAGTTTGAAGTATCGCGTTCGACCTTGCTTGCGGACCGAGAGCAGCCCTTTGCGGCGCATGCCATTGTAGATCTGTGAGAGGCGAGGTCGCCCGACCTCCAAGCGAGCTTGCAATTCATCATCTGATGGTGAAATTTCCCTGACGGACGAGGCCTCGAGAATCATCCTCTCTGCCTCGGTGAGAGCGTGGAGAACCATGGCATCGAATGGCTCGTCCGGCTCCCAAGTCGGACCGAGTGAGATCGGCACTGCGACCGGAACGGGAGCAGGCGCGGGAACTGGAGGCGGAGGTGGCGCGGGAGCTGCTGCTGGGGCTGCAGTGGGAATCGCTGGAATGTGGATTTCACGCGCAGGTGGCTCAGCCTCAGCGATTGGCTCGAATACGGGTTCGGGATCAAACTCGGCCTGCGGCTCTTGCAACGACTCTGGCTCTGGTTCGGCTTCGCCATCGTCGACGAACCACTCGGTTTCGAACTCCGCCGCCGGCTCAGGTGCTGGCGAAGGTGGCGGTGGAGTGTAGGCGCTCGGATCAGGCAGGGTTGACTTCGATTCTGAATCGACTATCCACAGCGCATGATTATCGTGGAAGACGTGTTCTTCCTCGCCCGCAGCGACACTAGTATCGATGCGGGCGGTCGATTGCTCATCTGCCACACTCTCAGGTGCCATATCTCGAACCGGAGTTTTAGGGGCACTTGGCGCACTTGGCTCACTGGATGACTTGGGCACGAGGCTTGGATGTGGGTCGGCGACGGTGATTGGCGTGTCATCGCCCGTCGCTGGCATCCGGTCATTGGCACTGATTGTTCGGCCGAGCAACCTTCCGAAATTACCCTTCGTGCTAGGTCGTGTTGGAGGTTCAGTCCCTTCCTCCATGTAGAGGAAAGCCGGATCTTCTGCAACTCTGTGATACTCCTCTTGCAACGAAGGTTCAGGCGGAGTTGGTTCGTGCTCGACCTCCGCCTGATGGAATCTTTCTTCATCCTCAGATTCGTCGACCTCGTCTTCTCCTTCAGGCTCGCCCCAGAGATCTTCTGGGGCCTCGAATTCATCATTCCACGAAGGAGAATCTTCGACCTCCTCCTCGATTCCCCCCTCATCCCAGAGGTCGTCAGGCTCCTCATCATCCATCGATTCCTCGAACTCATCGAACTCCTCGAGTTCGTCCAACTGAACTACAACTTCCTCATCGCTAGAGTAGGAAGTGATATCCTCAGGGTCTGAAACCACAGGTTGTTGGACCACAGTAGGTGCGGAAACAGGCGTGGGTTTCGATTCCGTTTCAACCGGCGGCGCTCGCCATGTCGTCAATCGCTCGAGAACGTCGCCGCCATCCGGATCGTGTCGTTCATCAACCAAATCGCGTAACAAACGGATTACCCTGCGAGGATTGCCATCCGAATGGCGATGAATCGCATTCAACAGGGTCGGCCGGATATTCCACTTCTGATTGGCCGACCGCGAAATCCTTCGGTTTGACAGAACCTGAATCTGCCTCGCATCCAGGTTCTGAAGATGATGAGGCGCATCAAACATCTCCAGCACCTCATCATCCAACCCAGCCAGCTGAGACGGAGTGACCACGACCACGACCAGGGCGCGGAGTCTCTGCAGCAGCGGAGCGAGTCTTGTGAGCATCGGGTTGAGGTCAATTTTCGCGGGATAATCGAAGGCGATCAGCGGGAGCGTGCCCGTCTCCTTATCGAGAACGTCAACCATTCTGTCCGAAATCTGCTGCATCGACGGCGGCAACTCGAACCCCCCAAAGTGCACAGACAACTCGTGAATCACACCCTGCACAGGGTCATCCCCCTCGGGCCAAAACTGTCCGATGTATGGTCGGCGGGAGGTTGTCGAGGCGAGGGCGTTCAGAAGCGAGGTTTTGCCCGAGCCTCGGTCTCCGACTAGGAGGAGCATCCTCGGTGTTTGGGAAATCAGATGCTCCCTCCACTCCGAGAGTAGTTTGTCCCGGCCGACGAGGTATTCGGCGCGGCTTGGCTCGATCGGCCGCAGGTCGAAGGGGTTGCCTCGCAATGGAGGCAGATCGAGGATGTTTGGCGGCCCTTCGACCATTATCACTTACGCGCGTGTGAGAGTACATAATGTTCACGTGTTCTCACGCTTCGATAAGTGTGGTTTAACGCATTTTATTGATGTTTCAGACTACAAATTTTCGTAATAGGCTTTGTGTGATGTGTTTTGGATATTTCACCATTAACGCATAACTAACGCTTTCGGAATGCGTTAACAAAGCGTTAATGGTCTGATTAACGCTTTTTTGAGCGTCCAAGATTGACCATTAAGGGCACTCCACCCCCTGCTTTGGAGTGAATTATCAGCAATCTTTGGAGAATGCTCGATTGGGCTTCAGGCCATCGATTTAGGCCATTCGGCCACGAAGGGCTTAGAACAGGAGGGCTGTCGCAAGGGCAGGTGAATCAATGCCTGTTGAGAACAGTCGACTCAAGGGATTCTACAAGCTATCCGTGCCCGAGCGACGTGCCATGCTGGCAGAATTAGCCGGACTGACCGATCAACAGGTTCAGGCCTGGGCAGATGCCGAACTCGATGAAGGCACGGCCGACCGAATGATCGAGAATGTCATCGGCCGTTATTCTCTACCCATTGGAGTTGCAACCAATTTCATCATCGACGATGAGCACTATCTAATTCCGTTCGTCGTCGAAGAAGCCAGCGTCGTCGCTGCCGCTTCGAACATGGCAAAGCGATGTCAGGTCAAGGGTGGATTCACCTCTGACAATACCGACCCAGTGATGATCGGTCAGATTCAGGTCGTCGGCTGCGAGGACCCCGAAGCATCTCGTGCGGCGATCTTGGCTGCCAAGGACGAGCTGATTCAGGCATGCAACGAAGTCGACCCGATTCTCGTCAAGTTTGGTGGCGGATGCCGAGACGTCGAAGCGCGAATCATCGAGACAGAGTCCGGACCGATGGTCATCGTACACATCCTCGTCGATTGCCGTGATGCCATGGGCGCGAATGCGGTCAATACCATGGCCGAGACGATTGCACCCCGCGTCGAGAGCCTATCTGGAGGAACTGTTATTCTGCGAATTATCAGCAACCTCGCGGTCCACAGACTGGCTCGCGTGAGTGCAACTTTCACTCCAGAAGAGATGTCCGATTCTGGCGATGATGCAAATCGTGGCGCCGAGGTCATCGAGGGTGTGCTTCAGGCCTACCACTTCGCCGCAGCCGACCCATTCCGCGCAACCACACACAACAAGGGAATCATGAACGCAATTTCGCCAATCGCCATCGCCTGCGGCCAGGATTGGCGCGCGGTTGAATCCGGCGCTCACTCATACGCTGCTCACGAGCGCCGCTACGGCTCGATGACCCACTGGGAGAAGGACGCCGAGGGCAATCTCGTCGGTTCAATCGAGATTCCAATGGCAGTCGGCCTCGTCGGTGGAGCGATCCGCATCCACCCTGGAGCGCAGGCGAATGTAGCCCTGCTCGGCATCAATTCCGCAGACCAACTCGCAAAGTGCATGGCCGCAGCAGGCCTCGCTCAGAACCTAGGAGCGCTTCGCGCTCTGGCAACAGTGGGCATCCAAGCCGGCCACATGAAGTTGCATTTGCGCAACATGATCGCAAGCGCTGGAACCTCTGCTGAAGAGATTGAACCGGTCGCAGCGATCGTTCGCGAGTCGGGCGACCGAATCACCATGGCAGCTGTCGAAGACGCGTTGAAGCAAGTTCGCGGCGAATGAATTCACTCGCTGAACCCTCGCCGGTCCAAGAGGAAAACCAGTCCTCAGTCTTCGACCTGAGCCGCTTCCATCGCCAGCGCTTCTTGTGAAGGCACCTCGGTGAATTCCTCGATGGTCATCTGCTCATCCGAGAGTGAAGCGGCCAACTGAGCACTTGTCAGGCCCGCCTTCGCAGCCTCCGCACGGAACCATTCACGCACCTTTCGATACTCGACGTATGGGCAACCAAAGTACTCTGCGAAGCGGCGTGTCGTGGTCAGCCTGCGAGTCAATCCATCCCTTCGCCTATCGACGAATCCGAGACCTGCTAACTCCCTCACCCTATCGTAGGCCTTTGTGCCAATCATGTCGACCAATTGCGCCTGCTTCATCGGTTGATGGTAAGCGATGAGGGCTGCGGCCGGAAGCAATCGAGCGGGAACATCTGGGCGCACCGACTCAGGCAGATGAGCGGAGAGAGTCGGGCGAACCTCGAAGATCCACCGGCCCGCAACCTCGGTCAATTGAAGGGCCGAATCGCGCCTTCGCTTGATGGTCGATTGCAGATTCGACAGAGCCCCCGAGACCTCGGAGCGAGTCCTGCCAGTCTGCTCCAACAGCTCCTCGACCGTCATCGAACGGCCGGCGCTGAATAGGATCGCCTCGAGGATGGTCGACAATTCGACACCATCAGACATCGATTTCCACCTCCAACTCTGGCTTCGGATTGATCTCCTCCGTCAAAGCATCGAAGCCATCCTTGTAATCAGGGTGCAAATCTTTGAGCGTAATCTTGCCATTGCGCCCCGATTCTTGGGTTAAATCAGCATATCCGCGATGGGTCAGGAAGAGAGATGAGACCAGCGCCGTAACCTGCGCTTCAGCCTCTGCCTCCGTCACCTCCAATCCATTCTCGAGTGAACGGTCGCGCAGGTGTCCAGCGATTTCCTTGATGTCAACAGCTCCATTGCCGACGACCTGTCTTTCTCGAAGGGCTAACCAAGTCCTGCGTAGATCACCTTCCAAATCCTCTACGTGAAGGCTACCTGAGAATCGCGCTCGCGCCTTGGAATGAGCCTCCCGGCGTTCCTTAGCGATCTGCTCGCGAAGCTTGAGATCCTCAGAGATCTGCTTTGCGCTCTGTAATCCCATCAACAACTCACCGAGTGTGACGGGGCGGCTCTCATCCCGATGAATCCGCCCTTCGAACATCGAGGGCAGAACCGTGTCCGCCGCCCCGGTGAGGACGCCAACAGAGAAGTTGTAATCGTCCTCATCGAAATCTGATTCCCATCCACCCATATCGAAATCGAGGAACTCGTCCTCGAGATTGTCCCAGGCTCGATCCTGTCGATCAATCAGGGTTGAGGCCTGACCACGAAGGATCTGCCAAGCCATTCGAATTAGCCGACCGCAGGTCGGCAGGTCGATGTTCTCAGCCGTCTTGATGCGCTCATCGAACATCTCCAAGAAATTCGTCAGGTCAACATCCCACGGATCGAGATCTTTCGACCTGAACAATTGAAACACCAATGCGACAGAACGGTCGAACGGATCGATGAGGAATTGATGCTCAGCATCCTCCAGACTAGCGAGTTCGACCAACCTGTCAAGATAGCGACTCGTCTCCAAGTCCTCTTCCCCGTGCAGGAGACGAGTCACAATGTCGTCTCGCATCGCAGTAGCGTCAAAGACAGACATCGGACTCACTCCAACTCCTGCTCGACGCTCTCCTCTGCCTCAAGCGCGTCGGTCGAATCGGCTGATTCAGTCTCCACTTCATCCTCAGTCGGAATAGCAGCCTCCTTCTCAGCGATATCCTCGGTCCACTCCTCGGTCCGCTCGATCAGCGAGGTCATCGTCGATTCAGATTCAGCGAGATCGTCATCCTCGGATTCAACAGGGGTCGCCTCGACCTCAGGCAACTGATCCAGCCTCAACTCTTCCTCGGTAACCTCGACTCCAGCCCTATCTGCGAGGCCACCAAGACTCTGTGGCTTCTCCATCGGCTCAGGCACCCTCGGCATCGTCTCCTCGCTGGGCAATTCGCCCATCTCCGCCTTGGCCTTCTGAGCCTCAGCCAGCGCGTCTTGCTCGGCCTCGAACTCTTCACCGAGTTCAATCGCAGCCGCCCTGTCAAAGTCTGCTATCCGGCGGCTGACTCCATCGCCAGCGTGGGTTATTCCGATGTGGTGGTCAGCCAGTGTTAGGCTGACCTTGCGTAGTGTGACCATGATGAATTGGGCCTGCATGCTGCGGAGTCGACACAGTGTCGCGATGCGCTCCGCGTTGAATGGATCGAGGTTCTGATCTACCTCATCGAAGTAGTAGAACGGGCTCGGTTCGTAGTCCTGAATCGCGAATATGAACGCCAGTGCCGCCATCGATTTCTCGCCGCCAGAGAGGAAGCTGCGACGGGTTCTCTTGCTCTTTCCAGGAGGGATGCATGCCATCTTGAGACCACCCTCGAACGGGTTCTTCGGGTTCTCCAATTGCAACTCACCTTCGCCACCGGGCTGCAGAAGCCTGTAAGCGCGTGTGAAGTTGGTATTGATGTGGTTGAACACGGCGACGAGCCGTGTTCGCCTCTCGTCTTCGAGTTGCTCTGCAAGGCTGACGAGCATTGCGTGACGCTCCTTGCAGAGCTTGCCGTCGGCGACGAGTCCAGCGATTCTTTCGACGGTTTGGTCGTAATCCTCGATTGCTAGCATATTGACGTCGCCGAGTTGGCCGAGGCGGCGATCTAGGCCCTGCACCCCCTTCTCCGCCTCGGCCACTGTTGGCAGTTGAGTTTCTGAATCTGGAAGTTCGATCTGATTCTCGGCGAGTTCTTCCTTGAGCTCGACGAGGGTTGCTTCCTTGTTTCGAATGTTTTCGACGAGGCCTTCGAGCCTTGACTTGATGGTCTCGCGCTGGGTCTGCATCTGATCGACGTGGGCGCGCAGGCTGGCGCGCTCGTCGACGATTTCGTCGCGGCGAGTGGTGAGGATTTGATGCTCCTCGTTGAATTGCGAGGCTTGCTCCTTGAGTTCAACGAGGTTCTCTTCGGCAGTGACTATCGCGGAGTTGAGCCCCTCGATAGTCGCAGTCGCCTGAGTTATGATAGCATTCTGGCGGTCGAGTGCTCGGGTCAGGTCTTCCTTGCGCTCGTTGAGGACGTTGAGCCGCTCGTCGCCCGTGGTGATTTGCGCCTCGGCACTCAACTTGCTTCTGACTGCCTCGGTTCGCGTGTCCTGGGCGCTGCGCAGGAGTTGTGAGAGATGGTCTGGAGTGTGATTCTGCAGGGCTTCTCCTGCTAGACGACGGGCTTCTGATGCTTCTTCGAAGTCCTCCTCGGCTTGGGCTGATGCTTCGGCTGCTTCTCGGCTGGCGGCTTCGAGTTTCTCGTGTTCTGTTCGGGCTTCGACGACTTTTCGGCCGATGTCGTCGACCTGCTTCTGAGCGATTCTGACATCGGCCTTCCAATCTCTGAGTTTGACCGAATGGTCGCTACCGTCGAGGCCGTGAATCTTGTTTCGAACCTCGTTCTGGTTGTTGCGCAGGTCCTTGAGCGCCGCCTCGACGGTCGAATATCGCAGGTTCGCTCGCTCGACAGCCGATTCGAGTTTGTCCATTCCCGCTCCGGCTGCTCCGGCTCCGCCGAATGACGGGCGTGAGCCCTTGCTCGATGAACCGCCGGTCATGGCTCCTGTCGCTTCGACTATCGATCCGTCGAGGGTGACCATTCTGACGCCACCCATATTTCGGCGGGCGACGTCCATCGATTGGACGATGAGCGTGTTGCGGCAGGCGAATCGCACCGCCGTCTCGATCTCCTCGTCGTAGTCGAGGAGGTCGTGTGCGAATCCGATTATTCCTGGATTGCGCGCGACCATCAGCGCTCGGCCTTGGGCGCGAGATGCGCTGATCTTAGTCAGTGGAAGGAAGGTCGCGCGACCGCCGCCATTAGCTCGTAGCCACTTGATGCAATTGGCGGCGACCTCTTCGTCGCTGACGACGATTGAATTCATGCCGCCGCCCAATGCATAGGCCAGCGCCTCCTCATGGGCGGCCTCCTTGGGCGAGGTTAACTCGCCCAACGAGCCGAGGATTCCGCGAATCTCTCCGCTCTCTCGCAACTTGGCCAGCGAGCGTAGAGTAACTGCAGACCCCGGCTTCGATGCGCGAGCCTCCTGCGCGGCTCGAGCTCGGTCGAGGGCGCGGTTCGCCTCGCGCAATTGCTCCTCTGCACTATCACGGTCTCCGCGCAGTGCCGATTCCTCCTTCTGCAATCTCTGCAGTTGAACCGCCAAGTCCTCGCGGTTCTCGGCCGGCTTGGCCTCGCGAAGATCCTCTCCAGTCAATTCCAAGTCGTCGCGCTCAAGCGAGACTACCTCGTACTGTTCCTCCAAGTCGGCGAGATTGTCTGAGGCAATACGGGCCGCCTGTTCAGCCCTATCCGATTCGAGGCGCGCCTCAGCCCGCATTGCGTGTACTTTGTTCACCTCGTCGGTAGCGAGGCCAAGTGCTCGGTTCAAGTCACGAGCGTGTTTATCTCCGGACTCGATGGCCTTGCGCGCCTCGGTCTCATCAGCCTCGGCCTTGGCTAGGTCCGCATCAGCATCGATGACGGCCTGACGAGCCGATTCGATATCTTCGAGCAGTTTTGCAACCGCCGTCTCAACGCCATCGAGGTCGCCTTGAATCTCTTCGATTTCCTCAGAAGCGTCCGCAGAGGCCCGCTTCTGGTCACCGATGCGGTCACGGCTCGTCTCCATCTCGATCTCGAGCGCCTTGATCTGATCCATCACAGCCCTCGACTCGCCGGTAGCCATCGCATCCAGCTCGCGAGAGACATTGACGAGTTCCTCTTCGAGAGCGAGCAGACGAGACTCGTTCGAGCGCACGCTCTCGCGAATCTTGCCATCCCGCTCCTGATACTTCGCATGGTCCTCATTGAGCATGCTGATCTCATCGACACGATTGCGATATCGCGCCTGAGCAAGGACAATCCGAGCGCGATCAAGTTGCTCCTTCAAATCGCGATATTTCAGCGCCTGCTCGCGCTCCTTGGCCAATTTCTTCAGGCGTGCCTTCTGGTCAGCCTCGAACAATTCGATAGTTTCGATATCGTGCTCGACCGCCTTTCGCTGGTTATTCGCCGAACGAATCTCCGCATCGTAAGCGGTCACGCCAGCGACTTCCTCGAGCACGCCACGTCGCTTGAAATCGGTCATCGTAGCAAGATTCGTCACATCACCCTGCAGCACGATATTGTAACCATCACCATGCAGACCAGCCTCAGCCAGAGTCCGGCGCATCTCCGTCGCAGTCACACTGCGCTCACCAATCCGGTACGAAGAAATCGGCTGACTCTTCCGGTTCAACCGAACCGAGCGAGTGAAGGAAGCCTCATCCGACTCAACACGAAGACGGCGACGCCCGTCCAGCTCAGGAGTATTCGCAAACACGAGCGTCACCGACATATGACGCGCTGGCTTGCCGCGCTTGCCGCCATTGAAGATCAAATCAGCAACGTTGTCCGCCCGCATGACCTTTGTCGAGCGTGTGCCCAGAACGAATTGGATGGCGTCGCCAGAATTCGACTTTCCAGACCCGTTTGGGCCGGTTATTGCAGTAAATCCCTCTTCGAAGGGAATCGTCATCTCACCGCCGAAGGATTTGAAATTCTCAACCTCAATCCGCAGTAAGTGCATCCCATCACCCGTTTGACGAAGGAAAAATGGCCAACGTCAGGCTCGCCCTCGCCCCTTAACAGACTATGAAGGTTGAGGCAACGGCGCGCTTAGCAAACCGATTGCAGACACTTGGTCAGAACGCCGAAGGCGTGGTTGGTGGCGGCGCCCTCAATCTCGCTGATTCGCCGCCGAAGCCGCTGCTTTCGCCGTTGGTTGCGGCTGGACAATCTTCAATGGGAAATCCACTGAGGAATCGGCATGGCAGAGGAGGCTACGAACCGTTCTCTGCCGCCGGTCGACGTCGCGGTAATAGGCTCGGGAATCGCTGGATTATTCCTCGCACTGCGCTGCTTTCGCGCTGGACTCTCGGTCGCCATCGTCACCAAGAAAAGCCTCTCCACCTCTTCCACAAACTGGGCTCAGGGAGGCATCGCAGGGGTTCTGGACGTTGATGATGAGGAGGCTCTGGAGGCGCATGTTCGCGATACTTTGGCCTCCGGGGGTGGTTTGTGCGACGAGGGCGTGGTTCGCTCGGTTGTGGCTGATGCTGCCTTGCGAATTCGCGACCTCGTCGAGCAGGGTGTTCAATTCGATTTGAGCGCGGATGGATTGTATGATTTGACGCGCGAGGGCGGTCACTCCCAGCGGAGGATTCTGCATTCTCGCGACCGCACCGGTGCTGAGATTGAGCGGGCGCTGACTCGGGGTGTTGCTGGCGAGTACGAGTCAGGCTTGCGGATTCTTGAGAATTGGATGGTTCTGGATTTGGTTAGGAGGGACCTTGGGGCACCTGAGCAGGGGGTTGCTGGGTTGTGGTGCCTGGCTCCCGATGGCAAGGTCTACACTCTGGCTTCGCGTTGTGTTGTGCTGGCTTCAGGTGGGGCTGGAATGTTGCACTTGGCTACTACCAACCCTCCGGTTGCTACTGGGGATGGTGTTGCTATGGCTCATCGGGTTGGGGCAGATGTCAGCGATATGGAATTCATTCAGTTCCATCCAACCGCATTGGCCGTTGATTCTGAGAATCCTTTCTTGATCACCGAGGCGATGCGAGGGCACGGGGCGATTCTGATGACTCGTTCCGAGCATGCCTCGTGGCGCTCTGCTGGAGGCTGGCCTGCGGCCGGTTCTCCTGCTGAGCGCTCGTACATGGCGCGCTATTCGGAGAAGGGTTCGCTGGATACTCGCGATGTGGTCGCTCGCGCGACCGATCGCGAGTTGAAGCGCAGCGGCGATGAGCACGTTCTGTTGGTTACGGAGCATCTGGATGCCGATGCGCTTGCCGACGAGTTCCCGACGATTGCCGCTCGTGTTGCGGAACTCGGCATCAGGATTGGGCCTGACCCGATTCCTGTTCGACCAGCCGCTCACTATCTGGTCGGTGGCGTGACGGTCGATTCGAAGGGGCGTGCCCTTCGGAATGGGGTTGTTTTACCTGGCCTCTACGCGATTGGCGAGGTGGCACGGACTGGCCTACATGGTGCGAATCGCTTAGCCTCGAACTCCTTGCTCGAGGCGGTCGTGTATTCTGAGCGAGCGGCCTCTGACATCGTCATGCTCGCTGAAACCGAGTTATTGCCCGAGGTCGTCCAGGACATCGCCCGATGGCGAGGTGAAGACCTCGATGAATTGGCTGAGCATGGGACGCTTCGCAGCGATTTATTGGCCCTGCGCAGCATGATGACGAATGATGTCGGATTGGTGAAGAGCGATGCTCGACTCAAGCGGGCCGAGCGCCGCATCGCGCACATCCGCTCGGAGGTAGTTCCGGTCTGGCACGCGACCAAGCCGACTCAGACCATGGTCGAGTTGCGCAATCTGATCATCTGCGCCGAGCTCGTGATCGAAGCCAGCATCGCTCGGCGCGAGAATGTTGGACTCCACTTCAACATCGATTGCGAATGAGCCAGCCCAACCGGCGGTCAAGCGAATTCGCCCGAGCGCTCGATACCTTTGACGAGCGCGTGTAGAGATTGATTTACCGGCGTCGGCACACCGACCGCCTCGCCGCGCTCGACCACCGCGCCACACAGAGAATCGATCTCAGTGGCGCGCCCAGCCATCACATCCTGCAACATCGAGCAGCGATTGTCCGCAGTCGCCTCGACCACCTTTCGCAGATGCTCTTCAAGGTCGACTTCACCCAGATCAACGCCCAAGGCTCGGGCCACAGCCGCCGCCTCGAACATCGACCCCATCGCCTGCTCCCAGAGTTCAGGAACCTCGGCGACCGCACCATTGCGAACGCCAGCAATCGCGCAGACTGGATTGATGGCGACATTCAACAGAATCTTGCGCCAGACGATGCGCTGGACATCATCCGACCAAATCGGTTCCAAGCCAGCCACATCCAGCGCCGCGACCAGCCCCGCAGCCACAACCCCAGGCTCGCCCCCATCGAGATTGCCGAGCCGAACAGCACCGCGCCCGACCCAGTGGACGCTGCCTTCACCATCTCTCCAAGCACCGTGAGTAATCGAACCCCCAAGAACGCGATCGCGACCCAGCCGATGCGCGAGCGCCTCGGGATGGCCGAGTCCATTCTGCAAGCTGATGGCCATGCCCCCCTCGGTAAGAACCTCCTCAGCCAATTGAGCCAAAACCGGAGTCGATGCCGCCTTCCCACAAAGAACCGCAGCATCGCAGGTCCCACGAATCTGCTCGGAAACGGGACCCTCCTCGCTATCCACCACCAAGTATCGCTCGGGTGGAATCATCTCGATCGCGCCCTCAGGAGTGTGTAGCAGCAAGCCCATCATCTCGAGATTCGAAGCCCCCGCCCCTCGCGCGACGGCGACCAAATCAGCATCGGTATCAGCGAGTGCACCCAGGACCACGCCACCGATCGCCCCAACACCGATAACAGCGATCCGCATCAGCTCACCTCGCACCCATCAACAGGGCAGCGCGCGGCCAGATGAACGGTGATATCACCATCTGAAACGGTCACCCAAACCGCGCGATAAAGCGACAAATCACCACTCGATTGAATCTCGATTGCCACCTCGGAATGCGCCTCGACCTGATCAGGAATCGAGACATCCCAGACATCCGATTCCGGCGCATCTCCGCTCCATTCAACCCGCACGAAAAGGCTGTGATTCTCGCGATTGACGATGATGTTCTGTGAGGTTTGCAGGCCTCTTCCGAGTTCTCCGGGCATCAGAAGGACGTCCTCGCCCTCCCCAATTCGGTATGAACGAAGCAGCACTCCCTCCTGACAAAATGCTAACCAACCCTCCTCGCCGAAGTGAAGGGTTCCCTCACCTAAATCTCCGGCTGAAATCAGTATTGTCGAGCGCTCGTGGAATGTCCAGTTCCACGAGCCGCTCGTGTCCATCTCTGGATGAATCTGGCTCGACGGACAGAATGCTGTTCCCTGGGCCGCGAATGAAATCGTGTAGGGTGAGTTCGCGGCCATCCAATACGGCATCTGCCATTGAGAATCCGACACTTGCAATCGAGCCTCGGTCCCATTGACCGGCATCAACCAGATTATGCGCTCGCCATCGTCGAATTCCAGCGCCAACTCAGGGCCCATGATTCGCTGATATTCATCGTGAGAAGTCGAGGACTGCAAGGCACCGGGGTATCCGCGCAAGCAGACATCGTGCAGTCCGGGTTCGGTGAGATTGGTCTCGCCCTCGAACTCCCAGAATGGATTGGTCAGTGCCAGAGTTGCTGACCTATTGTCGACCTTATCGACGCTCATGCAGATCCGCGGTGTGTCGGTGTCCTCGATGAGCAGCCAGAGCGGGTCGATGGGGGAGGTCGTCTGCGGGTGGAGAAGGGTGATGAGATGCTCGTCGATGTGGCCCTCGACCTCGACTAGAATGCGTAGCCACATTGCTGTGTCTGGGGTCGCAGAGGGGTTGTCGAGCGCGATGTCGAGTGGTGTTATCGTCGCGCTCAGCGTCGCTGGAGAATTCTGAGTGACGCCATCGAAACGATGGAATCCATCCTCGTTGAACTGGGGAGAGGTGATTTGCCAAGCCACCGAGTTTTCACCTTCGATTCGCAGTTGCAACCAACCAGAGACTGGGAGGACTCCAGCAGGGGCGAGCTCGAGGTTCAAGTCGTAGGTCTCGGAGAGCGTCAATTGCAATTCTTCCGCCCAATCCGAGGTATCGAGCCCCCCACCCCAATCGGGAATGTTGTACGAGGGGTACATCCCAGGGAATCCAGCGATCAAGACGAAGACGAGGATTGCTGCGAAGCGCGAACGCTCCTCTGGAGTCGGCACCAAGGCTTCGTTGATGATGAGCGGCGCGGGCGTGTTTTCTGGGCTGAATCGACGCATCGCGCCGAGGGCCGCGATGATGAGCCAAGGCATGTATTCGGTCTTGGCGAAGATGATCACCATCGCGGTCAGCATGGTGATGAACATCGAGGTCTGTCGGCTTGCATCCGACATCTGGGCTGGACCGAAAATGGCGTGCAGAAGGCGGTCGCCGGGGAGGCCGGGAATCGGCAGCAGGAGGGTCCAGCCGATGAGTGTCAGGCCGATTCCAGCTAGTCCTGTGAGGTGAATCCACTGCAATTTGATCCACAGAGACTCGCCGAGCCAATCAAGCGAGAGGATTGTGATCAGTGGATTGTTTTGGAAGGCGATTGGCGCACCCGTCAGATTCGGCGGCTCCACCGGCGTCAGATGGAGGCCGATCAGCGTCAAGGCGGTGCCGCCGAAGAAGAGTACCAGAGGTGCACTGAATTCAATCATCGCCAGCGCTCGCCGGTTCGGTATAGGGGTCAAATCCGGTCTGCGCTGGCTCAGAACTCCTGCGATTCCGAATGGCCAACTCGCAGAGAGGATCGGGAATGCGATCGGTACGACATGGCCGATTTCAACACCGAATCGGGCAGCCATTCGCCGCCTCGCTTCGCTTGCCAGACCTAGAACCAGCATCATCGGCAAGGCCATCTGAAGAGCTGCATCCTTGAGCAATCCACCATCGAATGGAACTGCATCGGGATTGTACTGACCCAGCCAAGCGGTTCCGATGAGGGTCAGGAATCCAGCCATCATCGCCCAGACTACACCCATCTGCCAATTGGGGATAATTGGCTGATCCTCAGGATGAGGGGCGATGCTGATGATGGGAGGGTCGCCCTCGTCAAGCATCGCCAGAAAACCGAGTGGATAGAGCTGGGAATTGAGGTCGGCGAGAGCCGCAGAATCGCTTCGCCCGCCCTTGGCTCTCGCCTCCCAAGCTTGTCCAGCCAGCGCTTCGTTACCGAGGTCGAAGTAGCGCTGAATGATGTGCAACAGCAAATCCTGCTGTGTCCAAGACGAGTGGTCGAGAATGATTGGTTCTGCCTCGGACACGGGAATCAACCACCTGCGGTGGTTGCGAACTCAAGCACCTACCTATCAAACCGCGCAAGATGAATCCTTCACCCGCGGCACACCCGCAAACTCTCCCAAGACCCTCAGGTCGAACTCCAAAGGCTCTCCCGGTTCGCACGTTCAAGCGGTTCACAAGTGAGCCTGACGAGATCGCGATTCGTTCTGATCCGACGGTCGGATTGGCGGTCGGAGACCGCCAGCTATCAATCGATTCCGAGCCGACCGTCTGAGGACAGAGAATCGCTCTGAGCAATATGAGTCAGGCTTACTTGTTCTTGAATCGCTTCAAGCGGAAAGTTTCCTCTCTTTCCATCTCTTCAAGTCTGAGCTGAATGAAAGTCTGTGCTTCCTTCATCTCTGGAATAACCTTGAACTCAAGCGCGTTGACACGACGCTTGGTCGACTCGATCTCCTCGAGCAGGCGCTTGAGAGTCGCTTCCATCTCGGCTGCCTTGACGATATTCGCGATTAGGTCCGAGTAAGCATCAGCGGCCTCATCGATGTAAGGCGAGCCTCCGATGAGGCCGGTCCCACGCTCCTCGATGGTCGAGGTGAGATTCTCTCCAACGACTTGAGGAACGACCACTCCCATGATGTTGCGGCGGCTGACTTGAACCTCGGGTGAAGCCGAGTTCGCGATAGCCGCACTCTTCACCGCCAAGCCTCCCTCGATGGCGCTGGCGAGGCTGATCGCCTCGACCGCCTCGCGGTAGGTTCCGACGAGTTCCTCACGAGCCGAAATCATCTCCGAGAGAAGAGTACGGAACTCGTGAAACAGACCATCGCGCTTCATCTTCAGCAGGTTGTACCCGCTCGATGTCTGCTTGATGCGTCGCTTGAGGTTGATCAGCTCGGACCTGGTTGGTTTGATGTCCAATGCCATTCATTCACCTCCTTATCGACTCGCAGTACGCGGGTTTCACTCCTTCTTCTCGGTTGGGTGGTACTTGTCGATCCACTTCTGGTCCAATCGCACGAGGTACTTCGTGTCGATATTGGTCAGCAGATCCCAAGCGAGGTCGAGCGTGCCCTCGTCGATGCTGCGGTCCTCATCGCGGCTCTGTCGCAGGAACTTGTTCTCGAAGATGTCCGCGAACTTCAGCAGCTGGAGGTCACGCTCGTTCAGCGCGTCCTCACCGACGATCGCAACAAGGCCGCGCAACTCGCGACCCTGAGCGTAAGCAGCGTAGAGCTGGTCGGATACCGACTTGTGGTCCTCTCGGGTCTTGCCCGGTCCGATACCAGCGTTCATCAGTCGGCTGAGCGAAGGCAGAACGTTGATCGGCGGGTAGATACCCTTCTGGTGCAGCTCACGCGAAATAACGATCTGTCCCTCGGTGATGTAACCGGATAGATCAGGGATCGGGTGGGTGATATCGTCACCAGGCATCGTGAGAATCGGGAATTGCGTGATGCTTCCCTTCTTGCCCTTCACAAGGCCCGCGCGCTCGTAGAGCATTGCTAGGTCAGTGTACATGTAACCGGGGTAACCCCGTCGTCCGGGAACCTCCTCACGGGCGGCACCGATCTGTCGCAGGGACTCGCAGTAGTTGGTCATGTCAGTGTAGATGACGAGCACGTGGTAATCGTGCTCGAAGGCTAGGTACTCAGCTGCTGTCAGCGCCAGTCGCGGAGTGATCAGGCGCTCGACGGCTGGGTCGTCTGCGAGGTTGACGAAGAGAGCTGCGTTCTCGAGAGCGCCGGTGCGCTCGAGGTCGTGAACGAAGTAATTGTACTCCTCAGCGGTGATTCCCATAGCGCAGAAAACAACCACGAAATCGTCGTCGCTGCCGACGAGCTTGGCTTGTCGGGCAATCTGCAGAGCGATATCGTTGTGTGGCAGACCAGAGGCGCTGAAGATCGGCAGCTTCTGTCCGCGCACCAGCGAGGTGCAGGCGTCGATTGCAGACACACCGGTCTGGATGAACGACTCTGGGCTCTGACGCGAGTAAGGGTTGATCGCCGCTCCAATGATGTCAGCCATCTCATCTGGGACGATTGCTGGTCCACCGTCGCGAGGTCGACCGGCTCCGTCGAGGATACGGCCGATGAGGTCCTTGCTCACAGGCAGGCGGAAAACGTCTCCGAGGAACTTGACGCCGGTCTGGCGGTCGACACGGGCGGTTCCCTCGAATACCTGAACGACGACTTGGTCGTCGGAGGTGTCGAGAACCTGTCCGTTCTTCATTGAGCCGTCGGTGAGTCGCAACTGGACGATTTCACCATAGGCGACTGGTTCGGTCTTGTTCAGGAACACAAGAGGTCCCTTGACGTCGGTGATGGTTCGGTATTCCTTTCCACTCATTCATATCCCTCCTCAGTTCTCCTCCATGGTAGCAGCAATCTGCTTACCCATGTCGGACACGAGTCCTTCGATGCGGTCACTGTAGCCGGACTCGAATCGTCCGCGCATGATGTCGGTTCGGGCCTGAACGTTCACCACGTCCTCGAGGGCCGAACCGCCGGCGATGGCCTTCTTCGCCTCCGCCTGGAAGGCGAGGATAGCACGGGCCATCGTGTATTGCAGCTTCAGGTCGCTGTAAGTATCCACATCGTGGAAAGCGTTCTGCTGCAGGAAGAATTCACGAATCATTCGAGCGACTTCGAGAGTCAACTGCTGGTCGATAGGCAAGGCGTCGGAACCGACCAGCTGGACGATTTCCTGAAGCTCGGCTTCAACCTGCAGAAGCGCACTGATCTCCGTGCGAATCTCTGGGAAGTCGCTGGCGATATTGTCACGGTACCACTGGTCGAGTGCCTGTGGGTACAGCGAGTAGGAGCTGAGCCAGTTAATCGCAGGGAAGTGGCGCTGGCGAGCGAGGCCAGCGTCGAGTCCCCAGAACACCTTGACGATACGCAGTGTACCCTGGCTGACAGGCTCGGAGATGTCACCGCCAGGCGGGGACACGGCTCCGATGACGGATACAGATCCGTCGTCGCCGGCGAGCGTCTGGACACGGCCAGCTCGCTCGTAGAACTCGGCGAGTCGGCTCGATAGGTAAGCAGGGTAACCCTCCTCACCGGGCATCTCTTCCAAACGTGAGGAAATCTCACGCATTGCTTCGGCCCAGCGGCTTGTAGAGTCGGCCATGAGAGCGACGTCGTAGCCCATGTCGCGGAAGTATTCGGCGATGGTGATTCCAGTGTAAACCGAAGCCTCACGAGCAGCCACAGGCATGTTGGAGGTGTTTGCAATCATCGTGGTTCGGTTCATCAGAGGCTTTCCTGTGTGCGGGTCGATGAGGTGAGGGAACTCTGTCAGAACCTCAGTCATCTCGTTCCCGCGCTCACCGCATCCGATGTAGACAACGATCTGAGCGTCGGACCACTTCGCCAGCTGCTGCTGGGTGACGGTCTTGCCGCTTCCGAATGGTCCGGGAATACCAGCGGTACCACCCTTGGCCAGAGGGAATAGGAAGTCGAGGATCCTCTGGCCTGTGATGAGTGGCACATCCGGTGCGTACTTCTGCACGAATGGTCGGGGCGTTCGCACCGGCCACTCCTGCATCATGGCAATCTCGGTGCCATCTTCGAGCGTACAAACGGTCTGGGTCACGTCGAATGAACCCGACTCGATGCTCTTGATGACGCCACCCTTTCCAGGTGGAACCATGACGCGGTGCTCAATCGTCTCGGTCTCTTGGACCACTCCGATCACCGCACCGGCCGCGACCTCGTCGCCGACGGCAGCGGTCGCGTTGAACTCCCACTCCTTCGACAGATCGAGACCGTCGGCGTCCACACCACGTGTGATGAAGACACCCATCGTCTCTTCGAGGTCCTCCAGCGGTCGCTGGATTCCGTCGTAAATCTGCGTTAGCAGACCCGGACCGAGTTGGACAGACAGGGTCTGCCCAGTTCGAATCACGGGCTCGCCTGGCTTGATTCCCGACGTCTCCTCGTATACCTGGATGACCGATTGGTCTCCGTGCAATTCAATGACTTCACCCATCAGTCCCTCATGGCCTACGCGCACAACCTCGTACATACGGGGGGTTATGCCTACGGCGGTCACAACAGGTCCTGAAATGCGATAGATCACTCCATTATCCTCACTCATTTTTTCACTTCCTTCTTCTTTCTTGGAATTCACTTCCACAAGTCGACTCCAAGGGCCGACTTGATGGACTCGCGGAGGGTGTTATCCTCCTCGGTCCCAATGCCCAACACTGTGGGCGTGATGCTGTCTGAGAGTTGCTGGCGCAGCCTCTCTGGCATCTGGGTGAGCTCGGCGCTGTCGATTACGACAATGCCGACCTCGGGTTGGTCGAGCAGAGCTCGAAGGACCGTTGCGGTCTCTTCGAGGTCCTCGGGGTTGTGCAGGCGTGTAACGCCGGCGAGTTGGAATCCGAGAGTGAATTCTGGTGTACCGACAACTGCGATTTCCATCATTTCACCTCAGACATATAGGTGCGCTTCGATGACCTCATCGCTGAGACCAGCAGCCTTGCCGCGCACGAGCAGGCGTAGGTTCTGAACCTCCAGAACCTTGGCTTGAATGTAGTAGATTACCGGGAAGGCAGAGACCGGATTGAGATGCGAGAATCGCTTCAGCATCGCCAGTCGCTGGTTGCGCAGGAGATTGACGAGCGGGTCGAATGTACCTCGCTTGGCAGACTCCTGCATGGCTTCCTCGAAGCCGGAATCGTCGAAGGCGTTCGAACGACGGAGGGCATCAAGCAATGCCTCCTCCGAATCGGCTTGATTGGCCGCGCGCAGCACAGCTTCTCCGATCCTGCCTCCCGGTATGTTCAGGTTCGCGCGCGTCTCAGCAGAGAGGTTCTGCTTCTGAGCGCGGAATTGGTTCACGATGTTTCGATGATCGATTTCGGTGCGCAGATAGCGCAGGAGTTGCGGGCTTCCGTCCGGGCCCTTTACCGCTGCGAGAGAATTTGCGAAATATTGCCTGTCGAGGGCGTCCTCCATCTCCTGCAGAGATGGTTCGCCCTCGAGCTTGGCGAGGCAACGACCCCATGGGGTTCCCGCCATCGCGTCAGCGGCTTCCTGAACGGTCTCAGTGGTTCGCACGATGTGCAGCCAGAGACTGTTCTTTGGGTTCTCCTCGGGGAGAATCTGATCGGCGATCAGTTCGTCCGAAGCACCCTTGTTGACCGCCCTGAGGACGGTCTTCGCCTTCTCGTAGTGGTAACGCTCGACGTAGATTGCCACGAGACCCTTGAGGTTCCCCTGGCAGAAGTCGAGCACTGAGTCGAGATCATTGTCGAGATTGTGGCTGAGCGCCGCCTCGATGGCATCCGAACCGCCCATGCGGGCGGAGTAGACATCCATCTCGGCGCGGTATCCGAACTCGCCGATGCTGGCGCCGATTGAATCGGTGCCCTGCTGTAGCAGCTGTCGCATACGCGTACCATCGATCAGCGACGCCTTGCGCGCTTTCGCGCGCGCACCGGCGTTTGCCATATTCGATCGGCCGCTTGCCATTCTCGCCATGTCAATTCCTCATTCAGTTTCCGAACATCGCTTCGTTGACAGCGCCGAGGTTGCTTTCCCAAGCTCCCTCGAGGCGGCTGTCGAAGCGGAAATCCAGTACAATCGATCCGTCGGCGGACTCGAGAGTGAATCCTCCCAGTCCGTCGACGTCGTCGCCAAGGTCGAAACCTTGGCCTGTGAGCGCCTTCCTATCGATGGCAACAGGGTGCAGCACCATATCGTCGCCAGCACCCTTAGCCTCTGCGAGCAGAGCCTTCAGAATGTCAGAGCGACCTTCGAGGTCGGCAGAGCCGACCTCAGTGCGCACCGCGTCTCGAGTAGCGTCCAACTCTTCGCGGCGTGCGATGAGTTCTCGCTTCTGATTGCCTTGTCGGGCCGAAGCCACGACTTCCACCGACAGCTGGCTGCTCTCTCGCTCCGCGCGCGCGATCATCTCGGAGCGGACGCCTTCGGCTTCAGCCGATGCCTCCGCAGCGATCTCCTTCGCCTGCGCGCGAGCTGCATCGGTGATCGCCTTGCCCTCGGCCTTAGCCGCGGCAGCGATCTCGTTTGCAAGCGCTTCCAGTGTCATCATCTCACCTCGTGTTGTGATTCGTTCTATCTCGGTTCTCGCGAGATACTCAAGCCGCAAGGCCTGGCATCAGGAACATCGCGAGGAAACCGAACAGGACGATGGTCTCCGGCAGAGCAGTGAACAGAATCGCGTGACCGAGGCGGCCAGCGTCCTCGGCGATCATACCGACGGATGCTGCTCCGATTGGTCCCTGGCTGAGGCCAGTTCCGATTCCAGCGAGACCGAGGGCCAAGCCTGCTCCAAGAGCGGCATAGCCTGCGGTGTTGTCGCTTGTTCCTTCATCTGCGTGCGTGGTGTCATCCTGTGCCTGAACGCCAGTCGCGAATGCTGCGACGACGAACAGGACGAACAGTGCACTCAGTCCTTTCATTGCGGTTGTCTTCATTTCCTTTTTCCTCCTTATATGGTATCAGCGGCGTGCCATGTGATTACTCACCCTCCACAAAGCGCGAAGTCCCGCCAAAGGGCGAGAACGGCTTGCCGCTGGAATCGTAGTATTGCTTCATCCACTCGACCATGTGCAGACGGGCCGCGTGGATGTTAGGGCTGAAAACGCCGAGAATCCAAGCGAATGCTTGGACTACGAACCAGCCGATGAAGAGTAAGACGGCCATCAATGGCTCGTCGAGGGAAATATTGTCGAAGAACATGTGATTGCCGGTCTCTGCGATCTTGACTCCGACAACGCCAACCGCGAACAGTCGAACATAGGAGATGATGGTCGGCATCATGCCGAGCGCCTCGATTGGACCCATCATCAAGGCGATCGGCAAATCGAGGCCGTGATAGCGGTACAAAGTCCACATCAAACAGACCGTAGCAATTCCAATCAAAGCCACGCCCGCGCCCATGAATTCCCCGTGGGAACCTATGTACGCGTGCGTGAAGAGAAGCCCGCCGACCAGCAGAATCATCCAGGCGCCCTTCTCGAAGAAGGCTGCAACCCAGCCGATCCCGCCGTGTCCGTTACCGACCAGGAGGACATCGCGGAAGCCCATGATGAGGCCAACCATGACGTGTATCCAGCCCATGTAGAGGGTGAGGATGATGAGATCCATCAGGTTGCTAGAGACGCGGTGGAACGGGAAGGCGAAAGTGATGTTGTAACCCAACTTTGCCTTGAATGCGTAGCCGTGCGAGTCAACCGCCGGATAGAGAGCCTGCATCCACTCGACCGGGCTGTGACCGTGGTGCGGGAAGATTTCCCATCCGGCGAATTCTGCGTAGATGTAGCCGAAGAGTACGGTCGCGGTGCCGATCAGCAGCAGGAAGCGACCGCCCAACTTGAGACCTTCATTGGTTCCAGCCTTTGAGAGAAGGAGCCAACCGAGACCCATCGTGACCAATCCGTAGGCCATGTCACCGAGCATCAATCCGAAGAATAGAGGGTAGGTGAAGAACATGAAAACGGTCGGGTCGAGGCGGCCGTAGCCAGGTCGACCGACCATGTCTGTGACCAGTTCGAGAGGCTTGGTCCTCGAGCGTGGCTGGAAGGCGATTGGCGGCGAGACAGGCTCGTGGTGGTGGTCGTGGTCGTGATGACCGCCGCCCGCCTCGATGACGAAGGGCTCGATGTCGACCACAATGCATGAGTTACCGAGGGCGACGCTGATGTCGTGCGCGCGGTCCATCTCGACCCAGCCGTCGATGACGAAGGCGTGCTCGGAGACTGCGACCTTGACCGGTGAAGTGGTCAACTCATGGTCGCGCTCGAGGACCTCGAGTCCGCAGAGCAGAGCCTCTCCGTTCTCCTCGGTCCAGGATTCGACAGAGGTGGAGAGGTCCTCGCGCTCGTTGAGTAATTCTACTCGCTCACCCGCCAGGGCGTTGATGCGGACAGTCGAGTCGCCCGAGCCTTCTGGGAGTTGGATTGCGGCGAAGCCAGCCGCCTGCAGGGCGGCTGAAGTCGCGGAGGCGTCATCGGTGCGGACGAAGACTGCGATGACGTCTCCGCCATCGATGAAAAGTCCGTTTTCTGCCGCGGCGCGAGCCGCGGCAACATCGCTCACGGTACCGATGAAGGTAGTGAGCGATGAGTAACCACTCAGCAATTCCACATCGACGCCGAGAGGAGCGATCTGTGAGAGAACCGATTCCTCCTCGCTCTTCGAGGCGATGCTCGCATCGATCTCGTCGATGCGACCGACCTGTCCGAGCAGAGCGTCGACCTTCTCGGGCAGGTCACCATCAATCGATTCACGAACTCCGGCAGCGGGCACAGCATCGGTTGGTCCGCTGGCCTCGACCTGGGAGGCCGCTGCTCGAACCTTGTTCAGAACGCGGCCAATCTCGTCGGCCTTCTCAGAGGGAGTACCGAGAGACAAGCCGTCCTCGGCCCCATCATAATCGATGAAGTGGAGAGCCTTGAGGCGAGCGAGGACGGCGAGAGCATCATCCAGATCGTCCTTGACGCCAGCCGCAACGAGGCGACCCATCTGACGCGTCTGGACCTGTGACATGCTTCGCAACCTCCCGATTTAGCGTGTGGATTCAGGCGCGGAAGGCGTCGAGCACTTTGCTCACTGCCCTCGCGCGGTTCTTCTCACCGCTCGAGTGAATCGCATCGATCGATGAGTCCCCATCCGCCGCGACCTTTGCCGCTTCCTTCTCGGCAGCGGCGCGAGCATCGGCGACGATCTTTTGAGCGTCGGACTCCGATTCTGCGCGGCTCGCTTGAATTGATTCAGCAGCTTCGAGCCGCGCCTTCTGGACGATGCTCGATGCCTTCGATTCAGCCTTCGAGATCGTCGCGGTAGCGGCGTCTTCTGCTTCCCTAATGGTGCGGAGAACATCTGCGTGACCCATTTGATTCACCTTCGGTGATGGGCGCGACCGAAGAAGGGTATATCATGCTAACCTTCGGTTCATTCGCTTTCGCTATTCGCCCAGTCGGCGGCCGGCCCCCCCAAACCTACCAAATACGGGACCTCGGCAGAGCGCCTTCGTGGACTCCGAAACCATCGGTTCAGGCGATTGGGAGGAGTTGATGCGGAATCTCGAAGCGACGATTCCGGTCTACGACCGGATCAATCGCTTCGCCACCCTTGGACAGGTAGCTAATTGGCGGCGCGCGGTGCGTGAGCGCTTGCCCGGTGAGGGCGACTCGGTGAGCGGGCGCGTGCTGGAGGTCGGCTGTGGACCGGGAAGCTTTGCTGAGGATGTTGTTGGTTGCGACTTGGTCTGTCTCGACCCTAGCGAATTGATGCTTGAGGCGGCTCGACCGCGAGTCAATTCGGCGCGTGAGTCTCGCGGCGATTCCCTGGTCGAATTCGTCCTCGGCACCGCTGAGGAATTGCCCTTCGAGGCGGACTCATTCGACGCGGCGTGCTCGTTGTTCTCATTCCGTGATTGGTACGATAAGCGCGCAGGGTTGGGCGAGGTCTTGCGTGTGCTGCGACCCGGTGGGGGTGTGGTGATCGTGGACCCTGCGAAGATGAACCGTCTGCACGGTCTGTTCGGATGGCTGTGGATGCGCGTCTGGGTCGGGGCCTACGCGCGTATCGTTTGTGGTGTGAGCGACCACCCGTGGAAATGGCTGACAAAGACCTACGTCCACTTTGGGACGACGAAGGAATATGTTCGGATGCTCGAGGAAGTCGGCTTCGTCGATGTGCGTGCTAAGGTAATCTTCCCTGGCATGGCGACTATCTGGGAAGGGACGAAGCCGGAACCGAAAACCGGTTGCTGTTCAAACTGCTGATTGACTTGCACAACGACGAATCAGTGGATACCCATTGAGTCAGAAGATGAAGAAAGGTTTCCGACAGGTGACGAAGCGCCAGATGAATGGCTTGGTCAGCGGATTGAATGCGAGATTGAGGACCCAATCCGGCAGACGCATAATCCAGCTGCCGATTCTGAATGAGCGCTTCGAATTGCGCATCACCCTGCCCATCTGACGCTTCCACTCACGCTCGTACTCTAGCAGTGATGCGCCCGATTCGAGGTGAGCGACTATTGCTTGGCCTGCGATTCGACCACCGATCATCGCGATGGTGATTCCGGCTCCGTTTGATGGCAGAACCATTCCGGCCGAGTCGCCAACGAGTAGGTGATTTCCTTTGACAAAGGTGTCAATCGTTCCCGACATCGGAAGCGAGCCGGCACCCTGGAAAGTGATGGCTCCGTCATAGCGTCCGACGAAATCGTCGGTGAAGAGATTGAGCGAGCGACCCTTGGCGAATCTATTCTGGATCCCCACTCCGATATTGGCGCCATCGGACTTCGGGAACATCCAGGCATACCCACCCGGAGCCATTCCGCCGAAGTGGAGTTCGACAGCATCGCCAAAATCACCGTCCATCAAGACGAATTTTATGGGAATTTTGAGGCTAGATTCATCCCAATGACTGCGGCGCAGTGGGTCATTATGACCGCCTGCGCCGACGATCACGCGCGCACTAAACTCGCGCCCATCGCGCAAGATGACGCGCTCGCCATCAACGGACTCCACGCGCGCGCTCGTCAGGTAATTCGCCCCCTTCGATTTGGCCAAATCGACCAGCCATTCATCGTGAGCCACACGGTTGAGCATCAAGCCCTCGAAGGGGTAACGAAGGGGCTTTCCTGAAGGAGGAACGAGATGCATCTCGCTGGTGCGTATCGAAATCGCATGCTCGGGCGTCTGCAGCAAATCGTCGATGTCGGGAACGTCTGGACAGAGCCTGCGCATCTCGTCGTTCGTCGGGACCAATTCCCCGCATTGAAGCGGCGAGCCAATCGACTCACGCCCATCGATTACCAGAACGTCGCGCCCGCCCTCAGCCACGTAGCGCGCGACGGTCGAACCGGCAGGACCACCTCCGATGACGATGACATCCCAATCGGTTCGCTCCGACTCAGTTAACTCCGACATCAGAATCACCCGGCGCGCAGCCTCTCCCGACACCTCAGGTCCGTCGACTGCGCGAGCGCTTGGCGATTTCCAACATCAGCGCCTTCGCCTCGGTATCGGGCAATCCGCTCAGCGCTGCGAACGCGCGGTCGATGTGATTCTCAATCAATTGCCCCGCGTAATCGAATGAACCAGCACCCTCCAACAATTCCGTCAACTCGCCCCATCGGTCATCGCTGAAATTCTGCAAAACATCGGCGAGTTGCTCACGCTCAACTCCATGTAGCATCGTCAGAGCGTGAATAATCGGCAGGGTCATCTTTCCATCGTGAACATCGGTTCCACGCGGCTTACCCATCGAGGGGTCGCCTGTCAGATCGAGTAGGTCATCGACCAATTGGAAGGCCCTGCCGACCTCCCAACCGAATTCACTCAGAGTCTCGACCAAATCATCTGGTGCACTCGCGTACATAGCAGCACAGGCGCAAGCACTGGCGAATGGCCCTGCAGTCTTTCCATCGATTATCGCGTAATAATCCTCAGGAGTAGTTCCGAGGTCCCCAATATGATTGAACTGAAGCAACTCTCCCGATGCGATATTCGCACACGTCTCCATCATCCGATTGACGATCTGTTCATCGCATCGACCAGCCAGCCCAAATCCCAGAACAAAGAGATAATCGCCCGAAATTATACCATGTGAAATCCCGTGCGTCGAATGTAACGTCGGAACTCCTCGACGCGTCTTCGATTGATCGTAGATATCATCGTGAACCAGAGTCGCTGTGTGAATCAACTCGCCGGCGAGTGCTAGATCCATCACCGCTTCCTCGTCCTCGCCGCCGGCGGCCTCGTATGCGAGCAAAGCAAGAATCGGCCTGTACCTCTTGCCTCCCGCCAGCAGAATATCTCGAGCCAGGCTCATAGCAGGCGCGTCGCTCTTGCTCAAGCGCTCCTGCACGAGATTTTCGAGAGCCTCCTCGACAAGGTCGCGACGCTTTTTCAAGCCCCGGCGAGCCTTCCTGAGTGAGACCATGGCGTTTCGTCGTGAGGGGTTGCCTATATCAACGGGTGTGCGGCCGCGCGGATGGGCACGTTGCGTGCTCCCCCCCTGAGGTGGACGCTGTGGAAAACCGACTGAACGTCGCTACACTGGACCACCCGCACTGCGTCATTTCGAGGCGACTTGAGGAGTTTGCAGCTTCTGAGGCGGCGACCGATATCGAGCTTGAGTTGGTCGCCGTGTCCTCTCTGGAGGCTGGATTTGCTGTGCTCAGCGATGGGGATGTGGATGTGTTGGCGGTTCCAGGATGGTTGCTTCATGGACGTCAGATCGATATGCTTGGCGCGGGCTGCCAGGTGATCGGTGCGAGGGTTCCTCGTCGGCTGGCTCGTGTTCTGGTCAGTGAGGACAGGGTCTGGTATCAGCCGAAGGGCGGGATTATCCTGTGTGAGGATAGGATTGTTCGGCGTCAGCTTCGGCGCGCACGTCGTGGTTTGCGAGTTCTTTCCCCTGCAGCCTACGCTGGGATTCATGAATTGGGTGAGATTCCTGGCGATTCGCGCGAGCTTGCTGTTTGGATGGAGGGGTTGCGTGCGCGCGGCGAGATCGATGGTTTTGTTACTTCGCGCGAGGTTTATGATTCGATTCGAACCGGGGCACGGCGCCACGTTCTGGGGGTCGATCCTGCCGAGCGCGAGGGTGACCGTTACCTGCCCGTGCCCTATGCTGACCTGATCGTGCTAATCGCGCGGACGGGATTCCCTCGAGGGTTGGTTGAGCGGTTGTCCGAGCGTGAGGGTGAGACGGTTTGGTGGGTTCATGACAATTTGGTGGGTGGCTTGTCTGCCGCTGAATTGGACCGTGTTGCTTTGCTGGTTCGTCACCGACAGGTTGGTGCTTTGATGCGTCAAGCCGAGGAGAATTACGATTTGGCGATGGAGTCGACGTTTCACGATCCGGAGGGTGAGATGACCGGCACCGAGGTTCATGTCGAGATTCGCTTGGAGTTGATTTCTGACAATGGTTGGCACACTTTGTCTGCCGAGCGGGTGGTTCCGTTGGCGAAGATGGAGAGTGCCACGGTTTCACTTTCGCATGATTGGGACAAGATGTTGGAGAGTGTGGGCAGCGATTTGCCGGCTCATCCTCGCGAAGGGCCGGCTACTTCTGCTTGGATAGATCTCGAAGAGTGACGGCTTTGGGCGGCCTCCTTGCTAATCGGCATGGGATGGTTGCTCCGATGGGTAAGCGATAAGACGGCTGGGGTGCGGCTGCGGTCGTATCGGTGGTTCTGATGTCGGTTGATCTGGTATTGCTCGACCAGTTGTATCGGGCTCGTTTGGTCGAGCTGCGCGAGCGCGCCGAGGCTGTTGGATTGCCGAAGAATGGGTCGGTCGAGGTCGTGCGCGCTCGATTGATTCGAAATCAGGTGATGGGTGAGTACGATCTGAGTTGGGATGGGATTCAGGCGATGTCGCATCAGGAATTGGGTGAGACGCTCAAGGTATTCGGAATCAAGTCGTCTGGCTCGCACAAGGAGCGGCGACAGCGCTTGTGGTTGCATCTGAATCATGACTCTCGGCGGTTGACTGTTGAGAATCTCGCCGAGATGGAACGAGAGAAATTGCATGGACTTTGTCGGAAGTTGGAATTGCAGTTGACCGGGACTCGAACCGTTCTGATGGGGAGGGTCGCTGGTGTTCTCGCGAGTCAAGGTCGCGGTTGGGGGCAGATCAAGCGTTCACTGAGGCGGAATGGCTTGCCGGATGTTGCGGTAGAAGCTGGTGGGGTCACTGCGCCTTCTGGTGTCGTTGAGGATGTGGACGACGAGGTTGCATCGGGGGATGTGATTGTCATCGAGGTTCCCGACGAGCCTTTGGACTTTCTCGCTCCTGTAGCACCTCATCTGTTGGAAGATGCGACAGACATGCTCTCTGCTTCTGAGGGGAAGGGTGAATCCTCGGCGTTGGGGACGCTTGCGGGGATGATCGAGGATATCGAGCGGATGATTGGTACCATTCTGAATAGCCACGGCGGACGTTGGTCTGCTCCGGAAGAGGATTTGTTTCTGCGCATCGCTGTGCGGCGTGGCTGGCCAGTTGATGATGAGGGGGTCAGCACTCGTCTCTTGCTCGTGGCTGCTCGAATCGCCGAGGCGAAGGGCGCTAGGGATGTTGCCTTCCAAGAGGTCGGTGCTACTCCTGTGAGTGCGCCGCGGACCGCAGTTGCAGATTCCGACGCGATTGCCCGCATCCGCGCCAAGATGACCGAGGCGGAGCAGTTGATCGCTGGACTCCGATAATTGCATGAGACTCTGATCACTCAGGAGTTAGTCGAAAGAAGCTGAATCTTGGCTCGATGATTGAGCCTTCGATATCTCGCAGGTTGTCGATCGCGTCTTCGGCTGCTTCGCGGCTGTGGCCAGCCATGACCGCCGCGTGAACGAGCGTGTCGTAATCGACTCCGTCACCCGAATCTCTGGCTCGAATTGTTTCGAGGAGGATTTCACCGACGTCCTCCGTTGGAGTTGGTGCGGCCTCTTGGGTTGCGTCGATAGCATCGGCTGCTGGCGAATCAGCAGCTTGCTCAAGCGTAGGTTGAGCATTCGGTGGGGCGTCGATGATGATGTCTGAACCGGTCGCCATCGAGAGTCCTTGGAGAACACCGACGCGGTAATTCTCAGTGTCGAATTCTCCGTAATGACCTCGTGCGAGAATCATGCCGTCGACGAGGTCGGCTGGGACTCCCGAAGCCTCTAGGGCTGCAGGTGTGAGGTCGGATTCCATCGAGGCTTCGAAGGCGTCGAGGCGGCGAAGGGTCGCTGCGGCCGTCTCGACGAGCCAATGGGTGTAGCGTTCTTTGTCGACGATGGTGAATTCCTCGGCGCGGAATGAGGTGTAAATTCCGCCGTCCTCGGTCTCAAACCATCGGGCGCGACCCACTATCAGCATGAGGAAACGGTCGCCGGCTTCGAAGCGATTGAGAATCTCCTCGATATCAGCGTGCAATTCCGGCTGGAAAGAGGCGACCTCGAAGCGGTGAGTCCCGGTAGGGTCGCGAAGGTGAGCGGTGTAGAATGAGCCCGAGTCGGCTTCACGGCGCTCAACTCGGTCGATGACTCCGCCGACAAGGGCGCGGTTGACCTTGGCTCCGAGTTTGGTGATGACGAAGGAGGGGTCGTACTCTCCTGCGCCCTCCTCTGGAAGATTCGCATCCATGTACTCCTGTGCGAAGAGTCGGATCGCCGTCTGGCGGGTTCGGCGGGCTGGTTGAGACATCACAGAATCACCCCCCAGCGAGACATGACGTCTCTGGCTGCTTCTTCTGCCGTAGTCGTGTCGAGTTCGACGGAATCAGCCATCAAAATGGCACCTTGACTGTCGACCATCGCTCGTCCGTTCACGTTCAGCTTTCGGGCGAGGAATCGCTCGCGAAGGGTCGAGATGTATCCCGCGTGCGTATTTGCGCCGATTGCATCTTTAATCTGGTCTTGGTCCATTCCTGTGAAGGCCTCAGTCGCCTCTTTTCCGATGAGAAGAGAGGAGTTTGAGACCCCATCATCGAGGACGAAGCGTAGGCGCACATCCTCCTCTCCTCGTTGCGGCCCATGGTCTGCGCAGGCACCGTCGCGCAGAACTCTACGACACTCTGGACAGCGCTCGATGATGCCAGAATTGTGACCGATTGCGACGACGGTTCCCGATGTGCTGATTCCGCGGCGAGAACCTCCGTTCAACAGGGTTGTCAGGTCGACCTCGACCCAGTGGTCGGCAGGGTCGATCTTCTCCCACGGAGGGTCGGCGAGGTCGATGACTTGGTCTGCAGAATCGATGACGAGATCTGGTGAGCCCTGCCAGAATTGTACGCGGGCGCCTGTTAGATGCAGGAATGAACCGGGTTCGGGGTTCAATTCACCCCACGATGTGAGACGGCAGCGGCCGGTTGGATCCATCACATCGCCGCTGCGAACAGTCCTCTCCTCACCATTGGCATTGGTGAAAGTACGAGCTTGCCAATTCTCGACTTGGACGGTGATTTCGATATCTCGAGCCCCGTCTCTCAAGTCTGCAATCTTTGAGCGAGTTGACGACTTGAGGTCGTCCATGCTCGCGAAGGCATTATCGTGGAAAGGCTCGATTTTGGTCAGGTCGCCGATGTTGATTTCCGGCGTGTCACGGAATCGGCGAATCTGAGCGCGGTCTATCTTCACGAGAGAGCCGACCTCGTGATTGAATTCGCGCCACGAAATGAATCCGATTGTTCCCGAGGGGTCGGCAAGGCGACCGCGAACGATGTCGAGAGTCCCGCTTCCATCCTTCTTGACAATCTGGTCGTCTTTCTTCGAGAGGATTCTAGCGACGACGCTGACGATTCCCTCGGCCTTTCCAGCCTCGGCAATCGAGAGGGGTTCATCAGAAATCTTGGTGACTGCTTGACCGCCCTCCTTGAGGACGGTTACTCTGCTCGGGCGATTGATGTTGATCGAACGGCGGTCGTTCCAGAAATTGACCGAAACACCCTCGAGTCGAACGACCGAGCCGGGCGTGAGGTTCTCTGCGTGGTCACCCCAGTCCGTGAAATCCCAGCGCTCCCGCTCGCCCTCCCACGGACTGTCCTCGATCCAGCCGTAGGCGATTTGGCGCTCCTCACCGCGAACGGTCTGGATCTTCGGAATGTAGGACACCACGGCCACCTCGATGGTGACATTCTTGTCTTCCTCGCCGAGTTCTGAGAATCGGTTTGCCTTCTTCTCAGGCAGTGCTGCTTTGCGTTGAGAGGAAATCTGAGAGACTTCCTTGCCAGCAGCGATTTGGAACTTGCGAACCACCGAGCGCAAGGCATCTTCTGGAGGGATTAGGAACTCCTCTTCGTACCTTCGGAACTCCTTGATTATCTCGCCTTCCTCCGCACCTTCGCACTCTTCCTGCACAACAGCAATCTGTGCTGCGTATCTTCCATCTTCGCTCATCGACTCACCTGTCATTCAGAGGTAAGGTATCGAGCCTACTTGAACCAGGGTTCCAGCCGAATCGCGTGATTGCGAATCGTCCGCGAGCGCGATGCTGCTCAGTGTGGGTTGGGGTAGGCTCGACACCACATCGCCTCCGGGGAGACTACTCCAATCTTGGAGGTCTTTGAAGATAGCCGTCCGGAGTCGAGGATTTCCCACCGACTGAGTTTTCATCTCAGCGCTGTTGTGACCAAGCGATGAGCACTGGCGAGCCATGTCGAGTCGGCGTTCTAACAGCCTCCGACAGGGCGAGTGCCGGCGAGTATGAAGATCGCAGTGGGCCTGCTATCGAAGCCTTCCTCGACGAGGCGCTGACCTCGCCCTGGGAAATCTCTCGCCGCCTCGTCGAGGATGAGCAATCCACCATTGAGAAAGCCCTCATCGAGCTGTGTGAAGGTGGCTGCTCGCTAATCATCACCACTGGAGGCACCGGGCCCGCTCCACGCGATGTGACTCCTGAGGCCACCGAAGCCGTCTGCGAACGGATGCTTCCCGGCTTCGGTGAGCAAATGCGAGCAATTTCACTCAAGCATGTGCCGACAGCGGTTCTGTCTCGACAGACCACCGGCATCCGAGGATCGACGCTGATTCTCAATCTCCCTGGCTCGCCGCGTTCAATCCGCGAGATCCTCGACGAGATCTTCGCCGCCGTACCATATTGCATCGACCTCATCGGCGGCCCATACATCACCACCGACCCCGATGTTGTCGACGCGTTCAGACCACCGCACGCGAGGCGTTGAGCAAGTCATTCCTCGCGCGCGAGCACGGGGATTAATCCCGCATTACATATTATACGAGAGATTCAGGCCGGCGAGCCATGGCTAAGATGAAGTCGGGCGACATCGCATCGGACCGAGCGGCAGATGAACTCAGGGAGATCGAAGTGACCCTAGATTTCACGCCCAATGCAGACGCCTCCGTTCTCTACCGGCAGGGCGACACCATGGTCTTGGCCTGCGCGACCGTCGCCGCCTCCCTCCCACGATGGTTCCCTCGCGACGCCGACCGCGGTTGGGTTCACGCGGAATATTCTCTCCTGCCCGGTTCGACCGATTCGCGATTCCAGCGCGAACGCCGCGGAGCGAAGGGTCGAACGCAGGAGATCGAGCGCCTAGTCGCTCGCAGCCTGCGAGGAGCCATCGACCTCGAGGCGCTCGGCCCAATCGCCATCACCGTCGATTGCGACGTTCTCAACGCTGATGGCGGAACACGCTGCGCTTCCATCACAGCGGCAAATATCGCCCTTCGACTCTGCATCCGCCGGCTGATCACAGCAGGACGCTGCCTGCCGGCCAACAAGAGACTCAGCCATGACCAAGTCAAGGCAGGAGTCGAAGCCCCTACCCTCTCAGCAGAAGAAGCGGCGGCCCACGAAAACGCAGTCTTGCCGCACGACCTCGCCGCAATCAGCGTCGGTCTGATTGAAGGAGATGTCTTCACCGACCTCGACTACATCCTCGATAGCAATGCCGACGTCGACATGAACGTCGTCATGACCGCCGACGGCAAGTTCGTCGAGGTACAAGGAACCGGCGAGGAATTCACCT
>CAZNVK010000003.1:24601-90559 GCA_964576865.1 uncultured Candidatus Poseidoniales archaeon | reverse complement strand
GGATAGACCCGGCGCAGGGGATCCATCGAATCGACGATGAAGATGTAGCGCGAATCTAGTCCGGCATCGAGACAAGCGCGATGAATCATCTCAGCGGATAGAATCTCCCGCAGGTGCCCGATGTGGAACTCGCCAGATGGAGTAATCCCCGAACAAGCCACCTGCTGCTCACCGCGCTCATCGCGCAATCGACCAGCGGTGAAGTCCGCCCAGTGCATCGATTTCTACCTCAGACTGTCACAACGCGAACAAGACCGCGCAGCGGCACGCCATCGATCTCATTCATCTCGGTCTTATTCGCCAGCACCAAGCACAGCTTAACCTCAGCACCAGCATCGCGCAGGTGCTGAACCGTCTTTCGCATAGTCGAACCGCTCGAGACAACATCGTCAATAACTACGACGCGCTTACCACCAACGCTCGCGAAAACCTCCGACAAATGCCCCGCATCAGACTCGCTGATACTTCGGCTCACCGCTATCTCAAGATCCATCTGACCGGCGATAGCCTGCGCGAACGGAATCCCATTGATCGAGATTCCAACCACGGTGTCGACATCATCCCCGACCTCCTCGTCGATGATGTCGCAAAATACGTACGAAACCGCCTCGACTCTAGCCGCTTTCACAGCGATGGAGCGCCAGCCGACGCGTATGTCGTGAGGTGCCTCATCGTCCATGGGCACGTTTGACGAGGACAACCACTGAATCGTGGTCTGCGAGAGCGAGAGTTCGTCTGCTATCTGCTGACTGTTCAGGCCCTTGTTGCGGTATTCCTCGACCTTGCTGCGAAGCTCGTCTATGCTCAGTGGCATCAATCGATGGCCCGAACCGGCCCGTATCAAGCATTCGTATGTTGATTATAGAGAAGCACGGTTCTACGAACCGTGTGAGATTGGTCACGATTGAACTCTGTTGATGGTTGTGAATGGGGGTCGAACATTGGTTCAGAAGCGACCTGTTGAGCCAAATCCGCCGGTGCCTCTATCGGTCTGGCCGAGCTCTTCGAAGGAGACTTCTTTGAAGGCGGATTTGGGGATCGGCGTGATGAGTAACTGGGCGATTCTTTCTCCTCTGGCGATGGTGTAAGAATCGCCTTCGCCGATCCATGTCATCATGACGAATAATTCGCCGCGGTAATCGGCATCGATGGTGCCGATTCCATGCGGCGGGATAAGTCCGCGCTTGCCAAGTGATGAGCGGGCGCGGACCTGACCCTCGTAGCCCACGGGGATAGCGACGTGCAAGCCTGTGCGCACGAGGGTCGCATTGCGATAGAGGACCTCTGTATCCTCCAATGCGTAGAGATCCCAACCGGCAGCGTGGGCGCTGCCGCGGGTTGGAAGTTGAGCGTCTTCGTGGACTCGCGCCACCTTGACCTCGATGACCTCGTCCATGTTCACGGGTAGGCGAACTGGTCTTTGACGGTTGGCGCGAGAGGGTTGGGCGAGTGATTCGAGGGGCATAGTCGCCCGGTGGGGTGAAAAAGGGGGCGCGGCTCGCCCGACCCGATGGCTGACTTCGAATACGATGCTCTGCTCGACCGAGCACGCGAGCGCATCCCGAAGGATATCAGCGAGCGCAACCGCTGGACCATGCCTCAACCGGAGATTCTCGTCGAGGGTTCGCAGACCATTATCCGCAACTTCGCGGCAATCGTCGATTCGATGGACCGCGACGCTAATCACGTCTACCAGTACCTCATCAACGAATTGGGAACCTCTGGCACACGCGAGCAGGTTCGTGTGATGTTCAAGGGGCGAATTCCTCCAAAGCGAATCAAGGAGAAGATCGTCGGCTACGTCAAGACCTACATTCTCTGTGAGCAGTGCCGCGCACCCGATACTCGCTTCATCAAGGAAGACCGCACTACCTTGCTCAAGTGCCAGGCCTGTGGTGCGACACGGCCAGTACGCCTCTGATTTGATGTGTCGCGCTCTCGAGAGCGCGACTGCGCTCATTCCAGCCGCTTCGCGGCGACGCAAATTTTTCTCGCGCTGATTGCTAGTCAAATCCTCGGCGGGTAAAAAACGCGGATTCAGGTTGATTTCAACGCTTCTTGATTTCAGCCGCTTAGAGAAGATTGATACCTCCTATTGCTCATGAGAAATCATGCCTATCGCAAGGTACTGGTGCGTCAGCACTGGAGGAAATGAAGTAACAGCAGAAATGGCGCAGGCTTGGAAGGATAACTTCCTCGACTACGCACTGGAGAATGGGTGCATCCGTGGTGCCCTTGCCGTAGATGCGGATACGATTGTCGCGGTCAGCCTTTGGCCGGATATGGAGACGATGAACGCGGTAATAGAAAGTGAAGGGTACAAGCAATTGGCCGTTCCGATTATCGCCTCATGGGGAGCTGGAGGAATCACAATCCCAGACGATGTTACGTTGGTCGTCAATGGCGAGATTATGGCGCTGGCTGGTGCCGGCGTCGATATGTGATTCACTCAAAATTGAGTAGGATTTTACCTCGATTTTTTCGGTCGTGCATGTGCTTTTGCGCATCTGCGACTTGTCGGAATGGCCAGACGCTGTCGATGATTGGATTAATCTGGTTGGCGACGAGCATCTGGGCGAGCGCCTGCATGTGTTCAGCGAATAGGCTCTCGTCTTCGAGACGGCCCATGTGGACGCCGAAGACGGCTTTATTCGAGTTCATCATCTTCAATGGATCAAATTTCGGTGTGCTGCGCCACATTTTGAGGGCGGCGAACATCGAACGCTTCGAGCCCGGGATGGCTGAAGATGCTCCGAAACAATGGAGTTTGCCGCCATTTCGTAATGCCTTGTACGAGCGCAATAGGTGCGACCCGCCAACGGGGTCGATGGCTTGGTGAACGCCCTTTCCATCGGTCAATGATTTGCAGACCGCGACGAAATCCTCAGAGTCCCGGTCGACAAAGCGCATTCCCTGCGCTTCGACGAATTCCTTCTTGGCCGCGCTCGCGGTTCCAATCAAATTGGTCGCTCCCAATGCTTGACAGATTTGGGCTGCCGCTGTTCCCACACCACCAGCCGCGTGATGGATCAGAACGCCGTGGCCAGCCCGAAGACCACCTAGATGAACCAGCATATGGTAGGCGGTCCCGTAGGTCACACCTAGGCTGGCGGCGGCATCGAATGACATCGAATCGGGGATGGGAATGGCTCTGCTAGCCTCGAGTGTAACCGATTGAGCATAACCGCCGAACCCTGGCATCGCCAGAACACGCTGACCAATTTCTAACCCTTCGACTCCTTCACCTACGGACGAGATTACTCCGCTTGCCTCGTAACCGGGGGTGAAAGGAAAATCGGGGGCCGAGCCGTAGAGCCCCTGTCGCATCATCAGGTCAGCGAAGTTGATTCCAGCCCGATGCACTCGTACCTGCACTTCACCCGCTTTCGGAGCACGGTTTTCACAGGCTGCAAACTCGATAGTGTGGAGTCCTCCGGCCTTCGTGTATACGACTCGTTCCAATCAATCACCCATCAAATATTCACTCGCGGGCTCACCGCCGGTGAAGTGTTCGACGATGCGTGCTATCGCTACATCGTCGTCAGGAATGGTGTACCAGATTCCATCCGGGTAAACCACACAACTGATGCCTTGTTCACAGCGGTCCAGACAACCTGCCTTGTTTACTCGAACATCCTTGATTCCCGCTGCGCGAGCAGCCCGCTTCAACCGCGTCATCACATCGAGTGAATTCTTCGCAGCACAGCATTCTCGCGGTTTGCTCGGGTCGCGCTGATTTGTGCAGACGAATGCGTGCAGACGGAAATCCTCAGGCATCTTTTCACCTCAGATTGCGTCGAATTTGGCAGCCAGAATGAAGTCAGATTCGGTCAGCCCGTCAATCTTGTGAGTCCAGATTAGTGCCTTGACTAGGCCCCAGCCGAATTCGAAGTCCGCGTGGTGACCCTGTTCCTCGCAAATCGCTCCGGCCGCATTGACGAAATTTAGGGCTGATTGGAAATCTCGAAAGGCCCAGACACGCTGCAGATGGTGGCCGTTCACCACATCCCAATCCCCGTGCACTTGGCCTCGCATTGCCTCTGCCTCCTGCGCACTCATCGGTGGTACATCCCCCTTGCAGGGAATGCACTCACGGCTCGCAAGGTCTGACATCGTTCAGCCCCATAGGTGGCTATCATCAGAGCCGCCATCGGCTTGGCGCTCGGCTTGCTCGTGTACATTCGAGCGCCGCCGCATGTCCTCCTTCTCAAAGGTCAAGAGTTCGTCGTCCTCGATGTAGGGCTTACGAAGGTGGGTGACCAATCGAACCTCGACTATGACGTCGCGGGCGATGGAGCGGTACTGTCCGTCCGCGTCGAGCATCTCTACCGCGTTGCGTGAAGTGGCGAGCAACATGCCGCGCACCCAAGGGTCGTCATCGGCTCGTAGTGCGCGGGCATCGATCAGCAATTCGATGAGGTCGTCCTTGCGTAATCCGCTGCGACGGTCAATCAGCGGACCGAAGAAAACATCGCCTGTACCCTCGAGTTCTTTCACCCCATAATTCTCTGCAATTTGCCTTGCCCAGTCGGGTAGGTCAGCGATTCGCTTACCGCGGCGTTCGCCGGTCATGGGGTGGCGTGGACGGCGTCATAGAAAAGCACGCTGATTGAAGAAGGATGGGCGCGGCCGCTTGAACGGAGGCGAGGTCATGGCTTCGGTTGAGTGGCGAAGAATCCCGACGGTCCTGTATCCGCAAGAGGTTCTGGACAAAGCCTTCCGACGAGCCAGCAAGCAATCCGACCTCGTCGAGGACCCAGACAAGTATCATCGGGTACGCAAGCAGATGAATCGGATGATTCAGACTGCCTCAGACACCATCGCTGATACTCTCCTGAAGTGGGTCGACCAATGGCCGAGTCTGAACGCTCAATCGCCATTCGACCAGGCATTGGTGGATGCGGCGGTCGGCGCCGATGAATTCCGCAAGAATCTCGGCGCGATTCAATGGGCTGCAGAAAGGGTCCGCAAGATTGCCGGAGAATCTCAATCGCGGATGATGAAATTTCGTGCTATCGAGCCATTTCACGCCGAGCGCCGTCACGCCTACGGCCGAATGTCGAGTATCATCGAGCAAATCGGTGAGAACATCCTCTGGTTGGGTGAGGCACGACTTATCCTCCGCCAATTGCCCTCAATTGACGCTGCCGAACCCTGCATCGTGGTCGCCGGAGCCCCCAACGTAGGCAAATCTGCCCTCATCACTGAGTTATCCAGCGGCGAACCTGAGGTAGCCGCTTACCCATTCACCACCAAGCGCCTGCACGTAGGGCACTTTGAGCACCGCAGACGCACCTACCAGTTGGTCGACACGCCCGGTCTTCTCGACCGGCCGATGGCTGACCGTAATCAGATAGAGATGCAGGCCATCGCTGCCCTCGAGAATGTCGGCGACCTCGTTCTCTTTCTCATCGACCCCTCTGGGAACAGTGGGATGAGCCTCGCCGACCAAGAGCATCTATTCGGTGAAGTCCGAGACCTATTGGCCGAGCGCCCACTGCTCGTCGTTCACTCAAAGTCTGACCTCTACGAACCTCTCGAGGACAGCGATGCCTTCCGAATCAGTTCGCATTCGGGCGAAGGTATCGAAGAGTTACGCAGCCTGCTCATCGAGTCGATCAAGGCCGACGAGGTAACCGACCCCCTCGCTCTACCAGAGACTTGGCATCGCGAGGTGGAGGAGATCGAGCCAATCGGCTCGCCAGAAGAGATTGAAGCCCGCAGGGAAGCAGCGATGCGCTACGCACCCAAGCCGAAGAGAAAGCGTGCGGATAAGCGCTGAGTGAGGCGTTTTCGCGCTATTCAGTCGACTCGGAATTGTGCTCCGCAGGTGACGCAGAATACATTGTAACCGCCGAAGGAGGGTGGAAGTCCCTCACCGCGAATCTCAGCACCGCAAGATCGACACTCGGTTACTGCCATGCTCTCTCCACCGTGCTTCGGTTCAAAAAAACGCCGACTCCCGCTGTTGAATTTCCCCCCACAACGCTCGCATCGTTCGCCATGAAATTTCGCTCGTTGTGGGCTCGGTGTTCGTTGTGGGAGTCTAACGAACAGGCTTCAAGCTTCTACGAATTTCTTCCAGAAGAGTTTGATAGGATAGATCATCTCAATCGCGCCAATCATCAGAAGAATCCCGACGAGTCCCAAGAGAACTTCTCCGACGAAGGAAATGTGAATCGTCGTGCTGATGGTGACCAATTGATCATCCAGGTTAGAGCCGTCTCGACCCGCGCTGGTGAAGCGGTAATCGCCCGGCTCGAGCGAGAAAGTGAACTCATCATCGTGGTCTGGCCCGCCAGCCACGAATTCGAAGTCGTCCGCCTCGCAAGTCGTCAGACCATTGGAATCAGGCGGACAGACATCGGCGTATTTTGCATCAACAACGCCGATCCAAGCCTTACCCGGCTCGCTCCATTCGATATTCACCTGAACATCGAGCAAACTGAATCCCCAGGGGACGTGGAAATCAGAACCGGTCATTCCGACCGGACAGCCGCCCGCATCATCATCGAGACAAGGGACGGTTGTCGCGTCGACGCGAGTCGAATCGAGTTCGATTCCAACAAGACTCGTGGTGAGTAAAATCAGACAAATGAATCCAACGAATCCGGGCAGAACGCCGAGGACACGGACCATCTTCATGCCGATTGCTCCGGGACGCTGAGTGTTGAACCTGACGCTGCTTCGCCGTCAAATCAATGAGAGAAGTACCCATAGAATCGCGATGGCTGGGAATAGGTAGAGCATGATCGTCAAACGCTTGCGCGAACCTTCTCGCTTCTCGTGCGTAGCCTCACACTCCTCGTCAGAACAGACCGGCGGGTCTGCCTTGAGCGGGATGGGTGCCCAGCAGACCGTGCAGTGTCTGTGGGGGCTGACTCCAGATGCGGAGGTGGAGCGTTTGTTTCGGCCGCGCTCGCGCGCGGCCGTATCTCTGGCTTGAGCCGCTGTTCTGGTTGCGGCCTTTGCGATGCGGTCCTTGCGGCTCATGCAAAATTCCTCTCGATTAGTTCATTCTTCTTCGGACTCGACCACGGTGCCCTCGAAAGGCTCGCCTTCGATTGCGGATCGGATGAGCGCGGGGTCGCGTCCGTCGAGGATGCATAGGGTCATCCTCGCTTGGGCGGCGTCGGCTACTCCCATTGGGTCGACGACGCCGGATGGGCCAGCGCGCTTATGTTCGGCTGGGCCGACGATATCTTGCAATTCCTCGTGGGTAAGGGAATCATGAGCGCGGGCATTCGGGTCTGTTCGCGGGTCTGAATCGTAGACCCGATCGACATTTGTTCCGATGATGCAGCGGTCGGCACCGCTGGCGATGGCCAGGCGGATTGCGACCGCGTCGGTCGTGTGTCCCGGAGTGGTTCCACCCATGACCACGACCGGTCTCTCGTCGAATAGCATCGATGCCTCGTTCACCGAGTGAGGGATGGTGCCGGCGACCGAGACGCCGGCATCGGCAAGCGCCTCGCGGACCATTGTCGCGTTCAGGCGAGTCGCAGCGATGCCGATCCGATCGAGCCTATCCTCGCTATCGACGATCGGCCGCGCCAACTCGATCCCCTCCCGCGCGGGCGCGCCGCCACCGACCACAATCCCGATCCGATCGTCGACATTTACACGGTCGCGCACGATGCCGACCAGCTCCTCTAACCAAGCGTGTCGCTCTTCGACCTCGGGCCGAAGCAGACTGCCTCCGAGCGCCAGAACGATGGTCGCCATCGTGCATTCGGGGATGAGTGCCCCTTTCAATGCCTTCGCAAGATACGCGCGAGAGGGTTGAAATGCCGCTCACCGCGGCCTTGAACACGGAGGCTTTGCCATGGCTGATGACTTGGAGATGCAACAGCGAAGGCTGCGCACCAAGAAGACCCTCGAGGAGCTTCAGGGTATGCGCGGCATGGGCACCGAGTTGGTCACAGTAATCATCCCACCAGACCGACTGATAAGCGATGTCCGCGGCCAACTCGGTCAGGAGGCAGCCCAAGCTGCCAATATCAAGTCGAAGTCGACTCGAAAGCACGTAGCCGATGCCATCGAGTCGGGAATAGCAGTTCTCAATCGCTACAAGAACGCAGGTGAGACTGGCCTAGCCATTTTCGTTGGACACGTTATCGTGGGCAATAACAAGACCAGGTTGGTTACGGTAGTCATCGACGACGCACCAGAAGCATTCACCTCCTTCCGTTACCGCTGCGATTCGACCTTCGAACTCACCCAACTTGAGGACATGCTGATCGACAAAACAGCCTACGGACTCTTTGTCATCGACCGTGGTGAAGCAGCTTATGGAATCGCCAGCGGCAAGCGAATTCACTGCCAAGAGGAACTCCAGAGCAATATCATGGGTAAGCATCGGCAAGGTGGTCAATCGGCGCAGCGATTCGAGCGACTTATCGAGGAGGCTGCGCACAATTTCTTCAAGCGAGCGACCGAGCATGCTTGCAATTACTGGCTGCCCATGCTCGAGGACCTACAAGGAATCATCATCGGCGGACCTGGCCACACCAAGGACTTCGTTGCGAAGAATGACTACTTCCATCACGAGATTAAGAAATTGGTCCGTGAGCCCCACTTCGACGTCGGTTATTCCAACGAAAGTGGTTTGCGAGAATTGGTCCAGAGGGCTGGCACTCTGATGGATCAGATCGAACTCGACGCGGAGCGCGCTCTGGTCGACAGATTCCTGCGCGAGGTTATGCAAGCGCACCCGAAGGCGACCTATGGTGAGATGATGATTCGGTCGGCTCTCGAGCAGGGGGCTGTCGATACTCTGCTATTGTCGGAGGGACTGCGCAAGCGCCGTGTCGGTTGGGATTGCAAGTCGTGTTCACATCAGTGGGAATCGACTCAGACGAGCCGCTCGGATGTGCCGGATTGTCCCAAGTGCGGCTCGGAAGATGTGCGTGAAGACCCCGACCGGACAATGGATATGATCGATGAGTTGACGCTTCTCGCTGGACACACCTCTTCGAAGGTGAGCCTCATTTCTCTCGATACCGAAGAGGGCGCTACCCTGATGACTTCTTTTGGCGGAATCGCCGCACTGCTGAGGTATTCTCTAACTTGAGGTGATGGAAATGCGCGATCTGGTTACAGCACTTCGCTCGCACCTGACACTTGCGATGAGTGACCTCGATGTGGCTGAGGCTGACTGGTTGGGGCTGCTGGCCGATTCGACAGATTCGGCCTTTGCTGATGTCGCAATGCCGTGTCATTCGCTGGCACGAGAGCTGCGGAAGGCGCCAGCGGCGATTTCTGATGATGTGCTGGCGTCGCTGGGATCGAGCACGGCTGGGCTGTGCTCGGTAAGTTCTGTGAATGGTTTTCTGAATTTCACCGCAGATCCAGAATGGCTGGCAATGCGGATGCAGGACGCGCTGGGCGATGAGCGGCTGCGCGTCGAGACGGAGGATTCACGAGTAATCGTCATAGATTACTCATCGCCGAATGTTGCAAAGCACATGCACGTCGGTCATCTTCGCTCGACGGTGATCGGTGATGCCCTGAACCGCATGCTGACTCACAAAGGACATCGGGTCGTTGCTGAGAATCATGTCGGAGATTGGGGGACTCCATTCGGGATGCTGATTGAGCATCTGATCGATATTGGTGTCGATACTCCAGCTGAGCAGATTCACTTGGGTAATTTCTACTCCGATGCTCGAGCCAAGTTCGATTCCGATGCTGCCTTCGCCGACCGTTCGCGCAAGCGGGTTGTGCGCATGCAGGCTAACGAACCCGAAACCATCGCTCATTGGCAGATGCTTGTCGACCGCTCCTTGATTCATTTCAACGATGTCTACCAGATGATGGGAGTTCTGCTGACCGACGAAGATTTGGCTGGCGAATCGAAGTACGAGGCAGCCCTTCCCGGAGTCGTCGAGAAGTTGGCTGAGGCACGGCTGCTCGAGGAGAGCGAGGGCGCAAAGGTCGTCTATCCCGAGGGCTGGACGAATCGTGAGGGCGAGCCGCTACCTCTCATCATTCAGAAGGCCGATGGCGGCTACAATTACGCGACCAGCGACCTCGCATGCATTTTGGATAGAATACACAATGTCGGCAGCCGAGATTTCCTCTATGTGGTCGGCGCCGAACAGGCTCAACACTTCGCGATGGTATTCGCTGTTGCGCGAAGTGCTGGCTTCATGGACGAGGCCGTGAATGCAATCCATGTTCCATTCGGCCTCGTCTTGGGCACAGACGGCAAGAAATTGGCGAGTAGGACCGGTGGTGCGGTACTCCTCAAGGACCTGCTCGTGGAAGCGGTCGAGAGGGCTGATGCAATCATCGCCGAGAAGAACCCAGATCTCCCAGCAGACGAGCGAGCCGAGGTCGCACACATGCTCGGAATCGGTTCGGTCAAGTATGCCGACCTCTCGACCGATCGGACTAACAATTACACATTCGACTGGGAGAAGATGCTCTCCTTCGAAGGCAATACTGCTCCCTACTTACAATACGCCCACGCTCGCATCTGCAGCATCTTCTCCAAGGCTGGAATCGAGCGAGAATCAATCCGCGATGCAAACATCTCGCTCGAACACGAGCGCGAACAGAGCCTCGCCAGAGCCCTGCTCGCCTTCCCAGAAGCGCTCGACTCAGCCTGCGCAATCAGTTCACCTCACAAACTCGCAACCCAACTCCACGCAATCGCGCAGGCCTTCGCATCATTCTACGAATCCTGTCCAGTTCTCACTTCCGAAGGCATGACTAGAGAAAGTCGACTGGCACTTTGCGACCTCACCGCACGAACCCTCGAAACCGGACTTAACCTGCTCGGAATCGAAGCGCCGCAGCGCATGTGAGCCCTAACCCTGTGCAGTAGCGTCGGGAATTCAGCCCACGCGAAGTTGAAGACGGGGATTCCCTCGCCCACCCATGGTCTCAGTAGGTGATTACGCCCCCGACTTCGAATTGATGGCTTTTGACAAGACGATGGTTCGACTCTCTGATTCACTCGGCAACCGAGTCGTCCTCCTATTCTATCCAGCCGCCTTCACGGGCGTTTGCACAAAAGAGATGTGCACCTTTACCGATTCGATGAACCGCCTCGAAGCTGCCGAAGCAGAGGTTCTCGGTGTCTCCGTTGACGGCATCTTCGCAAATGCAGCATTCGCCGACGCCAACGAAATCGGTTTCCCACTTCTCTCCGATACCAACCGCATCGCAACCGATGCCTATGGTGTCGGCATCCCCTTTGTTATGCCTGATTACACAGCGGCGCAGCGCTCTGTTTTCGTAATCGAGGCTGACGGAAAAATCAGCTATGCTTGGGTCGCCGAGAGCCCGGGAACCGAGCCAGATTACGAAGCTGTCTTGAATCACCTTGAATCTTGAACGCCGCACAGCGGCGATACAGCCTCGAAGCGCCGAGCGAGCTCGGCTATTCCACCTCGTTCTCAGTTCCGGGGGACCGAACGGTAGTCAGCAGTTAGTCACGCGGATATGCGCTCGGTGGTGGGCGGGCAGTGTTCTCGGAGGGTGGTGGCCGTGTTCTCAGTGTTCTCCGTGTGAGGAAACTGAAATTGAGGTTAATTCAATCAGGCCTAGGCGTAGGCTAGGTGGTACACTAAGGATCCGTAGATGATTCCCGAAACAGCGAGGCTCTCCTCATTGAATCGGCTCATATCGTCGAGATAGGTGTGATACTCGGTTGAACCCGAGCCGTAGCAAACTACGGCTCGACCATATTTCGTACCGTCCGAGTCATCCTCATCGATGTTGTAGACGAAGGGCGCGTGGTCGGAATTGTAGGGCATGTCGGTATTTGCGAGGTGTCGAACGTTGATGTTGTAGCGGTCAGCGAGATCTGGGTGCTCTTGCTTGAACTTGGCCGTGATGCCTTGAATATGCTCGACGTCGGACTTGTGGTTGCCGAATAGGGTGACTCCCGTGTTGCGCTCTGCGTCGACGTGGTTCATGTCGAGATTGATGTAGAGTCGAAGGTTATCGTAGAGGTTGTTTCGATGCTTATCGACCCATTCTGTCGATCCAAAGAGCCCCTCCTCTTCGCCTCCCCAGGTGCAGAAATAGATGGTGTGTTTTGGGATGCCGAGCTGGCTCTCGATGAGTCCGAATTGTCGAGCCATCTCGAGCACGGTCGCCGTCCCGGAAGTATCGTCGACCGCGCCTTGTCCCATGTAGACGGTGTCGTGATGGGCCCCGATGATGATCAGTTGGTCAGACTGTCCTTGGATGATTCCGCAGGGTACTTTGACGGTGGCTTCGCCCGCGTTTTCGACGTAGGTGAGGAATTGGAGGCGGCCGCCACCGTTGATGACTTCGTCGATGATTGTCTGGCCGACCGATTTGCTGACCATGATGAATCCTAATTCGGTCGGAATGTTGTCGATTTCTGAGATTCCGACCGACTTGAAGTAAGGCACGCAGTCGCCGCTGACCAGTTCGTTGCAATTCTGGCGCTCGTTGATGAGGATTAGGCCTGAGACATCGTTCTCGGAGGCTCGCTTGAAGAGCGGCGTGTTCGATTCGGTCTGGTCGGTCATGTGGATTAGTGCGACCGCGCTGGCCGCGCTGGCCCAGTCAGCACTTTCGTTGCCCGTGCCGAGGTCAACGACTTCGATATCGTCGACGTAGCGGATGAAAGATGAGCCAGAGTATCCTTGCAGAACGAAGTCGGAACGGTGCTCGAATTCGGTGAACTGTGCGTTGACGTCGGTTGTTCCGCAGGCGAAGGCGGGGAATGTCTCGCCGACATCGCCTGCGTGACAGATTCCGAGTTCAGGCTCCTCGTCGATGACGAACATCGGAACATCGAAGTCCTCGATTGTTGATGGTATTCCCATTGTGGTGAAATTTGATTTGATGAATTCGGCTGTATTGTGTTCCTCGACTGTGCCCGACATTCGGCCTTCCCATTCTGGGTGTCCAAGGTCCACGAGGCTCTGGGCGAAGCCGCGGGCTGATGCAGGGTCGAACTCGATGAGTTCGTAATCGGGCGTTCCTTGAATCCAATCGACGAAATCGTCTCCGTAGAGGACTGCTCCGCCCATGGTTCCTACGAGCATGATGCCGATTACCGCGAGGACTGGAACTGGCAATTCCTTAGCGCGCGCGATGAGTTGTTGTGGGTCGAATCCGGCTGCCTCGTCGACTAATTCTGCGTCGAAAACCGCTGCCTCGACCTCGGCTTCAGCCGATGCTTCTTCAAGACGGGCGACGAGTTCTGCCTTGCGCCCGCTCGTAGGTAATCCTCGGTTCGCGAGTTCTTCCTTCAATTGGGCGACCGTCAGCGATTTCCATTCCGACATCCGCATCCCTCGGAATCGCTGGGCTAAAGAATCCCTATTGAACCCAACCGGTTTGAGTGCCGGCGAGGATTCGATTCACTGAGAGCCGATTTCCTCGCCGGTCCAGCGTCGCCCGAGGTCGTGGTCGATATTCAACTGGTCGAGGATTCGGGCGACGACAAAATCAACCAAATCTTCGATCGACTCCGGCTTAATGTAGAATCCAGGGCTAGCCGGCAAAATCACCACGCCCCATTCAGACAGGTTTGCCATCGCACGCAGGTGTGGGGTGGCGTAGGGTGATTCGCGCGGGACGAGGATGAGCTTCCGGCGCTCTTTCATCGCCACGAGAGCGCTGCGGGTCGCCAGATTGTCCGAAATCCCCGCAGCGATCTTACCGATTGTAGTCCCGCTCGCCGGACAGACGATGTATGCATCAAAGCGAGCGGAGCCAGAGGCGGACCGAGCCGCGAGGTTATCGTTATCCTCGAGGGTGATGAGGGGGTTTGAAGCGAGTTCGGAGGGGGTGATTCCACACTCGAGGTCGAGATTGATTGCCCCCTCGCGGGTGACGATTAGATGAGTGTTCCATCCGGCCTTACAAAGCGACTCGAGCAATCGAACTCCATAACGTGCGCCCGAAGCACCGGTGATGGCAACGACCGCTTCGGGCATGCATTATCCTCAGGGCTAGTCTGCTTCAATGTGCCTCAAAGCGATTCGCGCATCGCATGGGCGAGATACTCGTACTCAGCGAGGTCGTTGTAGAGGTAACTTGAGATGCGGAAGTAGCGCATTTCGTGGTGCGGCCATGGGAAGACTGGGACTTGGATTCCCCAATCGTCGAGCAGGCTATTGTGCAGTGCGTCACCGCGGAAGTCTGGTGGTCCGTCATAAGTTCCGGGGAGGTCGATTGTGGCCATCGCTGTAACCATCGAATCGGGGTGCGGTGCTTCGGTTTCCAGGCACTCACACAAGATGTCTCGGCCCGCCCGTGCCAGTGTGTTGTTACGGTGCATGATGGCTTCGAAGCCTCCTGGCATCATCGATTCGAGGGTCTCGATCGATTTGGGTACTGAGAAGATTGCTGAAGGGTCGCTAGTTCCTTGCCAATCAAACTCGAATCGGAACTTCTCTTTCGCTGGAAGTTCGGCTGTGTAACCATGACTGATTGTGAGCGGCTTGGTCGATTCGCGCTTGTCCTCGCGAATGTTAAGGAATGCCGTCCCCTTCGGACTGCACAGCCACTTGTGGCAATTTCCGGTGATCCAAGCAGGATCGAGTTTGGCCAGATCGAGCGGGACCAAGCCGGGTCCGTGCGCGGCATCGAGTAGGACGTCAACGCCGCGCGATTGGAATTCAGCGACCAACCTCTCGAATGGCATCCTCATTCCGGTCGGGCTGGTCACCGTATCGATCATCGCCAGTACGGTTCGCGGCGTGATCGCCGCGAGCAGTGGTTCGATGATTTCTTCCTCTGATTCACATCGGAAGGGGAGTTCGACGACGACCACCTTCGCCTTTGCTCGCCGGGCGACGTATTCGACGGCATTCCAACAGGCTTGGTAGGAGTGGTCGGGGACGATGAGTTCGTCACCGGCGTTGAGTTCTAGGCTTCGCAGAACGGTGTTGATTCCGCCGGTGGCATTATGGCAGAATGTCATGCCATCTCGGTCTGCATTCATCAAATCCGAGATGGCGCCGACGGCTCCCGCCATCATCTGGACCGCGTCGCGCTCGAAAAAGCGCACAGGATCTGCTTCCATCTGCGCTCGAATGCGCGACTGCTCGGCTAAAACCGCGGTCGGTGTAGCACCGAATGAGCCGTGGTTGAGGAAGGTCACATCGGGGTCGAGTGACCAATGGTGGGCGAGTTCGGAGCGGAGTTCGGAATGCGCCGGTCTCAGGCAACCAACCCCGGAGCCCACTCTGCTGGATTCATTGGCACGCGCCCGAGAAATTCTTCGGCATGAACCAGCAGAGCCTCTTCCAAGCGCGCCCGATCGAGGAGTCGGCCCTCGAGGTCGTGCGTGTGGCCGAGGGCCGCGAGAGAAGTCGTCATTCCCGCATCGAGACCGCAACAGGTCAGGGCCTCGATGCGACCCTCATCGGTGTTGTAATTGAGGGCGAGTCCGTGTCGGCTAACCCAGTGTTTGAAGGCGAGTCCGATCGAGCAGATTTTGCGGTCTTCGAGCCAAACTCCCATCATTCGCTCGTCGCGATATCCTTCGATTCCGCAGTCTCTGAGCGCTGCCATAACCCAGTCTTCGATGCGGTTGATGATGCTGCGAACAGATTGCTCATCCTGCTCCCATTTGATGATTGGATAGCCGACCAATTGCCCGTTTCCGTGGTAGGTCATGCCCCCGCCTCGGTCAACCACACGCGTGGCATAATCCGCCAAAGCTGGGTCGTTCAAGGCTCCGTCGCGCTCGGCTTTGGGGCCGAGCGTAACCACCTCAGGATGTTGGACGAGAATCAGCGTGTCGGGAATCTCGTCCTCGATGCGCTGTTGTTGCATGTGGCGCATCGCCTCATCGAGGGCTGCATGCGGCTCGATTCCTGCTCGCAGGATTCGCAGCGGGCGCATTTGTTTCACCTCACGCTGCGTGGATCGCATGCCCGAGGGTCTTGAGGACACCCTCGTGGAAGGCCTCGGTCATCGTTGGATGAGCGTGGACTGTATCTGCAATGTCCTCGAGCAGTGCGCCCATTTCGAGGGCGAGTACGAATTCGCCGTGGAGTTCAGCGACGTGGCTGCCCACGGCTTGGATTCCTAGGATTACGTGGTCGGACTCGCGCGCTGTGACGCGAATGAATCCGGCCGTCTTCTCAGCTTCGAGGGTTAGCGCGCGTCCGTTTGCGGCGAGTGGGAATTTGCCGATCATGATATCCTCGCCGCGCTCCTTCGCTTCGTCTGGCGAGAGGCCAACCGAGACGATTTCCGGCTCGGTGAAGACGATTGCTGGGATTGCGACCTTGTCGAATTCGCGGTTCTCGCCGGCCAGAATCTCCGCGACCATCTCGCCCTGCGCCGATGCCTTGTGGGCAAGCATCGGCTCGCCGGCGACATCGCCGATTGCATAGACGCCGGGCACATTGGTTCGGCACTGGCGGTCGATTCTGACGAAGCGACCGCCGGTATCCATTCGTACACCCATATTCTCGAGTCCCCAGCCCTTTGTATTGGGGCGACGTCCAACGGTTACGAGTACCTTATCGACCTTGAGAGTCTGTTCCTCACCATCCTTTTCGAAGGTCAGGTGAACCTTGCGGCTGGCGCCCTTGCCCTTGACTTCCGCTCCGCGGGCGAGGGCCTTGGTGTGGACGGCGACCTTGTGCTTCTTGAGCCAGATTTCGAGAGGTCGCCGAATCTCCTTATCCATGATTCCGAGAATCGAATCCATTCCCTCGACAACGGTGACTTCGGTGCCGAGTTTGGCCAAGGCACAACCGAGTTCAAGACCGATGTAGCCGCCTCCGACGATCGCTGCCGTCTTCGGCAACTTGTCGAGGTCGAGCGCGCCGGTAGATGAAAGGATGAATTCCTCATCGCAGGGCATGAATGGCAGGTCGATATGACTCGAGCCGGTAGCGATGATGACGTTCTCCGCCTCGATTGCAACCGGCCCATCAGCCGTCTCAACCGTACAACTCTTCGGGCCGGTAAAGGTCGCCCAGCCCTTGATGAGTTCAGCCCCCGCTCCCTTGAGCAGTGCCTCGACTCCCTTGTTCAGGCGCTCGACAATCGCATCCTTCCAATCGACGAGTACGGCCATGTTAACGGCAGCCTCTCCGCTCACAGAAATTCCCATGTGGCCGCCTTCGCTTGCGTGTTGCTGCAACGCCTCAAAGCGCTCGGCAGCGTGAATAATCGCCTTGCTCGGAATACATCCGCGAATCAGGCAAGTGCCTCCCGCTTTGTCTCCCTCGACAATCACTGTGTCAAGCCCCAATTGGGCTGCTCGAATCGCAGCGACATAGCCGCCTGGTCCTGCTCCTACGACGAGCACCTTACACTTGCGAGTATCTCCCATCTTTTTCACCTCACATGAAGATCATAGCAGGGTGCTCGAGCATGCGCTTGAGAGCCTGCACTAGAGCCGCTCCATCGGCTCCGTCGACGATTCGGTGGTCGAATGAACTTGAGACATTCATGATTCGGCGCACGACGACTTCGCCCTTGCGCACGACCGGCATCTCGCGAGCCTTGTGGACTCCGAGGATTGCCATCTCTGGGTGATTGATAATCGGCGTAGCGCCGAGTCCACCATCACGGCCAAGGCTCGTGATGGTGAAGGTGGAACCGGTTAGGTCATCCAGCGTAGCGGTTCCATTTCTGGCCGCGCCCGAGACTCGCTGCATCTCTGCCGCGGCCTGCCAGACATCCATCGCTTCAGCGTGTTTGACGACCGGGACGAAGAGTCCACGGTCGGTCTGTGTAGCGATTCCAAGGTTAACGGCGCCGTATCGGCGAACCAAGCCGTTAGCCTCATCGTAGTGTCCGTTGCATTCCGGGTGCGAAGGCATCAACTTCGACAAGGCGAGCATGATGAACGGCAGATAGGTCAGTTTTGGCTGCTCGGGCGAGCGCGTAGCATTGAGCATCTGACGCAATTCCTCCAACTCGGTCACATCGATCTCCTCGAAGTACGAAAAGTGCGGAATGTGCCGCTTCGAAATGGTCATCGCTTCCGCAATCTTCCTCCGCAGACCGACGACCTTGATTTCCTCGATATCGGTGCGGCGCGTCGAATATGCTACTGGAGCAGCGCCCTGGACCATTCCGCCGGCGGCGATGAACGCGTCCAAGTCCGCGTGGCGGATGCGTCCGGCCGGGCCGCTTCCGCGAACCGCGCTCAAATCGACTCCAGCCTCGCGCGCGCGGCGTCGAACAGCTGGGCTTGCAAGCGCCTTGCCTCCAGCCCCACCGGTGCTCGACACCGGTGTTGAGACTGCGGGAACCGCTGGTGGAGCAGAAATCACTGGCACCGGCGGGGGTGCGACAACAGCAGGTGCTGCCGGCGCAGGAGTTGGTGCAACTGGAGCAGCCGGTGCCGCAGCCGGAGCAGCGGGAGCGGGCTCCGGCTCAGACTTGGCTTCAGGTTCAGCGGCCTTGTCTTCAGCAGGAGAAGCCGCTGGTGCGCCGCCGCCTCCACCGAATTCAACCAAGGCGGCGCCGACGGCGACCATATCGCCGACATCGCCGTGCAAGACAGCAATTTCACCATCGTACGGCGAAGGAATCGTCACCGTCGCCTTATCGGTCATCACATCGACGAGGGCATCGTCCTCAGCGACTGTATCGCCGACGGAAACGTGCCACTGCACGACTTCGCCCTCGACGACTCCCTCTCCAATATCTGGCAATTTGAACACATTATTCGACATTTTCAGGCCTCCATGGTTTTCTTGATCGCATCCGCGATTCGAGCGGGGCTAGGCATGTAATCCCACTCGGTTGTGTGTGGGAATGGGGTGTCCCATCCCGTGACTCTCTCGATTGGCGCTTCCAGATGGTAGAAGCAACGCTCCTGAACACTGGCCGCCATCTCCGCTCCAAATCCACTGGTCTTGGGTGCTTCGTGGACGATGACACAACGCCCTGTTTTTTCGATTGAATTTACCACTGCATCTCGGTCCCACGGGACCAGCGATTGCAGGTCGATCAAGTCGCAGCTGACGCCGGATTCCTTGATCGCGGCCTCGGCGACGTGCACCATAGCGCCCCAGGCGATAACCGTGCAATCGTCGCCCTCCATGGCCAGACGCGCCTCACCGATCGGCACTGTGTAATGCGATTCGGGGACCTCGGCCTCGGGGTGGTCCTTCCAAGTTGGAACATTGTGATGGTCCCCGTAGAATGGGCCGCGGTAGCAGCGCTTTGGCTCGAATACGATGACTGGGTCATTGCATTCGATGGCTGCGATGAGCAGCCCCTTCGAGTTGTATGGGGTAGATGAGTAGACCACTTTGAGCCCGGAGGTGTGGGTGAATTGGGACTCCGGGCTCTGCGAGTGATGGTGGCCGCCGCGGATTCCTCCGCCGGCGGGCGTTCGGATTGTGAGTGGGCACCAGAACTCGCCGCCGGAGCGGTGGCGGACCTTGGCGATTTCATTGACGATCTGATCGTAGGCTGGGAAGATGTAGTCGGCGAATTGGATTTCGGCGACCGGGCGCAGCCCGTTGATTCCCATTCCGAAAGCGATCGCCGCGATTCCGCCCTCGGCCAGCGGCGTATCGAAGACGCGGTGGCTTCCGTGCTTTTCTTGCAATCCGTCGGATGTTCGGAAGACACCGCCGAAATATCCAGCGTCCTCACCAAAGAAGAGGACATTCTCGTCACGCTCGAGCATATTGTCGAGCGCGGAATTGACCGCTTGAACGATATTCATTTCAGCCATTTCAATCACTCCTCCAGCGCTTCATTTCGTCCCACTGCTCCATCAAATGCCATGGAGGAGTCTCGTAGACCTCGGTGAAAATTGTGTCAGCAGACGGATAGGGGCCGTTAGCCAAATCTCCGTAGGTAACCGCTTCCTTGTAGGCGGCCATGACCTCGGAATCGATTCGCTCTTCCATCTCCTTCTGTTGCTCTTCGGACCACTCGCCGATAGCGACTAGATGCTGGACGAGGCGATCGATTGGGTCGCCGCCCGGCCAACATTCGTGCTCATCGCCGGGCCGGTAGCGGCTCGGATCATCACTCGACGAGTGAGCACCGGCGCGATAGGTCAGAACCTCGATGTGAGTCGGACCTACGCCGGCAGAAGCGCGCTCGCGCGCCCACTTTGTGACCGCGAAGAGCGCGAGGAAATCGTTCCCATCCACCCTGATGCTTGGGACGTTGTAGGCCAGCCCACGCGCAGCGAAGGTTGGACTTCCACTCGCGATGTTGGCGTGAGTGGAGATTGCCCATTGGTTGTTGACGATGTTGAGAATCACCGGCGGCTTGAACACGGAGGCGAAATTCAGCGCGTAATGGTAGTCTCCTTCGGAACTCGATCCATCGCCGATCCAAGTGATGCAACACTCATCCAAACCCTTGTACTGCGAAGCCATTGCGACGCCGACAGCCTGGCTGAATTGAGTGCCGACGGGGCTTGAAATTGAGATGAATCGGCCTTCTTTGTAGGTGTAGTGAACTGGCATTTGGCGGCCCTTGACATTGTCCTCGACATTGCCGATACAGTGGTTGATCATGCTCACCATATCACGCCCGCGGACGAACTGCGCACCCGGTTGTCGGTAGGATGGGAAAATCCAGTCTTGGGTTTCGAGCGCCATCGTTTGGGCGATGGCGACCGCCTCTTCTCCGAAGGAGCGCATGTAGAATGAGAGCTTGCCCGTGCGCTGCATCTTCATCATGCGATCGTCGAAAATTCGCATTCTGACCATGTGTTCGAGGCCTTGGCGCAGAGCGTCTGGGCTGAGTTCTGGGTTCCATGGGCCGCTGGCCTTGCCGTCGAAGTCGAGGACGCGGACTAACCCGTAGGCGTGATCGGTGGTTTCTGCGGCCGTGCAGGTTGCTGGGTCTGGGCGGCTCAGGTCGCCTGGCTCGTTGGCGAACGGGGCGAAACTGGCCTTGTCGCCCGGTCGGAATGGGGCGGAGGGAACGGTTAGTGTGACTCGCTTCTTTTTCGCCGCCATATACCTAACACCCGTTCCTCGTTCATATTGTTTGATGCTCGGGGGATTGCCGAGCTCCGTTGATTGTGATTGCTGGATGGCTGGTTATTGTGGCGGATTCGGTTGCTGAATTCGCTGTTTCGTCGGACAAATTCGCGGGGTGTTTTGTGAGCAGATCCTTGCTTGGATTCAGGTGACTGATCGCCGATCCTGTCGAATCTCTGGTAACTACCGGCTCGCCGCCCATCGCTTCCTCCCAGAGGAGTCCTGCTCGGTAGGAGGAGCGGACTAGTGGGCCGCTCGCTACGGCTTTGTAACCCATCTCGCGAGCGGCTTGGTCCCATGCTGCGAAGGTCGCTGGTTCTGGGAATCTATCGATGGCCAGATGCTTCCAACTCGGTTGGAGGTACTGGCCGAGGGTGATAAGTTCGACTCCTGCCTCGCGCAGGAGTCGCATTGCCTCGACGACCTCTTCGTCGGTTTCGCCGACGCCGACCATGATGCTGGATTTGATGGCGAGGTCGGGGCGGAGGCGCTTGGCTTCTCGCAGGATCTCGAGGGATTGCTCGAAGGATGCGCGAGGGTCGCGGACTACTGAGTCGAGGCGGGGGACGCACTCGACATTGTGGGCGAAAACACGTAGGGGTAGGTCTGCCAGTAGGTGAGCGAGTGCATCGAGGTTTCCATCGAGATCTGAGCAGAGCAACTCGAGGCCGACATCTGGGCGGCGCTCGTGCACGGCCTCGAGGCACTTTCGGTAGTGATTTGCTCCCCCGTCGGGTAGGTCATCGCGGTTGACGACGGTGATGACCGCATGGCTGACGCCCATGCGATCGACCGCTTCTGCCAGTTCGGCAGGCTCGTTGGGATTGAGGGCTGGCGGAGTCTTCTGAGTGCCGACAGCGCAGAAGCGGCAGCCACGGGTACAGACTTCGCCTGCGATCATGAAAGTGGCAGTTCCGCGGCCCCAACAATCGTGGATATTCGGGCAACGAGCTTCTTCGCAAACTGTGTGTAATCCATGCTCGTGCACGTTGGATTTCATCTCGTTGAAATTCGTCTGAGCGGATCCTGTTGGTAGTGTGGTTCTGAACCATGGGGGAAGTCGCTTCCGCTCAGACTTGCGGCGCTCCTCAGCCGACATACGAGCCGCCCCGCCACAGCCTCCGGCTGACACTTCGCCAGCATCAGCCTGCGGCAGCCGCACACCCATCGAAGGCGAGGAGTGGACATCCGGCGTTAATCGTTCGCCTCGCCTTCGCAGTTGAGGTCGTTTGGGACGAGGTGCAAAATACGAGACGAGCCTCCGGAGAGCGAATGGCTCGCAGTGCAGCGCTCGTGACCGGAGGCGCAAGGAGAATAGGTGCTGCAATTTGCCTTCACCTAGCAGAAAAAGGACACTCGGTGGCAGTTCACCACAATTCGTCGGCCGATGCCGCCGAGGCTCTGGCCGAGCGTATCCGTGGAATGGGAGTCGAGGCCTGTGCAGTCAAAGCAGACTTGGCCAATCCTGATGAGGTGGCCAATCTCGTGGGACGAGCGGCTGCCGAAATCGGACCTATTTCTCATCTCGTGAACAATGCCTCTCGCTTCGAATTCGACGATATCGAGAGTGTCGATTCCGAGTCGTGGGGTGACCACATGGATGTCAACGCGCGCGCACCGATGTTGCTCACGCGCGCGCTACTCGAACAATTGCCGAAGGATGTGGTCGGATCGGTTGTGAATATCCTCGACCAGAAGATCGCTGACCCGAGCCCGGACCACCTCTCGTATACGGCCTCGCGCTACGCTCTGCTCGGCCTGACCGATGCTCTCGCTCGTGGACTCGCACCCACTGTCCGAATCAACGCGGTCGCACCTGGACACACCCTTCCAAGTCCAGACCAGACTGCAGAAGGATTCGAGCGGGCTCAACAGGAGAGTCCTCTCGGCTTCGGGCCGGCACCGACCGATATCGCTGAGGCGGTTGGATATCTGATAGGCGCGCGGGCGGTGACCGGCCAGGTTTTGTTCGTCGATTCAGGAGAGAGGTTTCTGGCCCGAAGTCGTGATGTGCTATTCGAGACGGAGGGTGGGTTGTGAGCGGCCATTCCGAAGCTCTGATGCAACTCATGTCGCAGGCTCAAGGGGTGACCACGCTCTTCCTCGAAAACGTCGTGCGCGAGGTCGATATCGGCGTTCATGCGCACGAAATTGGGGCGCCGCAGCGGCTTCAATTCGATGTTTATGTGATGCTCGCTGGCGCGTCGGAGCCGAGCGAGGATGAGATAGATGAGGTGCTGAATTACGAGTATCTGCTCGGTGCGCTCGACCAAACTTTGGAATTGGAAAGGGCAGCTTTGCTCGAGACGCTCGCGAACCGTTTGCTCGACCGAATACTGATCCCTGCCGCCGTCGAAGGTGCGAGCGTCATCATCACCAAATTGGATGTGCTCGATGGTGATGGGCAACTCGGTTGTTCGATGACTCGACTCAAGTGTCTAACAATTCCGCGCGGACTGAGTTAGAGATGGGTCACATTAACTGCCACAGTCTTGACAGGTATTGAATCGATGGAATGGTTCGAATCCCCCCCGAAAAGGTTTGAGAATTAATCGAACGAAATGCGCTCCGCAGAATCTGATTTTCCGTCCAAGCGAGGTCGATTTCAATCAGCCGCTTGCGGCTCTGGATGAGCGCAGCCGCGCTATAGGGAGCGCGACAGCTCAGATTCAAGGAGGAATGGTGCAGGGGGCAGGAGCCTGAAAACCGGCGCTTCTCGCCTAAGGCGGTCCAGCGCCGACCCGCCGTCGAATCTCAGATTCGACTAGGGTTCGAATCCACCCCCTGCACCGCTTGAATTGGATTGATGGTGCAGGGGGCAGGATTCGAACCTGCGAAGCGCTAAGCACCGGAGCTTAAGTCCGGCCCCTTTGACCGACTCGGGAACCCCTGCAAGCCCCCTGACAGACTCATCCGACTTGAACCGAGCGGCCGCCCACGCCCCCTTTTGGGGGCGTTCGAAAACGACTCATCAGCGGCTCGGACCTCACGAACGCTTTAACACCCCGCTGAGAGCCGAAGGGCGATGATTGCGAGCAGCAAGGCATTTCGCATGGACGGAATCGCCCGAATCGCGCTGTTTCTCGCGGTCCTGATGTTGACCGTTCCATTCGCCTCTGTCGTCAGCTACTCGGACGGACTACCCGCACAGTCTCGGTCCTATGCCTCGGGCGATGTCGATCTCAAACTCTACACACTCTATTTCGCCGAAGCCAATTCCTCGTCTGGAGGCGATGGACACATCACTACCCAAGTGCCCGAGTCGGGGGGTCAATCCTCGGCAAGCGCCCTCGACTCGACAATCGAATTCAGCACCGGCGACCTGATGAGTTCCCTCATGGTCAACGGCCGCCCCAAGCATGGCTCTTCCTCCGGCCAATTCTACATTCCTGTGCAACTCTTCCTGCGAGCCCAAGGGCCGAGCAATTCACAAGTGACGTGGGACATCGTCGTGAAAGCGAACGGCAACACAGTCGGTTCGGAGGAGTGGCAGACCGATGCCTGTAATCCCGGAATCACGAATTCTTGCAATTATGACCACGAACTCTTCGAAGTCATACTCGACGATGACGAGGAGAGTTTCGCTATCCTCGACGGAAGGGAGTTGACGGTCGAGATTTCGGCAGAAATGACCGGTTGTGAAGGCGGCGGAGGACCTTTTGGAAGCAGTTGCGAGGCAGAGGTTGCATGGAATGAGATAGACGGTGAGAATAACCGTTATTCTCAGATGGAGGTCGAGACCAATGCGATTGCTGACAGCGAGGTTCTACTTCAGCGAGACGGCGCTGAACTGGCTGACGGTGTCGAACTCGAGTGGTATCCAAATGATGTCCTCGCGGACCGAACGATGCAATTCTCCTTCGATGTCAAGAGTGCTTTCGGCCGCGATGACATGGACTCGGTCAGGCTTCTGATGCGGGATCCAGACGGGAATTATCGAATCGATCATGAGGTATCATCTGATGACGATGGCATCCGCGATACCAGCCAGGGGATATTCGGAACTTACACTTGGACCTATCCGAGTGGATTGCCCTCCGGAGAATACACGGTAGAACTCGAAATCACCGACGTGCAAGGAAATGCCTTCCTCGTCGAGCATGAAGCAGTCGAGATGAAGCAGTGGGGAGTTGCGATTAATCATCGCGAGGATAGAACCGTCGAATACGTCGCTCCCAGCGAGACGACTCCAGTTCCTCTGCAACTCGTTCATCGTGGTGACTCCACAAAGTCGATGACCGTCGAACTCGAACTGCTGACGAACCTCGGAAGCGCTTGGCTTGTCGAGTTCGATTCGCCCGGTGGATATACACTCAACTCGGGCGGAGACATTCTCAATCCGATTCTTACCATCACCGCCCCTGATGACCTCACCGGCACCCCTGATCGAATCGAAATTAGGGCGGTAGCGGAGGCAACCATCGAGGGAGTGCAGACAGTCGTCCACCAAGACCTGCTCTCCCTCGACCTAGAGAAGCTGGAGGTGTACCAACCACCGGATGTCTCGGTCTGGAACGAGGACCACGATGTCCCAATCGCTAATTCCACCCGCCCAGGGGACATCGACCCAACCATACCTCGATATGTCGAGGATAACCAATTCACGACCTTCTTGCTGGAGATATTCAACACGGGATTCGACACCGATACCTTCCGCGTTGACGTACTCAAGCGCTCAAAGACAATCATTCAGATTTACGATAATGATACTGGCGAGAGGATCCTCGAGGATGACGGTGATGGCACCTTCCATATCCCACCACTCGAGCGCCATTCAACACAGGTGCTCCGGTTCAACGTGAAGCCATCAACCGACCGAGAGGACCCGGACATCGGAATGATCGAACTCGAAGTCATCAGCACTGGAAATGCATCATTGAGGACCACAGTGGAATTCACTGTTCAACGAACATTCGGAATCCGAGCGGAGGTCTCGCAGGATTGTGACGGAACGCCTCTCGGCCACATCCAAGTCTCTCTCTGCTCTTCACAGAGCGAACCCGAGGTCAACCTTCGCGCACGCATAACCAATAGCATGACTTCTGGGGAGTCGGCGACGCAATGGCAGATCATCAATCCAGCAAGCCTGCCTGAAAATACCGATCGAAACCAGGCTTACGGTCAATGGACATACAGAGTCCTCGACGAGAATGGTTCTGCTGTGCCGATGGTCTCACTCGGTCCCGGTGATTTCACTGAGATATTCGTCGTCGTCACACTGACCAATCAGGTAGTTGTCGGAAATCACACGGTCTATCTGCGAATTCTTGAGGAGACTGCTGATTCTGACCCTCGATACTTCGATCTGCCGATGATTTTCGAGGTCGATGCAGATGAACCCGATTTGGAAATCGTACAGGTGACCTCGAATCGGAAGTTAGCACCTGGCGAGGTCTACGACTTCCAGTTGAAGGTACGAAACAAAGGCAATAGCCCGATGATCGTCCTCCTCGACGCTGAGGCGAGCAGCGCCTCAGGATGGAACGTCGATATCGGCGGACCTACTGGTTCGCGACTAATAGAACTCGACGCCTTCGAGGAGGTCACCTTCATCCTGGAGGTCTCCGTTCCATCCTCGGCCAATAACGGAGACCAAGTCATCGTCACCGTGACAGCCGAACCTCATCATACCGAGCAGAGTTGGCCAGACGAATTCACCGCCGAGGAGAAGGTGACGATGGTTGTTGGCATCGATGGGATTTTCGATAGATTACTGAACGAAATCACCAACCCGAGAGCATCTACTCTCATCGTGATAGTTGTAGCCATCCTGCTCGTATTCGGAGGAATCCAGAGCAGGATGAACCGCAGGAAATGGGCAGCCCATTTGGCATTGTTGGAAGCGATGAACGGTGAGGGCAAGCATGATGAGGACGAAGACGAAGATGAGGATCTACCCGAACCGGTGACCGAGGAAGAAGAGCCGGACGAGATGATTTACGATGACGACGACATCGAACTTGTCTGAAGTGTCTACGAGAACATCACTGGATATCGTCCGAACGACGCTCCATTCCGCTTAAGACCCGTATGAACCGCCGTAGGCGGTAGAGGGTGTGCATCTTGTACGTGGACTCGAGCAGTAAACAGGCTGGAATCGCTCGCCGCAAGGAGCGTTCTGCAATTCTGTTCAGCCTCTTGATGCTTCTCACATCGTACTCTGCCATCGAATTCGCGTCTTGGGAGGCGATGGGGTCGACAGATACCGACGGCGACGGCCTGGTGTACGGATTGGAGTACTACATCGGTACACAACCCCAAGATTGGGATTCCGATAATGACGGGCTACCTGATGGTTGGGAATGGCAATACGGACTCGATCCTCTATCCGCTACTGGCGAGAACGGCTCGACGGGAGATCCCGACGGTGATTCTCTGACTAACCTCAATGAATACCAATACTCTATTCCGAGCAATTGGGATTCTGCATCTACCCCGAATGAATTGGATAACGGAGTCTGGTGGAACGGAACCGTTCCAGTCAGTGATTGGGATGAAGAGAGCGCAATGCAACTCATCCAGGGTCTGAACTCAGATGGTGCTGACGAGGATCCTGTTGGAAATATCTGCTTCAACACATTTGATGATGACCACGATGGAATGGTCGATAGTTGGGATGGCGACTTCGATGGTGACGCCGATTGCGCTACCGATGATGATGATGGCGACAATATGACCGATGAGGATCCCGATGGTTGGGATACCGATGGCGACGGGATGCCCGATGGCTGGGAGGTCGCCAACAATCTGGACCCGACCTCCAATGCGAATGATGACGGAGCATCGGGCGATCCCGACAATGACGGTTTGGTCAATCTATACGAATACGTGAATCCTGCGTGGAGCACGAGAAATGGCTCGGTACAACCGCCGCGGCAATATTGGCGTCCAGGGCCAGATAATCGTACGAGCACGGAATCTCCATGCAATCCAGTACAGAATCTGGGTCCTGGAGGGTGCCAGATATTCACAGCTGAGGTTGATGGAGTCACCTACACCGATCCGAATAACAACGACACAGACGGTGATGGCCTCAACGACTCCTACGAAGCTCTGGTGCTTTTGACCGATCCCACCGCCGTCGATACCGATGGGGATGGCATCTCTGACGGTGTCGAGGTCAACGGTTCGTACGGGAATCCGCCACAAGCCTCCGACCCGAGAAACAACAATACCGATGGAGATCAATTCGACGACGGCGAGGAGGATACCAACTTCAATGGCGTCGTCGACCTGAATGAGACGGATCCGACGAGGATCGAGGATGCCGGCGATTTCGACGGGGATGGGATACAGAATTGGGAGGAGAATGCTACCTGTACCCAATGGAATAACTCAGACACCGACGGGGGCGGAATCGATGACGGTGCCGAGTTGACTCCAGCTCACGGCACCGATCCGTGTACGAATACATACGAATTGTATCTCGACATCGTCGCCTGGGTTCCTGCAGACAATACGCTGACTGTGAACAATACTTCGAAACTCGACCCAACCCCCGTCGATTGGAGACAGAATGGCGAGCCGATGGCTTGGTTCGAATCCGCAAACGGAAATCGCACGCCATTCCAATACTCAACCATCAACGGCAATTCTCTGCGTTCGGTCTCGATAACGATGCCTTCTGATGCGATGTTCGTCGTGGTGGTGAATGGTTCTTGGTGCTGGGACGAGTCTCTAGGCTCCCTAAACGAACCTCATTGTGATGATGATTACAGAGATAGCGATGGAGATGGACTAGCAGACTGGGAAGAGACTCTCGGGTCGTGGGGGTTCATCTCGATGCCGAACATGACCGATTCTGATGGCGATAGTGTCAACGATCTCGATGAGGTGATCAACGGCACAGATCCTATGAATCCGTGCAATAATCTTGCTGACTTCGATGGGGACGGCTTGAATAATTGGTTTGAGAACAATACCGGTTGCCCATTGATGTACGGTATTGAGGGAGGGAATATGTCCCTCGACAATTACACCACTCTGTGGAATAATACCGATACGGATAACGGTGGAGTGACCGATTATCAGGAATATCTCGATGGAACCAATCCACAGAACAATCCAAGCGACGACATGAACCCACTCGATACCGATGGAGACGGCATCCCGGATACCATCGAACAGGAGATTGGTACAGATTGGAGAGATCCGGATACCGATGGTGGTGGCATACCGGATGGAGATGAATGCCCTCCAGCCTTCTGGGACAATGACTGTGCGGATGCTACGATGGATCCGTGGGATCCAAGCGACGACATTCAACCGAATATGCTCTACTTCTTCGCTGAGAACACTTCGACTGGAATCGACTTCAACCAGACTCATTACTGGCGCTGGCACACCTACGATTACTACACAGGAGTCTCTTGGGGTGTCAACACCAGCTTGGTAGGATACACACCAATGTTCCCGAGCTGGTCAACCCTCCAAGGAGTCGCCCATCAAGACTTCTGGGATGATTCAGCACTCTACGGATGGGAGATCTCATTCCGAAACAATGGGATTCTCTATCCGGGCGACGAACTTATCGCTCCTTACAATGCTGTGAATTACACGGATTGGATTGACGTTGATGCTGGATTGAATTTCTCCAATTACACTCGAGATGTACTGATCGATGGTTCGATTGTCGACACTCTGTATGTAACCGCTACTCAGGTGACACTGACCGACGCGATTCGCGAGAATACCACGGCCTTCCAGAATAGTTCGTATGCGAAGGATATAGGCAAGATCGAGTCTGCCGACAACATCTCGAGAATCGCTTGGGCGGTGGTCAATGAATCCGGCTGGTCATCTGCATGGGATCAAGTGGTCGCGTTGCAGCAATTCCTGATCAGTGGCAATAATACGACGACTTTCTTACGCAATCATGCTGGCTCGAATCGAAGTGACTCCGCTGAAACCAATTACCTTTCAGACACCAGTGTTTGGATTTTAGAGGAGGCATTCGAGGGAGATTGTGATGAATATGCAACTGTCTTTGCTGCCCTGCTTCGTTCACTTGAATTACCTACGCGCAAGGTGACAGGGTTCTCAGGAGGAACCTGGGTAGACAATGGATTCCAAGTCTACGGGCATGACTTCACTTGGTGGGTCGAGGTTCATCTGCAAACCAATGCCAACCAAGGAGAACTCGACCTCGGATGGATTCCATTCCAAGCCTGCCCGGAGATGTCTGTGGTCGAGGTCGTCAACGAGACTTGGTCTCCCGATTCATTGGAGAGAGACTACTCCTCCGGCAATATCACTCTCAACGGAACACTGCAATTCGCCAGCAATTCAAGTGCGATTGAGGGAATCACTCTCGATTTGTATCTAGTTCCATCGAATGATACAGCGAACGTTCCCGGAAGCGCTGCAACTGCAAATCATCTCATAGGCAGCGCGACCACCAATGAGACCGGATTCTTCAATTTCGATGGTTCTCCATCTGAGATGATTCAACCCGGTTATGGTTCCCTGGTGGTGCTGACGCATAGACAGGGCTACGTGGGCGTTCAGGGAATCTCATTCCCTTGGACGATCAATGTCACCGACGATGTCGACATTTCGATTTCCAGCCCAGCGCCAACCAACGAACCGATGCTCGGCGCTGGGGTGAATACAACAGTAACCGGCACCTTGGCTTGGGCTAATCAACCGCAGACCGATCCAGCCCAACTCGATACACTTCAGGTTCTTCTCAATTACACGACGGTGGAAGATGGCCCGGTGAATCTGATCGCAGATGTGGGATCGAGCGGTTATTACGAATTCAATGTGCCAATTTCAGAGAGCGAGCCTCTGGGTCTGATAAATGCCAGTGTAGCATTCCTAGGATGGCATCAGAATGATCTGAACAATCTGACGAATCCTGAGTATCACTTGCGGCCGAGTACGATGTCGGTCAATTTCAACATCACTCCTTCTCCGAATCTAACAGTCTCTCTTGAGGGAATCGATGCCAATTCCAGCATCCTCGACATCAATCAACTCATCTTCATCAATGGAACAGCGGTCAGCCGTGGTCCCTCACCAGATGCGCTCAATGGGACATTGACATTCGCCATGCGTCGGACAGGGACCAATGGCCCATACACGACGTTGGAGACTTGGGCTCTGAACGCGAGTAATTGGACCTCCTCGCCAGGACAATTCGCTCTAACTTGGGATTTCAACGAATCTGTAGTAGATATCCCGGCTGGTGAAGTCGAAGTCAAATTCACCTATTCGGCTGATGGATTATTCGCAGCTGATGAGGAGACCTTCCCCTCAATTTACGGAATCCGGTCTTACGTCGAATTCAGCTATACTCTGAATCCTACGACCCGAGGACACGTAGCAGCGGTCGATGTGCAATTATCTGACCATACTGGAACTTCTGTTGCAGACTTCCCTGGTGATTACACCGTCGATTTCAATGGCACTCAGGTGTGGAATACAACCGACCCCTCATCCGGCCGGTACACGGTGACTTGGACGCCTGAGTGGAACATGCTCGCGGGCGATTACGCTTGGGAGATGAATTACTCCGGATCGACCTGGTTGGCTGCTGCCGCTACCAGTGACGTGATTCGCATTCAAGGTCGAGCAAATGTGACGGTCAACCTCGGTTCGGAATGGACCCCAAGAGGCATGACGAATTGGGTCGCAGGCGTCGCTCAGGATGTTGTTCATCTAACCGCAATCACAGGAAATAACTCTTCGATTCTGATTCAGTTGGAAGAACCCTCAGATCTACCACCTGGTCCAGATGGAAGTCCGGCCCCACCGATAATTCACCGCTTGGCGGATGGTTGGATCAACGAGACGACAGGTGAGTACAATTATTCCTTCACGATTCCAAGTGACATTCCTTCTGGCGTCTACATGATGCGAGTTCTCCTCGACTTCGCCACCACCGCACCCGCCCCCGGCCCTTACTTCACGGTAGGTGACCCTGTGCGCGTCGCGATTGGTGTGCAGAGTGAATTTGTGGTTGAAGCGGCTCCTGCCTCACTCATCGTCGTCGCCGGAACCACGCTGATTCTCAATGCGACGGTGACCGACCTCGCGGATGGATCGGTGGTACCAGACGCGAGTGTCGACCTCTACTTCGATTGGGGTGGAGCGAATCAGACCATCATCGATACGACTACCACCGATGTCGATGGAGTCGCTCGGTTCAATCCGACACTTCTGGCCAACACCATACCTGGATTCTACGACCTGCGCGTGCACGCGCCCGATGATCTGAGCGACAATTTGACCGTTGCAAATGCCGGGCGCTGGATTGGGAACGAGTCATTCGCCAATCTGACCGTCCAGGTCGATAGTGCAATCGCCATCGATTCGATTCCTCCTGAGGTCACAGCGGGACAGGCATTCACCATCAGCGGCAGGGTGCTCGACGGATTCGACAATAATCGCAGCGTCGACGGGCCGATGGCCATCGAGGTCTTCTTCCTCAACGATACCAGCGAGAAGTTGGTATCGAGCTTCACCACCACTAACAACGGTTCGTTCACCGTCTCGGTCCCGACCGATCCGAGAGGGGATGGAATTTCCAGCGGTACAAAGACCGTCGTTGTCAGTGTACTCGAAGGTACCAGCCCATTCTACCTGACCGGGACTGGAAATGCCTCTATTCTGGTTCGCGGTGTGACTCGCTTCATGGATCGAACTCCGATTATCCAGACGATTGTTGACCGAGGCTCCTCAGTCACTTTCGGTGCGAGATTGACCGAATACACGGATAATGACCTTCGTCTGTCAGGAATGACTGTCGCAGCGAAATTCCACAATACCTGGATGCCTGAAGTGGTCACAAATAACGAGGGTCTGGCGAATTTCACTTTCGATGTCCCTCATGACCACCCACTGGGGCAAATCGGTGTCACCCTGATGTTCAACGGCTCCTCGACGCTCCATTCCACGATGACGGTGATGAACCAGATCACGGTTCGTTCACCGACCGTGCTCAATGTCTCAGAAGTGACTGACAATCCTGTCGCTGGAGAATCATTCAATGTGAGCGGCACCTTACTCTCGAGTAATGGAACTGGCATCATGGACCGATCCGGGGCCGCTCTAGCAGCATTCCTAACCTTCGAGATCGATGGTGACGACAGCGGCTTCCAAATCTCAGGTGGAGCGGTCAATCCGAATGGAACCTGGAATGCTGTGATTACCCTCGGGCTCTCCTTCCCAAGAGGCACCCACAGCATAACCGCTACCTACACCCCATCGGTGAATTACTACAGTTCGAGCAGCGGCACCGGTTCATTCGATAGCCGTGGATATTCACTGATTACCATTGTCGACCCGGCGGATCTAGACCCCGATCGGAGGGTCGTGAGAGGCAACGATGTGAGCATCAACATCTCTCTCATCGATAATGCCGGCCAATTGGTTGGAAACGAGGAGGTTGACATCCTAGTCGATGGTAATGTCATTCAGACGATTCCGACAGATGTCGACGGGCGCGCGACCTTGGTCATCCCCGTCGACTCCACCCGAGAACAAGGACCGATGTTGATCACCGCCGAATTCGCTGGCATCAACGGCACTACAGGACTCAACGGCGACTCAACCTGGACGAGAGTCATCGTTCTCGCTCCGTCAATTCTTGAAATTACTGAGATGAGCGGTTCGATGATCGCCGGTGAGAGCATCACATTCAGTGGAACCCTTCTCGATGAACATGGGCAAGCGCTGACGAACGGCGGATTGCTATCAGGCGGAATCATCCACATATGGATTGACGGAGTCGATGTCGGCAGCGCTTACACCACTCGCTCCAACGCATCCAGCGGCGCGTGGTCGGTCACCTACAATCTGCCTCTCGACACGGATTACGGAGCCCATCTGGTCACCGCTAGATTCCTCGGCGGATTCACCTGGGTAGACCCAATGGGTCAAGGAGACTCCCTGAATCCTGAATATTATCTGCCATCGAGCACGACTGAGATGTTCAACGTCACCCAGACTTCTCAAGTCGTGCTCACTACACCTCCTGGAGAGGTCGACCGCAACGAATTACTACTCATCGAGGGAATGCTGACCGATGGTGCAGGTCGAGCTCTCGGCAATCGATATCTCAGAGTGACAATGAATGATCAATTCCTTACTGGCCTCACAGTTGCCAGCAATGGGACATTCAGCATCTACGTCCCGATTCCTCCAGACATGCCGCTCGGTCCTCGCCTGGTGAAGATCACCTTCGCAGGCGAGGAATTCATCCTCGCGTCGAACTCCACCACCGTCTTCACCGTCTTCGGACCAGCCATCGTGCACGTGGACCCACCTGCAGCCCACGCGGTAGGAGATACTCTGCGCCTGACAGGGACCGTGCGCGATAACCTGCCCGATGGCTGGCTGGCCAATCACTCGATCGAGATATTCATCGATGGAACGTTGATTGGAATAACCTCCACAGACGAGAATGGTGATTGGTCATACAATTGGGTCATCTCGGACTTCCTCGATGTTGGATTCCACACTTTGACCATCTCGGCTCCTGCCCAAGGATATCACCGACCAGGAAGCGTCGATGCAAACCTGACCATTGCCTACCACACGGGTATGAACCTGCAAGTGGATGATGTCTCGGTGACGCGAGGTGAGAAGTGGAATTTCACTGGGCGCCTATTCGACGCAGACTCTGCCGGCGCCCCTGGTTTGGTCGGGCGTGAGATCATCGTCACACTGAATGGTGAGGAGATTCACAGAACCACCACTGGCTATGATGGCAATTTCAAATTTGACCACGCCATTGGTTATCTTATCGCCCGGGGCGGTCACGACATCAGATTCACCTTTGAGGGACAGACATTCTATCTCCCCGTCGAATACAACATGACCGTCTTTGCGCGAGCGGATGTGGTGATCGAACTGCTCTGGCAGACAGATATCATCATCCGCTCGAATGACGCCTACGACATCGAGTTGGTCGGAAGAATCGTCGAAGTCGGAGGCGAAGGAGATGTCATTGAAGAGATGGAAGTCGTTCTGCTCTGGGATGGCGTTGCGGAGCGTTCGACCGTGACTTGGGACGAATCCACAGGACATTTCGATCTCAGGTCGCCAGCACGTTCAACGATGCCTGCAGGAGATCTCTCTTTGCAATTAACAGCACTTTCAGATGCGGACCGCTATCTCAATTCAGCCTCGATTGAACACATCGTAAACATTCGAGTTCCTGTCACCTTCACGTTCAACCCTGATACCCACCATATCAAGGAGAACCAACGCGTCATCAAGGGTAATGTGACGATTACAGCCCAAGATACCGGATTGCCGGTTGAAGGAATCTCAATCGTTGCCAGATTGGTGAACACCACCATGATTCACTTCCAGAATGTCAAATTGACCGACTCAGATGGAGTGATGGATTACCGCTTCGAAATCGAGAATCAGCCTCCATTCCACGACAAATCACGCTGGGGTGATCTCACCCTTATTTTCCAGACCGATTCTCAGTTGATCGCTCCAGCAGACAGATTCTGGCTTGCCAACGAACACGGAGGAATACAGATGACCTACGAGGATCCGGCTCCTCCTTTCACATTCTGGCAGATCGTCGCCCTGATTGGAATTCTGCTGATTCTGGGGACGGCTGCAGGATTGGCGATTTCGCTGCGCCGCCGCCGTCAGGCAGCGCTCGATGAGATGGCGGGTATCTTCAGTTACACAGCTGAATTGCTGGCGGCGGGAGATGAAATCCGTGAAGCCATCTTCAATTGTTACGAGAGCCTATGTAACATCTTGATGCGACACGGATTCCTTCGCCGTGACTTCGAGACGGTGCGTGAATTCGAGATGGCGATTCGCAAGGCTCTACCGATCAGCGAACAGGCTCTCGTCGCCTTGGATCGAATCTTCGAAGAAGCGAGATATTCCTCGCACCGACTCGGTGATGGACACCGACAGAACGCGCAGCACGCTCTCTCGATGGTCTTGCAGGAAATCGATGATCTGCAGGAAGTCCCCGAGCGTGATGCTTACGAATTGACCGAAGCAGCGGCGTGATCCTTTACAGGTTCGCTGACAAGCGATTCAACGGAATCTCAGGCTCAGCCTTCCATCATTCAATGTCGCGGATTCGACATCGAGTGAAGGCGGCAATGACAGTGTGTGAATCAAGCCGCCGAACCTTTCGGGAGCGATGATCCGTACCTTTCGATTCTCATCTGAAACGATGGTGCTTACCGATAGGTCGGTCAGTGCGTCGATGTTCAGATCGAGGTCGAATCCGGTTTCAACCGCCGAGCCATCCAATTGATCGAAAGCCAGGCTCGGCGAATCAAAACCCCGTGCCGAGGCAAGAGAGGCATTGACGCCTCCTGAAGCCTCGGCCACGACTCTCTCGTGAGAGAGTCGAACAGCGTCGAGATGTTCCATCTCAGCTAGAAATCTCCCGTGCATCGACTCGGCGGTCAAATCTAGGCCCATTTCAGCCTCAGATTCAGCGCCCCCAATGATTCCAGCACCCTCAATCACGATGTCCTGCCACATCTCGCTCACCCCTCGCAGACATCCGTCTCGCATGAATGCAACGACTCTTCCTCACTCGATCGCAGGGTCGGGAAACCTCTCAAAGAACCGCTGAGCAACCCGGGCTGTGCGCTTGGAATCTTGAGATTTCATCACCTGTAGGCTTGAAGGAAGACAGAACTTGTACGGTCTCTCTCTGACCCTCTTCTCCAAGATGACGACCAATGCTCTGTCCTCGGCTTTGCGAATGGGTCGCCCGATCGCCTGCAACACGCTATTGACGGCTGGTTGGTGGCTTGAGTAGCGACGAGCAGCGTGAGCGCCGAAGCGGTCTTCGCAGTATTCAGTCAGGGCTTTCTGGCGAGCGCTGGGAGGGGGTACGGGCAAGCCGATGCAGACGACGGCGTCGAGGATATTCTCTGGATAATCGACGCCTTCAGCGAGCTTGCCCGATAGCACGCCGCACAGCAGAACTCGGTCTCCGGTGCGGCGCTTCCGATACAGATTCTCGACCAAATCTCCGACTTGACGCTTAGACATGCGAGGGCGTTCTTTCTCGACTCGAACCCCCCAAGGAATCCATCGATAATCGTCCAGTACAGTGTCCAGCATGGCATAACTCTGGGCGAATAAGGCTACGTGGCCAGGGGTGTTTCGGACCACTTGGATAATGTGGTCTCGTATATTGTTGGTATTGGTCTCGCCCCGTTCGGTGTAGCGCGAAGTCGTATTCTGTGCGATGAGAACTGGCCTGCGTTCTCCTAGGAAGGGTGAATCGTACTCCTTTGCAATGACTCCACGTTCCTGGGGCAGACGGAGCAGGTCTCGGTACATCTCCGGCGGGAATAGTGTTCCAGACATCAACAGAGACCCGCGCGAGGCTTGGAAGAGGGCTCCTGAGACAACTCCTGGATCCAATAGAAATGAGCGAACGCGCGGGTCGTCATCGGTCAATTTGTCGAATACGAGAACGAGTGCGGGAGAAATCTCGTACTGTCCGCAGGTCGAGATGAAGGCTCCTAACCTCTCACTGCTCGTCTCCTTCTCGTCCTCGTCCTCCTCGTCGAGGTCGACTCGCACAGAGTACAATTGAGCCACGAGACGTTTCAAATTGGCATACTTTCCACTCGGTGCTTCGTCGAGGGATTCTGAGATGATCGCGTCCATCTCGGAGAGTAATTCTGTAGTCTCCACCCGCATATCATCTTCCTTCGAGCGCGAGAGTTCCTTCTCTCGCGCCGAGAACCACCTCGGCATCTCTGTTTGTAGTTTTTTGAGCGACCTCTCCGCCCATTCCATTTCATCGAGGTCGGGTTCCTCCCCCTTCTCTGCAGCACGCTTCCTAGCGTTTCCGATGTGTTCCTGAACCTCGGCTTTCGCATTCCGGAATGATTTGGAGATGATGCGACGCTCCATGCCATTGCGGATTCTATCCGGTAGATTGTGGGCTTCGTCGATGATTAGGATGGTATCCTCCAATTCGATTCCCATCGCCGGAAGGGAAGCCTCGCGCACCCCTTCGACGAAGACGTGATTGTAGTCACAAACGAGGATGTCCGTGCTCTTCGCTGCCTCGCGTGCCATCGCCCATGGACAAAGATGCGTGCGACGGCAGGTTCGGATCAAGTCATCCACATGCATGGGCGAGCGCCACATCTGTGAGCGGACATCTGCGCGCAACTCATCCCGCATCGATCCATCGAGTTGCTCCTCGCAATCGCAGCGCCCACTCATTCGGTCGACGTTCTCGCACATTCCCTCTCGGCCGATGAGGTCAACCAATCTCAACAGAGGTTCTCCACCGTTCATCCTCTGATTGATCCGTTTGACTGTGTCAACAACGATCCTATGTTGGGATTGCCGCCCCGTGAGGAAGAGAATCCGAAGATTGCCGGCAGAAGCCCTCTGTGCGGCTACCGCACTCGCCAGCGCCGCCGCGGTTTTACCGATTCCAGTCGGCGCTGAAGCCATCAGGAATCCCTCAGACATCAGGGCGGTGAGACCATCCTCGACCATCTCCACTTGGGAGTCGCGAACCTCGTCGTGAGCGAAGTATCTCAGCGGAGATTCGACAGTCACGTCGCTCATGGATTCCCTCCTGCCGCTAGACCGCCCAAGAAGATTGGCCCTCCTGCCAGTCCGAGGTAGAATTAGTCAACCCCACCCGACACCACTCGGTGCTTATCGTAGGATGATAGCTTCGGAGTCGCGACTATCGAGGACGACTTTCAGCGGCTTCTCGAGGCCGATGTGGCGAAGCGGCCCGATTTCGGCCTCCGGCTCAATCCTATCCAACCAATCGAAATCTAGCATATCATCGGCAGTTATGGTCAGATAACCAATGTGGAAGGTGACTATATTCTGGAAGAAATGAGTCCCCTGACTGGGTTCTACATGAATATCTGACATCGGCACTTCCACGATCGCCTTCGCCCCTCTGATCTGGTCCCATGAAACTGGTATTCCAAGAGAAGAGTCGGACGAGCCCCATCTTCCGGGGCCAATCAGCAGGTACGGCCTCCCCTCGGCCCTGAGTTGAGCATCGATCGCTTCGATGTGGTCGGTGAGATTGCTCGTCCGCATGCGGTCGAGGCGTTCGGGGTGGATGTAGACCACATCTTGGATATCATCTACAACACCATTGCCGAGCGAACGGCTCGACATGCAAATCGCTCGGCTGCGGTCGACCTCGCTCATGTCGATATCGATGTCGACCGACTCTTCGAGCATCGGTCGCACCTGAAGCAGTGCGAAGATCTGCTGCCCCGTCTCATCATCTGTGATGAAGGCGAATTCAATCTCGATCGGTGAATTCAGGTAGGCTTCACATCGCGTCAACACATGATGGAGGATACCTGCCAACCGGACGCGATTGTGCTTGAGGACAGGAGCGAATGTCACAACTCGCGGCCCTCCACCCACCTTCACCGAATCCACCACTCTATCGTCGGCCGTGACGTAGGTCGAGCCGACCAAACCCAGTCTCCCATCCGTCTCTGCCTCCCACAAACCCAGATTTACCAGATTCTCGGCTTCATCCGGCGAAACAGGATTCTCTGATTCACCCATCGGTATCGCCCAGAAACTGGTCTGGGAAGTATCGAGCATCGAAGCGGTGCTGTGGAATTGATGAATCCGCTTCGGCTGCCCCGGGCTGAACCTCAAACACTTCTCGCCCGAAGCCACCTGCCGCCCCAAACCGATGCACACAGCGGCGATTCCATCCTCAGCCCGCAGCGGCGCCACAGGGTAGTGATTACGAGACCGCGCCGCCCCAGAGATATGCGGATAATAGCGACCATTCACCTCGCGCCCAACCAATTCCTGAATCACAACCGCCATCCGCTCATCCTCGATATTGGATGGCGTAGCAGAAACATAGGCCTTGGCGCTCTTATGATAGGTCGAAGCGTAAACCAGTTTGATAGCCTCCTCCAACCTAGCCAACCGAACCGCGACCTCTCCGTGGTCATTAGCAAGCATATGAGTAGCATAAACACCGGCAAAAGGCTGGTGACTCGCATCCTCGAGCAAGCTAGACGAGCGAATCGCCAACGGCCGCCTCAGTTGCGAAACCATCGCGGTCAACTCATCGCGAATCGAACCTCCCAATTCCCCAGCCAAGAATGCTGCATCAACCTCGGAGTCATCGTGTTCCTCGTGAGCGAACCTCGCCAATCCATTCGCCTCGACAAACTCCTCAAAAACATCGGTCGAAAGCACGACGGATCTAGGAACGATGAATTCGACCTCGGGAAATCTGTCCTCGAGTCCCAAATCAGGCATCCGAGTGAAGAAAAAGGCGAGACCACGACCTTTGCCACCAAGACTACCTCGTCCAATCCGATGGAATCCAATTTCCAAGCTCTCAGCGTCGTGGTCTCGAATCGTCCTGCTGTGAATCTGTGCAATATGCGCCTCTATCGTCACGAGAATGAATCGGCGAATCTCCTCGGTTGTCTCGAAATCAGCTAGCGTCATAGGACGTAGCGAAGCAGCCAGTGTGAACTCTGTGCGAGTGCGTAGCCAGTGTGAGAAATGGTTGCGTTGGGCGTGATATTCGACCGATTCAATGGGCGCCTCCTTCAGCCTCTCAGCCAACTCGCGCAACGTCGAAGCCCGTGCAACTTCACTTCCGTCGGGCAGCTTGAAAACGAAGTCACCGAAGCTCATTTCCTCAAGCATGAATTCAGCTATCCGCGCGTACAATTGTGAGTCCTCTTTGTGCAGGAAACGCACACCAAGTGCCTCCGCGTCATCCTTCAGTTCAGCGTTTTTCGATTGGAATAGAATCGGTAGATTCGAGTGACGCGCCCGCGCGTAACTCGCCAATTTGAGGCCTGCAGTATCCCTTCCATCGATCGGGTCGGGGAATTTTCCATCGGTGAAGACCCCGATGATATTGTGATGATATTTGTCGAATAATTCCTGCGCGGTCTGATAGTCGCTAGCGAGTAGAATCTTGGCTCGTGCGCGCAGGCGAAGCAATCTCTCGTGCAGATTTCCTCCCTCGCCCATCAGCCGCATGGTCTGATTGACGAGTTGGGTGTAGAGCAGTGGTAGGTAGGCCGAGTAGAATCGCCGACTATCTTCGACGAGCAGAATGACCTGAACATCCGCATTCTCGACATCATTGGCGACGTTGTGCTCGTCTTCGATGAGCTTGCAGATTGAGAGGAGAATTCGACTGTCGCCGGTCCAGACGAAGATGCGGTCGATGCCATCCCCAGCATGCAGGGTCGCGAGTTCTCGTGTATTGTGACTGAGCATGACGACGGGAAGCTCAGGTTTGATGCGTTTCGCTTCCCGGCCGAAGGCGTACGCATCCATTGCACCAACCCTGGCCATGGTGATGACAAGGTCGAAACTACGGCTTCGGAGTAATTCCAGGGCATCTTTTGCCTGTGGACTGTGAATCATTCGAGGGGCTTGGGAGAGGTTGAGATCCTTGTATTCTTGACGCATGATCTCGGCGAGGTGACCTGATTCCTCAAGCAGATAATGGTCGAATGGACTTGCGACGAGGAGTACGTCACGCACGCGAAACGGAGTGAGCCTCTCGAAGCGTGCGAGGTCGGAGATGCCAACCGCCATGACGCCTGATTCGGCTTCTCACCCATCAAGGTTCAGCCTGCACAGTCAGTCAGATTTGCTCGTGTCCTGCATTTGACTCAAGTCTGAGTCCGATTGGGTTGTCCCGCCCGAGATGGGCGGGACGGTGTGTGTGATGAATCTCAATTCTCTCGCTTCTCGAGATCGTGATGACGACCGCGCGCCGAGAGGTCGGGTCGCTTGTGGCGAGGTGCCTCAATTGAGTTGTAGCCGACGGCGTTCGAGAGTCGCGCTCGGCGTCGCAGCCCGCTGAATCCAACGGTCAATACCGCCCTGGAGTGGTGTGGTGCGGAGGGGCGACGTGGTCGCCCCCCCGCGGAGTTAGAGTGCATCCCATTCTCACCCAAAGTCTCTCACCTCATTGTCCGGCCGATTCGTCGAAGCGAGCTCGCAGCTCGTCGAGCCGCTTGCGCAGCGCCGCATCGACCGTAGCGTCGTCAGCCGATGCGCGCGCGATGTGCTCGCGCGCCGCGTACCTCAGAACAACATCTGGCAGCTCGCCATGGATGCGACAGAAGTCCTCCAGGCGAGCGCTCAGATCCGGTCCGAGGTCGACCTCGACACGGGTACCGGAGGAAATTGCTGGTGTTGCCAAGTAACGCCTGACGGCTTCTCGGATCACATCGGACCTGTTTCGCATCCCATCGAACCCGACCCTGCGCTCAAGTTCGAGCAAGTGGTCTTCGGGTATCCTGAGCGATACCATCGGGCTGTGACCTGACATTCCGGCTTTCCTCCTGAGTTCGCAAGTAGGCGGGGGGGTAATAAGTGTATTGCAAATGAAAGACAATTGAATTATTTGCTGGCAAGAAATTCCTAATTTATTCTCGAATTCTCAGATTCGCTCGACCCTGCGCCGCGTAGTTCAGTTGAAGGCGGATGAGCGAGTCGGAATCGCGCAGGGTCGGACATGAAGGTCATCAACGACGCTATTCATGGGCAATTCCAGCTCGAGGCGGTTCGCGCAGAATTGCTCGATACGCCTGAGATGAACAAACTCAGTCACATCAAGCAACTGGGTCTGGCTCACCTCGTCTTCCCCGGCGCCCACCACACCCGTTTCGAACATTCTCTGGGGGTCTCGCATGTCGGTGGAATGATGGCGGACACGATTGGACTGGATGAGTCGGAGAAGACTCTGGTTCAGGTCGCTGGAATGCTACATGACGTTGGGCACGGTCCTTACTCGCACACACTTGAGCACATTCTACACGAGCGGGGTGGGCTGGACCACATGTCGATTACCGAGGGGATAATCCTCGGGGATTACGATGTATTGCGCGAGGGTGAGGAATCGTCTGTGCCCGAGCGACGACGAATTCCAGACATCCTCGAGGCGCATGAGATCGAGCCAGAGGATGTCGCCGCTCTGATTCGCGGGCCGGACGCTCGCGGAACTGAGCGGACTCTGCTTTCGTGGACGGATGGGAAGGAGGATTTGGTTTCTGATGACCGGACGCTGGGGAATCTGGTTCACGGTCCGGTCGATTGCGATCAGTTGGACTATCTTCTGCGCGATTCCCATTTCACTGGTGTCAAGCATGGAATCGTCGATCATCGCCGGCTGATCAGCTGCCTGCGTCGCCATGGCGGCGATGTAGCGGTTGAGGAGGGTGGTCTGGCCGCGCTCGAAGGCATGTTGATGGCGCGCGGCCTGATGTACAGCGCGGTCTACTTCCATCGTGTCACTCGCGTCACTGAGGTCATGCTCAGCCGCGCTGTCGAGCGAAGTGCCGACCAATTGCCAGAGCCTACGGACATGCAGCGCCGCGTGGATGCCGAGATCTGGCAAGCCCTCTACGAAGCCGGCGATTACGCTCGCGATATGATGCGCCGGCTCAAATATCGCCAAATGCTCAAAGTTGCGTCGAGCCGGCGCCAAGAGGAATTGACACCCGACCAAATCCAGCGGCTCGTCGAAATCGCCACCGATTCCGAAAAGCGCCGCCAGGTCGAGGACGACCTAGCGCACCGAGCGGGGTTACCACCGGGCTACGTCGCCGTCGATGTACCAAGCGTCAAACTCCTCCTTTCCGAACCGCGCATGGCCGCAGTCGACATCCGCATCGTCGGCGACGACGGCAGAACCCGCTGGTTCCGAGACCACACTCCCATAGCAGAAGCCTTGCGCAAGAGGCAGGTCAGCCAAGCGGCGGTCTATGTCATGACTCTCCCGGGTCACCAGAAGAATGTAGCACGGCTCGTCGAGAATCATCTATTCGATTGACAACGAGCGTGAATTTCGGAGGAATGACAGCCCCTTTGGGGCTGGATGAAGCATACATTTGAGGGGATACCTTTCAAAAAGGGGTCTCCGGTCGCCGAAGCGCCCGGTGCTCATGCTGAGAATCGGTTCAACACGTCGGTGAACCCCATGGACAAAACGATGAAGGAAGTATACGACAGCGTAATCGCAAGGGATCCGAACCAGCCTGAATTCCATCAGGCGGTCGAAGAGGTCCTCGACAGCCTCGGCCCGGTAATCGAGGCCCACCCGGAATATCTTCCGGTCGTTCGCTCGATTGTCGAGGCGGAGAGAATCATCCAATTCCGAGTGCCTTGGTACGACGACAACGGTGAATTGCACGTCAACCGCGGATTCCGCATTCAGATGAATAGCGCCATCGGCCCGTACAAGGGCGGACTCCGCTTCCACCCATCTGTCAATCAGTCGATCCTCAAGTTCCTCGCCTTCGAGCAGGTCTTCAAGAACTCCTTGACCCAGCTGCCGATGGGCGGCGGAAAGGGCGGTTCAGACTTCGATCCGAAGGGCAAGTCGGACCAGGAAGTCATGCGCTTCTGCCAATCCTTCATGATGGAACTCTGGCGTCACATCGGTGCTGATTGCGATGTACCGGCCGGCGACATCGGAGTCGGCGGCCGAGAAATCGGCTACCTGTTCGGGATGTACAAGAAACTCCAGAACGAGTTCACTGGAGTCCTCACTGGAAAGGGACTCGCCTATGGCGGCTCGCTCATCCGTCCAGAAGCAACCGGATACGGTCTGGTTTACTTCGCTCGTGAGATGCTCGCCACCAAGGGCAAGTCCTTTGAGGGCGCTACAGTCTCCCTCAGCGGAAGTGGTAACGTCGCCCAGTTCGCCTGCGAGAAGGTCCTCGATCTGGGCGGTGTCCCAGTGACGATGTCCGACTCATCCGGCTGGATCCACGACCCAGCCGGCATCGACCGCGAGAAGCTTGCTTGGATTATGGATCTCAAGAATAACCGCCGCGGTCGCATCTCAGAGTATGCAGACCACTACGACGGTGTCACCTTCACCAAGTCCGAGCCAGAACCTGCGCTCAACGGACTTTGGAACGTCAACGTCGACGTCGCTCTACCTTGCGCCACTCAGAACGAGATCAACGGCGAAGAGGCTCAAATGCTCGCTAACAACAAGGTCATCGCCGTCGGTGAAGGCGCAAACATGCCTTGCACACCAGAGGCCGTCGAAGTCTTCCACGCAAACGGAATTCTATTCGCTCCTGGAAAGGCTAGCAACGCCGGTGGCGTCGCAACCTCCGGACTTGAGATGAGCCAGAACTCCCTGCGATTGTCCTGGACTCGTGAGGAGGTTGACAGCCGCCTCGACGCAATCATGGTCAACATCCACAAGCAAGCCTACGAGACCGCTGAGAAGTACGGAATGCCCGGCAATTACGTCGCCGGAGCAAACATCGCCGGATTCCTCAAGGTCGCAGAGGCGATGACCGCACAAGGTCTCATTTGATCGGCGAATCCGACCGAATTTCACGTGAAGAAGAGCCTCAGTGAGAGCCTCAGTGCTCTTCATTCATCGAGGAGAGGAACTTCGTCAATCGCTCGCTCTTCGGATTGTTGATGATGTCCGAAGGCCCCTCCTCGGCAACCTGACCCTTGTCCATGTAGACGATTCGATCAGCCACATCCCGCGCGAAATTGATCTCGTGAGTAACGATGACCATCGTCATCCCCTCGTCGGCCAAACCACGAATCGTCTGCAACACAGAACCGATCAATTCGGGGTCGAGGGCGCTTGTCGGCTCATCGAACAGAATCACCTCAGGCTTCATCGCCAGCGCCCTCGCGATCGCCACGCGCTGCTTCTGCCCACCCGACAAATTCCCCGGATAGGCGTGCACGCGATCCAGCATATCGACCCGCTCAAGCACTTCGAGAGCAACCTCCTCAGCCACCGCCCTACTCATCCCTCGCACGTGGCGCAAACCGAGAGTCACATTGTCAAGCACCTTCAGATGCGCGAATAATTCGAAGGATTGGAAGACCATACCAATCCGACTTCGAACCTCATTCACATTCGCGCTCGGGGTGTTGATCTGCTCTCCGCGAAGAGAAATCACCCCTTCTGTCGGCTCGATCAGCCGATTAATGCAGCGAAGCACGGTCGATTTTCCTGAACCTGACGAGCCGATAATCGCAACCGACTCCCCCTCATTCACCTCAAAGGAAACTCCACGAACCGCGTGGACCCCACCGGGGTAGATCTTGTGCAATTCGGTAATCGAAAGAACCGGTTGTGACATTCATGCACCCCCCGATATTCCCAGTCCAGGGATGCGAGACCAATCTTCCAAACGCCGCAAGAGCAGAGCCAATGTCCAAGTCACGACGAAATACGAGATCATCACCAATCCCCAAGCGTAGAATATCTGGAAGGTCGTTGCAATCATCAATCGACCCTGACGAGATAACTCAGAATAGCCGATGACCATCGCCAGTGACGAGTTGAGGACGAGATTGACCATCTCATTGCCGATCGGTGGAATACAGATTCGAATCGCTTGAGGCATGATAACCAATTGCATGGTTCCCAGATACGTCAGACCGATGCTTCGTCCAGCTTCCATCTGTCCGCTGGGAATCGCTGAGATGGCACCTCGGATTGTCTCGCACTGATAGGCGCCCGAGTTAAGTCCGAGAGCAAAAATCGCGCTCAGGAAGGTCCTCTCTCCGTAGATGAAGTAATCCAAGCCATCGGTGCCAGTATCGCCGAAGGTGCCCTCCAACAATTGCTGGATCCTCATGCCCAGGCTCAATCCGAAGTGAATGAACATGAATTGGACGATTAGCGGAGTATTACGGAAGAAATCGGTGTAAACCGTTGCAAGGGTGTTCAGCGGTCGGACTTTGAACAGAGGACCGCTGAGTTTGACATCCGCTCTGATGAATTGCACACCTAGGGCGAAGAGACCCAAACCTAGGGCGAACATCGCGAAACCCCGCGGGTCTCCAACTGGAGTGAAGATGTACTGCAAACCCGAGAGTCCGAGTTCGCCAAATCGGCTCGCACCACTATAACTCAACCATGCTCCGAGGAGAATTAGGCTCCCGCCGATTCCTTTCACCGCCTGTAGTGGTGCGCGCTCGAAGATATTCTTGAATGAGGTCGGCGCAGTTTTCATCATCGCCAAGAGAACTCCGATGACGAATCCGAAGAGGATACCGAAGAGGACGATTTTGACGGTGGCAATGAATCCACCGAGCAGCATCTCATCGGCATACTCGACGAATTCTCCGAAGTTATTGTAATCCGGAATTTCGAATCCGACTAACTCATTCTCACCGGAGGATGTCGTGTAGAGAATTACTCCACCATCACCGACGACCACTCCTCTCAAATGGTCGATCATTGCGTGGTCGTTGAATGAACCGCTAACTCCCTCAGGAAGCAAGTTTTCCTCGACGTTGAGACCTTGGTCGGTACTAAGTCCGAGGAATCCGTCTGGACCGGCGAAGAGGATTTTCGATGCGGAAACAACGTCGATGGAGCTGAGTTCGATTCCCAGTGTCGTGCTGTATCCCTCGGATTCGATTTCTCTGAGGTTCCATTCATGTCCTCCTGAAGATGTGGAGTATAGAATCTGACCTGAATCGCTTATTGCGAACATCCTGTAGGGATTGAAGAACTCCATAGAAACAAGCGCAGCGTCTTGAGCCTCAGCTGGCGCTTCACGATAATCCCAAGTCGCCCCTCCGTCTGTCGTGGCGAGAATCGTACCAGAATCTCCAACTGCGAATCCATCGTTTTCATCGTAGAAAGAGACATCGTTGAGGTCTTCGATGAAGGAACTGGTTCTATCGTCCCAAGTTCCGGAATCATACTCAAGAATGATTCCGGCATCGCCCACGAGTATGAGTGATTCACTACCGGTTACAGCCAGGCTTCGCATGCCTGAAGCGCCCGAATCCAATGCCTGCCATTCCCCCTCGATTCCGACCTTGAGATGAACGCTCCCATCACTCGCTAGGACGGCCATCGAGTCAGCATAGGAATCGGCTGCGATGAGGTCGGATACACCGAGCGTTCCATGGCTCGCCCAAGTCAACCCTCCATCTTCACTGACCAGAGTGACTCCTCCATCACCGAATGCCCAAACAGAATCTCCGTGTACCTCAGCAGCGTTGAGATCGGCCTCCGTACCGCTCTCAACGCTGACCCAACCGGTCTCGACGCTCTGACCGACCGTCGGTGCGATCGAGACCGCCAAGACGAACATCACAATCAACGCAACCCGCGATCTCTCATCGAGAGCAGACCAGGAGAATATCCTCTCCATACCGGGTTGCGCAGCCTTCACGCGCGAGCGAAAAGCATGCAGAATATAGTCCCGACCCCTCTTGCATCAGTTCCACCCACAGGGGTCGAAAACTCACTGCGAAACCGAGGATTTCCATCAGCAATGTTCATCGGCGACTCGCGCAGGCACCCGCGATATGGGCGAGATGATCTACCATGGCAAGGTGAAGCAGGTTTGGAGCACGGAGGACCCCGATGTCATCGAATTTCGGTATACTGACCAGATCAGTGTTTTCGACCAAATCATCCCTAGCCTCATCCCCCGCAAAGGTGAGTCGTTAAACCGCACCTCCTGCCACTGGTTCAAGCTGGTTGAGGAAGCGGGCATCTGTGATACGCATGTAATCGAGATGAACGCGCCCGATCGCGTTCGTGCGAGGAGATTCGATGTTGTGCGCGAGCCGGGCGCGATCGCGAGGGATCGCGAGAATGTATTCGTTCCCCTCGAGGTCATTTGTCGGCACTATCTGGCTGGTAGCGGATGGCGCCGGTACAAGCGTGGTGATGCTGGGGCGGAGGAGTTCGGGTTCGAGCCGGGCACTGTGCTAGAAGAGGGTGTCAAGTTGCCCGCGCCTTATGTTGAGGTCTCGACGAAGTTCGAGAAGTTCGACCGATTGCTCGACCGCGAAGAGGCTCTTGAGATTTCGAATTTGACCGGTGAGGAGTTTGATGCGATTTGCAGGATTGCTGTTGAGGTTGATGAGATCATTGAGCGCGAGGCTGCTGCCCGCGGCTTGATTCACGTCGATGGCAAGAAGGAATTCGCGCTCGGCGTTGGACGCAAGCCTGTCTTGGTGGACTCATTCGGTACTCTCGATGAGGACCGCTGGTGGGATGCTGAGTCGTACGCAAATGGCGAGATTGTCCAGTTGTCGAAGGAATTCGTTCGCGGGCACTATCTCGGAACCGGTCATCACACCGAGTTGTACGAGGCTCGCCAGAACGGTACTGAGGAGCCGCCGATTCCTGCTCTCCCGCAGGAGATTATCGACCAGACTGCGACTCTATACGCCGATATGTACGAGCGGCTGACCGGTCAGTCATTCTGAAGTGTGGTTAGCCTCGAGGGTCGGTCGTGGGTACTCACGAGTATGTCGATGATCCTCGCAACGCCAATGTGTTGATTTCGATAGACGGCGAGTTGGTTCGGCGTCCCGAGGCCAAGGTCTCGGTGATGGACGCCGGCTTTTTGCTGGGCGATGGGGTCTGGGAGGCTTTCCGGCTTCACGAGGGCGTTCTCGTCTTCATAGATGACCATCTCGAACGGCTTTGGCACGGCGCGGAGGTCATCGGCATGGAGATTCCGATTTCGCGCGAGGCGATGCTCGCGAGAATCGGTGAAGTCGTCGAGGCCAATGAGATGCACGACCAAGTCCACATTCGGCTGATCGTCACGCGCGGGCTCAAGCCTACGCCTTACCAAGCACCTTGGGTTGTCGCAGGTCCGCCGACCATCGTCATCATCCCCGAGCACAAGAAGGCCAATCCTCAGCGCGCCATCGACGGCATCAGATTAGTCACCGTCGACATTATTCGCGGACCGCAGAACGCTCAAGACCCGCGAATCAACAGCCTGTCCAAGCACAATTGCATCGCAGGCTGCCTCGACGCTGGCCGCAAGGGTGGCGATGAAGGCCTCATGCTGGACCCCAACGGAAATGTCGCCACCTGCAATTCGACACATTTCTTCATCGTCAGAAATGGTGAGGTTTGGACCTCGACGGGTGAATACTGCCTCGACGGAATCACCCGTCGAAAAATCCTCGATTTATGCGAAACGAACGGAATCCCTTCCTTCGAGCGCGACTTCACCACAGAGCACGTACGCACGGCAGACGAGGCTTTTGTGACTGGGACTTTTGCAGGTTTGACACCGGTCGTCGAGTACGATGGTGAGCTGATGAGCGGGGGCGCGCGAGGCCCGATGGCCGAGCGCTTACAGAATCTCTACATCGATTTGGTCCGGCGTGAAGCAGGTGCTTGAGATGGCGGCCGGCGGCCCTGTCAAGCGAATCGCCATGTGGTCCGGTCCGCGAAACATTTCGACTGCTATGATGTATTCATTCGATAGTCGGCCGGATTGCTTTGCCAGCGATGAGCCGTTTTATGCGCATTATTTGGCGGCGACAGAAATCGAACATCCCGTCGCCGAGGCGGTCATCGCCGAGGGCGAGACCGATTGGCGAGCCGTAGCCGGGCATCTATCAGGCGATGTACCGGATGGCTCGCCCGTATGGTATCAGAAACACATGTGTCACCACATGATCGAAGGCATCGGCCTCGATTGGCTGCATGGCTTCGACAATTGCTTCCTAATCCGAGACCCGCGTGAGGTCTTACTTTCACTCGCCAAGAAGACCGACGCGGTCGATGCCTGGGCGACCGGCTTACCTCAACAAGCACGTCTGGTCGCCACGGTCGAGGAGATGGGACAAGAAATTCTCATCGTCGATTCACGAGACATCCTGCTCGACCCGAAGGGTATGCTGACCAAGGTCTGCATACACCTCGGCATTCCCTTCGACGAATCCATGCTCAGCTGGGCTCCCGGCCCCAAAGATTGCGATGGAATCTGGGCCGAACACTGGTACGACGCGGTCTGGGCTTCAACCGGCTTCGCAGAATATACACCACGAATCGGTGAACTACCCCCCGAGCACCAATCTGTCCTCGACCAAGTCCGCCCAATCTACGAAGCCTTGCACGCCCGTCGACTCATCTGAGCCAAGCGACGAAATCTGCCGCTCCAACGCTCTAACCGTTCAAGCGTGACGCCGCATCAACAGGCCACAGCCACGCTTCTCCGCACCACGCAGTATAACCGTCAGATGGCGAAAGGCATCAGCGACCCCTCCATCCAGCGGCTCCTCGGGGTCAACAGCCCACTTGCCGCGTTGAATCGCACGGCGCAAACCGCGAACTTCCTTGGGGTCCAGCCAACCACACAATTCGAGCCCACCAGCTCCGCCAGAGAATCCACCCTCTCCAAGGAATTCCTCATCCAAGCCGAGCACCAATTTCGCCAGCAAATCGTGCAATCCATCCTCCGCCTTCTCAATGGTATGCTCCAATAGGTAGGTGATGGCATCGCCACCCTCAATCGGGAAGCGACCAATCCGCTCACGGGACACACCTTTGTCTAGCGGCTCAGGCATCCCACCGTCTTTCTTCCAGGCGACGCTGCAAAGAAACAGCATCATCGCAGTGTCGAGATTCGGCTTCTCACCATCGACCAGATTGAGAATTGGTTCTGGAACACCCGCGATTCCCTTGATCTCCGAGTGGTCCCCTCCCTGCGATGCCTGAATCAGTGGAATCAATTCCAACGGATCGTGGCGCAGTGGCTCGAATGTATAGAATGGACTTGGGGGAATGTAGCGGCTCATCAGACCACCTCCGGCGGTCACTCGCCGCCGGTCAGACGCTTGAACCTGCTCTCGAACTCATCGAGCTCTTCCACCTCTTCCTCGGGCTCAGGAGCGACCGGTTCCGGAGGGCTATCTTGCGGTGCGACCGGATCTTCGCCAACTCCTTCTGGGGCGGCTGGAGGAGGTAGTTCAAGCATAGTGTCAGACTTGCTCTCACCGGTCGCTTTGCGTCGGCTCTTCTGCTTGATAACAGATTCAGTCATCTCGAGGAGTCGCTTTCGCTCGCGCTGGTTGTACAGAATCCAAGTCAGCGTCAGCGCGAGCGCGATAATCAGTCCGGCAGAGCCTAGTGCCGTGCCCCACTCAAAGCCATCATCGGTGCCAATCGAGCCTCCCGAGAGAATCAATCGAGCCTCATCATCACTCGGGTCGGAATCCTCATCCCAAGGGAATTGGCATTGAATGGTCACGATCATCTCGGTTCCATCATCGACATCCGGTCGGTCCAATTTCGGCTCGGGTGGGTAGATTCCGGTGACGTCGATGCTATGGCTGGCGCTATGATCTCCAGCCACGACGCTGATGCTGCAATCAGCATCGCTCAGAAGATGGTGATACTCCCTTTTGGTCAGGACCTTGATTTTCTGCGAGGCCCCCTCGCCCTCTATCTCCAATCCGACCAAGCCGACATTCCAATCGCTTCTTCGAATCTCAAAAGAGGTCTCCTCCGATGCGACGAGAACTCCGCGTGAATCCAGCAGTCGAATCGTCAATTCACGCATTCCGGGACTTGGATTCCATCCGGCTGCGCTGAGATTGATTCTCCCCGATGTGGTATTCGCTGCAAGAACCCCGTCATGACTGTCGAGCATCGATCCTTCATCATCGATCAACATGATTGTGAATGAGAAGGATTCAGTGCCATTGCCCACGCTGCAATGCGCATTCACTGAAACCGCCGAGCCATCGATGGTACATGTCGCATAACGACTCGATGGCTCGATGACATAAGCCGTGTAAGGTAGCACGGAGTCGGAATCCACTGTCAATTGGGTGCCGACTCCGCCCGATGTCGCCTGCCAGACCCAGCCTCCTTGCAGATCCCAATCAAGGCTGGATTGCATATCATCCACAACACCGGAAGCAGGCGACGTCCCGTGGATGTCGAGCAGGGCACTATCCCCGTCGACAACCACGATGATAGGCGACGAGGCCCACGAGTGGTCCTCGTATTGAGTATCGAGTGAAATCTCCTCTTGATTCCCAGCCTCGTCCTGAGCAAGAATTCGAATAGTCCGCGAAGTTCCATCCCAATCCTCGGCTGGAATCACCTCAAGAGGGACTCCAGTAACCTCGTCAACCCCGATGACTACCTGGGTTCGCCCGCTCACCGTCCAACCCTGAGGCAGGCTCAGAACTTCGAGTGAAATCGTCGTGGGTGCATTTCCGAGGTTACGCAATTCCGCGTGAGGGAACCCGCCATCATCCGAGACTATCCAATTCCCAGTTCCCTCGAGCCTGAATTCGTGGATGACGGCGACTCGCAGCGGCAGTGTGATGGTCGCCTCGCTGCTCCCATCCCCTTCTCTGAGTTTTATGTGAAGTTCGACGGTCCGCCCGTGTCTTGCGGTGTCTGGTGGCGTGATTTCGAGGTTGAGTTGGGCAGTTTGCCCTGGTTCGAGAATCGGTAGTTCCGCAGGTGCTTGGACATCCCACCCGTTCTCCCCTGTGACGTGCACGGACGCGTAAGGCCGGGTCGGAGAATTACCCTGCTGAATAACTGTCAGTGTCACTGTCGACCCTTCGGGGTCGATCTCCAAATCTGCGTCTTGTGCGACCGCGGTCCAGCCCGAGATATGGGCTGCTTCGATGGTGAATGCGAAGTTGGCTACCTCGATGTCGAAGGCGGTCGCGCTTCCACTGATGGCGAATGTGGTACCGTTCCATGCTTCTAACGGTACTTCGATGATGAGTTGTAGCTGGGTTGTGTCGTTTACCGGTACCGAGCTCGCGTTACCGCCGACGATTACCCAATTAGAGGCAGTGTCGGAACCCTCGTGCTGGAGGGTTCCGGTGCCGGCGATTTCGATATCATCGTGGAGATTTCCGACGTTGGTTGCTATGATGTCGACGATGAAGGAATCGCCGGGGTTGACTGCGAAGGTCCTGTCTTGTATCGCGCTGCCTTGGTAGGTGAGTTCGATTTCCCAGCGGTGGTCTTGGCGGGCTTCGAGGGTCAGTGTGATCGAGGAGGTGACGCTCTGGTCGCCGTTCGAGGTCATAGTGATCTCGATATTGACGGGGGTGCGTGCGGGTGTGGTATCGGGTAGGATTACTTCGACTGGGAGGGTGCGAAGGCTTCCTGCTTGCAGGGTTATCGTATCACTGCTGAATGTTACTTGGACACCGGGGTCTTCGCTTAGGTTATCGTCGAGCAGAAGGCTGTATGACATCGAATAGGTGTCTTCGCCATTTCCTGGGTTATAGAGGCGGACGGTTGCTGGGATCGGTTCCTCGACCTCGACTAGATGTGGTGATTCTGTCGGTGAGATTAGTGTCAGGGAGGCTCGGTGGATCTGCAGGACTTCGACCGAGAGGCGAAGTGAATGGTCGGCTCCTATGCTGCTGGCGTCTGCGAAGGCGTGGAAGGCGGGTGGTGCGTCAACCGGCAACTCGAGTGTGAGGGTACCCGTTACGCGTGAGCCCGGAACACCTTGCATGGTGATATCGTCCCCGTTGATGGAGAGTGAGCCCGCGGCGCTCCATTGCCAGTCTTCAATTCCCATCCCTGCGTCATTGATACTCCAATCGAGAACGCCGCTGGCGGTCGGAAGGTCTGCTGTGACCGTCCATTCGAGGGTATTTTCGGGCATGCTGCGTTGGTGGTCGGTTTCGGTGGTTACCCCTGCAGCGGTGAATTGTAGTTGGACCGTTTGACAGGCCTCCTCCTCCCCGCTGCCAACACACATTGTCAGTGGGGTTGAGACTGAATCACCGAGGTTGGCGTCCGAAGGGACTCCTAACCGTGCGATTATGATACGCTGTTCACCCGCGTCGAGGCCTAGGGCTGGGATTTCATTTCCTTCCTCGTCGTGCAGAGCGAGGTTGTTTTCGGCAGAGTCCCAAGTGGTGCTGTCCCAGAACATGGAGATTGAATTCTCGTCGGCATTCCCGAGATTCTCGACGATGAGCCATGCCTTTGCGGATTCGCCGATCAGTCCGTATCCTGTGCTCGTGGTGGTTCCTGATGGGCCTCTGATCGAGAGCCCTCGGGTTCGGTTCGCTTCCACTGGCAGGACTCCGGTCACGCTGACATTCGCGTCCTCATCGAGGGTCAAGGTCAGTGTTAGATGACCTGCGTCGGAGCCGGCTGCATCGGTTGGAGCGTGGATTCTGAGTGAGGGAGTCCAAGTTGAGTCGGTGGCGATCTCGATGCCGCTGATGCCGCCTGGGGTTTCATCGCTCCAAGTCCATCCCGTCGGTAGGTTCGACGAATCCACGCTCAGGCTCCAGACTCCTGCGAGTCGGCCGGTTGAGCGGACGGTCGGTTGACCAATGGTTGAGTCTCCCGGATTGACTCGCACTGGATTCGTCGGCATCTCGAATGTCGCATTGTAAGGTGGGACGATGGTCAGCGTGGTGACTTGTCCATCGTTATCGTACCTCGATTGGGTGACATTCTGGTAGGGGTCGAGCACGAGTTCGAACTCGTGCTCGCCGAGCGCGCCCGACCATTCCACCGAGAATGATTCGAAGCCGGCCGATCCGGTGGGGTCGGTCGGTTCGAGTGATTCTGCGCGGTGGCGGGCAATCACCTCCCCATTCGCGTAGAGCACAGCGTCCACCGCGCGGTCGACTTCGGTGGTTCCTGCGTTCTCGAAGAAGGCCGTGACTGTCACTTCCTCGCCTGGGTCTGGGGCGCTCGGGTTGAATTCTATTGCGCGCCCATCGAGCAGCGGTCGCACATCAGCGAGCGCTGTCGAGACGACGGTGTCGCCTAGAATGATGTCAAGGGTGGCGTCACCGTCGACATCTGCGAGGGCTGGGGATGACCATGTCCTGTGGTCGACCTCGACCTCGTCATTCCAATTGTCATTGATCGAGGCTTGTGTGCCGGAGTCGCCATCCCAAGCCCATAGCGTGCGCCCGTAAGCCACAAGCATCTCGGGCGCACCATTGCCGTCGATATCCATCCAGATCGGTTGTCCAACAGCGATTTCATCATTCGGAGAACCACTCGACTGCTCGAGGTCATGATGCCACTCCAATTGTGGATTATTGCCTGAGACGTCGTGACATCCGGCGTGGCCATGGCGAGCTGTCGTCTCCTGATACCAAGAGATCCAACAGACGCGGTCGATGACGTCATCATCATCCGTATCGACCGCCAGAGGAGGCGCGTCGGCGTAACCGTTCACAGCCTCGAAAGACCAGATCGCAGTCCCATCATCAATCTCGAGGCCGCGGTACTCCGCGCCGTCGTCTGTCGTCGAACCATCGGCGTCTGTCGGAATGGTGATTATCATCTCAGGTGAAGCGTCGGAATCGAGATTCGCAACAATAGGTCCTGGCAAGCGAATGTGTGGCACATCGGAGTTTCCATCGATATTGTTGAGACTCAAACCACCCCACTTCTGGTCACCATTGGTCGAATCCAACTTCCAGACCCACATCGCCCCACTCGAGGCTTGAGTCGTAGTCAACAAGACGTAAGCCGTCTCATCATCCACCTGGGCGAATGCTGGATCTGATGGGTGGCTACCATCCTGCAAGGTCGACTCCCACAAGGGGGTCGGCACGCCGTTAGCACCAAGCGGTAGGGCTACGATTACTGGATCCTCGCTGATCTCATCGATGGCGGCTAGAACAAGTTCAGCATCGCCATCGAGATCCAAATCCGCCAGCAGGGGTTGAGTCGTTGGCTTGTGACCTCCGAATAGAGAGGAGGTGTAAGGGCCATCCGAGCTGCTTATGCGGAGAGCATCGTCACTGTAGGTCCAGAGCAATTCCCCACTCTTCGACCCGCCCGCGGACCATCCGGTCACCGAACAATGCAGGCGGGGGGAGTAGGCATCCACGTACATCGTTCCAGCCGCATCGTAGACAACTAGGACTTCCTGCATGCCATCATCGTCCAAATCGACGACAACAGGCGAGGCCTTGACGTCCTCCGTGGCACCCAAATCCACCTCCCACGCAAGATCCGCATCCTCTCCCTCTATGATTCGCATCACACTGTGGTCGCTTCCTCCAACCCCGACTGTCTGAACAATTATAGTGAACAGGGAATCTCCCCCACAGCGCTCGGCTGCAGCTTCCTCGGTGACGATCTGAGCACTCAGGTCAGCCACCGGGGTGCCGAGCGCATCAGTACCGATTCCGTACGACCCGTAGACCCAATTGACTACCGGGTCGACCACCGATGCCAACTCGGTGGCATCGGCAGGCGCACCTGTCCCAGCCCCGCCATCAGGAGAGTGAGCTGGGCCATTCGACGTGCGCTCAGCATGTCGTCCGGGCTGTGGCCAGGGTTGGTCGCCGTCAGACCAAGGTTCCACAACGCCCGTGAAGGCGGAATCACCCTGGGAACCAGCGAGGGAATCCCCAGAATCCTCAATTCCCCAGAGCATCGGAGACATCGATAGCAGGAGTAGCGAAAGCACGGCGAGAACCGCCCCTCGCTTCTCAAAGGCCCCAAAACCAGCCGACCGCATGCCCATCAGAGGCGAAGTTCGGCTTTCCGAGCCACTTGAACGTTCGGGCCAGACTCTCAATCAGACCTACGGTCTGAGCAGGCTTTACCCAACGCCGACCAGTGTGAGCGCGCGTATTTGGCGAATGAATGACAGCAATCCAGAGCAAATCGGGAGGCGTAGCCTCATCCGTTGCGCTTATAGGAGGGGCGCAGGTCGGCGAGTCGCACGGACCTCTCCTCTGGAGGCACAGCCGATGAGGGACGGGAGGGTTGACCTGCCTTTCCTCCGACTGACCTCGGAGCGGTCCGGCGACTGGAGGAGAATGAAATGTACAGTCTCGTGACCATGGAGGACACCATCCGCATCCCAGCGGAGTACATCCGCAAGGATCGAAAGCTCGAGGACCACATCGATGAGTTGGCACACGCCGCTTTCGAGGGTCGGTTCGATGAGGATGAGAACTACACTCTGCTCACCTTCGGTCACGAGACCGTCGGACGCGGCAAGATCATCCACGGGGATGGAGCTATCTACCAGCGCGTCCGCTTCAAGGCACTCCACTTCACAATGGAGGCTAACGAAGTCGTCGATGGAGCGGTATCCGAAGTCTCCGAGTACGGCGCCTTCGTCCGCATCGGCCCGATCGAGGCTCTGCTCCACAAGTCGCAGATCCTCGACGAGCCTGTCCAAGTCAACATGGGAATCCGCCGCATCGAAGGATCCCAGACCGGCAAGCACATCGAAGAGGGCTCCTTCGTCCGCTCTCGCATCGTCTCCAAGGCGATCAACCAGAACGATCCTCGCTCGAGCAAGATCGGTTTGAACTGCAAGATGTCCGGACTAGGTGCCCACGATTGGCTGACCCGAGGTGACTGATGATGGTGAAGAAGCCCTTCGCCTGCGGCGAGTGCAACCGCATTCTGCCCGATCCACCTAGCAAGAACGACCCTGTCCAGTGCATGCACTGCCCATCCGCGCCGGTCACCACCGACTGGTCCGGATACGTTGTGATCATGCACCCAAACCGATCCGAGGTGGCGCAGCGCCTGAACGTCAGCGAGCCAGGGTCGTACGCACTGAAGGTGAATATCCGCTGAAGGAGGAATCTGTATGGAGATAATCGAAAGGAAAGAGAATCCACTGCTGAACCGAGTCGAACTCCGCTTCCGCTGGGAGCACTCGACCGGAGCCACACCTACACTCGCTGAGATGGTAGCCGCCGCTGCCAAGGCAGAACCAGGTTCGAAGAAGGAGCTTACATTCGTCAAGGATGTCAACACCCGTTACGGCCGTCCGCAGACGACCGGCCTCGCGCTGATATACGGTGATTCCGAGGCCGCAACCGTCGAGCCAGAGTATGTGCACAAGAGGCACGAGAAGCTTAGCCCAAAGACAGAAGGAGGCGATGAGTGATGTCAGATCCGAACGCGAACGCAAAGTGGTCAAAGTACCAAATTGAAGGCGACACGCTGGTCCGCGCTGAGACCTGTCCAACCTGCGGCCCCGGGGTTTTCCTCGGTGTCCACGCTGACCGCAAGTCCTGCGGAAAGTGCGGCCACACAGTCAAGAACGAGTGATTCCGAAGGCGGCCAGCGTGCCGTCATTGGTCAGGATTCGCTGGCCGACGAATCCCACGCCGATCTCCCGTCGTTTAGCTAGACTGAGTCCGTCCTCGTCGAGTCGTCCATCGTGACGCCAGCCGGTGAATTCCCAAGTCTCGCCGATACGACGAGCGGCGAAGACTGGACCCGGTGTCGCGTGGGATTCGAGAACCCCATTCTCATCCTGGATCGAGATGCCGCCGCCGGCGAGCGCGATGAGGTGTTGCGAATCACTGTGGTATACCGCTTCGATGCGCTCGGAAGCATTCAGGTTGCGGCGGTCGATTTCCGACCCGTCGGACATCGATAAGTCGACAACTAAGCCGTTGTCGTACCAGACACTGAGTTTGTCTTTCGAGGCTTGCATGGAGATTGCAGTTTCGAGACCTCGGCGGCGCCCATCGAGAACCGAGGGGAGTTTTGCACGCCAGATCTCATTCGCTTGTGCATCGAGGTGATAGATTCCGCGTCCTCGCACAGCGAAGCAGAATCCGGTTTCGGTGCGGCAAACCGCCGTAGGCTCTGCATCCATCGAGCGAGTCCACTCCGCATTCGCGGGTTGCATATCTCTCACTCTGGAGGTCCGAAATTCACCGCGGGGGTTGCCGTTCTTCCATTCGGAGTCTGAATTCAGGCGAGCCATCCTTGCTAAGCGGTGTTCGGGCTCGACCCAGACTCCCAGCCAGCCGCCATCGATCTGCGTCGAGCATGGGACGGCGGCAGGAAATGGGGTGACTGAATCGCCGAGTGCATTGCCGTCATCGTCGATACGAGCCAATTCTCCGAGAGTTCCGACGATGACGTGGTGAGTCTCACCCAAGTCCACTCGAGTCGGGGTGAAGGTGACGATTCGGCTCACGGGTCAAGCATTCTGCGCTCGCGTTTGAATCTGTGGTCAGCTCGCTGAGCGATGAGTTCGTCGCCTCGGATGAATTGAAGTCATCTCGCGAGCAGCGTGAGGCATGGTCTGCCTGCTGCTCGCCTCTCGAGCCGATAACGCATCGGTGAATCTGCTGGAGGCGGTTCTTCGGCTCGATGGTTGGGGGCAGAAGGAGGGATTCGAGCATGGCGTCCTTCAACGACACTCAGCCCAACCAGTACATCTGCTCACAATCGAAGAGTTGCATATTCACGCCGACGGCATAGATGAGACTCATTCCGGTGCCGTCGGCGAAACCGTCGATGAGGTTCTGGTTCTCTCTCGCCACGCAGCTAAGAGCGGCCGCCCTTCTCTCACCCTGCATGCCATCGGAGTGCCAGGCGAAGTGCCCCACGGTGAACCGGGATTCGCCGGCGGGCGCAAGGGGCTGGCCGTCCCCCCAAGCCCGCGATTCGCCACCCTATTCCGCGAATTACGAATCGAAGCCACCAACTCCGGACTGGCCGACGAATTCGACCTCACCCTCGAAACAACTCATCATGGTCCGGTGCTGACCGCTCCAACACTCTACCTCGAAATCGGCTCGAAGGAATCCGAGTGGGTGCGCGAGGACGCAGCCGATTGTTGGGCCCGCGTCATCTACCGTGTTCTCGGGCTCGCAGATAGCAGCCCGCTGGGCGAATGGAGTGGCGAGGGCGAAGTGATGATTGGATTGGGTGGAGGTCATTACGCTCCACGCCACACCGATGTAATCATCCGCAGTGGCCTCGACTTCGGCCATCTATTAGCCAATTACGCGCTCATCTTCGACGAGCGTGACGAAGGTCCACCGAGCGGGCCATGGAAACACAGCCTCGCCGAAGCGGTAAGTAAGACTCGCGAAGCCTACCCGGGTGGCACTTTCTTCGCCCACCTCGACCGTAAATCGTTCAAGGGTTGGCAGCGCTCAGCCATCATCGAGGAACTAGGTCAGATGGGCGTCGAAGTACGTCGCGGCCGAGACTTCCTGCCATGAGCAATCGTGAAAGTGCTCCCGCCACACGAAGGCCGCCATGGGCATCATGGGCAGGCTGATCATGATGGCTATGCCCATCACACCTCGCTTCGTCATCCGCTGGGTCGCAAACCGCTACGTCGCCGGTCCAGACCTCGCGGGGGCGCTGGATGTGATGCGCGAATTAAGCTCACAAGGAGCCTGCTTCACCATCGATGTTCTAGGCGAGGAAATCACCACAATGGCAGAAGCCGACTTCTTCGTCGAGGAATACGCTCGCGTCCTCGATGCGATCGTCGCCGAGGATTTCGATGCAAATATCTCTCTCAAACCGACGGCCTTCGGATTGCTCATCGACGAGTCGAGCGCCATCGCCAATATCGAACGAATCACCCGCAAGGCGGCCGAGCACGACATCTTCGTTCGCTTGGACATGGAAGACCACAGAGTGACCCAACCGACCATCGACCTCGTCACCAAGATGCACGAACTCGGTCTCAGCAATATCGGTACGGTCCTCCAGGCCAGACTCTTCCGCACCGAATTAGACATCGACAAACTTGCAGGCGCCCTCGCCGGCGCCTCGGATGTGCGTATCTGCAAGGGAATCTACCTCGAATCCGAGCAGATAGCCCACACCAGCTACCATGAGATTGTCAAAGCCACGAACCGAGCAATCGACCAATTGCTCGATGCCGGTTCGTACACAGCGATCGCATCCCACGATCTGCCAATCATCGATCATTCGCTAGCCGCGCTGAGCGAGAGAGGGATGGGGCCAAGCGTGGCTGACCCAAGAGCCGGAGCAGGGGGGCCGCGGAAGGGAAAAGGTCCGGGTTATGAATTCCAGATGCTGCTGGGGGTCAGAGGCAACGTGCGCCGAAAATTGGCCTCACAGGGCCATCTCACAAGGGTCTACATCCCATACGGAAGCCGATGGTATGAGTATAGCATGCGCCGATTGCGGGAGAACCCAGACGTCGCCTGGCACATCGCCAAGAGCATCATCATGCCATGGACGAATCGGCGCTGAACGTCTCAGAATCAGCGGCGGCGGTCATCGAATCGGGCATCTCTACGTGGTCCACGAGAGTCACGTCGATCGTCGTCCCCGTAGCGTGCCCTCGGTGGATGAAGGTAGATTCGCCGTATCTCCATCGCCGCGCGCTTACCACGCAGGGTTCTGCCCCGGCCGGTGTGCAGGGCTCGAATGCGCCATCGCACACCGTCGACTTCCATTATCGAGCCACAGGAGAATACCTCATCAGGAGTGCATTCGATTGTCTTGGAAGAACTCTCTTCTCCATCGGTCATGGTAAGTTTGACGATCGCCTTATCGCATCTCACGGCCCACATCGTTGAGATCTCGGACGCCACAATCGATTTCTTTGGTCGTGAATCGGAATCATCAAGGCGGGTGATTCGGTAGAGAATCTCCGAGTGTTCGAATACCTCACCGACAGAGATGACTTCATCCTCATCCGCCTCGACCTTATCCGTCAGGCTCTCAGCTCCATCCGACAGAATGGTCGTGATGCCTACCTCCTTTCCCGGTCGCAGATGAAGTGTCTGAACCCCTCCACAATCGCGGCACTGAACCAGAAGATCTTCGCCATCACCCTTTACGTGGCGGCGTAGCACCTCGTGTTCGGTGAAATCAGCACAGCTGCCGCACTCGGCGACATCGACTGGCTGCTCCTCGTCCTGACTATCGGTCACGACCCGGCGGCAGGACTGCTCCTCTTGAAGCCATCCGCGCGTGGGATGGTTCAAGAGAAGGCCACCCGAGGCCGTTGCATGAGCGATCTCGGGGGCGGATTGGGTCTGCCTCAAATGTCTCAGCGCGAGATGTTCGAGAGGCTGGTCAGCGCTGATGAAACGCGCGGAGATTCGGAGCCTGAGATCGCCGCAGCGATTGGTGAGCAGATGCTCCACATGGATCTGCGTCCATTGACTCGTTCGGTTCGCGCGCGGATACGCGACATCGCCGGTCGTCTACCTGCGCGTAATGTCGTCATCGTCGGTGGCGGCATCGGTCACCTCACCGCTTGGATGATGGATCTGTGGTGTGGTGATCCGAACTCGGATGAGTCGGTGAGCACACACCGCCCGGAGACTCTTCGGGTCATCGAGAAGGGCGGTAAATTCGGCGTCATCATCGATAGATTGCTACGCCGATACGACGCGACCTCATGGGCTCAAGTACTGACTATTCCATGGAATGAGGTCGCCGCCGAAACCTCATCTTGGAATGCAGCCGGCACGGCACTCCCAGACGCTGCACGCGCCGCTCCGTTGCCTCAACCCATCGATCTGATCATCATCGACCTGCCCGAATTGGAGAGGGCTGAGGCCGCATCCAGAGCCTTCGACCTGCTGGCACCCGGAGGCGTAGTTATGGTGCTCGAACCCCAAGTCCCAACCGGTGATGTCGGAGAACCGAAACCTGGACAGGAATTGACTCAGGCCCAGCAGGTCGTAGCTTCCTTCAATCGGTGGATGGAGTTCGTGCGAAGGGCAGATTCAGAGCACTCAGCAGCCTTCGTCGAACTCACAGGCGGAACCCTCGGAGTCTTCCTGCGTTCCGCCTGATTCTCAAATTCAAGTTGAATTTCCAATCGGTCGGCCCCTGCAGTGGTTTCTTCAACCGAGGTTGAGGCATTCCCCAGAGCGTCGAGCATCAGATCGATACGGAAGATACCGTATCCGAAGTGGTCATCATGGTCTTCTTGACCATGGTCCATTTGCGAGTTCTCACTCAATTCCTCCTTAATCATCTCGATCGCGCTCGGCCCCCCAGCACTCCCCTCGCGCTGCATCTCAGGATGGGCCTCCAATATCAGGGCCAATCCACCCGATACCCACGCGGTAGCCGCCGAAGTTCCACTGGCCCAGCCCCACCAAGAGCCATCTCCAGACCCGCCGGCCATCAAGACTGGAACCTCCGCCCCTGGAGCCAGAACCTCAGGCTTCTTGTCCGGATCCGAGCGGGGCAACATCGGTGGCCATAATCGACCATTGTTATCTCCCTCTGAACTGCCTCTCCAGACATTGCCCAAACGGGTTGTTCCGCCCACACAGATCACATCTTCGACGGAGCCGGGAGAGGAGACATCACCGTCGTCATCCTCACCGTCATTCCCCGCCGCCGCAACCACGAAAACACCCTCGTCGAGCGCATCCTGAACCGCTTGCTCAAGTTGGTCGGTGGTGATTCCCGCGAAGCCGATACCCCCCTCTCCCCCAAGGCTCAGAGAGATGATGTCAGCCTGCTGGTCAGCACACCATTCAACCGCCTCCGCAATTCCCTCATCGCTACCACTTCCTTGCCCATCGATCGCCTTCGCTACCAGAAGTTCAACGCCCGGAGCAATTCCAGTAAGTCCATCCTGTGCGACGATGATGCCAGCCATCGCCGTGCCGTGGCCCTCATCGTCGTAGGGGGCATCCCGACCATCCACCACATCTAGCCATCCGGCGAGGGTAAGATGCTGGAGGTCGGGATGAGACATTTCAATCCCCGAGTCAACGATGCAAACACGTACCCCGCTACCATCCAAACCCGTGACCTCGTCGAATCCGGTCAGGTCGCGATACGATTCCTGCCAACCTGTCAACGTTGGTGGAGGGCCCCCGAGTATGATGTCGTTAGCACCTGCCCAGAGCCAGAGAAAAAGGACGAGGATTGCCAATACCGAGATCAAGCCAGAGACGATGCCAATCAACCAAGTGAAAGCATCGCCGAAGTGTGCTTCATCAGATTCGTCGGCAGGGTCGACCCTGACGCTCGCACCATCCGCCGGGTCTGCATCGAAATCAGTCCCTTTGGACGTGTCCGCACTGACATCAGTCTCTTTGGACGTGTCCGCACTGACATCAGTCCCTTCGGCAGGGTCGTCAAAAGGATCGGGAACCTCATCGTCGAGCACGACTCAAGCACCTCGCTGAAGATGATCTCGGAGGTTCAACTCCGGTGCTCTCACCACGCCTCCGATCGCGAGAAGTGACTGATTACCGTCGTGCTCGACCCGCAGTCGTGGCAGGAGATTCGCGCAGGGAGTGTTGCCCCGCAATCGGCGCACGCAGTCCCGGGAGCTCCACCTCCATCGCATTCACCACATGGGACTTCGAGCGTACCATCCTCGTGGCGGATGGCGGCTGTCTCAACCCCACAGATCGGGCATGATCCTTGGCGCCGGTCGCGGCTTACCGGCACGGCTTCACCCGCGACCTCGCGTGCGCGGACGGATTGGATACGATCCCCCGCCGCGCCCAACATGAATTGCGGATACCAGAGGACATGGGTCCAAACACCGACCGCAAGGATTCCGAAGAAGACGTGCATGACGATGAATCCAGTCATATCAGACTCGATTGGAGGCCTCAGGGCAACCGCATGGGAACCAGCCCAAGCTGAGAGATTGAGGAAGATCATCCACGCGCCCAAACTCATGCTCCAAGCATTCAGACTATGGTCGCGCCATGCTTTCTGAACCACGCGAGGATCAGGGTGGGCATGGCGTTCCTGCACGTGGATGTCTCGGGTCTCGATGACAGCCCGATGGACGACGACCATCGAGAGGAATAATAGTACCAGATTGCCGATACCCACTCCACTCCAATCACCGCCGGTTGCGCCGAAGGGGAAGTTCGTTGCAGAGGCATGTGAGAAGACATACCCGAGTTGAACGGCTAGGGTTGCAATCGACATGTAGACGAGGTTCTCTCGCATCAGTGGGAATCGTGTCCAGAGGGCTGCGAAGAGACCTATCCAAGCGATCATCGCGAGGAGGGAGAGCATCAAAGAAAAGTCTGAAACATGAAGGAATCCGCCATCCTCGCCGAAGAGTCCGACCCGATTGTAATCTCCTCCACCTGCTATCTCTCCGATACCGAGGTCCCAGGCTCCTAGAATCAGGGATATCGTGCCGAGTCCCAGAATCAGTGCTTCGTTAGGACCCCACCTTTCTCGTATCATACGGGAATGGAAGACATATTCCTCGAGAAGAGAATCCAACCTCGACAATAGATGATGACGTTCAGCGAGTGAGAATGGAAGGTCGATGTCGCTCAATCTGACCGTGGCTGGAACCGCATGCTCGTCAGGAGCAGCTCGGTCTTCTCCCTCTTCCACGGGATGAGCGCGTCGAATCAGGCATAAGAAATCCACTTGACAATGCACGGTGCAATGTGAGAAAGAAGACTGTTCTTTATTCGATTGGTGGCGCCGAGAGGTAGAAATTCAATTTGACCCAGAGAATCGTAATTTAAGTTAGGATTTGATTCACCGAGCCTTCGGTGAATCGAATGCACCCCCTTCAACAGATTCGCCTAGGTTCAA
>CAZNVK010000003.1:0-24501 GCA_964576865.1 uncultured Candidatus Poseidoniales archaeon | reverse complement strand
CTTCAACAGATTCGCCTAGGTTCAAATCTCCCTCTCGGCTGGTTTTTTTTTCAATTAGTGGCGCCGAGAGGGAGATTTGAACTCCCGAGGGTAGAACCCACATGATTTCCAGTCATGCGCAATACCAGGCTATGCGACCTCGGCTCGTGGTCGGGCGAACCACGGTCCCGCCTTGAGTCTGACGCATGACTCTCTTCGGTGCCTTGAGCACAGGGCTTGCTCGGCAGCCACTCCGCAGTCGTTAAATCGCCGCCGCAGGTGGCGCGCTCGCTGCCACTGTGGCTTAGGGGTATAGCGTCGCCTTGGTAAGGCGAAGGTCGGGGGTTCAATTCCCCCCAGTGGCTCCATCTTTTTCCACCTCTGAAGTGCTTGTGCAAGCCACGTGGTAGGTGGGAATTAGCCAATCCGAGAAAGAATCACTGTCTTAATTCGGTCTTGGAGGCCCTGTTCGTAGAACAGGAACCGCGAGTTCTATAATCTCACCAATGAACGTAGAAGACATGCCCGCCAGCCGCCGCAGACTCGCAACCGCCCTCGTCATGCTGATGATTCTAGCCCCATTCGCTAGTGCAGGGATGGCTTCTTGGAATACGACGAACACCATCAACCCCGGTGGAGATGAAGTTACAATCACCGGTTTCCGGGTTCCCGGGAACGGTACAATCCTCGATGGATGGGTGCACGTCACGAACTCCGATTTAATCACAGCACTCGACACCACAATCTCATGGGAGGGTGCGGATCTTCTCAATGGGACCTTCTCTGATTTGGCGTATAGTGAGGAGTTGGAAGCGGTCATAATGATGGATGATCAGACCAAGACCAATATCAGCGACTTCACGGCGGGTGATGTCTCTGTTTTCTTCAACAACGATTATCGAAGCGGACCTGGTTACACTAGAGTCTATGCTTCTTCTTCGACGTCGAGCACAGCCGGTTGCGACAATAGCAGTGGCTACGTTCTCGACCATGGGATGGACAATAATTACAACAATGCTCTGAACAATAATGAGATACTTGAGACTCTCTACTACTGTGATGTCCACACAACCAATAATGGCTCTAACGTGACCTATCTCGCCCTACTCTCGATTTCTGTCGAATCCTCCGGAACGAACTGCGATTTCGGTGGCTACAATATCACGGACGGAATCGATTGGGATGACGACCGCTCTCTCGACACTGATGAATACGAGAATCACACTTTCATTTGCCACGGTCTAGCCGTATGGACTCCGGCCTTCCCTGCCCAGATGAATGGGACCTTGGCTGGTGCATCGAGAATATTGAGCCACGGGACAATCCCCTCGACGGCATCTGATGGAAATGTGGTGGCTGGAACATTGCCCGGTGAACCCGTACCTGCTGGAACCGATGCATGGCTGACAATGCCGGCTCTAACTGTGCCGAATTCCTTGAATTTCAACAATTTCAGACTCAGCTTCGACCACTGGTACCATGTAGACAGCACAGCTTCGGGTGATGGAGATGGAACCTGGGTCGAATTCCGAATGAAGAATGACTCGACCAATACATGGTCCAATTGGTCGTGGGTCGCTCCCGAGGGGGGCTATCCCAGCACGCTTTCCCAAGATGGCCCGGGAGTGGAGGGGGCACCATCAGGTAACCTGCCGGTCTTCGCCTCACCAACACATTCTGGTTGGGTCACCTCAGAGGTCAACCTATCAGTCTTGGACGATATCGACTTTGCAGAGAGCATCCAATTCAGGTTCAGAATCTGGACTCATCCAACTGCGGTTGAACGACCGGGGTGGTATATCGACAATGTCGAATACCTCAACGATGGTCACAATGACGGCATTTGGCACCATGGTTGCATGTCGGGCTCGACAGCAAACTGCTATTACTCGGCAAATGCCTACGGTGGTCTCCAGAGGAATTTCGATTTCTCGGGCACGAATGCAAATTCATTCATCGAGGTTGATATCGAGTGGGATCTCGAGGGTTCAATCTACGATAATGCCTGCTTTGAGTTGTCTCTGAACAATAATTCTTGGTCGGACATCTCATCGACGAGCACATCGACCACCTCAGATTGCGCGAGTCGGTCAGGTTCGATTCCAAGGTATGGCTACTCTGACCAAGATGGTACATCGTACGGTGACGAGAGCGGTGAGATCGTTACCATCGAATTGGATATCCCATCCTCATTCCGGAACCAGAGCTCGGTGGAGTTCCGGGCTGTAGTTGACACAGATGGCTCGGTGAACTACGGTGGGACATTGGACCCGAAGGAAGGCGTCACACTCACTACTATCAGAGTATACAAGAACTCGACGACACTATTGACTCAAGACACTATGAGCACTCAAAACTCATTCACAGATTATGCGGTTAATACCGGTGCTGCCAATGATTGGATGTACACCACCGTGGTCAAGGGTGACATCGAGGTGTCGATGAGTTTCGAGGATTCGACCGCCAATGCCCCAACTGTGAACGACGCTGATGGTTGGAGTCGTAACCCCTCAAGTGGCTCCGCCGGTGAGAAATGGACCTTGGGTCAACTCGGTTCGGGAGCGGGCCCTTCGCTGGAACCATCATTCCCTTACTTGTATGGAACCAATCTGAACGGAGCCTATACCGGTGGAGCGGAGGCTTACCTGATTAGCCCATCATACGATCTGCCAGCGAATAGCACCCCAACTCTCACCTTTGAGAAGTGGGTTTGCACTTACTACTACTACGGCGCTGTCGGCCTTTACATCAAGGTCGATGGCGGTTCATGGCAATACTTCGATCCGAATATTCCCGGGTGGTATGATGGTGGTGTCTGGTCCTCTACTAACTCGATGTACGGTAATGATGTCTGGACGAATGGAGATTGCAGTAATGACCTCCTCGAGAATCGCAAAGCCCCGCTTGAGGCATATGCTGGACACACTGTGAAATTCCGTTTCTTGCTCGATGGAGGATACTACAATTGGGGATACCAGGGGGGTTATGTCGACGATTTCGGAATTCTGATTCCGAATTATTCATTCCCGGGCTCTTGGATCAGTCCGGAAATTGACTTGACAGACGTCGATGTATTCAATCATGGATGGGTGGATATCGATGCAGTCATCCATGAGGATAACACTCTTGTTGGTTCCCTCATCGATGCAGATACCGGCGAGATAGTGAATGGCATAGAGGAAGTGGAATTCCCAATCTCGCTCGCAGCGGTTGACCCCGAGATGCACCCAAGCGTAAAGATTGTCGTGCATCTCGATACCGAAAATCCTGAGACCTCGCCGAGAATCAACAAGTTGAGCGTGGGAGGCAAGCGCTTCCTGTCCGGAGCTGCTTTCGATGGAAACGGTTGGGATATGAGCACCAGTATCGAGGTGATTGATGGTCTGCTTAACGCGACCAGCATCGCTGGAACCATCACCTCGGATTACATCCAATCTTCAAGGCCAATCAAGGGCGTGAGTGTTTCCGGTAACACCTCGAGTGGAATCGTTGTCTCAGCCTACGATGAGTACGGCAACCCACTCGGAACAGGTGGTGCCGGAGGTGTCTCTTTCACCTACCCTGTGACTGGATTCTCACTTTCCATCAGCCTACCGACCAATGGTTGGATCGACCGAATGGTATTGAGTGCGAACTTCGCTGAACACTCGAAGAATCCAGCGGTAGACATACTCGATGACGATTCGGTAGAATGGTCATTCCCGATGGGCGATGAATACGGCCATTACGGATGGCAATCACTCATCAGTGGTGACTCGGATGTAGTCAGTGAAACTCTCTCACTCGATGGAACCAATCCTTCTTCGGTCATCGTCAGAATCCCTACCGATGCCTCGCTCTACGGTGGCCTAATCAGCGTTGCATCTCAATCCGCTGATGGCTTCGCTGGCCCTGTTACAGTGTCGGTTGCGGGAGCTTCTCAGAGCAGTGGAAGCGCAGACCATGTCTTCTACAATACCCTAAACATAGCCCAGTTGGGAGCCATTGCAGCCCTCGGAACCAGCCACACGGATTCCGATACAGGCAGGGAATGGCGAGATGTCACAATTTCGGTCGATTCGAATAGTGCGCAAACCGTGAGCTTGTCCCGCCTTGGAATCGGCTATCTGATCTTTGAGAACGTCTCAGGCCTCGGACCATCCGTCGCTGCCTACCACGAATCTATGACGACGGATGATCCGCCGCCTGAACAGGTAAACATCCCAGTGACCATCGCAGCAGAGGCAGGAGTCATCACCATCGATGGCGATCTTGAATTTGATTACATCATCACCAATCGAGATTTCAACATCCCGAATACCTTCTACCCGCGTGGAACGCCCTACACGGTTACCACGAAGCACCACCATCTGCACGACAACACTCAACTCTCTGAGATAATGCTCCGAGGACAATCCTCGGATGGCGAGGTTATCGAGTTCAAAGCAATGAATGGTGCCGATGGACTATGGGGTGCAGGCAGCGACTCAGTCTCGATTACTCAAGAGCGTGGCGACAGTGTTGTGACATTGAACACTTCAGCATCTCAGGTCTACGAGACCACGCATAACGATGGCTTCACCGACATCACTGTCGACTGGGTCTTCGACATCTCGTGGAATTGGGATGATGTCGACAGCATCCGCTGGGTCGCCAAGGCTCTTGATAGCGAAGGCGAGACGGTTTGGCCGGCTGTGGAGAACAGTGGTCAATCCGGCCGAAAGGCGGTCGAGAATGACCTTCAGGTGGACACCTTTGAGGTCAGGGATCAATTCGACCGCCTGCTCTCGAATCAGTATTCCACATTCTACCCTTACCCGATCATGGAGGGCAGCATCCTGAATATCACAGGAAATGTGAGATTCCAGGATTCGTCAGAGAACCGCCCACAAGGAGATGATTTCCAGGTGCGGCTGAACCTCTCAGGTAGCATGATTCTGTTGGATTCAGCCGACGATGGTGCATTCAGCGGCATCGTCTCTGCACCTTCGGGCATCGGCGATGTGACAGCATCGCCGGACCTATTCCGAGTCGGCCCTCTAGCCGGAGCAATTGGAGCAGAAGACGTCTCCGGAGCCGGAACGATTGTGACCGTTCGTCAGGATTCGAACCCACCGGTTGCAGGTCCGATTCAGGTGAACACGCCGACCGGCCTCACCGCAGCCCATGGCAAGGTCTGGGATCCAACCGTCCCCCTGAATATGTTCGTCACGATTGAAGAGGGCGAGGCCAGAGGCGAGACTCTGACCCTCAAATACTGGCGCGCTGATGTCGATGATCTGAACGGAGACGGTATCGCAGACGAAGATGAATATCTCTCACAGACTCAACCACTGAGTTCAGGAATGACCGGCGAACAACAGGTCAATTTCGCCGGAATCGACGTATCGGGTCAGTCCTTCAACAGCCCCGTCCACGTCTATCTCGATGGAACAGACTGGGCCGGTTTGACATACCAAGACGGCGGTACTGGGGGTAGCCCAGGTGCAGCGAATGCATGGGCTACGATCGTTATCGCGACCGATGAACCGACGACTATCGTTGGAAGCGGATTCCACCTCGATCGCGACACGGGATACCTGCTCGCAGGTGTGCCACACACATTCAGGATGCAGATCAATGAACCGAATGGGCTCCACACATTGGACAACATAAGTCTGATGCTGTGTGGAGACCGCACCGACAATCTCGGCAAATTCACCTACAATCCATCGAATGGTGACATCTGGACCGCCGACGATTCGATGATCTCACCGCTATCGGTGCAGACCAGCCAAGTAACCTCGGCTGTGACCGAGGTCGCAATGATGTTCCAGATCTCATGGGAATTCCCGTGGGAAGAAGGCCAATATGGCTGCAAACCGAGCGTCAGCATCGTCGATGACATCACCGAAGTTGCTTACCAGAATAACATCGGTGAGTTGACTTGGGAACTCGATAACAAATTAGTTGCAGTTCCTTCGAGTATGGCTGATCTCACACCACCGATCGTCGAGACCGAAGAGATACACCTCTACCTGAGGCAAGGCGATGAATTCGAGATGGTAGGTGAAATCTACTACGCCGGTTCAGGAGCCTTGCTGACAGAGATTCCAGATGACTTGGAGATGGAGATGCAAATCATCTACGGCACACAAGAAATCGACTCGGTGGTCGGTGTTGGCGACGATGGTACGTGGGCGGCTTCAATGACGCTGCCAATGCGAGTTCCGTTGTATGCGACCATGAGTCTGACAACATCCGTTCTCAACGTACCGGGTCAAGGTTCCACAGGAACCAACGAAGACGCCCAAGTGACTGTAGACAGCAAGTCTCCAACCGTCTTGTTCGACCAGACGAATTACCCGGATTCTTCGCTCACAGTACTCGAGTCCGATCTGCTCGAAGAGGTCTTGGTCACAGTAACGATCGTCGACGAGATAGGGCTGCCAGACGAGGATCTGCAGGTTGCTTGGGTATTCCTGAGGAATAACCTACAGGTTGCGGGAACCGAGGATACAGGCGGCCTTGCAATGCTCATCGACGATGATGGCCGCGACATCTTCCAAGGAAAGTTGGACTTCACACCTGCTCTCGCTGGATTCGAAATCGAGAATGGGGACCGAATCCTATTCTGGGTCACTTCGACCGACCGAGCTGGCAATGAGATTCAGGGATTGGGCAGCGACGAATCGCCACGCCCGGTCGCCTTGCGAATCATGCAATTCGTTCCGAGCCTCGACAATGTGGTCGTCACACCGAAGGACCCCTTCCCAGACACCACCGTAACCATCGAGACCTTCTGGAGCAATAGCGGAAAGAGGGAAGGCACCATCGAAATCAACCTCTACGAGTTGACCGGCGACGATAAGTGGCGCTCAGAATCGAGCACACTCGAATTGGAGCTTCCCGCTGAATCCTCCTCGGTCTTCGCACGCTTCGAGTGGCATGCTGGAGATCCAGGCCACCCGATTCTGTACATTATCGTCGACGATGATTTCGATAACCCAGCCCACCCAATCACCGGAATTCAAGTGAAGAAGCCAATAGACCCTGGTAACGAGAACGACGACATGATGACCTACATCATAATCGGTGGAGTTTTCATCGTCGCAATCGCGATGGTTGGATTCTTCGTCAGTCGCTCGCGATCCGACGATGAGGAATACTACTACGACGACGACGATGATGCGTATTACGAGGAGACTTGGGAGTACGAGGATGAGGAAGAAGGCGAGTACGAGGACGAGGAAGAGGGCGAGTACGAATACGAGGACGAGGAGTCTAACGAGTACGATTACGAGTACGAAGAAGGCGATGAATCGGAAGAGTACGAGGCCGAAGAAGAATCCGACGAGGGTGCCGAGCAAGAGGCGGACGAAGGTGCCGAGGAGTCTGAGGAGGACTCGGACGATTCTGAGGAAGAGTGAGAATTCGCACTTACAAACCCGAATGGCGATTCCTCAGGACTCGCTGAAACCTGCTCCGGCCGAGAGGCTGACCTAGTGAGTTTATAGACTCTAGAAAGTGGAACCCTTCTCTGAGGAACAGTTGTTTTCTCACATGGGGATGGGACTATGGAAGAAGCTCGCGAAGTTGTCACAATGGAGGAATTGAAGGGCGAAGTGGAGGACTTGCGCTCGCTTGTTCACACCCTTCTGACGATTATCATGGAGGAGGCCGATGGGGTTCAATCCGGCGCCACTCCGCAGATTCCGAATCAGCCGAAACGCGGCTATGTGATGTGAAATCAGCCGTTCGGTTGCCTCAATATTCGACTGGTTCAGGGTCGATTGCACGCCACATATACCACGACCCGAGAGTCCGGTAGGGTTTCCATGCTTCTGCGATCTCGTTCAATTCCGGCTTGCTGAGAGACCCACCTGAATTGTACACCTTCTCCATACCTCGCACAACACCCAAATCATCGATGGGGAATACATCCGGGCGCAGCAGCGAGAATATCAGAATCATCTCTGCGGTCCAGCGCCCGACGCCGCGAAGCGCGATGAGCGACTCTACAACTTCCTCATCGCTCATCGAGTCCCAATCCATCGTATGCAATCCGTCCCTCCAAGCCTGTGCTATTCCGCTGACGTACTCCGCCTTGCGGTTGGAAAGACCAACCGAGCGTAGTTCTTCGTGCGTGCAGGCGAGAATCGACTCGTCGGTCACTGTGCCCAGGAGATTGCAAAGGCGACCCCAGACGGTGGCTGCTGCCTTGGTGGATATCTGTTGACCGACGATGGATTTGATCAGGGTGGCGAATAGGTCACCGCGAGAAGAGAGCGAGGGTTCCTCTCGCTCCACGATGACTTTGGCGAGTGTTTGGTCGACGGTGGAGAGACTTTGTTTGGCGGTATTCCACCAGTCGGGACTCACGCCGGCTTCAACCATGACCGGTGCGGGACATCATTCATTATCGCTTGACCGGTGCGGGACATCATTCATTATCGCTTGACCGGTACGAGTGCTGATGGACGAAGTACAGGCGCTGCTCGGGGTCGGGTTGGTTCTAACGATTGGATTCGCAGGATACATATTACTCGACGCCGATTCTACAGACGGAGTGGCTGATTGGGAGATTCTCGATGTCTGTCTCGCAGACCACGGTGGTGGAATAACGCATATTCACGCTGGCATTACGATTACACTCGACGGCAATGAGGTAGCGATTCCAGGGAATGTCGGGATTCAAGACGAGGAATGTCCCGATGGGATGCGTGGGTTGCATACACACGATGATTCTGGACGACTTCACATCGAAACACCGGGTGCGATGGATGCGCCGGTTGGGGCGTTCTTCTCGATTTGGGGAGAAGCATTCGATGAGACTCACATCCTGAACAAGGAGGCCAACGATGCTAACGAAGTGGTGATGTTCGTCAACGGTGTTCAGAATTACGAATACGAGAATTATGTCATGAATGATGGTGACGTAATCGATATCGAGTATCGCGCAAAGTGAACTGTGCACGCTCAAATTGCCATTTAGCCTTTGATTACGGCGAACGGGCGTAGTCGGGCAACCGGTCTTGCTAGGTTTGCCGAGGCGGTTAGTGCGATGACTTCGTCGACGTCTTTGTAGGCGTCCGGAGCCTCCTCGGCGAGGACGTTTGGTGTCTTGGCTCGCACGTGGACGCCGGATGCTTCGAGGCGTTGTTTGAGTTGGGCCGAGTCGATTTGTTTTCGCGCGGCCGTGCGGGAGAGTCGGCGACCGGCGCCGTGACATGATGAGGAGAAAGCGTCGTTGCCGCCGGATGTTGGTCCGGCGAGAACCCAAGAGGCTGTTCCCATATCGCCGGGCACAAGTACGGGCTGGCCGATTCCAGAGAATCGGCTAGCCAGCTCGGGGTGGTCACCGCCGAGGGCGCGGGTCGCGCCCTTGCGGTGGACACAGCATTTGCAGGATTTTCCGTGGACTATGTGATCCTCGACCTTAGCGATGTTATGGCTCACATCGTACACGACCTCGAGGCCACCGTCGGTTCCGAGGTGGCCTCGCAGAACATTTCGCAGTCGCTGAGTTAGGGCGGAGCGGTTAGCGAATGCGTAATTTCCAGCCGCTCGCATGGCATCCAGATATGCTGCGCCTTCGCGGCTGAATAGTGGAGCGGCTGCTAATTGTCGGTCGCGCAGACGGTAATCCCATTCGGGCGCGACCCAAGTATCTCCGTCGCGCTGGTACTTGCCTTCGATCGCCGCGACGTGCTCGCTGCAGACCTGATGGCCAAGCCCGCGTGAACCGGTGTGAATCATCGCGGTGACCTGCCCTTCGCGCAGGCCGTAAGCAGCAGCGGCCGAACCATCCTCAACCCGGTCAACGACTTGCAATTCGAGGAAATGGTTGCCCGAACCGAGCGTGCCGAGAGCCTTCATGCCACGCTTTTGGGCACGCTCGCCAACATTCCGCTCCTCGCTGTCAAGCAATCCATGAGATTCGATAGCAGCGAGGTCGCGACTCTCACCCCATCCCATCTCGATGGCCGCACTCGCGCCCTCAGACAGCACAGCGGCCATACTCGTATCATCCAAAATGACTCCACCTTTGCTCGAAGCACCGGCCGGAATCTCGCGCGCCAACGCACCAGCCAGCGCCTTCGCATCGATATCGCCAACCTCGACATCAAGAGCACAGAGCCGAACTCCACAATTGATGTCGAACCCAACCCCACCAGGCGATATCGCCCCACCGAGCTCACCAGCATTCACATCGGTGGCAACCACACCACCGATTGGAAACCCGTAACCAAAGTGCCAATCGGCCATCGCCCAAGCCTCACCGACGATCCCCGGCATTCCCGCGGTATTGCACAATTGCTCGGGCGAGCGGTCATCGCTATGCCCCGCCATGTGCTCAGCATCTGCAATCAGCAGCGCATCGGTAAGCATGGAACCGTGCCGACCGATGCGCATCCGCCCCGGTCCATCCGGGCTCAGATGCTTGCGCCACTCAGCACTCATGGGCCGACCGGTGTTCGCTGTGGATTTCAACGCGCCGCAGCCAACCGGACAATCGCTTTCAAGACGGTTCGGCCGATGGCGCGGTCGTAGGAGGCATGCCAGTGGCATCTGGACAGTCGAAAATCCCGTTCGGCCAGACCAATATCCCGTTCTGGGAAGAGTCGGGTCACGAGGTCCGAATCTGCACGGTCACAGGCCTTCGCTTCTGGTCACGCGACCCTGCGCGTACGACCTCCGGGGACACCGTTGAGGATTCGTACACTTTCATCGGGAACCCGATAATCGATGGCTTCCCGATGCGAGGAAAGCAACTCAAAGACGCCATGCGCGAGGCTTTCCTCGGGTTTTTCGAGCAGCGGGGTCACGAGCGTGTCGCTCCCTACCCCGTGCTCGCGCGATGGCGCGACGATATCCACCTGACCATCGCGTCAATCGCCGATTTCCAACCGCACGTTACCAACGGAACCGTGCCACCACCGGCGAACCCCTTGGGTATTAGCCAACCTTGCATTCGTTTGACCGATGTGGCCGCAGTGGGCCGTTCAGGGAGGCATTTGACGACTTTCGAAATGATGGCTCACCACGCCTTCAACCGCCCCGAAGACGGCGAGGTCATCTACTGGATCGACCAATGCGTACGCTACTGCGACGATATGCTGGTCAACACGTTCGGGGTTATTCCCGAGGAGATCACCTACATCGAAAATCCATGGTCGGGCGGCGGCAATGCCGGGCCCGCGCTTGAGGTCATTGTCGGCGGGCTCGAATTGGCTACTCTTGTTTTCATGAATCTCGAGGAGCACGAGGCCGGCGATGTCGAAATCAAAGGGCTGCGCTATCGCGAGATGCCTCTGCAAATCATCGACACCGGCTACGGGCTCGAGCGATTTTGCTGGGCGGCGGCTGGAACGCCGACGATTTACGAGGCGATTTATCCGGAGTCGGTGGGCTGGCTGAAAGGGCTGGCTGGATTTGATTCGATGGTTGGCTCGCTGGGGCTCGGCGTCGATACCGATGCATTGCTCGCCGAGCTGAGTCAATTGGCTGGGATTCTGAATATCGATGTCGGGACCGATGTTGGTTCCTTGTATCAGCGGCTCGTCGAGCGGCTGGCTGATGGCGGCGTCGAGATTTCGATTGATGACCTGAAGCGAGTTACTGAGCCGCTGTCCTCAATTTATGGAATCCCAGACCACATGCACGCGATTTGCAATATGCTGGGCGATGGGCTGGTTCCGTCGAACGCCAAGGCTGGCTATCTCGCCCGCATGATGGCACGCCGAGTTTGCCGGATGAAGGACGAATTGGGACTGACCGTCACACTCGCCGAACTCGGCGAGCACCATATCGACACCCACCTCGATATCGATGGCTTCGTTCAATCGCGCGAAGGAATCCTAACCATTCTCGCGCTGGAAGAAGCCCGCTACCACGAGATGCTCCGCAAGGGCGAGGCGGCGGTGCGAACCGCACTCCGCGAAGTCCCAAAGGTCGCCGCCGAAGCCCCCGATGAGACCCTATTCCGCCTAGCAGAAGAGCGAGGGCTCAACCCCGACATGGTGGTCTCAATCGCCCACCGACTCGGATGGAGCAACATGAGTGTCCGAGTCGGCTTCCCCGCCGATATGGCTGCCCGCAACGCGGAGCGAACCAAGGCGGCGGCCAAAACCAAAGCCGCGGGCGCTCTATTCGCAACCGCAGGTCACCCCGCGACCGCCCGCGACTACTACGCAGACACGAGCAAGACCAAATTCGAAGCAAATGTGCTCGACTGCAGCGCGCTCACCCCAGCCCAAATCAGCGCGCTCAACCTTTCATCAGAAGTCACAGCACAACCAAGCCACGCGGTAATCCTCGACCGCACACTATTCTACCCCGAAGGAGGAGGTCAATTAGGCGACCAAGGAACCCTCGGCAACTCAACCGTAGCCGACACCCGCGTCGAAAACGGAGTCATCATCCACCTGACCAACGGCGCTCTCCAAACCGGCCCAACCAGCGGCGCAGTCGACTGGAACCGACGCAGGCAATTGATGGACCACCACACCGCAGTCCACCTCGTAGGAGGCAGCGCAAGAGCACTGCTCGGCCCGCACGTTTGGCAGGCAGGATCCAACAAAGGCGAGCGCTATGCCCGCATCGACCTCACCCACTACCAACGCCTCACCCGCGAAGACCTCGAACGCATCGAAGACCACGCCAACGAAATCGTCGCAGCCGACCCGGCAATCGAGAAATTAGTACTCGAGAGAGCCGAAGCCGACGCACGCTTCGGCTTCGAACTGTACCAGGGCGGACCGCCCAAGCACAGCGAAATACGCGTAATCAAAATCGGCGAGCACGACGTCCAAGCATGTGGTGGAACCCACCATGACCGTGCAGGAGCGGTGGGCGAATTACGCATCATCCGGTCGAGTCAAGTCCAAGACGGGGTCGAGCGTCTGCAGATCGTGGCAGGCGAGACCGCACGCGAACACGCCCGGGCGCAAGAGCGTCTTTTGAGCGAATCAAGCGAGGTGCTTGGGGTCGCTCCCGAGGACCTTCCTGCCTCGGTCGCTCGCTTCTTCGAAGAGTGGAAATCTCAGCAGAAGAAAATCGAAGCATTGGAGGCTGAAATCGTTCGATTGCGCACCAGTGGCGGTGGCGATGGCGCGGTCGAGAAGGATGGAATCCGCTACGCTGTGATGGAGGTTGGAGGCGATATGAAAGCGCTGATGACTATGCTAACTCAATTGACGCGCGACCCTGCCAAACCCACTCTCGCTGTTTTGGGCACGCGCGACGGCGGCGGCAAGCTGATCGTTGCTAGCACCGAAGGTACAGTTGCCGCCGAGAAACACGATGCAACAGAAATTCTTCGAGCCATCGCCGGCCACATCAACGGTGGCGGCGGAGGCCGACCGACGATGGCTCAAGGCGGCGGTACTAACCCTGATGGAATCCCCGCCGCCCTCCATGCAGCCCGCGAACTCTTGGGCTTGTGAACTCCTCACAGTGAGCAATATCGGCGTTGCCAAGCCCAGTACCCGCCGATGCCGGAGTCAAGTTAATACCAAATGTTGAGGATGTAAGTTCGTGGAACTCGTCTGCCCCGATTGCGGTTCTGAGCAGAAGATAGAATATCTCGGTCCGCTGATGACTGGATATGCTCCAAATCCACGTTGGACAGAAGATGTCGGGCCGACGAAGGTGTGTACAAAGTGCGACATGGTCGATTATAATCCAGAACAACAGAAGGAATTCAACGACTGGCTCGCTTGGACAGAGGGCAATTACGAGGTCGATATCAATTTTACAGATTCCGAAAGGTTGCAAGCCAAAGGACTTCTGTATTTCCTACGATACACAATACCATATCTGCTCTTCATCCGATCTTTCGCATTCGTCTTTATCGGTTTATTCTTCATCGGCGGACCGATTTACATAGCATACTTGAACATCCTCGATTACCAAGCCGCGCAAGCAGACCCCACCATGCATTTCCCATTGGAGGACCTACAACTGACCCTTGGGGTGCTAACATGCATGGGCCTTCCATTAATCATCGTTGGAATCAAGGCGATTCCTAAAGCATTCAGTTTCGCCTTCAAGGCGTACTCTGGCTCGAAGGAATTTGCCGACGAAATAATCGAAAAAATCGACGAATATTGACAAATTAAAATGAATCCAATCATTGAAATATTGACACAATTAGCGTAATCATATTGATATCAAAACGATATATTCATTAGCCGACCTGCCAACATCAATCCATGATTCAGGCAGGCGGCAGACCAAGCAACGAACCGATTTACCACGATATCAAAGCCCAATCGATAAGCGGCTTCATAGGATTGGCTCTGCACATATTCCTCGGGTTGTTCAATTTCATACTCCTCATCAGCAATTCCGCAGCAGTCCTGCTCCTGCTGATCACCGGGCCGATTTGGCTGATTTACTGGAAGAGTTACGTCATCGTCAACCCGAACGAGGCTGTCGCCCTGCAATTCTTCGGCAAGTACGTCGCCACCCTCAAACAGGAAGGCTTCCGCTTCTTCCTCAACCCGCTCTACCACAAGACAAGAGTCTCGCTTCGCATCAATAATTTCGAGTCGAACCGCCTCAAGGTCAACGATGTCAACGCCAACCCAATCGATATTGCCGCAGTGGTGGTTTGGCGCGTCTACGACGTCGCCGAAGCGCTTTTCGAAGTTGAGAATTACAAGCACTACGTTCAGATTCAGAGCGAGGCGGCGCTTCGCGAGATGGCAACCAAATATCCTTACGATGCCATCGAGCAGAAGGATATCGGCGGAATTACGCTTTCAAGCCATCAAGATGTAATCGCGGAGGAGCTTCAAGCCTCTGTCGAAGAACGCCTCCTCCGTGCCGGAATCGAGGTACTCGAAGCACGCATCTCCTACCTCGCCTATTCGACTGAAATCGCCCAAGCAATGTTGCGCCGCCAGCAAGCCAGCGCGGTCGTGGCGGCGCGCCGCGAAATCGTCGATGGAGCGGTTGGCATGGTGGAGCTCGCGTTGGAGCAATTGAGTGCGAAGGACATTATTGAGTTGGATGAGGACAAGAAAGCAACAATGGTCAGCAATTTACTGGTCGTCCTCTGTTCGGAAACCGATACTACTCCGGTTGTAAACACAGGGACGTTGTACCAATGAGTTCAGCGAGTGAAGATGCAGGGTCCAGAGGTGGAATGCCAAGGAGGAGTTCGGTGGATAAGAAAAAACTCCTCTTGAGAATCGATCCGGATACTCATCGTGGTCTGAAATTGTGGGCGGACGATGAGTTCCGGTCGTTGAATGCGCACATTGAATTTCTACTGAAAAAAGCGCTGAGTGAATCTCGCCGTGAGTGAAACTAAGGTGATTGAATGGGGTTATTGGAGAGGGTAAACTCTGGCGGTTCAGATTCGCGGCCTGCGGCCGCGTCGACGATGCGATTCACCAAGCGGCGACCGAATGATGGGCGCGGCGAGAAATTGATGGAAGCGATCGAATATGGGCCGACTCCAGGGAATGTAGTTCTGGTCAAAGAATCCGAATTTACTCGCGGAGGTCGGATGTGGGCTCAATCCCTCGTGATGCTAATTTTCGGTTCGGTGTTCTGTGGAATCGTACTAGTTGTAGTTGGGATGGCATTACTCAGCGGAGAAATTCTTGGATTCCTTTGTTTTGGGATAATCAGCATTCCGTTTTTCATGTTCGGAGGACCAATGGTTCTCGGCGGACTTGAGACAATATTGAATCCTGAGCCCTTTGAGGAAGTCACTCACAAATTCTGGTTTGACCGAAAAAACAAGTTCATCGCAATTATCGAACATTGTTACGATGTCGAAGAAGATGAGGAATACTCTCCCGAATTAGTTCGGGAATTGTACTTGGCGGATTCGGATGAAATCAAGGTGATTTACGACCCACCAAGCGATGGTGCGGTATCCGCTGGATCTTCGAAGGTGGTGCTTTGGGATCAAAATACTGACAAAGAATCTAGGATAATGATGTTTTTTGAGAGTTTTTCGTACGCTGAGAGAAAAGGGACAGCCATTGAGAAGGCTCGCGAATTAAGTATGTTGATGCGTATTCCATTCGATAACAAACCGATTAGCGAATTGGTTGCATGGAATCGTGAAGTGATGAACCCTGATGGTGGATTATTCATTGTTCGTGGTCGGCCTGGAGTTGCTGACCTCGATTGACAATTTTCTGGAATTGCGGCTGGTGAATAAGATGAGAAAACAAAGAAATTTCAAATTCAGTGCAATTTTCCTTTGCGCACTTTTTCTCCTATCGATGGCTCCGAGTGCCTCGGTTTCTGCTCAAATTTCTTACGAGCCCGAAGTCGAATACTCCTGTGATAACACCGTATATTTGGACGTCGACCCCTATTGGAGTAGCCGACAAACAATTGTTTGCACCGTCTCGAATAATAATCCACACGATGTTACTGTTGAGATAACCAAGGAATGGCCACATGAGGTCGAAGGTCCTTTGGAACGCTCCGAATGGGGTTACTGCACGGAGACTGAAATCGGAGATGATATCTACGTTGGCGGCAATTCTTACGTCTCGTTTTGTTTTTTAATATCTGCCGATTCCTCTACACCAGAAGGTGTAGAGAACTTTCGAACTTCGGCAGAGGTCAAGACTTACTCATTAGTCGTACCTTGTGGTAATTGTCAGCCTGTTGACGAAGATGTCGATGTGATTATTCTGCCTTGGATTCATGTTACCTTTGAAGACGAATCGACTCCTGAATCAGCATACGATTACGATTCTACTCGGATTGGTTGTGACAAAAAGGGCTCATCTGAACTCACCGTCGAAATCACAACGGATGGGAATTACGAGGGATCAGCTTGGACTAATGTCTATTTTGAATACAATTTGCTAATTTACGATCTTTACCGAGGGGAGTATGTCGAACATCGTGAATCTATATTTGGAAAGGTCGAATTAGAATTTAATTCAGAATTGGAGATTAAGGCAGGAGAAACCGTTTCTAAGAAATTCTCGGCATCGTGGGATATCAAAGACAATGACGATTATGATATCGAACTTAGAACTGAGGTTTGGATCGGTATGGGCACAGAAGAAGGATGGGAATACTATCGCCAAATATATCGCGATGAGTGTCCTAAATGGGAGGGTGTTTTACCAGGTTTACGTGCTGATTCAGGAAATCAAACCTCTGGGGTTACAGTCAATTTGAGTAGCCCATTTTCGGTTTCAATTTCAATGATTTCAGTGGCTTTGGCGGCGATTGTAATCTCAAGGAAGAAGAATTATTCCAACAAATTGTGAAGTGGATGGATTCATCATCCGGCAACGCGCCCGCGACTCATGGTCGAGCAGGTCGATGTCGCGGCTCGTGCCGCTGCAATCGAATACGCGATTCGCGACGTCGTCGTGCCCGCGATTGAACTCGAGAAGCAAGGGCACGAAATCATCCGACTCAACATCGGCGACCCGCTTGCCTACGAGGGTTTGCCAACGCCCGCACACATGGTCGCCGCCTACAAGGCAGCACTCGACGCGCAAGACAATGGATACGGTCCTTCGTACGGGATTCCGGCGCTGCGTCAAGCGATTTCGGCGGCTGAGACAGGTAAGGGTTGGGCCTGTTCTCCCGACGATGTCTACGTCACCCACGGCGTCACCGAAGCCCTGCAAATCATCTTCGCCGCAACCCTCGAACCGGGCACAAAAGTGCTCGCTCCCGGACCGCACTACCCGCCTTACATGGCCTATCCGCAGATGTACGGGGCCACGACTGTCGAGTATCGGCTGGACCCGACGGACGGCTGGCGCATCGACCTCGACGACATCCGCTCGAAGATGGACGACAGCGTCCGACTTCTGGTTTTGATCAATCCGAATAATCCGACGGGCAACGTTGCTACCGCTGACGAAATCGACGCATTGCTCGGGATTGCTCGCGACTACCCTAACTGTATCGTGCTCGCGGACGAGATCTACGACGGGCTCGACTTCACCGGCAATTTGGTGTCGGTTGCCTCGCGGTCATCCGACGTTCCAGTCATCGCCCTCAACGGGGTCTCGAAGGTCTACTTCGCCCCCGGTTGGCGAATTGGATACATGGCTTGGCACGACCCCGCCGGCCGTTTGGGATCGGTTCGCGACGGGGTCGAGCGGCTGCTGCGCAGCCGATTATGCGCTTCCACCCCAGCCCAGTACGGGTATCTGGCAGGGCTTACCGAGGACCATGGTTGGTTGGAGGGGCACCGAGCGAGCGTGAAGGAGCGACTCGACTACTGCATGCAGCGAATCGACGAAATCGACGGCCTCGAATGCCAACGCCCTGGCGGCGCCTTCTATCTCTTCGTACACATAACAGATGAGCGAGTATTGGACAAAGACTGGGTGCTCGACTTACTACACCAGCACCACGTTTTGGTGGTGCACGGCTCAGGATTCTCTCCTGAGTTCGGAGCCGGCCATTTCCGTATGGTCTGTCTTCCTCCGGTCGATGTCTTAGCGACGGCTTTCGACCGCATCGACCGATTCATCAACGGCTGAAATCATGGAGTTTCGATTTCATGGGATTCTTCGATTTCCTCAAGCGTGAGAAGATTCCGGCGGACCCAGCAGAACTGATTCGCAAGCGCTGGGTCCACCACGAGGATGGAACAATTCGCGACTCCCTTCGAGTCGACGCGTCCGATAATGCCGCAGCAATGTTCTCTGTCAGGGCTTTCGAGGCTTGGTTCTATGGAGTTGAGCAACGCCTCGGCCAAAGCCTCGGTCGAAGGTTGGCTCATGCCGCTCTCGAACACGAGGAATTCATGCTGAACCAATCTGGATTCACCGCACCGAGCGGCAGAGATCCTCAAAATTGGTCGGATTACGAACGCGACTGGCAAAGCCGAGGCCTTGGCCGATACTCAGCATTTCACGACCAAGAATCCTCGCGCCTGCTCGTTGAACACCCTGCCTCGGCACCAATATGCGCTGGCTTGCTCACCGCAGCTTGGGAGCGAGCGACCGGTACTCGCCACAAATTTGTCTGGTCCCAAAATGCCCAAGCCGGCTTGGTAGTCAACCTAGATGCGGATGATTTGCAAGCTCCGGCACCAAAATCTCAACACATCGCTTGGGGCGATGCTGGCCCTGGCCTCACAGACCTCGATCAAATCGAGTCTACCTGGGAGGACCTGAGAATCGAAGCAGATGGCATCTGGTCGATCATGCACGAGCGCAGAATGGTTCTGCACCGCGACCTCATTCTACGCTTCGAAGAATTCTGCCTGCCACACATCGACGGAATCAAAGAAGGCCGGCAGAACATGAGTTGGCCGCTCGAAGATGAGCAGCGTTCAGCATGGTGGACAGCCGCTGCCGATTCGATGCGACAAACCGTATTCGAATCAGGAATCCACATCTTCGTCTCGAAGCCAGAAGACTGGCTCAGCATCTCGGCACGCCACCTCGGTCTCAACGGCCTCGGCCTCGTCGAAAACACCACCCAAACAGACCCTCAAGGTGGTGTGCAATTACGTCTCAAAGGCTGTTTCCACCCAGCCCTCGCAGGCGGCGTCCTTCTCGCTTGCTGGGAACGCGCCCACGGACGCCGAGGAAGCCTTCAGTGCACTTTCAACAGCGGCGCAGTACACCTTTCCTTAGGTTCCGCAGTTACCATCGCAGATTGACCTCATAGATGCGCTCTCGCTGAAACATTATATTCATCCCATAGGTCAACCGAACGGCCCCTTATGGGGCCGGGTGAGGAATTTGGCTTTGAACCACAATCAATACGCGGTCGCAGCGATAGCGGCGACGCTCTGTCTAGCAGGATTCTACACTATCATCGACGCGGGTCTTTCAACCACCGAATCAGGAGGCTTCGACGAGGCCGGATCCGACGTGGTCATCACCGGCCAAGAGATTCAACACGCTGGTGAGGATCATGACAATGACGGCCTTCCAGATAGGATGGAACAGACCCTCTATGGAACCGATTGGCGGAATAACGACACCGATGGGGATGGCATGGAAGATGGATGGGAGATTCGAAACGGGTTGGACCCTCTAGACAACGGCGAGCCTCAGGAAGGAGAGTCCGAGGTGGTCAGCCCCGGTGAGCAGGAAGAGACCGGGGAACAAAACGAGACCTTCCCCGACCCTGACAACGGACGCTACGGCGACCCGGACCGAGACGGCTTGACGAATGAGCAGGAAGCGGCCATCGGAACAAATCCGACCGTTCGCGATAGCGACGGTGATGGACTCAACGACCGCTGGGAGTCGCTCTACACCGAGGTCATCCAAACCCCACAAGGACCTGTCACTCTACTCGACCCACTCGACCCCAACTGGGGCTGTCCGTTACTGACACCACAGGTCGAGGCGGAGATGAAACTCATCATCGGCACCAGCACTTGGAACAGTCTACCCGTTGGTTCGAATGGAGACCACTCCTGTGATTCGGTTCTCGATATCGACCGTCAAGGTCCGGATTCGCTACCAAATTTCCTCGAGGAAATCTACGATACCAACCCGCTTGAGGAAGACAGCGACCTCGATCTCATCCCCGATCGAGTCGAGGTCGCCTACGGAAGCCTCGACCTGCAAGTCCATTGCGGAGTCCCTCAATTCGGAACCATCCGCATGGAGGCGCCATATACCGATCTGATGAGTGGAACCGGCGACCTGTCTTGGTTCAATGAGGACATGGACGGCGACGGTCGCCTCAACGGGCCTGGCGATTGGGACACCGATGGAGACGGCATGCCCGATGGATTCGAGTATTGTTACAACACTCTCCTTGACCCTGCCAACTCTACCGACGCCTACGGCGACGGTGACGAAGACGGTCTGAACAATGTCGAGGAGTACGAGGTCGCATACACCTGGGGGCCGGTCAACTTCACCAGCCCACTCGTAGCAGATACCGACAATGACGGAATGCCGGACGGATGGGAGTATCACTCCGGCATCCACCCTAATGATGGAAGCAATGCCGAGGACGACCCCGACTTCGATGGCTACGACGCCGACGGTGACGGAGGCGTACGATACACAGACATGGTCGGGGTCTCAACCGTCCACAATATCGTCGTGCAGGTAGGAGATTACGTGCAGGTCAACCGCACGATTCTATGGGTTCGCACCGTTCAAGACAGCCAATATGTCAACATTCCAGTGAAGAATCCGACAGCAGGCTACGTCTATTCGATCAATGTCAATGTCGGCCAAGAAGTAACGAGCCGTCTACAAGACCTTGCAACAATCGTCGAGGAGCATGAGCGATTCACCAACCTCGACGAGTACAATGCTCGCGACCGCGATGGGGACGGCATCGTTGACGGACGGTCTACCGACCCACTCGTCGCCGACACCGACAACGACGGACTCATCGATGGCATCGAGGTCATCGGCTGGACGATCCGTGTCGTCGACGTAGGTGTGCGCGACGTGGTAGTCCGTTCGGATCCAGGTGTCTACGATACCGATCGGGACGGTCTTTCAGACGCGGTCGAATATTACGACACCTTCACCAATGCAACCGACCGCGACACAGATAGCGACGGCCTTGAGGACTTCACTGAGGCGGTAGACGGATTCGTCTGGAACGGTACTACCTACTACACCAATGCCTCGATGTTCGACACCGATAATGATGGCCTCGACGACGGCGAGGAAATCGTCAACGGTGCCGACCAGTACATCACCCACGCGAATAATGCTGACACCGACGACGACGGCCTGAACGATGGTGGCGAAGTCCTCCACATCCCTCGTCCATGGCAATCCGCAACCAGTCCGCTGGACAATGACACGGATGACGATGGCCAACCGGACGGTTGGGAGATGCAGGTATTCTCAGTCCAGCACAACACCAATTCTCACAGCCTCTGGATCTCCACCCAGAGCTGGCTACCACTCGGGTGCGATAGCATGCAGGAGTGCGGCCTCGGTCCGGGTGGCTGGGTCTGGGACAGTTACCTCAAGGGCTTCCAGACCTCTGGCGACCGCAACGGCGATGGAATCCTCGATCCAAAATATTTCATCTACGAGATGAATCTCACTGGATTCACGATTCCCGCCAATGGGCGCTGGGCTCTCGATCCATCCTTCGGTTCGATGCCAGACTCGCATTTCGACATCGATAACGACACGTTGTTGAATTCTCTCGAAGCGCCCAATCGCTGGGATACCAACCCGGTCGACGATGATACAGACGGCGACCTACTCGCCGACGGCTGGGAGGTCTCGGCCTCTGAACGCGCGATCAGCCTCGGCCTCGTCGACAATAACTCACTAGACGCATTGGGGGCACGAGGTCCGATGGACCCGCGCATGCCTGATTCGGACCTCGACGGCATCGATGATGGTGCTGAAGACTTCGATGGCGACGGTCTCAACAGAACGCATCTCCTGAACCGGTATTGTCCGGGGTGGAATAACCCGCAGGACGCGGAGTGCCACATCGACCCGACGAGCAACCGCGGAGGAAGGTTCTACGACGATCTTGAGAATTACACCAATTACGAAGAATTCCAGAACGGCACCGACCCAGTCCTAGCAGATACGGATGGAGACGGCTGGTTCGACGGTTCTGAGGTCTATCACCAAGACCACGACGATGACGGAATGTGGTCAGGTTGGGAGTTCTACTTCGACTTCGATCCATTCGATCCTGCCGACGCGCACATCGATTCCGACGGCGACGGATACATGAATAAATGCGAGAATAAATGGAATACGAATCCTAAGGATCCGACCAGCTTCCCGAGTCAGGGTGAACTGTGCACCAACGACTGATGCGCACTCGCTCGCCCCTCAGGATTCATGCCCTGTGCCTCGCTCGCGTGAAACGGGTGAGCCGATGTCTTGGTGGGTAATGCCGACTACTGCGGACATCGGCTTTCGAGCATTTGCCAGCAGCCCGGGCGGGCTGCTGCGGGAGGCCGCGCTCGCTTTGCAGGGCATTCAGATGTCCGAGCGCGGCGCGGCGCTGCTCGACGGCCACATCCGCCACGTCGGCGAGTGGGCCGTGGCAGCGCCGACAGGTGACCTCGAACGAGGACTTGTCAGATGGCTCGAAGAGGTCCTCTATCAGGGATATGTGGAAGACAGATGGTTGGTAGAATCAGATTTGGTAATCGAAGATGATTGCTTGCGCGCGCAGGTGCTGTGGGTGGATGCGCGCGATGTCGAACTCGAGGTCGAAGTCAAGGCGATCACTCTACACGACCTTGAAGTTCGCCAAGTCGCCGCAGGCGAGGAAGTCGAAGGAGTCGAAGGTGTTCCAACCTTCGAGGGACCCGGATGGATGGCGCAAGTTGTCCTCGACATCTAGGCCGCCTCGGTCTGAATTGTCGCGCTCCCTAGAGCGCGACTGCGCTCAGTTCAGCCGCTACACGGCGACTCAAATTGCTCACGCGCTGATCTCTAGTCAGACCCTTCGGCGTTCAGAATTTATTCTTCGACATTGAAGCGCTGATACACCTCATTCGTCGTCTGCGATACCCGAATGAAAGTCGTACACTTTGGCAAGTCCTTGATCCGCCGCGCCCCAACGTACGAACAAGCAGAGCGAACGCCCCCCAAAATCGCCTGAATAGTCACTTCGACAGGCCCACGATAAGGCACGCGAACCTCTTTCCCCTCAGGCGCGCGGTGCTTGGCAACCTCGCCGTAATGAGTCTCCATCGCCTTAGCGCTCGACATCCCGTAGAACGACATGTATTGCTTCCCGTTCGAGCCGGTCACCAACTCACCACCGGATTCATCGTGACCGGCAAACATCCCACCAAGCATCACGAAATCAGCGCCGGCGGCGAATGCCTTGGCAACATCGCCCGGGCTCGAACAGCCGCCATCAGCCATCACGTGCCCGCCCAAACCATGAGCGGCATCAGCACACTCAGCAATAGCGCTCAACTGCGGATAACCAACACCCGCAACCTTGCGAGTAGTGCAAACCGAACCAGGCCCAATCCCAACCTTGACGATATCCGCGCCCGCGAGAATCAACGCCTCGGTCATCTCTCGCGTCGCGACATTGCCGGCGATAATAATCGCCGAACCAAACTCGCCCCGAACCCTCTTGACGAACTCTAGGAAGACCTCCCGGTAGCCATTGGCAACGTCTATGCAGATCATCTTGGTGCCCGCGTGGGTGGCCATTTTTCGCTTCAGCAAATCGAATGACTCCTCCGTCGAACCGCACGTCACCGCAACAAATTCTGGGTCAACCCCGTCCTCCCAAGCCTGTGCGTACTCCCGAGTCGAGTAGAATTTCTGCATGCAGGTCAGCATCGAATGCTTCTGCAGTTCAGCTGCGATGCTGAACAAACCGGTCGTGTCCATATTGGCAGCGACGATAGGCACGCCCGACCAAACCGTATCGGAGTGGCGGAAAGTGAAGTCTCGAATCAGACTTACATCCGAGCGAGAAACCAGCGTACTGCGCTTCGGTCGGATCAATACATCATCAAAAGTTAGCTTAACATCGTGCTCTACACGCATTCGGACCTTACTTTTCCAACGAAGGAGCGCTTAAGACCGTTCTGACCGAATGCAAGGCGCGAGCACCAACTCCTAACATCGTTTGAAAGCGGAGTTGGTGCTCGTGCCGGGA
>CAZNVK010000002.1:101935-116181 GCA_964576865.1 uncultured Candidatus Poseidoniales archaeon | reverse complement strand
CTTCCTTGCCCAGAATGTGGCGAACCGATGCTTTAGATATCGCCGCCAGAGCGGCGATACAAGTCCCATGCGCCGAGCAAGCTCGGCTACTCCGTATCATGCATCAGCCGCAAGGCACGCTTCTGTAGTCAGATGATAGAGAAGAACCATCAGTCGCTAATAGTGGAGTATTTTTATTTTCCATAACCGTTGAATTGCAATTGACTCTTGCATTTTCGCCCCACTACCTTATTGTAATAGGGGTAGATGGTAAATCGTGAACGATAAGCAGGTGTCCAATAATTCTATTACAATACAAGCCTCGTTTCATTCCATGATTGATGAGTCAGACTCTGAGCATCCAGAGTCTGAATCACACCAGAAATTAGCATTGGATTACTCGGCCAAAATGGAAAATAGATCGAGACGAAGGCGATATCTGGAGCGTATCAAAGCGCAAAAATCATTCTTTCTGGCTGCTCTATTTCTGACTTCTGTAGTCGTAGCTCCTCAATTGATGTCAATGAATGACAATTCTCAATTCAAACCAACTGCAAGAGGTCCGGAATGGGGTTGCATGGATGATGGAACCTACTTTTGGGAGACTAATGAAACAACTTCTATTGGGCCTTACAAAGATTACATCGAATACTACAATGGTTCATACCAAGGAAATATGCATGCACCTTATCCAGATATTTTCTATAATGAAACGGATGACTATTTCGTTTGGTCTTTGCTCACCGAGCCAGAAGATGGTAATTATGCGGTCAAACTCAATGACATAATTCAATATGATTGGCCAGAAAGCACACTTGTAATTCTTGTATCTTCAGCCCCAGGTCCTGATTTTATCCCACAAAATCTAAGCGAGGTATTTTCGAATGATTCCATTCCCAAATCTTCCAAGTTCACTAGATTAATTTTCAATATGGACGACCCAATCGACGAGGATGGTTTTCGAGCTGATGATTATGCCGGTTATCGTCAGATTGTAAATGCATATTGTGATGGCGTCTTCCTTGACTATACACATAGATGGTTCCAAAACCATCCATATTTTGGCTACTATCCTGGAAAGTATGATGAACAAATTGGTGTTGATTTATTCGCAGATGGTGACTTGTGGCACATAAATTATGGCGACTTTGACATTAACGCCATTCCAGCCTGGAATAGAGGTTTTACCGGTGATGGTATCATCATAGGAGTTGTTGACTCTGGTTTTGATATTGACCATTTTGATATAGATGACAATTTGAATTTAGTTGATTCTAGAGATTTCTGTCTAGGTGAGGAACAGGCTATTGTTGATGATGGCGCTCAGGGATTTCATGGAACAATGGTGACTGGATTCATCGCAGCAGAAGATAATAATGATGCCGCTTTGGGTGTCGCTTATGATTCAGAAATTATCCTAGCAAGAAGGTGTGGCGATCATATTGATGATATTTTTGATTATCTTAATTCTAATACCAATGTAGACCTTATTCAAAATTCTTATGGTTTGTTTTATCTTCCAATTTTAGATTCGGATGACGAACCTTTAGCCCGACCAATGAATGATTATTTTGATATTATGTCTGAAATTGAAGAAGCTGTGTTAGATGGACGAGATGGATTGGGCATAATAGTTGTATTCTCAGCAGGAAACAATGCTTTAAATGAGGGAAGGACTGATTATCGGGGGTCGAAGGCAAGTCGATTCACGATTGCTGTTGGGTCAATAAATCAGAACGGCGAGAGATCTGACTTCTCAAATCCTGGCTCAAGCTTGTTTCTGGTCGCTCCGGGGGGAGATGTAACTTCCACGGCTACCAATACCAATTGGAATCCTAGTGTTGGGTTTGTTGAAATACAAGAGGTTGATTCTGATGATGGCACTTCTTACGCAGCGCCATTAGTAAGTGGTACAGTCGCTCTCATTCTCGAGGCAAATCCAGATTTAGGTTGGAGGGATGTTCAGCACATACTTGCAAGAACTGCAGTCAAGACCGATCCTACTTCTGACTCCTGGGCAGAGAATGGCGCAGGCTTCCACATATCTCACGATTACGGATTTGGTCTAGTCGATGCAGGAGCAGCAGTAGATCTTGCACTCGATTGGGTAAATGTCGATTCAGAAGTAGAGGCTTCAAATCATATTTCTGAATATTATACATTTGATTGCGGAATTTGGGATTGGACATTTTGGCCATTTGAGGATGATTGCTCAGCAGGTGCAGACATACCGAATGAGGATGCCAACAACCCACTTGAACTACAGATGACTATTGATGAAAATATCTTGATGGAAGCTGTAGAAATCGAAATCAATCTAGATCACAATGCAGTAAGCGATTTGCAAATCGAACTGATTTCGCCGTCTGGTACTAGTAGTATTTTTTCAGTACCACACCAAATGTGGAATGGTTTGGCTCAAGTGACAGCCTCAGCCCCGAATGATTGGCTTCTGACTTCAGTACGTAATTGGGGCGAGAATTCCAAAGGCACATGGACGCTTAGAATAAGTGATCATTACACTGGTAATTCGGGAGATTTAATCGATTGGAAATTGAACATCTATGGCACTGACAATGACTTAGATGATGATGGAGAAGCCGATGATATCGATCCGGATAAGGATGGAGACGGATGGCTGAACGTCGAGGAGAATTTCTGTGGAACAGATGAAATCGATGCCACGGATTTCCCATTGTATGCCGGTTGCCGAATAGATGCAGATTATGATGAGGATGGGTGGTCAAATGAGCATGAGGATTTGGATTGTAAAACCGATCCAAAGTTGATTAGCAACTTGAATGGAAATTTACTCGATTGGAATAATGGGGATTTTTCCGGTTACGAATTGGTCAATCACGACATCGATTTTGATTTGATTTGTAATGAATTAGATGTCGATGACGATGGAGATGATTATTACGACAAAGAGGAAGAAATCGCTGGTTCAGACCCACTCAATCATCTTAGCACTCCATTCGACAAAGATGGAGATGGTTACTCATTTGGAGAAGAGAAACAATGTGACACTGAAGATGATGATCCACTCTCAATCCCTGTAGATACGGATGGGGATGGGATATGCGACGGAATCGATATCGATGATGATAATGATGGAATCTTGGATGTCGACGACGGCTTACCATTAGATGCGATGGATACAGATTCGGATGGAATAACCGATCTTTTGGATGATGACGATGATGGAGATGGATTTCCTGACAACCAGGAAATCAGATGTGGTTCAGATTCCAGAGATTCCTCAGATCCAGTTGAATCCGATTCTATTTCAAGCTACTATCCAAATTTCGACCTAGATTGGGATTCAATTTGTGACAGATTAGATTGGGATGATGATGGCGATGGTTCTAACGATTTAGAGGAATGGAATTGTGGCACAAACTCACTTGATTCCAATTCCATTCCATTGGATACTGACCAAGATTCAATCTGCAATAAGCGAGATTTAGATGATGATGGTGACGGTCATCTCGATTGGTTTGATGACTTCCCTCTAGATGCATGTTATTGGGAAGACCGTGACGAAGATGGATTGCCATCTAATATTGCACTCTCAAGTGATTGTCCACCAACTACTGGCGCACTCACACTTGACAACGATGATGACGATGACGGTGTTTTGGATTCAGCAGACGCGTTCCCTCTGTACGCCGCATATCATTCCGACACCGATGGAGATGGTATCGCTGACCGGCGTGATTTCGACGATGATGGCGATGGGGTGGTCGATGCCATCGACTCACATCCTCTTGATGCAACTGAGTGGAAAGATACTGATCGAGATGGAATCGGCAACAATGCCGATTGGGATGATGATGGCGACATTGTTGCCGATAATGTCGATGCATTCCCACTGGATTCAACAGAAAGTGAAGACACGGATGGTGATGGAATAGGCAATAATGCAGATTTCAATGATGATGGTGACCTTTACTGGGATGAGGAGGATGTTTTCCCATTGGATCCAAGCGAATGGCTTGATACTGATTCAGACGGCATTGGGGACAATGCCGACTTGGATGATGATGGAGATGGGTTTGCCGACACAATCGATTTCGCTTCTTTAGACTCCAATGAATGGATAGATTCTGATGGTGATGGAATCGGTGATAATTCAGATTTATTCCCCAACAATCCTCAAGAGACCAGTGATTTCGATGCTGATGGAATTGGCGACAATTCCGACTCAGATGTTGATGGTGATTCCGTCCCAGATTGGATAGATCAATTCGATTTTGATGCAAATTCATGGTCGGACTTCGATGGAGATGGAATCGAAGATTGTTCAGATTCAGATTGGGATGGAGACGGTGTTGTGAATTTCAACACAATCGATCCAAGTCCATTTTGTGTGTCAAACAATTTCATTCTCAACACCTACCTATTCTCCCCAACAGGAATTGGAGGGACATTAATCGATACAGATTTGGATTCTATCACCGATATTGCTGATGCAGATACGGATGGAGACGGTATTTTGGATTGGGCATGTTTCAGCTACAATCCAAATCTGGATTCAAGAATCAAAGAGCAATTATTCCTGAACTATGTTGAATCCATGCTGATTCAGGAATCTTTCATCACAACTACTACGAATATGGCTCAGGTTCACTCTTTGATAGATTCACTAGCCACACAAATGATGGCAGTTTGCACAGGTGCTCCAGTAGCCCAAGACGAGTTCCGCTTCCAGTCAACCGAGGATTCTGATTTGGATGGAGATGGGGTTGGAGATGTTTCAGATCCATTTGATTCTGATTCAACAAAATGGCGAGATACCGATTCCGATTCAATAGCCGATTCAATCGATACTGATGATGATGGCGATGGTACTCTCGACTGGCATGATCACGCGAGAAGAGACTCAACCATCCAAACCGATACTGACGGAGATGGAATCGATGATTCGTCAGACATCGACAAGGATGGTGATTCTATCCAAGATTTCTACGATGATTTCCCGCTAGATTCAAGCGAATGGAACGATCAAGATGGAGATGGTATAGGCGATAATTCAGACAGAGATGTCGATGGAGATTCAGTAGCCAATTTCGAGGATTGGTTTCCCTACAATGCCAATGAATGGAAGGATACTGATCGCGATGGAATCGGTGACAATTCTGATTCAGATATTGATGGAGATAGCCATCCAAACTGGGCGGATGCTTTCCCATTCGATAGGTGGGAGTACGAGGATCACGATTCAGATGGCATTGGGGATTTTGAAGACCGAGATGACGATAATGATGGATTAATGGATCTCGATGACAGATTCCCAAGAGATGCCAGCGAATCAAAAGATACTGACAATGATGCAATCGGTAACAATGCAGACTCCGATGATGATGGTGACGGAATTCTGGATGTTGACGATGCCTTCCCCTTGGACAGAACCGAACACTCAGATTTGGATGGAGATGGAATTGGCGACAATTCTGACCTAGACAGTGATGGTGATGGAATATGGAATCATGATGATGCATTCCCACTCGACCAGTGTGCAAACAAAGATACAGACCGAGACGGACTACCTGATTCAATCATAGCATCTTGCACAACAGAATTGAGCGAAGATGATGATGACGATGGAGATGGAGTTCTGGACCTTGTCGACACATTCCCACTGGATGCTAGTGAGCAATCGGATTCGGACTCCGATGGAATTGGAGACAATCTCGATCCATACAATGATGTGATAGGAATTTGGCTTGGGATGTATGATTCAGATTGGAATCCGATTTGACCACAATTGTGTGAAGGCCGGGATGTACAGACTTTAGTGAAGCATTATGGGCAAGAAAGAAGCGAATGCATGTCTGAACATAGGCGTGCGCACAACCCTCTAACATCAATTGAAATCGAGGGTGGTGCGCACGCCGGGACTTGAACCCGGGTAACGAGGTTGGGAACCTCGTATCATAACCGCTAGATCACGTGCGCGCACTAAGCGGCACTCTCCCTTCAACCATCAATTGTATGGCGAGGTCAGTTCACCTCACGCATGAGCGTGAATAGCGAGATGTTGAAAGTCGGAGCGAGAGCCGCAAAGCGATGAAGGCTCGAGCGCCGGTGGCAACAGGAATCATTCTGCTGATGCTCACAAGTTCACTCGCGGGCTGCTTCAACACCGGAGAATCCAGCCCGGATTACGACCTCGAACTAGAGATCGATTTCACCGACGCCGCCAAAGCCACCTACAAGCGCGGCGAGATGCACATCTTCGAATTGGAAGGAACTGGAACTCTCACAGTTCCACCAACAATTCTGCTAATCATCAACGGCAGCGTCGTCACCAGCGGCACCATCACCCTTGAGAATGCCGAAATCAACGGCCACATCCTCATCCCACCAACCACACATTCAGCAACCATCCAAATCGACGACCGCTACGTCGAAATCGAAACGCAGGAAGGAAACCCCATCGTATCGGGCGTCGAATGGTACGAGCGCATGGAATTCATCACCAGTATCTGCTCGGACTCAACCCAATGCGGCGCGTATGTCAACCGCTGGATGGGAACACCAAACCCTGCCTTTGAGCGCGCCGCTAGCTACTTCGCCGGCCACTTCACAGGACTCGGCTACGAGACTCACATCCTGAGGGTCAACGACCATCTCAACCCAACCCAGCCCGAGTCGTTGAACGTCATCGCTTGGAAGCGCGGACGCAACGTATCGTGTGTGCAGGGCATGGGGGCGCACATGGATATCGCACCACCGGGGGGTCCTCCGGGCGGGGGCACTTACGAGGGGGCCTACGACAATACCGCGGGCACGGTCTCGATGATGCTCTTCGCCAAAGCCTTGGTTAACATGGAGGTCGAATGCGACACATTCCTTGCATTGTGGTCAAGCGAAGAAGAGGGATTGAGGGGTTCGAACGCCTTCGCCAATAACCAGTGTTCGTACTGTCTTCCTCACGATAAGGAGTTGAAATTCTACATCAATATGGACATGATGGGCATCTCCTGGCCGGCTCATAAATCGAATGGAGATGCCTTTCCTTACCATGCTTGGTCGGGGCCTGATGATGATCCGAATGAGATTGAAATGGAGATTACTCACGTGATGGAATATGTTCACTGGGATGTGCTTGAGGCGCCGCGGAATTTGTCGATAAATGGCTCCTACGGCGCCGGTTGTGATCAGCATTGGGATGCGCATCAGTCGAACGTTTTCGATGTGCATGAGGATACGTTCGGGCGCTCCGATCATGTGACTTTTAGGAATCGAGGAGCGCAGACGATTTTCCATCTAGGCGCGTATGATGATGATTACAGCGCCTATCATTCGCCCTCCGACACGCTCGACAATATGGTCGAGGTCGTCGGGGGCGTCGAAGAATTACAGAAGTCGATTGAATTCGTGATGTGGGCGGCTTATCTGGAGTTCATCATCGCCGACCAGACTCCTTCTATTCGCAACGTCAATGCTTGATCGCCGCCAAAGCGGCGATACAGGTCCCATGCACCGGCTTTGCCGGCTACTCCATATTATGCATCAGCCGCCTGGCACGCCTCGGTAGTCAGATTATAGCGACGAATTCTCGGTCGATAGTAGTGCGAGACTTGCTATTCTTCAATAGAATTGACTTGCAATTGACTATTGCAATATCGCCCCACTACCTTTAATTATGATACTTTGATGACAAATTGAGGTTAGATATTGTGAGCGATGATTCAATCGATTCGGAACAAAGATTTATCCGCGAAAATAGGAAGAAGGCTCAAGGTCCGTTATTGGTCACATTTCTCCTACTATTTACTCTGCTAAATCCATATACACTATCTTTCGTGAGTGATTTACTGCCGAACGAAGAGTTGTCTTTGGAGGAAACTCTCTATCCAATCCCGCCTCTTTGCGATAACAGTAGTAGTGAGGTCGGAGGCCAATTTTCAAGTTTGTTTTATTCCGAAAGCGATCTCAATAGATCAAAACCTAAATTTATTGTTCTTTCGGATTTGAATGAAACAGAATTAATTAGAAAAATCGATGGTATAAATGGCACACGAATCTATGTTCACGATACAGATTATGAAGATTATGTCAGAATTGTATGGCAATCCAACAATTCTAGTCTAACAGGGATTCGAATGTACAAAATACTCAGTTCGAGTTATTGCGATGGCATAATTTCTTCCTTTAGAATAGGTTACTTTCCAGAAATTCAATTTGGCTATTTGCCAGATGACCCATTGGTTGGGAACCAATGGCATTTATCCAATCCTTCTTCATTGTTGTCCCGTCTTTTATTCGCTAACTATGATCTGAATGTAACTAGTGTTTATCCAGATTACACTGGTGAGGGCTCTGACATTCTTGTCGTCGATTCGGGTGTAGAAACTACTCATCCAGACTTAGAGGATAATTATATTCCAACATCTTCTTATGATTTCTGCAGTGACGATTTGAATCCCACCCCCTCGAATAATCAGGAGGGTCATGGTACTTGGATAAGTGGCTTAGTTTCTGCGATTGGGAATAATGATGAAGGTGGTATAGGCGTAGCTTATGACTCCACATTTTCCGTACGAAGAATCGCATCTGCAGAATATGAATGTTTAGGCTCATCTTATGATTATTTTAGAGAACATTCAGGTGTGCCAATATCTTCAGATATCATTACTAATTCATGGAGTAATTTAGATAGTAGTTTATCATTAAAAAAATCAGGACATGTTGTAGATTTCGCTGACCTCACCTCAACGGGAAGAAGTTCTTTAGGAGCAATAATCTTATTTGCGGCAGGTAACGAGAACTCGGATTTCGACCGTACAGATTACGATTATTTAGCCAGTAGCAGATATACAATTGCTGTGGGCGCAATGGGCAAATACGGATCTATTGAATCCTATTCCAACCCGGGTTCAAGCTTGCTCGTTTCCGCTCCTGGGGGAGACCGTGTCTGGTATAGTAATAGTGGGTTACTCACCACCGATTTAACAGATGATTGTTCTCTCATCGACGATATTCTGGGAGATTGTACAATACGTGGGCTTTCTCGCGGAGATTATACGAATCAGATGGACGGGACCTCTGCTGCGACTCCCGTAGTAGCTGGAGTCGTTGCTTTGATGCTGGAAGCCAATCCAGATTTGACTTGGAGAGACGTTCAGCATATTCTTGTCAATACTGCCAAGTATGTCGATACTGGACATTCTTCATGGGTAAAAAACGGAGCAGGACATGACGTTTCGGAATACTATGGCTTTGGTGCAGTAGATGCAGGTCATGCGGTTTCAAAGTCTAGATATTGGGATCTAGTCAATCCCGAAGAGAGTATCGGGCCGTTTGAATCCACCCATATTGGCACGTTGGGCTTAGAAGATGCCGATGAAGAAATCACCTGTGTGGTTTATGATGACCCCGCTTTCTCGTCGAATTGTTTTCCTATCGTCACTCCTGGTGAATGGCAAGAATTGACGATAAATGTTGATGAAATAATTCGCATTGAAAGTGTAGAATTGAGTGTTGAAATAGATCATCCGAATTGGGGTGATTTACGATTGCAATTGGTATCTCCAGACGGTACGGTTTCTCCTTTTATTAAGCCACATGAGAATGGTGATTCAGAGATGGTAAGCCCCTTCGTCTTCACATCGGTGCGACATTGGGACGAATTGTCAGTAGGTGAATGGACTCTAATGGTTCGAGATGAAAAAGAAAACAATATCGGTACAATTGATGATTGGAGTCTAAGTTTCTACGGTGTTGATTTAGACATGGATAATGATCAAATTCTTGACACTGATGATGACGACATCGACGGAGATGGTTGGGAAAATTCGTTTGAATTATGGTGTGGTTCAGATCCTCTTGATTCTGCTTCAGGTCCCACAACGCATGATATAGATGCAGACGGAATATGTAACGTCGAAGACCTCGATATTGACGGCGATGGATGGACGAATTGGCGCGAGTATATATGTGAAACAGACAATGAAAATCCTCTTGATGGCCCTTTAAACAACGACCTTGATGGAGATGACATTTGTGATTTGAAAGACGAGGAGCGAGATGGAGACGGATGGAGCAATGCTGCTGAATATTTGTTCGAGTCAGATCCCGACGACGCTTCTTCTACTCCTCCAGATTATGACGGTGATTGGATACCTGACTCTATTGATAATGATGGAGATAATGATGGGTTTCCGACTTTCTTAGAGGAACACTGTGGTTCTGATCCTCTCGATGCTTCAAGCACACCCGAAAGTATTGGTGACGCTTCTAATTGTGCCACTTCTGACGATGACCTTGACGCAGATGGCATACCAAATAATCTCGATGCATTCCCTAACGACCAATCAGAATGGTTGGATACCGATTTCGATGGTGTTGGAAATAATGAAGACCATGACGATGATGGAGATGGTTGGACTGATGAAGAGGAAATGTCTTGTGGAACGGATTCTCTTGATAATTCTGAGATTCCAGCTGATCTAGATATAGATGGTATTTGCAATGAAATAGATCCGAATTTAGATGGAGATGGTGTTTTCAACATAGATGATGCTTTTCCAATGAATCCAAACGAAATATCGGACTTCGACAGCGATGGCATTGGTGATGGAACCGATATTGATTGGGACAATGATAACTATCACAATTCTATTGATGAATTTCCTTGGCACGCCACTGAGTGGTTTGATTCCGACAGTGATGGCGTTGGTGATAATTCAGATGAAGATGTGGATGGTGACGGATGGAGAAATCATATAGACGCATTTCCCGATGATTCCAGTGAATGGCGAGACAGAGACAATGATGGCATCGGCAATAATGCAGATTTGGATGATGACGGTGACGGCGTGATGGATATTGATGACGTCTTTCCATTGAATGATTGGGAGTGGAGTGATAATGATGGAGATGGGAAAGGCGATAATTGGGATAAGAATGACGATAATGATCCAATTCCTGACTCAATTGATGTCTTCCCTCTTGATGCATCAGCCTATCTCGACTCTGATAGTGATGGACTACCAGATTTCTTAATCGGAACATCTAGCACAGGCTTGATTGAAGATCTGGATGATGATAATGATGGTTATGCCGATACCATCGATGCCTATCCGCTTGATGCCTCTGAATGGCTAGATTCAGACGGAGATGGAGTCGGCAATAATGCTGATGCATTTCCTTTCGATTCCCAAGAAACGTCCGATTTGGATCACGATGGAATCGGTGATTATACCGATTCGGATATCGATGGAGATAACTGTCTCAATTGGCTAGATGATTTTCCTTTGGACAGTTCTGAGTGCAAGGATTCTGACGGAGATGGAATAGGGGACTTTTCAGATATGGATTGGGATGGTGATGGAATCTGGGACGGAGGAAATCTTCTGCACACGATTTCAGATTCGTTAGATACCGACAAAGACGGGATGCCAGATATTGAAGATACAGATGATGATGGTGATGGATATGCAGATGCAATAGATGCATTCCCTCTAGAATCCAGTGAATGGAATGATGCAGATTTGGATAGAATCGGAGATAATCTTGATGCTTATCCTAATGATGCCAGTTTGTGGTTGAATTCTGATGGTGATTCTTTACCAGATAGCGTTGATACAGACGATGATAATGATGGAGTCGTCGATTGGTTAGACGATGCTCGCCTTGATTCCAACATACAAAATGATCCTGATGGAGATGGATTAGACAATTCTATTGATTTGGATGATGATAATGATGGGATCGGTGATCTTTGGGACGATTTCCCCGAAGACCCAAATGAGTGGATTGATTTAGACGGAGATGGCATAGGTTCCAACTCGGATTTGGATATTGATGGAGATGGTCATTGGAATGTAGATGATGCATTCCCATTTAGTGGAATTGAATGGAGCGATTTCGATAGGGATGGTCTCGGAGATAACGAAGATCTCGACGACGATAATGATGGATTTTTAGACGTGATTGATGAATTTGTATATAATAAAAATGAGCACAGAGATACTGATTCCGACGGGATCGGTAACAATTTAGATAGAGATGATGATGGAGATGGATATTGGGATGTCGATGATAAATTTCCACACAATAACTGTGCTTACATCGATACAGATTTAGACGGATTTCCAGATTCATTCATTGGGAATTGTCATACTGGCCTATTGATTATAGATTCTGATGATGATAATGATGGCATTCCCGATACGATGGATGCTTTTCCATTAGATCCGAATAATCATATCGATTCAGATGGTGATATGATTGGAGATGCTTCTGACTTTGATGATGATAATGATGGTACTTGTGATATTGAAGACGAACATAGAACAGATTCCTCGATACCTGATGTAGTGAATAATCCTCCATGTCTCAGTAATGGATTAAGGCCTGGATGATCATAGACGGGCGTATCAAACACTTAGATCGTTTCAATTTGAGATAATCGGCATAATAGATTCAATACAGAATTGCGTGCTTTCATCTTCTGCAAAGATTCGCTTCACGAGTGTTCCTAACCATGTGGAAGAATACCACGCCGATAGGATGGTTGTGTGCGGGCTGTGTGCTCACTTTGTGAGCGGGGTGTGCTCTGCTGCTGCGCTCGCCGCGAGAGGCGCAGCAGACGCTCGCGCTGGAAACCGCTTCAAGCGAGCGCAGAATAATCTGCGTCGGCTTCTTCAAGCTCGATCTCATCGACATCCATCTGAGCCAACTGCAACTTGCCGCTGAGCTCGTCGTTGACGGCGTGCCAGTAGGAGTAAGCCTCGATGACCCAGATTCCAGACTCGCGCGTACCGTTTCCGCTACCCTTGACACCGCCGAATGGCAGGTGAGCCTCCGCGCCGGTGGTCGAGTTGTTGATACCGGTCATTCCAGCCTTGATTCCGGTCTTGTAGCGGTAAGCCTCGAGGCGGTCATTGGTGTAAATCGCCGACGAGAGGCCGTAGGGTGAGGCGTTGGCAAGGTGAAGCGCGTGGTCGAAATCGCGGGCCTTGACGATTGTGACAACCGGCCCGAAAATCTCCTCGTGGAAGCACTCCATGTCCTCGGTTACGTCGGCGAAAACGTGTGGCCACATGTAGACGCCTTCGCTTGCGTCGCCCATGAAATCGGCTGGCTTGTTGTCGTTCGTGATACGACCTTCTCCCCAGAGTTTGGTCGCTCCGCTGGCTTCGCACATTTCGATTCCTTTGAGGAAGTCTGTTGCGTATTTTTCCGACAGCATCGAGCCGTAGAGGACTCCGTCGTGACGCATCGAGTCTCCGATCGCTGTCGACTTCACCTTGGCCATCAGGCGCTCGACGAATTCGTCGTAGATATCCTCGTGGATGATGAGATTGCCAAGGCTTGTGCAGCGCTGGCCGGCTGTTCCGAAGCCGGCCCAATATGCTCCTTCTACTGCGTTTTCGAGGTTGGCGGACGGCATGATGACGAGTGGGTTCTTGCCGCCTAATTCTAGCGATGCGCTGACCAGGTTTCGCCCGCAGACCTCGCCGATCATCTTGCCGACAGCGGTGCTGCCGGTGAATGAGATCTTGTTGACCATACCGAGGTCGACCGCGTCGACGAGGTGCTGGCCTGCGCCGCTACCCTTACCGTGGACGAGGTTGATGACGCCGTCTGGCAGACCTGCCTCGTGCATTAGGCGAGTGAGGGCGAACGATAGGAGAGGCGAGTCTTGAGGTGACTTCCAGACGCAGGTGTTGCCGCACATGATGGCTGGAATCATCTTCCAGAATGGAACTGCGGATGGGAAGTTGCAAGCGTTGATGATTCCGCAGACGCCGAGTGGGCGGCGGTAGGTGAAGAGTTCCTTGTCGGGCAATTCCGAGTTGACCGTCTGCCCGTAGAGGCGGCGACCTTCGGATTGGAAGAAGAGACAGGTGTCGATGGCTTCCTGAACCTCGCCGCCGCACTCTTTGAGCGTCTTGCCGATTTCACGTGCTTGCAGGCGGACGATGTCGTCCTTGTGTTCCATCAGGAGTCGACCCATGTTGCCAATCACTTGACCACGGGTCGGTGCTGGAGTCGCTGCCCAGCCTGGGAAGGCTGCGCGAGCTGCTCTGAGCGCATCGTGAACATCCGACTTTGTGGAGAGTGGGAACCCGCCGAGGCAGTCGTCTAGCCATGCGGGGTTGTGGCTGGTGAAGGTGGCGCCGTCGCTGGCGAGAGTGAGTTGTCCGTTGATGATGTTGTAGCCGCGCACGGAGGGTGAGCCGTTCGGGTTGTTCGAGTCGATGTATTCGAAGCCGGTCTCGAGAACATGGGTCATATTGCGCGCGACT
>CAZNVK010000002.1:94947-101835 GCA_964576865.1 uncultured Candidatus Poseidoniales archaeon | reverse complement strand
CGAGTCGATGTATTCGAAGCCGGTCTCGAGAACATGGGTCATATTGCGCGCGACTCGCGACCCCATCAAGAACTCACCGATAGTGGTCGGTGGTCCTAGCCTCTCGCAGAGCGCGCTGAGCGCGTGGGAAGCTGGCGGTTCAATGTCCACCGAGGGATGCGGTTAGCCTCCCACAACGCTCGCGATGACCACAACGAAGATTCGTGGCGAACGTAGTGTTCGTTGTGGGAGGTGAATAGGTCGGCATCGCGCATCCTGATTCTGATAATGGAAAATGCCTAATTGAGCCGGTCCGATTGGTGGGTTTAACAACCCCCGATGACGACAGGAGGTTGCACGGAGGCCCGTTATGGCAGACGAATCGGACAAGGAATTGAAGCTCAGGGTAGCGAAGGCCATCCCGAGCGATGTCGGTCATGGACGTGCTCGGGTGCCCTTCGACAATGAGTTGAATCTCAAGCCAGGCGACATCATCGAGATCGAAGGTGAGCGTTCGACCGCTGCAATCGTTTGGCGATGTCGCCCTGAGGATGCGAACCTAGGAGTGATTCGAATCGACGGGATCATCCGCAAGAATGCGAGTGTATCCCTCGGGGACCGAGTCACGGTTCGCAAGGTCGAGGCGCAGCAGTGCACGCGCCTCGTGCTCAGCCCGGTGATGGCCAAGCAACAGAAGGTTCGCTTCGGGCCTGGAATCGAGGGCTTCGCGCGGCGAGGACTCAACAAGCGCCCCGTCGCCGCGGGCGATCGCATCTTCATTCCGGGCATGACCTTGTTCGCTGAGGCTCTACCTTTCCAAATCGTTCAGACGAGCCCGAAGGGAATCGTCCAGGTCCTGCCCGACACTGAGATCATCATCAAGGAAGAAGCCGTTGACGAAGACGAGGATGCCGAGGTCTCGAGCATCACCTACGAGGACATCGGTGGCATCGGCGAGCAATTGCAAAAGGTTCGCGAGATGATTGAACTTCCTCTCAAGCACCCTGTACTCTTCCGTAGACTGGGCATCGACCCACCGCGTGGTGTCCTGCTTCACGGTCCTCCCGGGACTGGAAAGACTCTCATCGCCAAGGCGGTTGCCAGTGAGACACAGGCCCACTTCACATCGATTAACGGGCCTGAGATTATCTCAAAGTATTACGGAGAGAGCGAGAAGCAACTCCGCGAAATTTTCGACGAAGCGACCGCGAATGCTCCTGCGATTATCTTCATCGACGAGCTCGACTCGATCGCGCCCAAGCGCGAGGATGTATCGGGCGAGGTCGAGCGGCGCGTCGTCGCCCAACTTCTGACACTGCTGGATGGAATGCAAGGTCGCGACAATGTCGTGGTCATTGGCGCGACCAATCGCCGCGATGCCATCGACCCGGCGCTGAGGCGACCGGGTCGCTTCGACCGCGAACTCGAAATCGGCGTGCCGGACAAGAATGGCCGCGAGGAAATCATCAATATCCACACTCGCGGCATGCCGATTTCAGACGATTTCGACATGGATTGGTTGCTCGATAATTCCTACGGATTCGTCGGCGCAGATATCTCCGCACTCGTGCGCGAGGCTGCGATGAAAGCTCTCCGCCGCTACCTCCCGGAAATCGACTTGGACGAGGAGCAAATTCCCGCTGAGGTCCTCGAGAAGATGGAGGTCAAGATGATCGATTTCCGCGAGGCGATCAAGGAGATCGAACCGAGCGCCCTGCGCGAAATCTACGTCGAGGTTCCCGAGGTGTCTTGGGAGCAGGTCGGTGGACTCGAGGAGGTAAAGGAGAGACTCAAGGAGAGCATCGAATGGCCTCTCACCCAACCCGAGATGTTCGACCACTTCGGCATCAATCCCCCCCGCGGAATCGTTCTCTTTGGAGCACCGGGCACCGGTAAGACGCTAATCGCCAAAGCCATCGCACATGAAGCGAAGGCGAATTTCATTTCGATCAAGGGTCCCGAGATGGTCTCAAAGTGGGTTGGCGAGTCCGAGCGAGCCGTTCGTGAAGTCTTCAAGAAAGCCAAGCAATCGAGCCCATCGATCATCTTCTTGGATGAATTTGAGAGCATCGCTGGTGTGCGCCGCTCGATGTCGGGCGAGGGCTCTGATGTGATGAATCGCGTCGTCAATCAACTGCTCTCGAGCATGGACGGGGTCGAGACGATGGAAGGAGTCATCGTCGTCGCGGCCACCAACCGCCCCGAGATGATCGATCCTGCACTTCTGCGCAGCGGTCGCTTCGAGCGAGTCCTCCACATCCCTCCACCCGATGCGGACTCGCGCAAAGAGATCCTCAGAATTCACACCGCAGATATGCCGCTGGGTAAATTCGCCCTCGACGACCTCGCTGGCCTACTCGACAATTTCACCGGAGCCGACATCGAGTCGGTCTGCCGTGAAGCGGCACTCATCGCCATGCGCGCCGGTCGCAAATCCGTCTCGAAGAAGGCCTTCGAAGAGGCAATCGCCCGCGTCCGCCCAACCATCACCGATGAGATGATGGAGTATTACGGCCGCATGGAAGGCATGCTGACGAGTGGTCTGGAGTCGGTACGACGCCGTCCGGACACGCTCTCTGGCATCGAAGCGGTTTGAGGTGAAGAGATGCCGACGACATTCGGCCGAGAGATTCTCGGGCGCGATGTCGTCGACCAAGCCGCTGACAAACTCGGTGTGCTCGCCGATTTCAGAATCGACATGGCGAGCGGCAGCATCACCGCACTGCTCGTCTCTCTCGAACCCGATCTCGACCCGAAGATGCTGCCGTGGCCGACCGTTGAAGGCCTCCTCTCAGTCCCCGTTGAGGAGATATCAGAGGTCGGCGTCAACATCCAACTCGCCCGCTGAGCCGATGCACGCTTCGTTCAGCGGTGAATAACGGTCTTAAGTCGAAGTTGAGGCTCGTGGGTCGTTCCGTAGGAACGGTGGCTTGCAGCATGGCGGATTCGCGAGTTTGGATGAGGAGGCTCAGGTCGAGGCAAACTCGCCGTCTCGCCATCACCACAGCCTTCTGGCTGATGCTCGGAATCCTCCTCTTCTCAATCCTCCAGACATACGTCATCACCGGCGAGAAACAACAGTCTGCCTACGGTGATGACTGGAACGATCTCAGTGGATTCCGCCAAGAGGTCTCCAACCTCGGGGTCGAGACAACAGCCCTCATCTCAAGCCCGCTCTTACTCGCCGAGATCGACAATCCCGAACAAGCAATCTTCGTCATCTCCGGAGTCGAACGAGACACAATCTCCCTACCCAAGTTCACCGGCGACGCATCGATAGTCGACTTCCGTGAAGCCGATGGCTACACCAGTTCAGAGATTCAAGCCATCGAGGATTTCGTCGATTCAGGTGGCACAATCATCCTGATGGACGATTTCGGTTACTCGGCAGGACTCGCCGACGAATACGGTCTGCATTACTCCGGTCACCACCTCTACGACGGCGAGGCCTGGGCCCGCGAACTCGACTTCAACTTCGTCTGGGTCAACGAGACCTCCGCATTCAACTTCACATCGACATCGGGCTCGGTGGCGATGGCGATGCACCCATGCCTGCGCGATGTCGACCTCGACGGCGTCATCGATCTGCTCGACGATGAGCCGTACGACCCCAACGTGGGCGGAGTCATCACCGCCCAAAACGTAGGACTCTGCGCCCATCGTTGGGACGAAGACACGGGCGAGTGGGACTTCTCCGAACGCTATGACCTGCTCACAAACTCGCCCTCAGCCTTCGAGAAAGAAGGCGCTTTCAATCCAGCAGAAAATCGCTACGCGATCAGCGCCAGCACTCTCGATTCCTACCTCGATACCAATGACGATGGCAACCTCACAGTCGGCTTCGAAGCGGCAGGAATCGCCGGCGACGAACAAGGTCCGTTCGCCGTCTACGTCCGCTATTGCGACGACCGCATGTGCCTCGACGCCACATCCGGTCGCATCCACTTCGTAAGCGACGGATCCGTCCTCATCAACTCCCTGTACCAGGCTGGTCCGGCGAGCCCGTACGAGGATTCGGTCCCCATCAACGATAACCGGAAGTGGGCATTGGACATCATCGCTGAAGCTTTGTTGCTCGGAAACACCAGCACTAACGCGGGCCAGGAAGCCATCATCATTTTCGACGAATCACGCCACCAGCAAGAGACTCCAATGGGCGATACCTACAATCTGCTGTACTACGTTCTCGTCTACTTCACCAATGATTGGATGGCCATGCTCATCCTCTTCATGACACTCTTCGTCGTTCTTGAAGCGGTCCTCATCCGCAAGGACGACCCCGAGGATTGGCGCCATGTCTTCCGAATCATCTACTACGGCTTCGGCGATGCACGACGCTACGATTACTACCAGCGGCCGGCGAAGATTCGGCAGGTCTTACTGAGTCGCGTGCGGAATCTGAACACTTTATCGCGCGAGGAATTCGATGCCTTGCCGGCCGCCGAATTACAGAAAATGGTCGAGGACCCAGTCCTCGTTCAGTTCATTTTCGAAGATAGACGATACAAGCCTGACGAGTTGGTTGGAATCATCAAACGAATCAAGGCCTGGGGCCAGACGTCAGGGGAGAGTGATTCCGATGCTTGATTCGTCTCTCGCAGAGCACGCCGAGTTCGCAGCCTCGAAGCACGCTGCCCACCCACCAACCAATCGAGCAGTTCCGCGCACCCTCAATTCTCTGCGTGCTCTGCGTTCTCAGCGCACTTTGCGAGAGGCAGGAGGTGGTTGCTGATGTGGACTCGTAAGGCAGCGATTATGCTGACGAGTGGGGTCTCGCTGATTCTCATCGGGATGATGATTTCTCACTTCCAATTGATGATCATCGGTCTGACGTTCGTCGCCTTCCTTGTCATCAATGGCTGGGTGACCGGACACTCCGACCTCGAAATCACACGAAGCATCTCCGCTCAGAATGTGTACAAGGGAGATGACATCCTCATCGAGGTCAATGTGACGAATAACTCGTATCGGCGAACCCAATTGCTCGAGGTATTCGATAATGTGCCGCACGAGATGAAGATGCGTCGCGGCATCAATCAGATGCGAATGAATCTCGGGCCGGGTCAATCGGCGACGATGCGATACACGGTCCGATGTCCGCTGCGCGGACATTACACGATTGGTCCAGTCTCGGTGCGTCACCGCAACGCGTTCAATCTCTTCGTCAACGAATCCCGCGTCAATGATCGCTCCGACATCACCGTCTTCCCGCAGGTGCGGGAGATCGAGGAAGCACTCCTCCGCTCGAACGTTCCGAAGATGTACACCGGTGCAACCACTCTCAAAACACCGGGTCAAGGAATGGAATTCTACTCTCTGCGCGAGTATCTGCCCGGCGACGCCTTCCGCATGATCAATTGGAAGGCTTTCGCGCGGACAGGCGAATTGATGGTCAACGAGAAGACTCGTGACGCTGTCACGGACGTCTTCATCATACTCGATACGCGAGACATCTCGCGTATCGGGACCGTGCTCAAGAATCCGCTTGAAATGGGCACGGTCGCAGCGGCGTCGATCGCGAATTACTTCATCCGACGCCGCGATTCAGTCTCAATCGTCACCTTTGGTGACAGGATGAATTACCTACCACCCGAGACCGGTGACAAACAATACTACAAGGTCCTCAGCATGCTTGCAGGGACCACCGCAAAGGGCAGCATGCCCTTGCAAGCGGTGACCAACGCGATGACCTCCAGAATCAGCCGAGGCTCACCCGTATTCATCATCAGCAGCCTCGAAGGCGACGGTACCACCTTGCCAGCAATCCGCAACCTCGCCGGCAAGGGCCACGAGGTCATCGTCCTATCACCCTCAAGCATCGACCTCGAGCGCCTCGTCAGCCGCATCCCACGAATGTCCTACGAGGTTCTCAAGCTCGAGCGTCAGAACCGACTCACAGCGATTTCAGGCTACGGAGCCAAGGTCATCGATTGGATGCCTGACATCGAGTTGTCGCAGGCGCTCCTGCAGGTGAAGACGGTCTAAACAAGGAGGTGAGAGAATGGCGATGGAAAGCGTACCACCGAATCAAACACTCCACCTCCCGCGCCTGCGCCGGCGCTGGCAGATCCTCTTCCTGCAATTCATCGCCACCGCCGCCCTCATGATGCTGCTCTTCCGCATGAGCGAGGTCTACGGACCGTGTGACGAGGGTTTCCTCGCGGAGGGTAACGAGTGGTGCCCTTCGTATGAGCACACGAGAGGATTGCTGTGGGCGAGCGACCAACCCTCATTCCAGAACAACATTCTATCCGGCGACGACGGCCTGATTATCCCACGATTCCTCCTCGGAGTTGACTCGACGGGATTCGCCAGCCAAATCGTGCCGTTGGCCTTGTGTTTCCTAATCACCGGAGCCTGGATTTTCTACCAGACTCGCAATGAAACCTTCCGCCTATGGACTCGCAGAGCTGCGACTGGAATCGTTGCACTGTGGGCCTTTGTGCCGTTCATCATGGCATGGATCGGAGGGATTCTGACCTACGGATTCCACCTGCCGTTCGAGTATTTGGGATCGTTATTCCAACCGCTGCAATTGGGCTTTGAGTTATTCTTCGCGGGCATAGTCTTCGCTCCGATTCTCGCCGGTCTCATCGGTATCTGGGGACTCTCCCGAAGATCTCTCACCTGGGCTGTCGGGTTCTTCCTGATGGTGATTGGAGTGCATGCATTGCTTACTTTCGAGGGCATCACCGATGCTGTCTCGGGGATTGGACTGCGCGCGCTTCCCGCGCAGATCGGTGAGGCGACTCTCTATGGCGGATTGATCTCGCCGCTTGCCCTCGACCTTCTTGGAATCGCTATTCTTCTGCTGCTTTTCCATGAGGCTGGAAATGCGGTCATCGGGCATCTGGAATACGCTGTGATGCTGCCCGATGCGACGAAGTCGGATCCTGAGTATGTTCGTCA
>CAZNVK010000002.1:0-94847 GCA_964576865.1 uncultured Candidatus Poseidoniales archaeon | reverse complement strand
AATACGCTGTGATGCTGCCCGATGCGACGAAGTCGGATCCTGAGTATGTTCGTCAGTTCAACAACGTGGTCAATGGCCACGTGCTGCACACTGTGGCTATCATTGGTGGGGTTGCCTTGACGACTGCGCTGGCCTTGGAGTTCGATGCGCTGATGTTGGATATCGTGGCGTTGATGGAAGGCGGCCAGTGGAGTGGTCAGGTTTCCGAATCTCTCGAGTTGCAATTGACTTATGGAAAGGTCATCTCGGCCGGATTGTTCCTGCTTGCAGTGGCCGGGATGAGATACGTCGTGCCATGGCAGAGGGTCAGTGGCTTGCTCGAGGCTGGAATCGCTAGCCTGCGCGGCACTCGTGCCGAGTCCTGAGTGCGGCTGATCGGGCTGCGGGAATCAGCGGATTCCTTGCAATTTCTCGATGAATAAGACGAGTTGGTTGGCCAGCGCGAAGGCTGCGAGCAGCAGCCCGATGATGGCGATGGGATTGGCCCACCAGCCGAAGTGTGGTTCTATTGTGGCGACGGCCTCATCGCCGACCTGCCAAGCCCCTGCGAGACAGGCGATGAGTACGAGGCGCTCTTTCCACGGGGAGGTGCGCTTGCCGGGTGTAGTGGCGCGGCCAGGAAGATTGCGAGCCTCACCCATAGGCCGCGTGCAGCGAATTAGCCCCATCAACCCACCGATATGGGAACTGCCTCCCACAACGCTCGCAACGAACACAACGAGGCTTCGTGGCGAACGTAGTGTCCGTTGTGGGAGATGTTGTCTGAGAAGGGTGGTGGGTGGGCAACGAGCACTGCGTGCGCGGCGTGCTCTGCGAGAGGCAATTTGGTTGAGGTGGGTTTTAGCGAGGAGGGATGGCCGCAGGGCCATGGCAGCGGGCATCTCAGTCGAGCAGTGCAGCCGCTGCGATAAGCCCGCTATCCTACATCAGGAATACAGCGGGCAGCATTCCTGCGCCTACCATCTGGGTCAGTCGATCCGCAAGCGAGTCTCGAAGGATCTTCGCAGCCAACTCGTGCTTCCGAAGAACGCGCGACACGAGGATGGCCGCCCGTTCACAATCCTCGCTTGTATCTCGGGCGGCAAGGATTCGGCGGTTTTGCTCGAGATGCTCGTCGACATCATCGGGAAGCGTCGAGACGTGCATATCATCGCCGGTTGCGTCGACGAAGGAATCGATGGTTATCGCGCGCCCTCGCTCGAGTGCGCGCGCGAACTCGCGCAATCGCTGGAGGTCGAGTTCGTCACACTCAGCTACGAGGAAATGGGCTACCAGCGCATGGATGAGGTGGTGCTGAGAATGCCTGTGATAGCCGAGCAGCACGACGAAGCGAAGGGGTTGATGCCGTGTTCGTACTGTGGGGTCTTCCGTCGCCAAAGCCTCAATGCTCTAGCCGAGAAACTCAAGGCTGATGTGATGGCTCTCGGCCACAACCTCGACGATATGGCTCAGTCGATTTTGATGAATTTACAGAAGGGCGAGATCGAGCGCAGCGTCCGCCTCGCCCCTCATACCGATACGCCGATCGATGGATTGGCTCCGCGTATCGTACCTCTTCGATGGATCCCTGAACAAGAGATTCACGCCTTTGCATTCGCCAAGGGATTGCCGATTCATCATGGCGATTGTCCGCATGCGCCCGGCGCGATGAGGCAGCAGAGTCGGGCGATCGTTGCCGCGCTCGAGGCGCAGACTCCCGGCGCGCGGCATGGATTGCTGCACGCGCTCGAGCAGATTCGTGAATTGCACCGCGAGGCGCGTGCTGACCCGCACTCCGCTGTGACGAATTGCGAGGAGTGCGGCGAGATTACCAGCCGACCAATCTGTCAATCCTGCACGATGAAAGCCTGGCTCACTGAATCTGCTTGAACTGATTTCGGCATCAATTTCCTAGGAATAGGCCGCTTAGGTGGTCCAATGTATTCGTCGAGAGTTATCAATCGCTCATCTGGTTTCAATTTACAATATGCTGCAAGATGTCCCTCAATTCCACACCTGAAGCAAGCTCCATTTGCCGAATTGATACGATGGCGAATCTCCTCCTTCTGCTTCTGTGAAAGTCGAGGATTAGTCCAAGATCCTCCTCGAACAAACTCAATTCCGTACTCCTCCATATATTGTAGTGTGAATGAATCCTCTTCGAATTTATTCGCCTCATTTCGCAAAATATTCCATCGGATAGGCTTGTACATCTGGGTCCAAATTGCACCACTTTGGCGAAAGTGTTCTCGAATCCTGCGGTGAGGAGTTTTACTGCGGCCGATGTAGAATGTTCCACATTCGCATTCGATGACGTAGATGGCCGTCACAGAGTTGGTTCTGCACTCCGCCCTATATGGATGCGATGCCGGCGTTCGAATCTCCGGCGGTCGGGCGGGCTGTGTGCTCAGTGTGCTCCGTGTGAGGTCATTCACGTCGATGATCGTTCAATCGATTGGGTGGCGGGGGGGCAGCGTGCGCTGCGGCCATAGCGTTCTCTGCGAGGCAATTTCAGAGGAAGTTGACATCGAGCTCCATTTCTTCGCTGATGGACTTGTGAACCGGACATGCCATCGCCCGTCGAATCAGAAATTCACGGTCATCCTCGCTCAGCCCATCCGGCAGAGCAATCTCGAATTCTAGCCGAGCAACGCGCCGCGGCCCGCCTGCCATGATCTTCTCGACCGAGCCACTCATCCCGCGCAAATCCAACCCGCGCATCTCAGCAGCAATGCCCATGATGGTTATCATGCAATTGAGCGCCGAGGTCGCCAACAAATCGGTCGGCGAGAAGGATTCACCTTTGCCGTGGTTATCGACCGGTGCGTCGGTGACGAGGGTCGCGCCCGAAGGAACATGGGTCGCAGTGCATCGAAGTCCGCCATCGTAAGTGGCTTCGATTCGGACCAGATTATCGCCTCAGAGAATCGATCCTGCCAATTCGTCGATCGATTGGGCTCGTCCACAGTAAGCACAGCGCACATCGAGCGGGTCTTCGCTGACGACGCGCAACTTGTGCGGTAGTGGCTCGCGCGAATTCTGAGTAATGCAGTTCCAGAAGGTGCATTGTGCGATGTTCACCAATTCCTCGCCCAATTCGATTTCTCGCTTCTCGGCCACGCTGTAATTGCGGATAATCGCGACCGAGGCGTGCGGTGCGACGAGGGCGAGCCTGTCCAACTCGACTTGAGTCAGCTCGCGATCCTCGATCTTCAGCACATCCTTGCGCCCGACCTTGCCGCTCGGGACATTCATCACAAGACTAATCGGATTCGAGCGGCCGACATCGACGCGCAGCATTTGCATGACTTGCAGCGCCTTTCCGGCAGGAATGTGATCGACAACCGTGCCGTTGCAGATCGCTGTAACACGCCTCATCTCGCTCATGCTTTCACCTTCTTTGGCACCTTGACGCCGAGGCTTCTACACAGCAGAGCCATGCGTGTGGGTACGCCGTTGAACGCCTGCTCGAAGTAACGCGCGTGCTTGGTCGAGTCGACGCTCGGGTCGATCTCATCGACTCGAGGCAGCGGGTGCATGACGATCATACCGCCCTTGGCACCCGCCAGATCCTCAGCGGTCATCTTGAAGATGCCCGCGACCTTGGTGTACTCATCTTCATCTGGGAATCTCTCTTTTTGGATGCGCGTCATGTAGATGACATCCGCATCCGCTATGGAGCCGGCCATATCCTCGCTCTCTGTCACGTCGGCTCCATCAGCCTGCAGATCGCCTACAATCTCCTCCGGCATCCGCAGGCTCTCGGGCGACACGAGCGTCAATTTCGCCCCGAATCGCACCAGCGCATGAGAAAGCGAATGTGTCGTGCGCCCGTAGCGCAGATCCCCGACCAAGACTACGTTGAGCCCCTCGAGAGTCCCGTGGGCCTGTCGAATCGTAAAGAGATCGAGCATAGTCTGAGTCGGGTGGTTGCCAGCGCCGTCGCCAGCATTCAACACCGGAATTTCAACCGCGTCGGCGCTGTATTGAGCCGCACCCTGCCGAGGGTGGCGAATCACAGCGATGTCCGAGTAACCGTCAACCATCTGCATCGTATCGTAGAGTGTCTCTCCCTTCGCCACACTCGACCCTACCGAACTGAGATTCAGCACCTCTCCTCCAAGCCGCTTCATCGCGCTCTCAAATGACATCCGGGTGCGGGTCGAATTCTCGAAGAATAAGTTCCCTAGGACCTTGCCCTGGAGAAGTGGAGCATAGACATCGCCTTTGGCGACAGGTAGCAGTCTGTCCGCTGCATCAAGAATCTCCACGATCTCGTCATTGGTCAGATCGTCCATGGTGATCAGGTCGCTCATGTCCCGTCCTCCGCCGAATCCCGACGCAGTCCTCTCATAGCCCTTACCCTCCGCTATCGAGGCTGAAACCGCGCTCCGTCGGCTTGAAGTCGGATGCTTGCGCCCCGCGGGCGATGATCATCTCGCGTACGCCCGTGCGGGTGTCGTTTTGTGGGGGTGGAACCGACGTCGATTGGTTCGCCAACTCCGAGGAAAACGGTGGACGCGTCACCTCCTTAGCGCTCGCCCGTCATATCCACGTCACGGTCAACGCTCGCTTCGATGAGCGGGTTCGCGTGTCTTATTCTAAGATGGAAATCGTTGATGATTTCGAGGCGCTTGAACACGAATTGGTTCGGGAGGCGATGAGGCTGACTGGGGTTACTAGCGGCGTTGAGATTACGACCATCGCCGATATTCCATCTCGTGGGACTGGCCTCGGCTCTTCTTCTACGGTCACTGTGGGTTTGCTGAATGCTCTGCACCGCTTCGCTGGGCGGGAGGTTTCAGCGGCGCAGTTGGCCGATGAGGCGTGCCAGATTGAGATTGATTTGTTAGGGCAGCCCATCGGCCGACAGGATCAGTATGCTGCTGCTTTTGGTGGTGTGAATTCGATTTCATTTGGTGCGGATGGGGTGGTTGTTGAGCCGCTCGATTTGGGTGATGATGTTCTCGAGCGTCTCGAATCTGAGTTTACGCTGGTTTTCACTGGGATGAGTCGACGGGCGAGTTCGGTGCTTTCCGAATCACCCGAGGATGAGGCAGATCGTCTGGCTAGGCTGCGCGCCATTCGCGCGCAGGCTGACGAGGCCCGCGCCCATCTCGAATGCGGAGATTTGTCTGGATTGGGCGCGCTCCTCGAGGGCGCTTGGCAGGCCAAGCGCGGAATCACTGCAAGCGTTTCCAATGCAGAGCTGGATGCTCTACACGACCGGCTCCTCGCACTCGGCGCCAGCGGAGCAAAACTCCTCGGCGCCGGCGGCGGCGGCTTCTTCCTCGTCCACGGCGATGCCGGATTACGAGACCGCCTCGCCGCTGAACTCGGCGATAGCCACCGAATTATTCCTCTCACCGTCGATTTCGACGGCTCGACCATCATCCACGCCGGAAGTGAGTGAATGAACCGAATAACCCTTGCAATTCTGTTGACGACGTTGATGTTGACCCCGCTCGTTCCACTCGCGGGCGCGGACGCTCACGGAACTCCGGCCGACCTCGAACCATACGATGGATGGGCGACGCTAGAAATTCACGACCCACTCGTCGCCAGTTCGAACATCACGGCGACATGGACTCTCAACTTCTCAATCTCCGATTATCTTGGAACCGAATTTTTGGTCCATCCCGGTCTCGGTATTCGCAAGCAAATTGATACCTACCTCGGTGATGGTGACGATTACCTAAATCAGAGCGAAATCGACTTGTTCACGCCATACATTCTGAACCGCGCATGGAATGATTCCGAGCGCGCGGGCTGCTGCATGCTCGACCACGAAGCATTCGAGCCGACCAATATCACGATCATCGCCAATCCACCAAGTCCCGGACCGGTTTGGTACCGGAATGGCTCGTGGGGCTGGACCGAAGTGGTCGAGCTCGCAGGCGCGACAGACGGTCGCAGCACGCGCCTGCTCGACCTGCCCCGCACCGGCGCGGCAGTCGAAGAAGTCCCACTAACAATCATCCTCCCGACCCCGTATGAATACCGATACTCAGCGATGGCAGATGTCATCGAGGGGTCGCCCGGCGAATTCACAGTCAATCGCTCCGCCGTCCCGGTAGCAAGCGATATCCGCATCAGTCTAGGAGAGAACGCGCCGCCGAACATCATCGCCAACCGCCTCGGCGACGGGTCGAGCGTCCCGCTCGACACCAACACGAATTACGAGGCGAATTGTGTAGATAGCCACCTCGACGATACCGAGGTGAGGTGGGAGTTCACCAATAACGGAACGACCACCTTCACCAGTGACCAGCCCTGGGTTTCGGTGACTCCATCCGAACTCAATTACAGCCACGGAGAGGTACTCAGCGCTCATGTTCACTGCATGGATTCCTTCGGCTCGAGCAGCAGTTGGTACGAGAATGTCGTCATCGACGGGGTCTCACCGACTTGGGAGGCTTCCTTCAGCGCAATTCCGAGCGTGGGAGCTTCGACTCCAATCGACATCAGCGATGGAATAATCGAGATCGGCAGCGAGGACATTCTCGACATCAATATCACAGCAAACGATGATTCGGGGCTCGAGACGATGATTGAGATCACCAGTAACCGCACCAGCGAGTGGCGGCATGTGGATTTCGACGAGATGGTGGCGCAGAGTCGCTTCCCACAGAACGATTTGGTCAACAATATCAACCTCGACCTCCAAGATCGTCACCAGGCCAAGGCACCTACGACTTACTCGCTGAACCTGATGGTGATGGACGATGCGGGCAATCAAGTGACACACAGTTGGACAATCCTCGTCCTCGACGGAGCGGGACCGACGATTTTACCCGATATTTACGCGGAAGAGATGCTGATTTCAGCCGAGCATCCTGCTCGGGCCGGCGACCCGCTCCTCGTCAACCTGAGTAATTCCTACGATGATTTGGATGCGATCGAAGATACGCGTTGGACGTTCTATCTCAATTCTGAGGCGCAATTCGAGAATGCGTCCTTCGCCGAGGTCGAGACCTTCGACCTCGGGCCGCTGGCGGCGGGTTCGCATTGGTTGATTCTGATGGCTTGGGATTCGAAGGATAACATGGACATGCTCTCGTTTTCTCTTGCGGTTCAACCGGGTCCGGGCGTTGATGTCCGCGTTTGGAATGTGAGTTATCTTGGGACTCCGGTTGTCGGGCAAACCCTGGAGATTCACGCGGTGATTCAGAATCTTGGTGGAGATTCCGCCAGCGGTAGGTTGTGCAGTGGTGAGGTCTGTTCGAATGTGGTCAATCTTCCTTGGGCGACCTCGATGGGGCCAGGCGTAGTCGAGGTTACGCTCGAGGTGCCGTTGGAGCAGGCAGGCAACCTTCCACTGCGCTTCGATTGGGGGAATAGCGGATTGAATCTAGAGGAATCAGTTGTCATCGAGAACAATATCGTGGTTAATCCGAATTCTGGTCCTCTGCAGGTTGTTCTCGGTGTCTTCATGGTGCTTGCAGGATTGGCAATCGGAGCCCGCTTCCTTTGGGGTCAGGCTCGCGATTGAGGCTTGTTTGGGCGCGGTTTTGGGACCGATTCTGACCGCGCCTTGTCTTGTCCAACGAACCGCTCGACTCTTGACCGATGGGTTCGGGTGAGGAGTCATGGTTCTGCCACCCGACCACGCCGACCGCGTGATTGCGCAACACCGCGCGCGGGTCGAGAGGGTGTCTTTGGCTGGCACTCTGGTGCTGATTATCGGGGCTGGCTGGTGGTTGCTTCCTGCGATGGATGGCAGCGTCGAGATGCTGCCGCGGATGGGTCCGGTTGTGGCCGTGTTCGTGGCTGCGCTGATGCTGATGGATTTGATTGACCACGGGCCTATCGAGCGCTCCCGCATCGCTCTTGCTGCCGGTCTTGCTTGGCCAATGGTGGTCGCCCTCGCTGCGGATTCTCTTGGAGAGGGCGACCGAGCGATTGCGACTGTGCTATTGTTGCTGGTCGCGGGTGCTTTGCTAGTTCATTGGCGACAGGCTCTCAGTGTGTCATTGGCGACGCAAAAGTTGCGAGCGATTTCGGGTGCGGTCGGTGCTGCCTTTGGAGTCGCTATCGCGGTCTCTCTTGGGCTCGGCTTGCCTATTGCGGGAGGACTCGGAGTGCTATGTCTGGCCTTGGTGATTCCTGACCTGATGGCCAAGGATGAGGAGCATGAGGCGAGGCAGGCATTTGGGGTCGAATTGGAGGCTGCCGAGACTCGTATGCTCGAGCTGCGCTCGAAGAATTCCGGGCTTGAGCAAGCCGCTTCACTGATTCAACAAGCGCGCGAGCAGGGATGGAAGGATCCCGCGCGCGGCATGGTCCTACTCGATGAGGCCGCGCGGGAGGCGGAGCGAGTGATGGCGATGGCCGTCGATATTGATGCTATCCGGGCAGATTCGCTGGCTGCCGTGGAAAAGGCAGAGGCCATCGCACCAGTCGTTGCAGGTCCGCGCCGGGCATTCCAGATGGGCGACAAGGAGGCTGGTCTCGGCGCGCTGCGCGAGGCTGAGACTCTCTATCGAGTCGCTAAGACGAAGGCTGCCGCCATCGAGGAGCATTGGCAGGCAGCGGTCGATTCGATTGCCGCCGCAGAGAAGTTAATCGCTGACAAATCGGGGTCGGCATCGGCTTCGGTCATCGGTATTCTAGCCGCTGCGAAGGAAGCGCTCGAAGCCGAAGAACCGGCCGAGGCTCTCCACATTGCAAGTGCGATTCCAGCACATATGGAAAGCCTCGAAGCAACCACCGCCGAGGCTGAGGAATCCATCGTTGAAGCTGAGGCTGCTCTGGCTGCCGCAGAAGGAGAATTAGCCCTAGCCAATGCCGAGCGATTAGCCGAGGCCAAGGAGGCATTCGCAGCTGGTGATGCGCCGCTCGCCAAAGGACTGGCTGACAGTCTTGCGCGAGAGGTGCGAGAGAAATCCGATGCGATGCAAGAAGTCCAGCGTGCGCTGCGCCAGAAGAAGCAGATCGCAGCGCAATTCCCAACCGGGCCGGCCGCCGAAGAATGGTCGGCCCGCCTTTCCCAAATCGAGGCCGCAGCAGGCACAGGAGACTGGACCGTCGCCGCGGCCTCGCTCAAATCACTAACCGACGACCTGCAAGCCTACGAAGCAGAGGTCGGCGAAGCCAAGGAACTCCTCGAGTTCGTCCAATCCGAGTGGGCTGACCTGCGCCGCCGACTCGACTCAACATCAATCGGCCCAGCCGACGAGACGCGCAGAGCATCAGAGGCCGCCATCAAGCAAGCGACAGAAGCCCTCGAGGCCGGCGATGTCCAAGCCAGTCTGACAGCCCTAGGCCAAGCCGACGAACTCCTCGAGAATCTCCGCCGCAGAGTCTGAGTTGAGTCAGCACCCGCCTCACTCGGAAGCAGGAACGAGCGAGAGGTCTCGCTCGCGATTAGTAATCTCGGCGAAGATGCCAGCAACGAATTCATCGAGCCCAATACCGTTGCACTGGTCGCCATTTCGCGCCCGAATCGAGACCGTCCGATTTGCCGCCTCGTCCTCACCAAGAATCAACATGTAAGCCGGGCGCATCTTGCGATGCATACGGATTTTCTTACCAATCGTAGCATCCGAATCATCGACTCGAACACGAACCCCAGCAGCCGCGAGTGCCTCTTTCACAACCCCCGCATACTCGCGCTGCTTCTCTGAAATCGTAATCACCTGAACCTGCACGGGCGAAAGCCAAGTCGGGAAGTTCCCAATCCAGTGCTCGGTCAAGAATGCGACAAAGCGCTCGTGAGTCGAAAGAGGAGCCCGGTGGATCACGAAGACCTCGCCATTCTCCTCGCCATTCTCATCCTTATAGCTCAACTCGAAGCGGTCCTTCGCAGCGAAATCCAACTGAATCGTCGACATCGACTCCTCGCGCCCGAGAGCGGTAGTGAACTGAATATCGATCTTCGGCCCATAGAAAGCAGCCTCGCCGACCTCCTCGACGAAGGGCACACCCATTTCGACCAGAATCGATCGCAGATGCTCCTGAGTCGACTCCCAAATCTCAGCATCACCAATGTACTTCTCAGTATTCTCAGGATCCCACAAAGATAGACGCAAGTGGAAGTTCTCGAACCCGAAGGTTCGGTAGTAATCGTTGACCATCTGCACGTTCGCACGCACCTCATCCCCGACCTGGTCCAGCGTGCAGTAGATGTGAGCATCATTCATCGAAAGCATGCGAACGCGAAGCAGTCCAGCGAGCGTTCCGGAGAGTTCGTTGCGGTAGACGGTGCCGTACTCAGCAATTCGAATGGGAAGTTCTCGGTAACTCCTTTTCTTATTGCGGAAAACCAGGTGGTGCATCGGGCAGTTCATCGCCTTCAGGTAGTAGGTCCCATCATCCATCTCCATCGGCGGGTACATCCCGTCTGCATAATGCGGCAGATGTCCCGAGCACTCGAATAACTGCTGTTTTGCTAGAACCGGTGTGGTGACGCGGTCGTAGCCGTATGCCTCTTCCGTTTCGACCGCGTAGCGCTCGATTTCAGATTTGAGAATCTCACCGTTTGGAAGCCAGACCGGCAAGCCCTTGCCGATGAGTTCGTCGATCATGTAGAGTTCCATCTCCTTGCCGATCTTCTTGTGGTCGCGCTTGGCGGCCTCTTCGATCTGGCGCTGGCGCGTTTTGAGTCCGTCCTTGCTGGCGTAGCACATGCCGTAGATGCGCACGAGCGATTCTCGCTTTGCGTCGGCGCGCCAGTAAGCGGTGCTGGTGCTGGTCAGTTTGAACCAGCGCAGGTGGGCTGTTGATGGGACGTGTGGGCCTCGGCAGAGGTCGATGAAATCGCCCTGCCGGTAGGCTGAGGAGCCGACATCATGGCCGATTTTGTCGTCCATGATCTCGAGTTTGAATTTGTTATCACCGAACATCTCGCGAAGGCTATCGTTGTCGAGTTCTTCGCGGATGATTTCGTGGTTGGCGCGAATGTGTTCGTTCATTTTCTTCTCAATCGCGCGGAGTTGTTCTTCGCCGATCGGTTCCATGTGGAAATCGTAGTAGAAGCCGTGGTCGATCGGCGGGCCGATTGTTGGCTTGGCTTCGGGGTAGAGTTCGGTGACTGCCTGCGCCAGCAGGTGAGCGCATGAGTGGCGCAGGATGTAGAGTCCAGCGTCGGATTCGCCGAGAATGGGCTCGACGCTGCAATTGGCGTCGAGGATGTGAGAGAAGTCGCGCTCGACGCCGTCCACGAGGGCGGCGACGGCTCCGGACTTGCGGCCGTGGACATTGTGGATGACTTCGCCAGCGGTGATGCCACTGGCGTATTCATGCGGCGCATCAGCGCCGACTTCGACCGTAATCATCGACATTGGCTGGGTCTCCGTCGGCTACGCCGACGCGGAGTGGATATGAAGGGCTTGGCTAACAATCCACTCATTCAATGGTGAATTGGGTGCCTGCAGTGCCATTGACCATGCCTTCCAGATCGGCCAGTGCGCCGATGACAGCACGCTGTCCGCTTCGGCGCACGAAGGCACACGCGGCCTCGACTTTCGGCTCCATCGAGCCGGACGCGAATTCGTACTGCTCGATTTCCTCCGGCGTCGTCCGCTCGACCAATCGAGCCTCATCCGTGCCCCAATCGAGATAGACGCCGTCGGCATCAGTAGCCATGATCAGCAAATCAGCCTCCAATTCGAAAGCCAATAATGCGCTCGCGCGGTCTTTGTCGATAACAACCTCAACCCCCTCGAGATTCCCCTCGGAATTGTAAATCGTCGGAATGCCACCCCCGCCCGCGCAGATGACGATGGTGCCCTGTTCCAGCAGCCAGTGAATCGGGCGCATCTCGAAGATTCGATGCGGTTCAGGTGAGGGTACGACGCGGCGCCAATGCGCCCCGTCGGGCTTCATCGCCCAGCCGCGCTCAGCCGCCAGGCGATTCGCTTCCTCTTCGCTGTAAATCGGGCCAATCGGTTTGGTGGGATCGTCGAAAGCGGGGTCCTCTGGGTCGACCTCGACCATGGTTAGGATGGTGGCGAAGGGAACTTCGATAGGCAGTAGATTGCCGAGCTCTTGCTCAATCATGTATCCGATCATCCCCTCGGTCTGCGCCCCCAAAACGTCCAGTGGATACGCCTCAACGTCCTCATACGCCGCCGATTGCAAGGCCAAGAGACCAACTTGGGGCCCGTTGCCGTGGCTGATTACGAGTTGGTTTCCTTCGGTGATTGGTGCCAGCGCCTTGGCTGCGATGCGCACATTCTCGCGCTGGTTCTCGGCGGTCATCGCCTGACCGCGACGCAAGAGGGCGTTGCCGCCGAGCGCTACCACGATTCGCATGAGAGTGCGGCGGGGGACTGTCTTGCTATTAACGCACGCCTCGTGCGCGAGGCGTGACTCGAATCGGGCTATTGGTCAATCCCGATGCCGGTTTGGGCGGCAGGCTTGGGCTGAAGGGTAGCGACGGCCAAGCCGAATTTGCCCGCGCTCAAGGAGCCGAAGACCGCGCGGGCCCACGAGTTCGCGACGCACTAGCCCACTTCACCCAAATCCACAGACCGCACCCCTCAGCGAGCGAACTCGAATGGATAACCAGCGATGGGCGCATGGGAACCCAGTGGATAGACGAGGAAACAAGCCCCAAACTCGGCACAATCAACACAGTCCACACCTCAACCGGCACTACCACCGCAGAGCATACCTCGACCCTCGTCGCAAAACTGCTCGACGCAGAAATCGACCTACTCGTATACGGCGGCGGCGACGGCACCACCCGCGATATCGTCGCCGCCCTCGAGTCGCACGCACGCTCCGACCTGCCGATCATCGGCGTGCCGTGCGGAGTCAAGATGCACTCGGGTTGTTTCGCCGCCTCCCCAAAGGCGGCGGCTGAGGTCCTCTCAGCCTGGCTCACAGGCGAACTTTTGCTGGCGAGCACGGAAGTCTTGGACCTCGATGAGGAGGTTTACCGTGAGGGGCGTTGGGTGGTTCGGCTCTACGCTGAGGCGATGACTCCGGCTAGTCCGCGGTGGATGCAGGGGGCCAAGCAGCGCGTCGAAGCGGCGGGTGAGGAGGAGGTTGTCGAAGGGCTCGCTGACCACGTGCGCGAACTGCTCATGGACGAAACACGACTGCTCATTTGGGGCTCGGGCGGAACGCTCAGAACTATCGGGAAGATGGTTGGGTTTGCGCCGACACTTCTGGGGATTGATGCTAGTGTCGGCGGCGAGCAGGTCGGGACAGATTTGGCTGAGGCTGACCTGCTCGAGTTGCTCAATTCGCATTCAGGTGAGGTGACTATTCTGCTCTCTCCGATGGGTGGGCAGGGCTTTTTGATTGGGCGTGGTAATCTGCAACTTTCGCCTGCAGTTTTGCGGGCTGCAGGGATTGATTCGGTGCTGGGGATTTGCACGCCCGCGAAGTTGCTGACTGTGCGGCGGTTGCGCATCGAGACCGGGGAGGCTGAGCTCGATGCTGAGTTCGCTGCGAAGCGTTATCTCAAGGTCTTGCAAGGCTATAGAACGACAAGAGTCCTACCAATTGCTGTCGACTGAATCAAAGGTTACCCACTCAACTGATGCCTGTTGGATGGGGCATCGATTCGACCGGTGGTGAAGATTCAAAAGTATCTGTCCTGAATCTAGTATGACTTGTCAGCTCAGCCTTGACGCACTCTGTGTTTCATCCAAATAAAAATGGTTTTTGAGTATCGAACCGTCATCGTCTATGATGCCTTTTTCCATCGTCTGATCACCAAGAACCCGACAAGTGCCAGGATCAGGATGGTTGAGGGCGGGACAATGAGAGACGTGATCAAGCTGAGAACGCCCCTTGGTTCATCCACACAGCCATCACCATCCGCATCATCGCGGCTGTTCGACACCCATCCTATCTCACTCTTGGGACAACTGTCGACGTCATCCTGGACTCCGTCACCGTCATCGTCGTCGTCCTCTTCTCGGTCTTCACAACCATCTCCATCAAAGTCCGTTCTGGCGTTCGAGGTCCAACCCATCCTACCCCATGCACATCGATCATCCTCGTCAGGGATGCCATCATCGTCATCGTCGCCATCGCCATCATGGTCATGACAACCGTCTTGATCGTGATCCGTCTCGGGAGTATACACCCACCCATGACTGCCGGTGGGGCAGGAATCCCTCCAGTCCGGGATGGTGTCGTTGTCGTCGTCGTCGTCCTCATCCGAATCCCGACAGCCGTCACTGTCGAAATCGTTCGATGGGCTGGATTTCCAGGTCAACATGCCGCGTGAACACAAATCAGGTTCATCGAGGATGCCGTCATCGTCGTCGTCTCCATCTTCCGTGGAATCCATGCAGCCGTCCGAATCATGGTCATTGTTCGAAACTGGGAACCAATTGATTTTACCACGCGGGCATTTATCCAAATCATCGAGAATTGTGTCGTGATCGTCATCCTCATCCTCGACATCATCATGACAGCCGTCCCGGTCGTTGTCGGTCGTCTCATCCGATGACCAGTCGAGCAGTCCTTTCTGGCATAAATCTGTTATGTCAAGAACACCATCGCCATCGTCATCAGAGTCCTCGTGCGCATCCTGGCATCCATCGGAATCGTAGTCGGTCGATTGATTTGAGGTCCAGTTCAGGAGGGCGTGTGTACAGTAGTCCGAGTCATCGGGAATGCCGTCATCATCATCATCGTCATCGCAAGTATTCCCCTTCCCATCACCATCATAATCGAGTTGTAAAGGATTGCTCACAGTCAGGCAGTTGTCATCGCCATCGGCGACTCCATCACCATCTGAATCACCGAACAACGTCCAGATGAACCCGCTATACCTGCCGCTGTATCCAGTCAGGCTCGTCGTTCCGAAAGTCGCTGATGACTCGAAGTGCCCCGCGACGAGTAGTTGAGCATCGTTCGTGTACGCGACTGCAGTTGCCGAATCAGCCCTGTATCTCGAAGAGGAACCGCCTCCGCCGTTGGCTTGGATCCAATCACCAGATGTCGTGGCACTCGCGAAGAAAACGTCAGAGTATCCATTGCTGGGGATCGTCGTTGAGCCGAATGTGGATGAACAGAATGACTGCGAAATACAATGTGAACCACCGACAACGACAGTCTGGTTGAAAACCGCGATGTCCTCGACATTCTCGTGACCATTTCCACCTCCGCCGAGAGCCCATCTCCAGGATCCATTCGTATCCATGCTCGCGATGAATACATCGTCATTTCCAGCATTGCTCAACGAGGCTAACCCAATCGAAATCGATGATCGATAGTTTCCGCCAAGATAGAGATGGCCGTCATCTCCAAGTTCAATCGCCTTGCCATCGTCGTAACCAGAGGAGCCTGCACTCCTCACCCAGTCCCACTGGGTCGTCAATTTGTTCAAGGCTGCGACATAGATATCGCTAGATGCAACCGATGTTATGCTGTGAGATCCAAAATCGATCGTGCACTGCCCACCTGCAGACGTCATGCAATATGAACCGATGATAAATACGTGGTCATCATCCTCTGTCACTCCCCAAGCAGTTTCAGTAGAATTGAGACCGCCCGCACCTGCAGCCCAATTCCAACTTCCATTGAATGAAAGCTCTGCGGCGAACACCGATGTGTATTTCCTTGCACTGAGATTCCATAGGCCGAACGAAATGTTGTCGATGTAATCGCCAACGATGATGACACCGTTAGTTGAGAGAAGCATATCACGGGCAGAGGACCCAGGAACCCTTACAAGAAGATCAACTGTGTCATTCCTTGTGACATGCCCGACCCAGTATCCTTGGGCAGTTACGGGTGTGCCGGTGAGATTCAATGGGCTGTCGAAGCCGTATGCATCCATCATGAAATACGCACCTCCACGGCCATCCTCCTCACATTCATGGACACGCAAGTAACCAGATCCATTGAGGATGAATACATCCATCTGCCCGTTGGTATCTTCGATAGAGATGAATCCATCCAATGAAGGATAGCCATTATCTCTGACTTCACTATGATATACCGATCCTCCGATAGATACTTCATCATAGAACCAACCACATGAGATCATGGACCCATTCTCACTCAAATCGAGGTCATTAATCAGACTGCTACCCAACACATTCGGGTCCACATTGGGATGCTGAATAGCACCGAGGTGCGATATCGGTGGTGAATATTTTTTTGTTTCAGTTTCATTTTCCAAGTGACGATTATTCTCAGCATTGAGATGTGTCCAGAAAACCGACTGAGAAGCAAGTGTGAGTATCATGACAGCAAGGATCGCAACAATACTTCCATCGGCTCGCATGTTTGTCGAACCTCAGAGTTGTCTCATCTTGATCATGGAGTTTCGTCATGTTGGGTGTCAATCGGTCTGACTCCACGTCAACGCGACCCACGCATAAGGACCATAACTTGACCAATCGTCCTGTGGACGATCATGGTAAGCCGGCCATAGAATCCATGTCCCCGAACTGCTGATACTGTTCATATTGGAGTATTGGTGATCATCATCGAGATTATTAAATCCAGTCAATGTCGGTTGTACTCCCTCAGTCCAGAAATCGCGAGATTCACCTGCCTCGAAGAACTCATCATAAACTGGTGTACAGAGTTGGGCCGATGTTCGTCCTCCCGAGTAACCCAGCCATGCATCACGAACATATGTAAGGTCTGCAGTTGTTCGGATTCCAATGAATGCTTCATAGAGTTCAAAGGGTTGAGCGTCAGATAGGAGTCTGAGATGATATGCTGCTCGCCAGAAATCTTCCCCTTGTCCAATATCTGGTGAATCTGCATGAGGTTGTACAAACCAATAACGAATGTACCAATCATCTATACTTCTCCTTTCGGGGGCACTCGCCCAATGAGGTTGGATGTGATCGTATTCCAAACCTGTGGTATCTCGGCTAGTGGGATCGACGAAGAAGGCACCATCCACCAGCATGGCATCCCTAGCATTATCTGTGAGTGTTGTGTCGTCATTGAAACGTGGCATGGCTCCCCAGCAATCAAGGTCGTCTGGCATCCCAGATCGCATGATGGTATGGACCTGTCCTTCATTCTCAGTTTCTTGGTCTGGTACTGTGTCAACTGAGTTGTCATTGGTGCCATCCCCTCCACAATCCAACGATCCCCCTGTGCCATCTTGCCAGCTCGTGACAGCATCCTCATGACCTGCACCAAGCGAATGCCCAATCTCATGAGCAAGAAGAATCGAATTCCATCGAACCCAATCGTCTGTTGAGGGATAATCTGGTTGGATACGGACCCATCCATGTCCAGAATTCATCGTTCCTGCATCTTCGCCGTTCGCATAAAAATTCTGAGTACATCCAAGACGTCCGTTCGTGCGGGCTGAAGACCAATCTAAACCATCGTGATTAGTGCCATCGTCGATGAATAGATAGAACACCGAATCAACCGCCTCAAAGAAATAGCCCTGCCCTCTTGAATACCCTGCATCGATTCCGTCATCTCCGAAACGATTCATTGCATACTGCCAGATATCATTTGGGAGAGGATCTGGATTTCCTACGTTTCCACAATCTCCAGGGGATGACCAACCTTCATTCTCGCCCCCCTCTTCTTGATCCCACCCCACGGCAGATTCAGGGTCTATTGTTTCAATAGCTTCAAGGTAGATATATGCGCCAATCGCACGGAAATAGGTGTTTGCCTGATTCAGTATCCTGCAGATGTTGTCATCATCTGTGTTGTCTCCTCGATCATTGTAAAGAATGAGCACTCGTTGCATTCGGTACTGGTATTGAGATACACCCTCGGTGTTGACTGTGGGATTGAAGAAATTCAATTGCTGAGAAGGCTGAAGAGAATTGACACCGTAATCACTGGCCGCAGGGTATAGGGGTTGTTGACCAGTATCAACTTGAGTGGATCGGATCCGAATCGACCACCCCTCCTGATTGAAGAATGTGATGTCGAAGACCCATTCACCCTGTCCGGCAACCTTCCAGATATAGCCATCACCTACCATTGAATTGTCATGATTGGTGAAAAAGAGTAACGTGTAATCATTATTGGTCATCACGCCAGCAGAGGCCGGGCTGTTGGACATGCAAGTGCCAGTATTAGCCGATGCCTCGGGAACCATGGTGAATGTCGATTGGAGGGCACTGACAGTGATAGTGATTGGTTGGAGATCTCTGAGTTGGTCGGAAATCTGGGACGTCGTCGCCCCAACCACATTGCCAGATGTGGTGTAAGTCAGGCTCAATACGGTAACTTTACTGACAGTGGCGGTTCCATTTCCATTTCCTGAGGAGGTTGACAGGACCATGTTCTCCTCAAGAACCGAGCCTTGCGTTGCAGTACTCATGATTGCGGCGGTATTTAGCATCAACAGGAAAACAATGGCTAGAGGCAACAGTTGGTCTAATCTCATATTAACCACATTAAAAAAATCATAATGTATTAATGTTGTGCCGAATCGATAGGTTTGATACATTTGGGGTTATTTCCATTGGCTTTATTGGAATTCTCTAAACGAATATATCTGTTATTCAAAGGAGTCACTATCTACTTGGCTAGATGAGAAATTCGCCGCCTTCTCAGACCACTGGTCACCCAAGGTCATCGCTTAGATGAATGAATACCAGTCAAAGGTCCTGTTAACGATACGGCTATCTTTCGTAGTCCAACTCCCAAAGAGAGTTGTGTTGAGCACTGATGAAAGTTGAATCAGAGATGGAAATTGATTGTCAATTGACAAAAAGAAAGGTCGCAACAATGCGTTTCTGATTGAAGGAGAGGGGTATCGGGTGCCTTAACTGCAATCGTATAATTATTGTGTAGCCCTTGCTGTGCGAGGGTGCGAGTGAATGATATTCGCATCCAAAACAGCATATTCGAATAATTATTGACGAAATCAAGGCTTCGAACCCCAATTTCCGTTTGAAATTCAGAGGTCTGTTGGATGCTCATGTTGGTTGTACCAACAAAGAACAATCGGATGTGTTCAATGGATTCGTCCGAAGACCCATTCAACAGGCTCGACCCTGTGAATTGGGCTTTCAGTGGGTCGGTTTGCTCAGTGCCCTCTGAATCAGATTTGCTGACCGACGGCGGCTTTCAGGAGTCCGAGGAACGGTGGACTCGGTCGGTTCGGGCGCGACTTGAACTCCGGATGATACTGCGTCCCGACGAAGTACGGATGCCCTTCGAGTTCCATAATCTCACAGCGTTGTCCAGTCTCATCCTTGCCGACATAGACGAGGCCTGCAGCCTCGATATCCTCAATCAATTCTGGATTGACTTCGTAGCGGTGGCGATGTCGCTCGTCGACGTGAGCAGCGCCACCGTAGAGGCGGCGCATCTTACAATCATCGACTAGGAACGGAGTCGGCTTAGTGCCGAGCCGCATCGTGCCGCCCATGTGAGTCTTGGAAATCTCAGGCATGAAGACGACAGCAGGATTTGGCGTATTCTCGTCAAACTCGGTCGAGTTCGCACCTTCCAATCCCAAGACATTGCGGCAGAATTCAATCGTCGCAATCTGCAATCCAAGGCAAACGCCGAGGTATGGAATATCATTCGTACGCGCATAATTTGCGGCGAGAATCTTGCCTTCAACCCCGCGAATGCCGAATCCACCCGGAACGAGAATGCCATCGGCTGCCTTCAACAGACTCCAAGCCTCATCGTGCTTATCTGTGCCTTCAGCAGGATCAAGATCGGTGGATTCGATCCAATCGATCACCAACTTCCTATCGACTGCATAGGCGCTGTGCTGCAGGGCCTTGATGACCGAGAGGTAAGAATCGGAGAGTCCGGTGTACTTGCCGACCATGGCGATGCGAACCTCCTTCTCGAGCGTGTCGACCTTGTCCGCCATTCGCTTCCAATCATCGAGCAGTGGCAGAGAATCAGGCACTTCGAAGCCTAAGTGACCGCTTACCTTCGTGAGTACAGATTGCTCGTAAAGTGAAATCGGAATTTGGTAGAGATTTGATACATCGTGGGCAGATACCACCGCGTCCTTGCCCACGTGACAGAATGCAGCGAGTTTGGCTCGAGTCTCATCCTCGAGAGGCTTCTCTGAGCGGCAAACGAGGATGTCGGGAATGATTCCGAGCCCTCGAAGCTCCTTCACCGTGTGTTGGGTTGGCTTCGTCTTCTGCTCACCAACCGGTCCCATCACTGGAACGAGGCTGACATGGACGAAGCAGACGTTTTCTTGGCCGACTCGGAATTGGAATTGGCGCAGAGCCTCGATGAAAGGTGCGCTTTCGATATCGCCGACGGTTCCTCCCAATTCGATGACACACGCGTCCGGCGTCTCCCCCGATCCGTCCGCGCTAACGTGCGCAACACGTTCTATCCAATCTTGGATTTCATTGGTTATGTGCGGCACGACCTGCACGGTCTTGCCGAGATAATCTCCGCGGCGCTCGCGCTCGATTACGTTCGCGTAGACCTTGCCTGTGGTGATGTTATTGTCGCACGTGAGCGCCACGTCGAGGAATCGCTCGTAATTGCCGAGGTCGAGGTCGACCTCGCCGCCGTCGTCGAGTACGAAGACTTCGCCGTGTTCGAAGGGTGACATGGTTCCTGCATCAGCGTTGAGGTAGGGGTCAATCTTGACCGAGGTGAGGCTCAGTCCTGCGGATTTTAGCAGAACTCCGATGCTTGAGGCTGTGATTCCCTTGCCCAATCCAGAGAGGACGCCGCCCGTGACTATGACATACTTCATGCAATCAACGGGGTTTGAAGCCGATATGACTCGCCTATCAAGGTTGGCGTGAACGAACGCTGTGCGTGTGATTCAACGACAGGCCTCACAAGTTCATGTATCGCCTGAGGGCCGGAGGAGCGATGGTGGGCGCCGGTGGTTCGAGGATTCTTGTTACTGGAGCGCTCGGACAGATTGGAACCGAGTTGACCGAGGCGCTCCGCGCGCGCTACGGCGCTGAGGCTGTGGTAGCGAGCGACGTGCGCGATATGCCCGACCACCCATGTGTTGTTGGCGGGCCTTTCCGAAATCTGAGTGTAATCGATGCCGAAGAATTCGATCGAGTCGTGGTCGAGGAAGGCATCGGAACAGTCTACCATCTCGCCGCTATCCTGTCGGCGACCGGCGAGAAGAAACCTGAGTTGTGCGAGCGAATCAATGTCGGTGGAACAGTCACCGTTCTGGAGGCCGCTCGCAAGCATTCACTGCGTGTTTACGCGCCTTCTTCGATTGCGGTTTTCGGACCAGATGCGCCGAAGCATGCGCCTCAGGAGTGTGCCCTGAACCCGACGACCATGTATGGCAAAACCAAGGTGACGGGGGAGCGTTTGGCGATGAATTATTGGAAGCAGTACGGCGTTGACGTGCGCGGAATTCGCTACCCTGGGCTGGTCTCCTACAAGGCTCCGGCTGGCGGTGGCACGACAGATTACGCCGTCGAAATCTTCCACCACGCTCTCGAAAATGGCCACTACGATTGCTTCGTTCGCGGGGATACACGCTTGCCGATGATGTACATGGATGATGCGATTCGTGCGACTATTGCCTTGATGGATGCGCCTGTTGAGGCAATCGGGGCGGCGCGCGGCGGCTACAACATCTCTGGGTGTTCGTTTACTGCGGCTGAATTGGGTGAGGCTGTTGGGGCGCGCGTGCCGGGTTTTACTTGCGATTTTGTTCCGGATGTTCGGCAGGAATATGCTGATTCATGGCCGGATTCTGTTGATGATTCGGATGCGCGACGTGACTGGGGTTGGGAGGCCGAGTTTGGCCTTGATGCGATGTGTGATGCGATGATAACCGGGCTTCGTGCTTCTCGTTGAGTTAGCCTCTCGCAGCGAACGCTGAGAACGCAGAAACCTCCCACAACGAACACTACGAACACAACGGGTTCACTTGGGTTCCTGTTCTCCCTCGCACGTCTCCTCTCTCCGTGGCGAGCGTTGCGAGCGTTGTGGGAGGCTCTGTTGCGAGCGGTATATCTCACGAGTCATCGATTTGATTCGACCAATCGGGGGTTTCGGGCTCCGCCTGAGCCCAGAGCACATCATCGATTCTGAGGACTGAGATCGCGGCTTCTGTTGCTCCGGTGAGTGCTTGGCGGGCGACGAATAGTGGGTCGTTGATGCCCGCCTCGGCCATGTCGGCCTTCTCGCCGCTCATCGCGTCGAGGCCTACCCATGCGCCGGATTTTGCTTGGGCGGCTGAGAGTGCGAGGATTTCGTCGATCGGGTCGAGGCCGGCGTTTTCTGCGAGGGCTCGCGGGATGACTTCGAGTGCGTCCGCGAAGCCCTCGATAGCGAGTTGTTCGCGCCCTTTCTGCGTGGTTGCGAATGCGCGTAGGTGGCGGGCTAAGTGAATCTGAGTTCCGCCACCGCCTGGTAGGATCCCAGGTTCTCTGACCAGTCGGAAAGCGACGCCGAGGGCGTCGTCGAAAGCGCGGCTGACCTCTTCGCGCATGGCGGGGGTTGTGCCGCGCAGTAAAGCGGTCATAGCTACTCCCTCGCCATCGATTCTCATGTGCCACGCGCTCTCGATTTTCTCTTCTGAGCGCGAGGTGTAGGTTCCCACGTCTTCGGCAGTGATTCTGTTGGCGTGGCGTACCATCTTGGCTCCTGTGAGAACCGATAGACGCTCGAGGTCGACCCGCTCGAAGCGTCGGTAAGCCGTGATGCCAGCAGCCTTGAGCAGAGGCTCGGCTTCGTCGGCGATTCCGTCGCGCACGCATAGCAAATCGATTCCTTGTGCGCTCAACGATTCGACTTGTGCGGCCAACTTCTCTCGCTTGCGCTCTTGGAATCCAGCCAATACGCCGGTGCTGCGAACTTCGATTTGCGCTTCGAGTTCGAGTTCCCTCGTCTCCAACCCGCCATCGATGATTGCGATGCGTCCACCATCGCTGCTCGCATCGGTTGTGAAATCGAGGCGCTGCTTACGTAATACCAGTCCGTGAACTACCTCGGATTGAGCCGCAGCGCCGTCGGCCATCTGCGTTCTCTTGACGCGCACGCGCTCCAGATCATCGCCGCCTTCCTCGTCCGCGAGTGCGCGGGCAGCATCGAGTGCAATCGTTGTCATGGTCTCTGCAAGAGCGGTGTCGACCTTGCCGGCCAGAGTGGTTCCGATGGTTGCCCGCAATTCTTCTTCACTCGCCTGGCGAGAAATCTCATCGAGTTGAGTCAGCGACTCCTCAGCCGCGAGGCGATATCCGTTCATGATCAGAGTTGGATGCACTCCAATGCGTGAGAGTTCGAGCGAGTTTCGGAGCAATTCAGCGGTGAGAAGGACCGAAGTTGTCGTCCCGTCACGAGCGATTCTGTCCTGGGCAGAGCTCGTCGCAATCAGCAAATTTGCCGTTGGATGCTCCACCTTCGCCGTCTCTAAAACCGTCACACCATCGTTGGTCACGATGACCTCGCCGTGCTCGTCGACGAGCATCTTGTCAGAGCCGCGCGGACCGAGAGTTGACCGCACCGCGCCGGCAAGAGCGAGGGCCGCCTTCGTGTTATTCACCAAAGCCGAGCGGCCCTCGATTCGGTCGGTGTCCTCGAGTGCGACATCCGCATCTGACTCGACCATGAGCCAGCCGACCGACCGGCCCGATTTGAATGCGATGCTAAGCCCGTCCAGCCGCTATAACCTCACGAGAAGAGCATCCCAACAAGCCCGCAGCGCCCCATTTCGCAGCGCGCGCACACCCGCCTCACACGCACCCACGCCCACGCGCGCGAGTGTTCCATCCACCGTTCGATTCAAATATGGCCCACTGTTCGGACTATACAACCTCAAGTTGAGTAGTGGTATCATGAGCCCATCGGAGAGAGACGAATTCGAGGAGAGACTCCTCGAGCAGATGGCCAAGATGTTCTCCGATATGGGGATGCCAATCGATATCGAACTGCTCCAGAATATGCTTCGCCAAGTCCGCGAGCAGTTCGAAGAAATGGGAATCGACCCGGACCAGATGGCTTCGTCTGAAATCCGCATGGGAACCGACGTTGACCCCGAGGAATTCCGCAAGCAGATGGAATCCATGCTGAACGGTCCGGGCGGAATGGCAGAGATGTTCCGCAATATGGGAATCAAGGTTCAATTCGAGGGTGGCCCTTCCGTTGAGGAAGCACCCGAAATCGAGGTTGACGAGGAGAGCGACGAACCCGATGAGTCGCAAAATCAACTGCCTCTGGAAGACATTTTCATCCACGAAGATCGCATGTGCATCACTGTCGATGTCTCGCGATTCACCGATCTTGAACCCTCTGAAGTCGAACTCAATCTCAGCGGTGGCGGAGAAATTCTGCAACTGATGAAAACCACACAAATGCGCCCACTGAAGCGCTATACCCTTCCTCATTCTGCGGAAAATATCGTCGAATGGGACCTAAACAATGGCATTCTCGATGTCAAATTCGACATCGATCCGGCGGTAACATCTGCCGACGAAAGTGAGTGAAACTGATTGGAGTGAGAAAAATGAGCACACCTGTAATTGGAATAGATCTTGGAACAACGAATAGCTGTGTAGCGACCCTCGAGGGCGGTCAAGCAGTCGTCATACCGAATTCTGAAGGCAGCCGAACAACGCCCTCGGTCGTTGCATTCACGAAGGATGGCGACCGCCTGGTCGGAATCACTGCAAAGCGACAGGCGGTCACCAATTCCGATCGCACAATCATGTCTGTGAAGCGTGAGATGGGAAGCGATTGGACGCAAGCGATCGGCGACGATTCGTACACACCTCAGGAGGTCTCGGCCTTCATTCTACAGAAGCTCAAGGCCGATGCTGAGGCATATCTCGGGCAGGAGGTCAAGCAGGCTGTAATCACCTGCCCGGCTTACTTCACCGATGCTCAGAGAACTGCAACCCGCGATGCTGGACGCATCGCTGGTCTCGAAGTTCTCCGCATCATCAACGAGCCGACCGCGGCTGCGCTTGCGTACGGCGTCGACAAAGAAGAAGATCAGACAATCCTCGTCTACGATTTGGGCGGCGGTACCTTCGACGTCTCGATTCTAGAAATCTACCTCGTCGATGGCCAGCCTCAGATCGAGGTCAAGGCCACCAGCGGTGACAATCGCCTCGGTGGAGACGACTTCGACGAGGTCGTCATCGAGTGGATTACTTCCAAATTCAAGAAGTCGACAGGAATCGACCTCTCGGGCGATATGCAGGCGATGAGTCGCCTGCGTGAAGCTGCTGAGAAGGCGAAGATCGAGCTGTCCGGAACCGGAACTACTCAGATCAATCTCCCGTTCATCACCATGCGTGACGGACAGCCCGAGCACCTCGACCTGAGCCTTTCACGGGCCAAGTTCGAGGAACTCATCGCCAAGTTGGTCGAGCGCACCATGGCTCCGACCCGCCGTGCGATGAAGGATGCAGGCGTCTCGAAGGGCGAGGTCGACAAGGTCATCCTCGTCGGAGGTTCAACCCGCGTTCCAGCCGTCCAGACGGCTATCGAGAAGGAGGTCGGCAAGGCTCCGTTCAAGGGTGTCAACCCCGACGAAGCCGTTGCTGTCGGCGCCGCGCTACAAGCCGGAATCATCGTCGGCGACGAGGGCGTGACCGATGTACTGCTCCTCGATGTAACACCATTGACTCTCGGAATCGAGACTCTCGGCGGCGTCACCACCATGATGATTGAGCGTAACACAACCATCCCTAGCCGCCGCTCGGAGGTCTTCTCGACCGCATCCGACAATCAGCCTGCAGTCGAGGTTCACGTCCTGCAGGGCGAGCGTGAGTTCGCAAAGGACAACAGCACGCTCGGGCGCTTCCACTTGATGGGAATCCCAGCCGCGCCACGCGGAATCCCACAGATCGAGGTCACCTTCGATATCGACGCGAACGGAATCGTCAACGTGTCAGCAAAGGACCTCGGAACAGGAACTGAGCAGTCGATCAAGATCGAGAGCCAGACCTCACTTTCCGAGGACGAGATTCAGTCGAAGATCGCCGAGGCCGAGGAATTCGCTGAGGAAGACAAGCGCCGCAAGGCACGCGTCGACCTTCGCAACCAGGCTGACGGAATCGTCTACCAAACCCGCAAGATGCTCGAGGAGTCCGGCGAGAAACTCAGCGATGAGGACACCGCTCCAGTCCACGAGAAGCTCGACGCCCTCGAGGCTCTCATCATGAAGGATGACCAGCCGATCGATTTCGATGACCTCGATGAGGCTGCAATCCAAGCCACCATGGGTGAGTTGGAGCAGGCAATGCACGCGGTCTCGACCAAGTTGTATGAGGCAGCCGCAGCAGAGATGGCCGAGCAGCAAGCCGCTAACGATGCGGCTGCTGGCGATTCAGCCGATGAGGACGGAGTCGTCGAGGCTGACTTCGAAGTCGTCGATTCCGACGAAGAATCCGATTGAACTTCAATCGATCTCAGTACCTCCCACAACGAACACTACGAACACAACGTTCAGCCCTTCGTGGCGAGCGTTGCGAGCGTTGTGGGAGGCTCTGTTGCCACCCTTGTGGTAGGCTCTGTTGCGAGCGTTGGGGGAGATTCGATTAGCGGTCGCTTCACTCGGATGTGATCAGTCGGTGAAGCGTGCGTACATGCACACCAGTTCCACCGTGCCCGACACAGGCATTGGTATCTGCGCCCCAAGCAGTCCCAGCGATATCCAAGTGAGCCCACGGAATCTGTGACTTCTCACCATCCTCACCCTCGCGCTCGGGCACGAATTGCTTGAGGAAGGCAGCAGCGGTACATGCGCCACCCCAGCGCCCCTTACCCAAATTGCAAACATCAGCAATCTTCGAGCGGGTCATCTCCTTCTCGAAGGCGGGCAGAAGTGGCATCTGCCAAGCGATCTCATCCTCAGCCTTGCCCGCTTCGTGGATACGGTCACTCAGCTCGCCATCATTCGACCACAAGCCAGACGCTTCGTGACCGAGCGCGACCACGCACGCTCCGGTGAGCGTTGCGAGGTCGACGATGTAAGACGGATTCAATTCACCAGACTTCCACAACCCGTCGGCGAGGACGTTGCGGCCCTCTGCGTCGGTGTTGAGCACTTCGATGGTCTTGCCGGAGTAGGTATCGATGACGTCTCCCGGGCGGTAAGCCTCGGCGCTCGGCATGTTCTCAGCCATGCAAGTAATTCCATTGACGCGCCCCGAATATCCGCTCGCCCAAAGCGCCTGGAAGAGCCCGAAAACGGTAGCAGAACCATGCATATCGAACTTCATGTCCCACATCCCAGCACTCGGTTTGATGGAGATTCCACCGGTGTCGAAAGTGATTCCCTTCCCAACGATACAAGGCACTTGCTCGTCCTTCTGAGCATCCGGATTGAGGCGGAAAAATACCATGCAAGGCTTGCGAATACTGCCCTTTCCGACAGCGATTACACCCTGCATATTCTCCTTCTGAAGTCGCTCATAATCCCAAACCTCGACCTCGACATTCGCCTTACCCTCTGCCCATTCCAAGGCCCTGCGCCCGAACTCCTCCGGGTACAGACGGTTGGCGGGTTCGTTTGCTAGGTCGCGCGCGAGGTGGACGCCTGTGGCGATTGATGCTGATTTTTCGACGGCTGTGGCGAGCGCGTCGAGGTGGCGCTCGTGGGCTTGGCACTCGAGCGACCACTCTCCCTTGTCTGAATCGTCTTCGTCTTTGGAGAGGTACTTGTCGAAGGCATAATCGCGCAGAATCATGCCTTCGGCGAAGGCTGCCATATTGGCAGGGCTCCAGCCAGAGGTGAAGCGGACTACGATGTCTGTGCCTAGGTCTTTGGAGAGTTTTGCGAGGCACTTTGCTCCGGCGTCGCGCGCACCCTTGTGGGTTAGGCTATCCTTGTCGCCGACGCCGACGAAGAATACGGTGCAACCCTTGGTCCAGACTTCGAGAACATTGCCGGCTTTGCCGGTCATAGCATCGCCTGTCGCGGCGGCCTTGACAGCGATTGCCGCGCCGCGGCTGAGTCCGACCGTGGTATTGTTCGGAGCCTTCTCCACACCCGTGAATACGGGGATGATCATGATGTCGCCAGTCCTCTCAAAATTGCCGGTCGTTGCCTGCATGGGGCGGGCGATAAAGTTCGGATATACAAAGAATCTCTATCGAAATCCTTGATTTCAGCCTGACTTTATTAATCAGCCTGCCAACAATTCAAGCCTTGACTGCAGATTTTTCGCGCCTTGCAAGAGCCGCACCGAGCAGAGCGAGGAGGTGAATCAGTAGCCCAGGCGCGGGTAGGAAGCCGTCCGATGCCGAACTCACCGAGACCACCTCGGCATCGATCGGCTCCTCGACCCATTGCGATGAATCGATAACCCGCTTCTGATAGTGAATCGACCAAACGCCATCATCGACGAGCGTCAGATTAGTCGCATCTAGCATAACGCTCGTCTCATTAGTCGCATTGACTCCAAACATAGCCGAATGCCACAGCATCTCACCAGCCGAATCCGAATAATGCAAAGTGGCATTCGAGGTGCTCGCCCGCCCGAGATTACGCACAGAAACTTCGACCTCATCCCCGCGAATCTCGACCTCATCAACCACCAGGCGAGCACGCCAATACCACACATTGGAGATCAGATAGCGCATGACATCCAACTCCTCACCGAGCCTCTCAGAGAGCGGTTCGACCGTGCCCAGAAGGAATTGTTCATCGTCGGTTTCGAAGGTGAAGGTGGGGTAGCCCATGACCCCGTAACCGTAGTCACGACTGGTCCCGCAATTCGGGTACAAGCCTTGGTTTGCGTTGCGAATCGGGATGTCCGAGATGTTCGCGTGAACCTCGTCTCGGATGCCGTGGAATAGCTCCCAGTCACTCGGTTGCTCCGGCCATTTGCCCCACGGATAGAGCATGATCCAGACCCCCGTGTGCATTGTGATATAGAGGTCAGCGTGAGGTACGACCTCGTTCATGTAAATCGAATTCGAGCGCGTTTCCGACTCGCTGAAAGCGCTGCTTCCCGGTTGCGTCGTCGGGCATGTATTCCAGTAATGATCGTAGTTTCGATTGAGGTCAACTTGGTTGATATTCCAGCGCGTATCGAAGTCATTTCCGTCAGCGTTTAGCATAATCAGAATGTGCAATTCGGTCGTTGCCAAAACGTCGATTACCTCCTGTTCTCCGTTCGCCCAACCCTCGATGTAAAAGTCCGCGACTAGGAAGGCGAGCTCCGTTCCGAGGTGCTCGTTCCCGTGGTGACCTCCATCGATGTAGACCACGTCCTTGGCTGTACCGTCGGGTTTTGTTTGCTGGCTCCAGTCTGAGATTTGCAGCATCCAGAGATTTCTGCCCATTTCTGTTTGGCCGATTGAGAGCAGGTTGACTACGTCTGGATGGTCGTCGGCCCACTCATTGACGTCGAGTGTTAGGGTTGCGTAGGAGTGGTACCAATGCTCTTGGATGATGTCTGGTTGGCCGACTTGGGCTGTTGCTAGCGGGGCTGCTGGTGATGCTGCGACCGCTAGCAAGGTTGCTACCATGAGGACTGCTGCTGAGCGGCGCATGGCGCCGCTCGGTGGGTGTTCGGATTCAAGGGTTCGCTTGCGGTGTGCCACGAGTGCGGGTTTTTCCTCCCACAACGAACACTACGAACACAACGGGCGTCACTTGTGATAGTTCTCCTTCTCTCGACAAGCCTTCTCTTCGTGGCGAGCGTTGCGAGGTTTTTTTCCTCCCACAACGAACACCACGAACACAACGGGCATCACTTGTGATGGTTCTAACTACTCGAGGTTGCTTCTCTTCGTGGCGAGCGTTGCGAGCGTTGTGGGAGGCTTACTTGCGAGCGTTGTGGGAGGCTTACTTCAGGTGCGCGAGGCGATGTGGGCGGCGATGATCTTGGTTGCGATTAGAGCCGCGTTGAATTGGGTTAGGCGGTCTTCACCCGGTGCGATTTCGTTGACGTCTGCGCCGATGACTTGGGCTTTGCTGGCGAAGAGCCGCTCGATTATTTCGACCGAACCCCAATGGGTGAGTCCACCTGGAACTGGTGTGCCAGTGTCAGGGACGAGAGCGCCGTCGAGCCCGTCGATATCGAAGGTCAGCCAGACGGGCCCAGACAATTCTTCGATGCGCGCGAGCAGGGCTTCCCAACCCGCTTGTCCATCGCACGGACTGAAGAGGTCGCGCGCGTAAAAAGTCTCGACGCGGTCATCGGCCGTGGCGAATTCCGCTTCATCGCGGCATAGCGCGCGGATGCCAATCTGCAAGAGATTGCCAACTCCGGCATCCAGCGCACGCCGCGCAGCGGTGCCGTGACTGAAGCGCTCACCATTCAGCGAATCTCGCAGGTCGGCGTGAGCGTCGACTTGCACAATAGTCAGGCGAGATAGGTCACCAGCGATAGCGGGGTGACCGGCAAGAGCCTCGACCAATGGCGGCAGAATCCCATGTTCTCCACCGAGAACCAGCGGGAATGCCGCACCATCGAACCAAGGTTTGAGATAATCACGAATCGAATCCAATTGCTCGCGTAGAGTTCCAGCATCTGAGCCCCAAGCGCTCGCGGTGTGAAACGCGAGACCACACGGCAATTCCGAATCGAGCAATGGATCATACAATTCGACCTGCGAACTGGCCTCAATAGCCGCCGCAGGTCCCAGTTCGGTCCCCTCGCCCCAGCTGGTCGTCATCTCGTAGGGGACCGGCAAAATCGCCACATCCCATGGACCCTCATCAGCCTCATCCAGACCCAGAAAAGTGGCCCGCCGGGGGAGGTCGTCCGCAACCTCAGAACCACCGTCCATGAAGACGTGGCGAGTCCCGTTTCGATTAACCGCTTCGGGGGAGCGGAGCCGAGCCAATGCTCCCACGGCGCGCAGCCAAACGCCGCATCAAGAGTCAATTTTCGCACCGAATCCAAAGGATTCGTGAATCAATCGAGCGATTGTTGATATAGAACGGGCTGCTATATTCTATCACGGGGGACGGATGCGATGGGTATGACGCTAGCAGAGTTGACACAAGCGATTCGCCGCAAGGTCGACGTCGAGATGGAGGTCATCGTCGCAGAGTCAATCGCCGAGCACGCCCTCGGTTTCTTCGGCTTCTCCAACCGTATCATCGACAACGCCCTCGAACCAACGGACCGCAACCTGTTCTACCAACTCCAGGACTACGACCTCCTGACTACAGAGTCTGAGGAGACTACGCTTTGGGATGGGCGCGAATGGCGGATTCACTATTGGAAGTTCAAGGCAGACGCGCGCGAGTTCGCCCGCCGAGCGATGACCGAAGATGCGAAGTCGGCTGAAGATGAGGATCCTTATGCTGGAATCTACGATGATGTTCCTACTTCGTTGTGGCGCGAGCGCATGACGGATGAGGATGAGGAAGACGATTGGGAAGAGCCACTCTTCTGATTCGGCAGAACCTCGCCCTCGAATTGAGATTGATGATTCGACCGCCTTTGGCGGTCGTATTCAATGACTTTCGGATTACTTGCTCGACCCCGAACGCGGCGGGGTAGTCTTCAAACCACAGCGAGACAGGGTGGGAGCGTGCGCGGTCGCTATTCTGCAGCCCTGATGCTGACTCTGATGCTGCTGGCTCCGATGAGCGGCTTTGCCATCGCGGATGAGGGAGAGCCGGAACGCACCTGTGAGATACTCGTCGATTATCGCGATGGATATTCTGATTGGGATGTATGGATGAATAATTTCCTCCATCGCTACAAGGTCACCTTCGAACCCGAGTTCGACAATGGGACATCGCCTAGCGCCGTGACCATCGATGTGCAACACATACGCGAAGGTAGCGTGATCGCCACCGAGGCAAATGCGTCGTACCACGTGGCGGGTGGTGAGATTGATCTAATCCTCCCCGATGCGCCGGAATTCCTCGATGAGGTCTACGTCGAGGTGAGAACAGCGGAGGCGACCTGCTCACGCTCGCTGGAGATGACCATGTGGAACCAGCCGACGGCCGACCACGAGATCACTCGAGAGACCACGTGGTCGCTCGAAAACGACGGCACAGGTGGCTCCAGCCTACACTTCGAGGGCCGCGGCTGGCAGAAGCGAATGGGTGAGACCCTCACCTCCTCCGAGCTCGGAAATGGCACCCTCGTGCTCGATGCCGATACCGGCACTGACCACGTCTACCTCCACCTCGAACTCGACCGGATGTGGATGAACGAGACCTACGAAGGAACTGAAATCACGCGCCAGATCTTCGAAATGCGCGGCTCTGGCGCGCTCATCTTCCAACGAGGAGCCGACGGTGAGAATGTTGACATCGAAGCCAACGTCCACCAAGCCTACCTGCTTCGCGATTGGGAAAATGGCGTACTAACAGAGCGTCTCGTACTCGAAGCCACCGGCCAGATGTCGTACAATGGTGGCTCGAACAATAGCAGTGGAGGCGCTTTCGGCGAACTCTCCGTCTTCTACTTGGAGACCTGGGATGAAGACGGCGTTCGCCGCCTCTCTGACACTCAAATCGAAGCCAACATGAGCATTCGAATGCAATCGCCTCAGGAATCATTCACCTTCGAACTCGACGAATTTCGCATGCGCGAGAAATGGCTCGACGGAGTGCGCACGGACCAATCGCTGAAAATCAAGGGCGAAGGCGAGTTCGGCTTCCTAGTCCAAGATAGCCAATGGCAGGTGCAGGTCAACGGCACAATTCCCGACCTGCACATCGAGACACTCGGCGGCGAGGTAGTCCAAAACAGAATCATCGTCGACGGCGATTATTCCGGAGACGCCAGCGGCTCATTCGGAATGGTTCGCTGGATCGAGGAATCGAAGGTGCAAGAAAATGCAACCGGCGAGAAATTCGAAGTCGACGTAATGCGAAACGAATTCTGGTTCAACATCTCAGGTACGCCGATCGGCCCGATAAGCCAAGAGATTGAAGCCGAACACAATCTCACATTCGAGTACACGGTTCCCCAGACAGACTGGGAGAACCGAACCATCCGCTACCTCTACGTCGAAGACGATGGAAACAATACCAACGAGTACCCGGAGAGGTCCCCCATTCAGCGTGAACCTGACCGACCGAGTTACGATGGCGACATGAACGTCTCAGGCTTCCGAGAAGTTGGTGTCGTTCCCGATGAGTTACGAATCGGCGATACCTTTTCGATTAGCGAAAATGGACCGGTGGTCAAAATCACTGGAATCCGCATGGGAATGGCCGACGGACACGAGGTCGAGTTGGCCGACTGGATTGACACGTTCGAGCGCGAGAATTTCACTGCATACGGTTCGGTAATCAATGAGGGAATCCTCGCGGGATTGCTGCATGAAGTTCATCGTGAAATCGAATTTGGGCTTCCCCTCGAAGGCGAAAATGGCTCCCAATTGGTCACGGTCGTCGAACACCAAACGCTCCAACGCGTCCTCTATCCCTCGGTCATCACTTCCGCGGGCAACACACCTCCTGCTTTGCTGAGTCTTTGGTTCCGCGAGGGTGCGCTGTTCACTGAGGGTGGGGTCGCGCACCTCGAGGCGACCGTCGACGACGTGGATACGGATGTTGTCGGCGTCGCGGTCGATTTGACTGAATTTGGGCTTGGAATCGTGACTTTGTCGGATGCGGGGTTGAACGGGGATGCGGTGATTCACGATTCCGTTTGGACGGCGAGGATCGTGCACGATGGGCTCGAGCACGGTCTCGCCGACGTTCCTGTGAAGATGGATGATTTGTGGACTGATGTTGAGGTTACGGCGGCGCTTGAGGTGACTAATGCTGCGCCGCGGATTATTTCGCGCGAGTACTCGCCCGACTTCGCATATCGCGGGGATACAATCGAGGCGAGTCTGCGCGTTGAGGATGGCCATGGCGTGGCTTCGGTGGCCATCAGTCTGTTGAGTGCGGGTGGGGAATTGGTCCCTCTGGCACTCGATGATGAGAGCGGGCGCTGGGTTGGGCAGTTCGTACTGCCCGATTCCTTGGCGCCCGGACAGCGCACTATCCCTGTGCAAGTCGCTGATGAGGATGGGGCCAGTGCACTAATCGATGCCGGTGCCGTAATCGAGGTTCTCAACGAGGCACCGGCGGTTCACAATGTTTCATTCCACGACGAGGGAGAATGGACTCAATTCGTCGAGATCCCAAAATCCGGACAGAAGACATACACCATCGAGGCGGTCATCGATGATCCTGATGGTGTATCATCGGCGCAGGTCAAGATGGGCAGACTCGCGCCGATCGGCCAATCGGAGTCTTGGCTATTGCTCAACGATGAGGGCGAGGATGGGGACCGAGTTGCAGGAGATGGCGTCTTCACTACCACGATAGGTGTGCGAGCGACCTTGACCTCGGGAGAAATGAACTTCCTCGTGCGCGCCTCGGATATCTACCAGGCGATGACGCCCGAAGGAGAACAGATTCACTCGGTCGAACTCATCGATGAGCAGGACGAGGGCGGCAGCGGCTCCAGTTGGCTCGCAGACAATGCCACTTCTCTCATCCTCTTCGCGCTGCTAATCCTACTTGCGCTCGCAGCAACCGCGGTGGTTCTGACGCTGCGAAATGCAGATCTCGAATGACGATGCGCCAGCGCATCGTGACGGCAGAATCTCCTTAGCACACGGCCGTCGCTGAGCCAGCGTGAACAGAAGCAGCGCAGCCCTCTTCGCCGCCCTCATGTTGACCGCGCTCGCCAGCCCAATAATCGCTGCCGCGCCAGCAGATGGCGAGGCAACGAACCAGCCGCGAAGCATCACAGTCGACCTGACTTGGCCACACGTCGACGGCGATTACTCGAAACTCGACGCTCAGCAATGGTCGCAATTTTTCAAGGAGGAATTGGAGAGTGGTGGCTTCTGGAATCGCGTGGTGATTCACTCTGTTCGCAGCGACACAGGTTACTGGTATCAGGCGGACGAGGCCTGCACTATCGGAGATTTCAGCGGGCAATGCCACGTCCGAGAGTTCCGCTATGGAATGCATTTCACAGCCTACGCGGACGCTTATGGTATCTCGATTGAGAACGATTTCACCGAGGACATGGAACTCCGGCGAGCAATAGGGGGAGATTGGCGGGAGATGGATTACCGCTACTTCGAGGATTACTACATCGATATGGGAACTTGGGGAGATGACGATGAGGGACGGTTCTGGAGAAACGAAACCAGTGAGTGGTGGGAGACCGGTGCCTCTAGTTCGATGACGGTTGGGACCCAATTCACTGAGTCATCGGAGAATTGGGAGGATTACACTTGGGTCGACCTCAAGGATAACGGTAGTCGGGAAGAGGGTTCAGGCTCTGATCACTGGTTTGAGAACATCTCATTCGAGGGGATCCAAGAATTGTCGCTGGAGTTTGACGGTTACAATCAGGCTGATTCCTCCTCGACCAGCGGTCCGACCACCTTGTCGGTTCTGCAGGTAGAGGTCCGCAATGTCACAGATGGTCAAAATGAGCTACTCGCAGTCCAACTCTACACCGAGTGGGGCGGCATGGCTGGATTCTACTATGATGCTCAGAATGCCACCGACCTTGTTCCGATGACGATGTGGAGTTCACAGGGCGGTGGTGTGCCAGATGCCGATGGAGATGGTTGTCCGGATGAGGAGGATGAATTCCCGGACGACCCATCGGAGTGCAGTGATTTCGATGGGGATGGCATCGGCGATAACGCTGACCCAGACGACGATAACGACGGCTGGTCCGACGATGACGAGTGGACCTGTGTGACGGACCAATTCGACGCGAATTCCTATCCCTCTGACTTCGATGGTGATGGTGAGTGCGATGGTCTCGATCAAGACGATGATAACGATGGTTGGAACGATGTCATCGACGACTTCCCGCGCGACGCGAGCGAGTGGAATGACAACGATGAGGACTCGATTGGCGACAATGCTGACCTCGACGACGATAACGATGGCTTCTCCGATGTCTACGAGCAGGAGTGCGGCTCTGACCACATGACTGGCTTCTCACAACCTCTCGATACCGATAGGGACTCCGAATGCGATGCCAAGGATACGGATGATGACAATGATGGATGGCTGGATGAAGTCGATGCCTTCCCTCTCGATGAGCAGGAGTGGGTCGATTCCGATGGGGATGGCATCGGCAATAATGGCGACCCAGACGACGATGACGACGGCTGGGTCGACCAGAAAGAAGGCGAATGTGGGACTGATCCTCTGGATGCAGCGAGTCAACCCGAGGACCTCGATGGCGACTCGCTGTGCGACGCTGTCGACACCGATGACGATGGCGACAAGTGGTCCGATAGCGTCGACGCCTTCCCGCGCGATTCCAGCGAGTGGTTCGATACCGATGGCGATGGAATCGGCGATAATGCGGATACTGACGACGATGGTGACGGTTGGTCAGATTTAGCTGAGGAAACTTGTGACGGAGACGCTGACGACGCCTCGATCACACCATCCGATTTCGATGGTGATGGTATCTGTGATGACATGGATCCTGACAAGGATGGAGACGGGGTCATCAATGACGAGGATGCCTTCCCAGATGACCCGAATGAGGACACCGATTCCGATGGGGACGGCATCGGCAATAATGCAGATGCCGACGATGACGGCGACGGTCTGAGCGACCTAGCCGAGTTCGCCGCTGGGACGAATCCTCTGAAGCGTGACACCGACGATGATGGGTGGGCGGACGGCTTCGATGAATTCCCTCTCGACCCGAATGAATGGGCCGATTCCGACGGAGATGGCGTCGGCGACAATGCCGACGTTTACCCTAACTTCGCGCTGTGGCAAACGACTGGTGATATGGCCCTAAGCGTCTTCGTAATCATACTCCTACTGGGACTCCTCGGCGGCGGTGCTTTCCTGCTGACAAGAGCGCAGCCCAAGAAGGAAAACTCAGGCCAATGGGCGCAGGATCATTCGCACCATTTCGAGCCACCAAGTCCCATCGCTATGTTCACCGATGACCAACTTCGAGAGGCCGGCTGGACCGATGAACAAATCGACCAGTACCGCCGCCGTTGATTCAATTTCAATCACGAGTGCCGGGTCCTCAAACTAGGTTGAATCGAATTGGCCAGATGCCCAGTGAATGCATGTTTGAGGACGAGCGCAGGGATGTTCAGACTTGTTGGAACCGATGTGGGCAGATGCGCAGCATCAGCATGTCTGAACAGCCAGCGGTCGCACCAAATCGGACTCAAATCGATTGAAGATTTGGTGCGAGCGCCGGGATTTGAACCCGGGTTCAAGCGTTGGCAACGCTCGGTGATAACCGCTACACTACGCTCGCAGTGGGCCACGCCAACCTCGCCGCCTTTTTCTAAGCGTCGGTCTGTTCAGCAGCGAGTCTCTCGAGGTTGGCGATGATGACATCGCGAGTCTCTCGGTAGACTTCGATTGGCCCGCCGACCGGGTCGTCCAAACCCCAATCCTCAGCGATGGGCAGAGCTGGACAATGAACTCCACAACCCATGCTGATAATCATGTCCCAACCCTCTGCGCGAACCTCGTCGATCGACTTAGGAGTCAAACCCTCGGTCGACACGCCAATCTCTTCGAGAACGGCGATGGAATTCGCCGCGACAGAGCCTCCCGGATGGGTTCCAGCCGAGGCCGCTTCGTGGCCGAGGTGGCGAGCCAAGGCCTCGGCCATTTGGCTGCGGCAGGTATTCCCGACGCAGACGAAGAAGAGTCGCATGACCGGCTATGGGCAGCCAGCCTACTTGAACCAAGCACCATCTAGAGACAGCCCAAAGGGCTGACTCTCGTCCATGACGTCTCTTGTTTTTCCTCCCACAACGAACACCAAGCACACAACGGGCCTTTCTTCGTGGCGAGCGTTGCGAGCGTTGTGGGAGGCACACATTCTCCCACGCAGGCTTGAAGTAGGCCTCACCGCGCCTCGTAAATCGATGTCAGACTCACCTATCTCCCACCACCCGGGCGGCGGCTTGCCGATGGCTGAGGACCAGCCCCAGCCACAGGGTGCACCAGCAGAGGCACCGGCATCTCCCGAGCAGAAGGCGCAGATGGAGCAGGCCTACGCGCAGATGCGCCGCAAGATGCGCATGACACAACTCGACGAGGAGATCAAGCACAAGGTGATGGTTCTCTCCGGAAAGGGCGGTGTGGGCAAGTCAACCGTTTCGGTCGGTCTCGCTCTTTCCCTCGCTCGACAAGGCAAGAAAGTCGGCCTGATGGACATCGATATCACAGGCCCGAATGTACCCAAGATGCTCGGCATCGAAGATGCCGACTTGCACGTCGAAGACGGGCAGATTTTCCCAGCGATTGGTCCGCACGGATTGAAGGTCATCTCGATGGCTTTCCTAATCGAAGATCCAGACAAGCCGGTCATCTGGCGCGGTCCGATCAAACTCGGTGCAATCCAGCAATTCATCGGTGACGTCGCTTGGGGCGAACTCGACGCCCTCATCATCGACTTCCCGCCGGGCACAAGCGACGAGCCGCTCACCGTCTCTCAAGCGCTTCCCGGAATCGACGGTGTGGTTATCGTCACCACTCCGCAAGACGTTGCTTTGCTCGACTCCCGCAAGTCGATCAACTTCGCCAAGACCATCTCGCTGCCCTGCCTTGGCGTCGTCGAGAACATGAGCGGATACACCATCCGTGGCTCTGCAGAACCCAACACGACGGTCAGCGTCATCGGTCCAACCGGAACCCCGCTTGAAGCGCAGACCGACTCCGACGGAGCATGGTCTCTGACCCTCGACGTCTTCAAGTCCGGCGGCGGCGCAGCCGCCGCCACCGAACTCGAAGTTCCATTCCTCGGCGCACTCCCATTCGACCCAGGAATCGTGCGCGGCGGCGATGACGGTGTTCACCGCATCATCGCCGAACCTGACGGGCCAACAGCAGCCGCCTTCGACGCGGTAGTCACCAACGTCCTCGCGGAACTCGACGGCAGCAGCAGCCCGTCCGTCCGAATCTCCTGAGAGTCCTCAACTGCCAAACGTCCGAATCTTACAGATTCGGACAATTTCCCGCCAACCAGCACTCCCAACCTTATCGAAACCACCCCCAAATCCAGCGGGGTTGCATTCTTGACGCACAGTCAACCCCGGTAAGACAGGGGAGCAGGGCACAGCATGGCAGTCGGCTCGGGCATCTACATCTCTTGGCTGATGGGAGCGATTCTGCTCTCGGTCGCCCTGATGCCGCTGATGAAGCCGCCTTGGGCGAAGATTCGCATCCAGGCTTTCGTCGACATGTTCAGGCGTTACTGGGCTCACATGATCGTGGTTTTCTCGGTCTATCTGTGGAAGGATCTGCTCGACCAACTCGATCGAATTTTGATGGCGAATACACAGCTCGACATGACCCCGTATGTTTACGCTGTTGAGGGTGATATCGTCCTATGGATTCAGGAAGCCTTCCAGAATGACTGGTTGTCAATCGGCTTGACTCACTTCTACGTCATGGGATTCATGACCGCCACCTTCGCCTCCTTCGTCTACCCCATCTACTTCGACGACCGCCACATGGCCGACAGAGTATCTCTCTCGATGTTCTGGGTCTATGTTTTGGCGATTCCGTTCTATCTATTTTTCAACGTCCGCGTGACCGGCGATCACATTCCGGCGATGGAGACGATCGCCTACGATTTGACGCCGGTGATTCACAATTGGTTCACGCGGATTGACCCTTTTACGAACGGCATGCCTAGTCTGCACATCGGTCTGCCGTTCGCGGTCTGGTTGACCTATTTACGCTGGGATGAGGATGGGCGTTGGCAGAAGTTCCGAGGGGCTCTTGTCGTATTCATGTGGTTGACTGGATTCACGATTTTGTATCTGGGGATTCACTGGGTAGTGGATATCATCGGAGGGATTCTCGTTGCTACTTTGGCGTCTCGACTCTCTGAAAAGACTCACGAGCCGTTCTGGCGCTTTGCCGATGAGCGGTTGTTTACGCGTCGGCTGGCACGAATTTTGCACGACCCAAAGGCTTGGATTAGGACTCTATGGCGTTCTGTCAAGGAGGTGTTGAAGCCGATTCAAGAGCCTTCGAGCACGCAGACTGCCGCTGCGATTATCGCTATACTGCTCGGAACCTCAACGGTTCTCTTGTGGGATGCCACACACCAAGATTTCCCGGTTGAAGGAGTCGAATGGCCAACCGATGCGGCGGGTTCTGGTGAGTGGCTTGTGAGCATTCAGGAGAACGAGGATATGTCGTATGATGTCATCGCGACGAATTCGGATTCTCGCGAGTCTCAGGCGATTTCGACGATTGAAGCCGGCGAGGGCGGATGGACTTCAGCTCCGCAGATTTCAGCATCGGAAGGAGGATTGGTTCTCTTCGATTCGTACAAGATTCAATTCTGGGCTTATCCGAATGGAGATCAGGGGTTCGATTCTTTGTGGACAAGCGAGGCAACGGATCAGGAATCGAGTGGGATTGTAGACGTTTTCCTTGCTGAGGATGCCTCAGGTGGTCCGGTGATAGCTATGGTCTATGAGGAGGGTATCGTCTATCGTGATAGGAGCGGCCATCTAATCGACGATCTACCATCGCCTGTTGGATCATTCACAGCGATTGCCGCGGCTGGCAATCTGATCGCTTCGGCGATGAACTCTGTCGATGGGCCTGTTGTTGATATCATCTCGCTCTCTACTCAACTCAGCCTGCGAATCGAAATCGACGGGAATGAGGATGAGTTGATTGACGAGCACCTCGAAGACGTCTTCGGAATCGAGGTGAATTACTCGTCTTCGAGTGTGGTCGAACTTTCGATGGACGGCCATTGGATTGTCGCAGTTGTCGATGTCGGACCGGTTAACCGCGTGATTCTCATCGACTCAGCAAGCGGCTCGCAATTGCTGCTCTCAGACCCAGTTTGGCCGGCCTCATCTCCGAGTATCGCTAACGGTCGGGTTGCCTTCCTGCAGATTCCTCGCTTCGACCCGACCACAGAACCCGAAGACCTGCTGACCGCTCGCGATGTTTTCCTACACGATATCGAAGAGAATCGGACGGTACAATTGACCATAGACGACGATGTCGACCAGTCGAATCCTCAGGTGTTGCAATCGACAGTAGCATGGATTGAGAGCAACGAGGAGGAAAATGTCGAGATTCGCATGCACGCACTTGAGGAGACTTTCGAGCCCTACTCATCGGTCGTCCTACAATCGGCAATCGTTCTGCTGATTCCTCTGATGGTTCTGTACGCATTCCAGACCGCGGCGGATGCCCGTGGGCCAATCCGCCGGGAAGATGAGAACGGTATCTGAAGCGCGTTACGACGCGGATTCAATTCGCTTACTCAGCGAGCCTGAACATCTCGGAGAGACTTCGCTGGGCTCGCTCGATGATGTCCGCGTCCAACTCGATGATTTGGTCCGGACGCGGCTCTCGCAGCGCTTGCAGAATATCCTCGAGTTGTGTCATTTTCATGTAGCGGCACATCACACAGGTGCCAATCAGATTCAACTCAGAATCCGACTCAGCGCGAACCCTGTCAGCCGTGCCGCACTCGGTGATCAGCATGATGTCGGGCTTGCCTTCCTCACCCAAACGCAAGGCCTCTTCCATCAACTTCTCACTGCTGCCCACAACATCGCTCTCGGCGATGACATCAGCATCGCACTCGGGATGGCTCAACACCGTTAATTCAATGCCCTGCGAGGCTGATCTCTCACGCCACGAGCGTATTTTCTCACCGGTGAAAGTGGCGTGAACATAGCACTCGCCATCATAATTGATGACTTCTTTCCGACCGGCTAGATGCTCGGTCAGATGCTTACCCATCAGCCGGTCGGGAACAAAAATCAGCCGGTCACCAGGCAACTTCTCGCAAATCCCCAAGAAATTGGAACTCGTCACGCACACATCCACCTCAGCCTTGACCTCAGCGCTCGTGTTGATGTAGCAGGCGACCGGAACCCCCGGATAGCGCTCCTTCAGTTCGCGCACATCCACGGCAGTAATGCTGTCAGATAGGGAACAGCCCGCTTCAGGAGATGGATGCAGCACCGTCTTGTGCGGGCTGACGATCTTCGCTGTCTCAGCCATGAATCGAACACTGGAGAAAAGTATGGTCTGTTGCAGAGCATCCCGTGCGGCCTTGGAGAGGGAATAACTGTCCGAAACCTCGTCGGCGACCCCGTAAACGATGTCTGGAGTCTGGTAGGAATGCGCGATCAAGAACACATCATTAGCGCGCTTGAGCTCGTTGATTTCAAGCGTCAGTGGAGCGATTGTTCGGCAGGTCTCAAGGTCCCAAAGACTCCCCTGCCGGATGACTTGCTGTAGACGGATTGCTTCCGCCTCGATTTCTTCGGCTGAGTACTCCTTCGGCTGCAGCGAGCCGCGTGGAAGAGGGACCGATGGCATCTGCATCGTCATCTGTGCTCGCTGCTGCCTCCGGTGCAACCGCTTTCAAGGCATCTCATCTCGGCGGGGTATGGCTGAGGAGCGGATACCGATGTGGAAGGTGGAGAAGGTCCTCCACATCGGGGCTGAAGCGACAGCGACGGCGGGGTCATGGATGGGCCGTTCCGCCGTGCTAAAAAAGCGCGAACCGCGAGCCTATCGGCACCCTTCGCTCGACCGGAAGTTGACGCGCCAGAGATTGTCGGCTGAGGCGCGGATTCTGGCGCGCTTGCAAGGAATTGGATTTCCTTCGCCTGCTTTGCTGGATGTCGATGCGGAGGATGGTTGGATGCTGCTTTCGCGCATCGATGGTCGGCCACTCTACGAGGCTTTGCAGGATGGAGCGGCCGGATTGGAAGCGGTTCGCGGCTTCGGCGGTTTGATTCGTCGGCTGCACGAAGCCGAGGTCGCCCACGGCGACCTAACTACACACAATGTGATGATCGACGAGGCCGGAGAATTGAGCCTCATCGATTTCGGCCTCGCGCGCATCGCACCTGAAATCGAACAACTCGGCCTCGACCTGCAGGTGCTCAACGAGTGCCTCACCGCCAGCCATCACACATTGGACGGCGCGGTTGACACAATGCTCGAGGGATACCGCGCCGCGGACTCGGGAACGAGTCCGACCGCGGCCGAGGTCGTCGAACGCTTTGACGCCATCCGCGGCCGCGTCAGATACCATGCCTGAGGCGAGATGATGCGCATCCTCTTCGCCACAGGCAACCAAAACAAAATCACCGAGGCCCGCCAAGTGCTCGAGCCTCTCGGACACTCTGTCGAGGGCCTCGTTATCGACGGCCAGCGCCCCGAGTTCGACGAACCCAAACATCTCGGGCTCGCGGCCGTCGCCCAAGCAAAAATCACCCAAGCCCTCGCGCTCATCAAAGGAACAGAACACGAGGGGAGCGCGATCCTCGTCGAGGATTCCGGCATCTTCCTCGACGCCTTCCCCGAATGGCCCGGCGCAGAATCAGCAGATATCGAGCGCCAACTCGGTCTCACCGGCATTATCGAACGAGTCAATCAAGCGGGCGACCGTGGAGCAGAATATCGCGCGGTCGCAATCCTGTCCAACGGTGATCACCACTGGCAGTCGGACGGCGTCTGCCGCGGCAAAATCGCTACCCAACCCCGCGGCAGCCACGGCTTTGGATACGACCCAATTTTCATCCCAGATTTACCGACCATCGCTTCCCATGCGAGCACCCCAAACGAGCGCACGTTCGGAGAACTCGGACCTGAGGTGAAGAACCAAATTTCCCACCGAACGAAGGCGATGAACCTACTTGCGAGCCTTCTCAGCGCCCCGTCAAGGTGAATAGAGACAAGCCATTGTGGCGACCGGAGGACTCCGCATGGTTTCGTACACGCGACTGCTGCTGCTGACGCTTTTGGCCGTCGGAACGCCGCTTTTTCTCGTCTTTCAGGGCGGGATGACAACTGGAATGCAAATCGCTTCTGGAACGGTCCTTCTCGCCTTTTTGGCCATCTACGTTTTCTCTGGTCGTCAACCTATGCCAAAGCCTCCGAAGGTACCGAGTGTAACGCTGGAGGATGATGAGGAGCCGGAGGAGGATGATCTGCCGGCTCCGGTGGTTGAACTCGACAGTGTCAGCGACAAGCGCGATGAGAAGATTCGACGCAGTCGAGGGCGCGTCGCTGCGCCTGCGGCGCCTGCACCGCCTGCAATGCCAGCGCCGCCGATGCCTGGGGTACCCGCTCCCCCTCCACTGCCAGGAATGCCGGCCGCTCCGCCAATGCCAGCACCTGATGGTGTACCTGCTCCACCACCAATGCCAGCGCCAGCGGCGCCGCTGCCGCCGCCAGTCGCTGGTGATGGCGAGAATGTTGCACAGCGCCTCGTCGTCTCGCAGGATGCTCAATCGCAGATGGAGTCTGAGATCGAGACTTATGTCGAGGAGCGCCGCGTCAAGCGGGCTGAAATCCGCGGGCGGATTGAGCGCCGCCGCCGAATGGCGCTTGCCGAGCGGCGCGCGGCTAAGGTCCGAATGTGGACTGAATTGGAGGACGGTGAGGACCTCGGTGCTCTGCTGAACCGTCCAGATCATGGTTTGACCGTTATCGACGAGCCGGAGAATCCCGATGATTCGACTCCGCTCGGCGTCTCCTACGTGCGCATTGACGAATCACGCATACTCAAGTTGCGAACTCCTCTACAGGTGCCTGAGAAGCAGGCCGAAGCACCGGCGCCACCAGCGATAGTTGACCCCGCAGTGCCGGCTCCACCGGGGATGCCACCTCTGCCTCCGCCGGGCGATTTCCCACCTCCGCCAGGAATGCCGGGGATGCCGCCACCCCCACCTCCTCAGTGAGCGTATCTTCAAGCGGCGAGCGCCACTGGCCGAGCCATGAGCGAAGAAGTCCTGCTGGTCGAAAACATCCCAGTCGAAGGTTCCAGCCCGGCCGGCGGAGTCATCTCGGTCTGGACGCTGAACCGCCCAGACAAACTCAACGCACTCAACGCCGCATCCCACGAAGCCCTCAAACAGGCTTGCAGTGATGCGGAATCCAACGACGACGTGCGAGTTGTCGTCATCAAGGGAGCCGCTCCGCCGCCGGCACCCGAAGGCAAGCGACCCAAGCCGGCAGCATTCGCAGCCGGCGCGGACATCTCCGAGTTCGCAGGCAAGAATTCGGACGATGTCCGACCATTCTTCGAGAATAATGCCTGGGAGCGAGTCTGGAATCTATCGAAGCCAACCATAGCGATGGTCGATGGCTACGCCTTGGGTGGGGGGACCGAGTTAGCCCTGTCTTGTGACCTGCGTGTGGCGAGTTCGCGTGCGAAGTTCGGCACTCCCGAAATCAATCTCGGACTCATCCCGGGGGGCGGGGGAACCCAACGACTCTGCTCGATTCTCGGCTACGGCAAAGCGATGGAAATGGTGCTGACTGGGGAAATGCTCGGTGCAGATGACGCACACCGGCTCGGCCTAGTCAATTCGGTGTGCGAGCCCGAAGAATTGCAAGAGGTGACGATGGCACTCGCTGAGACGATTGCGCGCAAGTCGCCCTACACCGCTAAGGTCGGTAAGCGGGCTGTGCGCGCGGCGCTCGACCTTGGATTGAGCGAGGGAATTTTGGCCGAGCGCTCGGAATTCGTTGCGCTCTTCGATACCGAGGACAAGGAGATCGGTGTGCAGGCTTTCCTCGAGCGCAAGGATGCTGAGTGGAAAGGCAACTGACCGAGTCATAGGGTACCCTTGCGTTAGTTTAGGAAATTGCTGCTTCGATTTGGGTGAGCGGAGATCAAGGATCCGCGGGCTGAATCCATCCACGATTCATCATCCAGTGTAAGATCAGGCAAACGGTCCCCGCGACAGCCCAGAGATGAGAAAAGAAGAGAACATCACCTGAGAAATTTTCATCAATGGCATTCAGAATAGCGATTGAGTAGAGAAATAGAGCAAGAAACAAGAAAACTCTCGGGTTGAGATAGGCACGAATTCGGTAGGTTAACGAGTCCATTTTCTTTCCAATATTTACAAGATTGTTGGCTAACTCCTCTCTTTGAGCATCGTCCATGGAAATCGCTAGACTCGCGACCTATTTATGGCTTGGTTCGGCAGGAGAATCTCGGTTTGGCTCAGAGTTCTCAGTGGTTATGTGTTCAGCTAATGGATACCTCGATTTCTCCGACCGGATCATCAGCTTGGGTGACGTCTAGGGTTAGCCAACCGGAGTTCTCAGCGAGTCGTAGCATCTCGGATTGGATGGCACGGATGCGCTCGATGTGGTCGAGATAATGCCTGACCGGGCGCCCGTTATGCTTGCGCCGAGCCGCAATCATTCGAACGTGCTCCTCTGGGTCTTCGACGTGCATGACGACGCCGAGTGCAGTTCCTCCAGCGGCTCGCCAAGCGTCGATCATGCCGAATGAGGGCGAGAGGTGGACGCCTTCGAGCAAGAGGTCTCCACCTCGCTTCATCTCGCGCGCGATGACCGCATCAATCGCCTCGCACAGTGGCGCAATCGTCGCCGCCCAATCCTCGATCGCGCCTGACCCGCCCGGCTGAAATGAGGAACGGTGCAAGGCGGGCGACTCCTCGACCGACAGAGTAGTTCGCAAAGTCTCACGAATCGTGTCGGTCGAGACCACCTTATCGAATTCGAGCGAGGCGGCAAGCCTCGCAGTAAGCGTCGACTTGCCGACCCCACTAGCCCCACAAATGATCAGCAATCTGCCGACCATTTTCTCACCACCGCGGCTCCCTCAGCGCTGAATTGCCTTGATTTCGAGGAACTCTTCAAGCCCGTGAACACCGAGTTCTCGTCCATTCCCAGACAACTTGTAGCCGCCGAAGGGGGCGCTGATATTGAACGCGCCACCATTAATGCTGACCTGCCCTGTTCGCAGTGCCCGAGCAACGCGCATGGCCCGTGCTTCGTCACCCGACCAAACGCCGCCAGAAAGCCCGTATTCGGAGTCATTTGCCAGTGCGATTGCTTCTTCCTCACTCGAATATGTCGTGACTGCCAAGACCGGCCCAAAGACCTCTTCACGGAATAGCGTCATTTCGGAAGTCACGCCTGAAAAAGCGGTTGGTCGGACGTAGTATCCTGACTCCAATCCTTCGGGACTTCCCACTCCTCCAGCGAGCAGATTCGCACCTTCTTCGATGGCTGTTGAAATGTAATGCTGAACGGTCTCCTGTTGCTTCTTACTCGCCACCGGACCGCACCGGTTCGATTCGTCTAATGGGTCGCCGACTCGATATCCTGCGACCTTTGCGGCGACCATTTCGATGATTTCTTCAGCGTGTGACTCGGGCACGAGGAGACGGGTCAGAGCTGAGCACTCCTGGCCCGTGTTCGAGAAGCAAGCGTGTACTGAAGCGCTTGCTGCTCGCTTGAAGTCCGCGTCATCGAGAATGATGTTCGCGCTCTTTCCACCGAGTTCGAGGGTGACGCGCTTGACGGTTGGTGCGGCCGCCTTCGATACGCTGACACCTGCGGCCGTCGATCCTGTGAAACTCACACAATCGACTTCGGGGTGTGCGGCGAGTGTCTCGCCGATCTCGCGGCCGTGGCCTGAAACCAGATTGAACACGCCCGCGGGCAGCCCAATTTCGTGAATTATGTCTGCAAGGATGAAGGCGTTGAGCGGGGCCTCTTTCGAGGGTTTGAGGACCATTGTGCAACCTGCAGCGAGGGCGGGGGCGACCTTGCCGATTATCTGGTGAAGCGGGAAATTCCACGGCGTAATCATGCCGACAACACCGATTGGCTCCTTGACAATCAGCGAGTTGCGAACCTCTTCTTCCCACTCGAATTCGTCGAGCATCTTCGCGTACGAGCGCGAGACGACTCTTGGGGTTCCGACCATAGCCATTCGCGAGTAATTGATCGGCGTTCCGACCTCTGCGGTAATCAGTTGGGCGATCTCTTCGCCGCGCTCCTTAATAGCGCCTGAAATCGCGTTCAGATATCCCTGTCTCTCCTCGATTGAGGATTGTGACCAACTTGCGAATGCTGTGCGCGCTGCGGCTACTGCGGCGTCGACATCCGCCTCGCTTCCAACCGGCACAGAACCGATGGACTGCTCGGTTGCTGGGTTGATGACATCAATCGTTCCTTCGCCGCTTGCGGCGACCCATTTTCCATCGATGTAGATACTGTGTCGCGCGTGCATGGGTGGGGCAACGCGGGGCGACTTATCAGATTCATGCAGACTAAAAGTGGAGTCTTTGCTGGGGGGTCATGGGTATCGAGGTAGGGCGTCACGACGGTGGGGTCGCTGTGGTCACACTGTCCGAGGCTGCTGCTCGAAATGCCTTCTCTCGCGATTCGATACACGAGATTTCAGCTGTGTTGGGTGGCTTATTGGACGACCCGTCTTGCAAGGCGATCGTTCTGACGGGGACGGGTCGATTCTTCTGTACCGGTGCTGATATCGATGAGTTCGCCGACACGATTGATGATGGTACGGTCGGCGATTTGGTTGGTGAGTTGACCGGTGTTTTGCATCCGCTTGAATTGCGGTTGAGGCGTTCATCGACGGTTTTTGTTGCGGCGATGAACGGTGCTGCTGCTGGTGGTGGACTCGGACTCGCTCTTTGTGCGGATTACCGAGTTTGCGTGCCCGAGGCGCGGCTGGCTGCTGCCTTCTTTTCGCTTGGATTGTCTCCTGATGGCGGCTCGACTTGGTTGCTGCCGCGCCTGGTTGGGAATCAGCGGGCGCGCCGATTCTTCTTCGATAACCAGACTTGGACTGGCGCGCAGGCCCTCGAATATGGGGCTGTTGACGAGGTTGTCGACGCCGAAGAACTCCTGCCTCGCGCCATCGAGGTAGCAGCAAAGTGGGGCGCGTGGGCTGAGGCGAGCAAGCAGGGAACCAAGCAATTGCTCGATGCCTCGACCTCGACATTCATGGAGACTCAACTCGAGTTCGAGAAGGCACTCATCACCTCGGCGAGTTTGACGCCGGATTTCCAAGAAGGAGTCTCGGCTTTCCTTGAGAAGCGAGCGCCCACCTTTGGGCGCTCTGAAGAAGAGTGATTCAATCAAAACCGCGTAGTCGAATCACGCCGACGATGATGGCGATGATGCAGGACAGTGCAGCGATATTGGCCAGCGTCATTGCCACGGACTTGATGACCAAGCCGTAGATCAACCACAGGCTCAGAGAAAGCGATACCAAGGCGAATGTTGGCAGTGAAATTCCCTCGTGTTTTCCTTCAGACCAGACTTTGCGAATTTGTGGAAACCAAGCGATTACACCCAAAAAACCGGCTGCGACACCGATAACTTCGACCCAGAGTGGAATCGACAAACCGCTCCCTCCTCACAATGGGAAATCGTCTCGCTCGACCTTCTCACCGCTCGACCAATCGTAGATCCCCTTCCCCGATTTCTTACCCAAACTGCCCTCGGCAACCAAGGCCTCCAACAGAGGCTGAGGCCGATATGCATCGTCGCCAAAAGCCTCAGCCAGATTATTCAGAATGTCACGGCGAACGTCTAAACCGACCAAGTCGGTCAACTCCAACGGTCCCATCGGGTGCCTGTATCCAAGACGCATCGCCGTGTCGATATCGGATGCGCTGGCAACTCCGTCAGCGAGCATCCGAATCGCCTCATTTCCAAGCACGACCCCGAGCCTGCTTGTCGCAAATCCGGGGACGTCACGAACCAGAATCGTCTCCTTGCCCATCGCAGAACCGATGGACTGAGCGGCTGCTACGGTTTCATCCGAGCAAGCATCGTGACGAACGATTTCAAGCAATTTCATGATTGGAACCGGATTGAAAAAGTGCATTCCAATCACTCGGTCGGCGCACCCGGTAGCCGCTGCAATCGCGCCGATAGGAAGCCCCGAAGTATTCGTCGCAAGCACTGCATGAGCCGGCGCGAGCGCTTCCAAATCGCGGAAAATCTTCTGCTTCAAATCCATGATTTCGGGCACGGCCTCAATCACCAAATCAGCGCCGCCGACCGCCTCGCCCATATCGGCTACGGCAGTCAGATTGCCCGACCACTCAGCCTTCTGCTCAGCGGTCGTCTTACTTCGCGCAATCCCCTTGTCCCAGAAGGCATCGATTGCATACATGCCCTTGGCCAAGCCCTCGGGAAAAGCATCGAATAAACGAGTCTCCCATCCGACTTGGGCGCAAACCTGAGCGATTCCAGCACCCATCGTACCGGCGCCGATGACAGCGACCACACGCACATCCATCGAACCTCGCCACCGGCAACAGCGCCATAGCCGTTCCCTCCAGATCCACCTGCGAAGGATTGAAGGCGAAACACCTTCAATCGCTCGTCATGAAGGAATTCAGGATAGTGATGAACGACGAGCCGGGCGCATTGGCAGATCACTGTGATGCAATAGCCAAAGAAGGAGTCAACATCCTCGCCATCGTCGCCATCGGCGACGGGTCAGCCTCTGCAGCGATCCTAACCGATAACCACGCAGGGACCATCGCAGCCCTCGACGGGATAGGGGCGGAGTACACCATTTCCGACCTCAAGAGCGCAAAACTCGACCACCGCCCGGGAGCCCTCGCCGGCTTCGCGCGAGGCCTCGGAAATTCCGGTGTCAATCTGAAATCACTCTACGTCATGTCATCCAATGACGAATCAGCCACAATCGGTTACACAACCGATTGAAACTGAAACCTCCCACAGCGAACACTACGAACGCCACGGGCTGTTCATCATCGTGAGCGTTGCGAGCGTTGTGGGAGACCTTACTTTTCTCTTCCATAAGCGGCAAGAGCAGCCTGGAACAAGCGCTGCCGCGGAACATCGTGCTCAAGGAAACAAGTGAACGGAGCCACATCCTTGAGCAATTCAATCGCCGAGACATAAGCGCCGTAAATGAAGGGGTCAGCGACCTCGGTCGCTGGAATTTCAATCCCTAACTTAGCCAGTCCCGTCCGCGTATCCTCGTCCCAAATTGCGTAGGTGTGTTGGGTGAAGTGGAGGTAGGCGGAGAGGCGAACTATGTCCGAGCGGGCGTTGGGCGTGAAGGAGTCGAGCAGTAGCGTGTCGGGGTAGCGAATCGCGTACATTGCGAGTTTGACCTCGCGCGTGGTCTCCTCTCTCCAATCGCGCTTCTCGAGTCCCATCCAAGAATCGACCATGTCTAGCATGTCGTTCGAATAAGGTCGGTGAACGCGGTAAAGCAGTTCTTCGTAGCCCTCGGCGTCTTGCGCCTCGGAGTGGTGGTGCTCGTGGAAAAGCTCGGTCAGCCGGTCAAAAAACGGCTTGCAGCGCTCTTTGTTGAATGCAAGTAGTGCCAAATGTTGCATCGAATCACCCGCGGTCAGTTGCCCTTCCACTCGCGGTATTGGATCCATTCTTGCTGCATGTATTCGTTCATCAGACGGTCCTCGTCCTCGTCGGTCGGGAGAACCTCGTCAAGGTAAGCGTTCCACTCTTCCTCGGACCCCTCAAACGGGTTGCCTTCGATCGTGTATCGCTTTCCAGCGTATTTTCCGATGCCGCGGTTGAACTTGTCAGATGGAATGAACAACTCCGGCTCGCCTTCTTTGCGCGCCTTGGAGATGCGGACCATCTCGTCGCGCAATTCCTCGAAGTAGAGTTCTCGGCTGGCTTCGTTGAGGTGTTCACGGTCAGCCGCCTCAGCGGATTCGCGCTCGTCGTAGCGGCCCTTGACTCCGTAGACATAGGCCCACTGGGCCGATGTCGAATCATCGGTGCCGAAGAGGTCGAGTCCTGTGCTGACCCACTTGTTGAGGTACTTCTGAAGGAGAGCGCATGGGATTACTCCCTGCTTGACGATTCGGCGCAGTCCGTTGGCTCCGGTTCCCAAGTGGAAGGATTCCTCCTTCAGCATCGGGCCCATCGAGGCGGCGAGCGGCTGGAAGGAAGATGTGCTGAGCATCTTCAGTTGGTACTTGCCGTCGCGGTCGATGAAGTGGGTGAAGCAGAAGAAATCGAGCCAGTGGTCGATGGGTGCGTTGAAGGAACCGAGGATGCGAGTTCCTTCCTGCGCGTTACGCTCGAGCAACTTTGCAGCCTCGCGGACTCCGTGCTCGCCGAAGTAGGTGCACAGCAGGTAGGCCATCTGCCATCCGTGGCGCTGCTCTTCGCACATGATTCGCAGGGCTGACTTGCGGTCGTACTCGGTCGGTGCGGTCGCCAGCAAGTGGTTCTGCTGCTCGACGCTGGCGAACTCGGTGTCGCCCTGCACGCTGACCATCGAGATAATCGCGTCACGGATGTTTTGTTGTGGAATTTGCATGCGGCGCTGCCACTTTGGCATGCCCTCAAAATCGCCAAATTCGATTTGGGTTCCAGCGGTGTCCCAATCGAATTTGATGTCGAATCGGTAATCGCCCAACCAAGATGGGTCGAAACCGATTCGAGTCTGCCATTCGCTGAAATCCTGAATCCACGCCTCGAAGTTCGGGGAGTAGTCCTGTACGATCTCTGTCTCTGCCATATTCTCACCGAATCAGTTCTGCTTATCAAAGGCTACTTTGTAGCCTGTAGTTCAGTCTCTTGGACTCTGCCTCCTTACGGAATCTGCAAATTCATCGATGATGTTCTTCTCGATGAGGTGAATCATCTCACAGAGTGTTGATTTGGAGACGCCCGCCTTCTCTGCGAGCGCGGTCAGAGTGATGCGACGTGGATTGTCATAATATCCCTCAGATACAGCTAGGTCGAAGACCTCGCGTTGTCTTACCGTCAATAGGCGAGAAGTCGATTCCTTTGAGAGTGAGTGGATTCTGTGTGGGAGTTCGGACTCTTTGAGCCCCTTCACTAACTTCTTGACGTGCTCGTGGTCGGTTACAAACTCCCATTCAACCCAACCATCCCTGACAGTGAAAGGTGTCTGTGGCGTCACTTCGGCTCTGATTAGTGGGCGAAGGAATCCTCCACCGTGACGTGCGATTGTAACACTCATTTCGATCGTGTCCTCATGCTCTTCGAAAATGGCTGCTCCCTCCATTCCGTCGTGAGCTTCGAGGTCGCTAACGAAGCGATCCATGCCATTTCCAGCTACAACGATAGTGCTGAGACCTCGGCCTTCGGGAAGGGCCATATGTTCGTCAACTCGAATTGATACGCCTGGATTAGACCGAGTTAAATCCCCAGCCCAATGCCCCTCAGGAAGACGGATTGAAATCAGGAGGTGCTGCATGTCGACCTTTCTCCGGACCATGCTTGGTACACTTCCCATATTCATTCCTCGCCTTCTGAGATCTGGCTTCTCTTGCCGCGAATCTCAGCTGCTCCACCACCATGAGGGAGGATGTTTACTACAATCGCTGCGAGGAAGAGACCCAGAAGCATGGATTTCCAAACGGGAGGAGAATCAGTACCCGTCCAAACCGCTGCGGGTCCATTGGCCTGCGTCTCGAAGGAGTTCCACCGGTCCTCAGAATCAGCGGTTCCATCTCCATCGACAGTATTGACGAAGGCTTTGAATCCGACCCTTGGACTAGCCTTCGAGGGGGCCGTCCAGATGAAATCCCAGGACCTTTGAGAGTTGCCTGCTTCGGTATGGGTCAATTCACCATCCAATAATTGGACAGAGGTGTCAATCGCAACTAGAATACCTGCGGTCGCTCGCAGATTGAATCCAGCTGTTGTTTCTCCATTCTCAGGGACAGCCGAGCTCACCTGCAGAGTCAGTTCATAGGCAACTCCGACATCCCAGACTTCGGGCAGACCGAGTAACTGGATCTCGACCGACTCGTCGGTGGTCGCGTCACCATGGCACATACAACCTAGGTCAACCGATGAACCAGAGATGCCTGTAGGAAATGCGAATGAAGTGGGAGCCAGAAGGAGAATGATCAGTAGTGAAATGACGGACCCCTTCGCCAAGAAGCCACCGGATGGAGGAGTTAGTCTTGCTCGCATCTGACCCCCGAACATAGCAGGCAAAGTAAGCACAATATCACTCGCCCCGAACATGTTCGGGTTGAGTGTAATGCCGATTATTTGGTAGATTCCGGCTTTCAGACCATCTCGTGACCTACGAAGAGGAGCGCCACGACCACGAGCGATATCAGCCTCTGCATGTGTAGCAATCGGGCACCTCTCTTGACTTCACGAGGCGGCCATTTCCATCGCATCAGACTACCTGACACGGATAGAACGCCCATGAGGAAGAGGGCGATCCACAGGGTTGGATGCGATTCGTCCATCATCAATCCGTGAATGAATCCGGTAATCAGAGCCGCAGTCCCGAGGAGAGTGTGGATGGGAATGGCACGCTTGTTCCATGAGTTCAATCGTTTGAGTTGGTCCTTCTGTTCGGACGCCTTCAATCGCTTTCGAATCGGCGGCAGGACCCTTTTCCATCCGAAGTACGCCAGAGTCAAACCCAGCAACCAGGCAGAGATCTCACCAACAGTCTCGCCAGCATCCTCCAATTCGTTCTCCCTGCCTTCGTCATCGTGTTCATCCTCGTCCTCATCGTGGTCATCCGCGACAGCCGAGGGAGCGAAGGCTATCAGCAGGGCGCAGAACAGAGCGATGAGCCATGCCCAGCGATCGTCCTGCATAAGCGCCCCTTCACGCAGGGATATTCAAGGTCTTCTCGCAGCTTGAGCATCTACCACCGATTTCCTTCGAACAGTCACAATTACCACAATCGATACAACCTGACATCATTGGTAGATTGTCCCAATTGTGTGCGGGCGGAGGGGAGCTCGTCAACCACTCAAAGGTGTGTCCTCCCCAGGGGTCGTCGCCAGCCTCTTCGCCGTGCTTGAGGCTGCGGATGAAATTCCAGAAGAAGATAACCTGACCAATAAAGACCACGAGGGAGCCGATGGTTGCCCAGAGGTGCTGGTCAGCCCATCCCGCCTCGACCTGATAGACGTATATTCGGCGGGGCATGTCCCACAAGCCGAATAGAGGGATGAATGTCAGATTGATTCCTAGGAATGTAGTCCAGAAATGCCACCATCCCAACCGTTCATCGAGCATCCTCCCGAACATCTTGGGATACCAGTAGTAGATTCCGCCGAGGGTCATCACAGCCACCGCGCCGAGTGTGTAGTGGAAGTGAGCGACGATGAAGTATGTGCCTCGTAATTGTACGTCCATAGCCACGCTGGCGAGATATACTCCTGTGATTCCACCAACTAGGAATATCCCAACTGCACCCATGACGAAGACGAGTGGCAACTTCGTGAAATCTGGTTTGGATTTGTGGAAAGTTGCGAGCAGGCTCAGATAGATGAGCGCGAACGGCACCGAGATGAGTTCGGTGCCGATGGTCTCTATCTTGCGGAATAGTGGGTCGATTCCTGTGATGAACATGTGGTGAGCCCAGACCAATACACTGAGGACTGAGGCGATCATCAAAGCGTAGATGATGGTCTTGCGACCGTAGAGATGCTTACGCACAAAGGTAGGGACGATCTCCATCGCCATCCCGAGTCCAGGAAGCAGAACGATGTAGACCTCGGGGTGGCCGAAGAACCAGAAGATGTGAAGCCACCAGGTAGTTCCATCGATGCTGGGATCGAAGAACATAGTGCCGAAGACTCTGTCACCTACGAGCATCAGGACGGCGGCCAGAAGTGCAGGGAAGACAACGAGCATGAGGATAACGGTGAACAGAACGTTCCAGGTGTACATGGGCATGTCCCACATCCTCATGCTCGGAACTCGGTGATTCGAGATTGTGACGAGGAAATTCACCGTCGAGGCTGTCACCGAGATGATGAGAAGGACTAGTCCAGCACCAGCAAGTGATACACCTGATCCTGGGCTGTACTCGATGCTGGTGAGCGGCGAGTAGAATGTCCAGCCGACATCAGCCGCTCCATCGAAAAAGAAGCCCGACGCTGCAACCAATCCTCCCAGAAGAAGTGTCCAGAATGACAAGGCGTTCAGCCGTGGGAAGGCCATGTCGCGGGCGCCGATTTGTAGTGGAACGATGTAATTCGCGAAGGCGAATGACATCGGCGAGATCGCGAATAGCACCATCACGGCGCCATGCATCGTGACTGCTTGGTTGAACAGATCTCCAGTCATGAAATCATTGTCAGGCACGACGAGCTGTAGACGAATTAGGACTGAGAGAGCCAGTCCGATCATCGAGAACAGAATCGTCGTCCACAGGTAGAGCAGACCGATATCCTTGTGGTTTGTAGTCGTCAGCCAATGCATCAACTCCTTGCGACCGAAATTGGGCTTTCGATATAGTGCATAGACCACAGCCAGAATCGTACCAATCAATGCGCCGACGATGATCAACCAAGCGGGGTCGGCGATGTCCATAATCGAACCAGAGCCTGCGTTCTGACCTTGGACAGAGAAATCGAGGCGATTCCACTTGTCATCGCTAGTGGCGTAGCCATCACCATTGACGGAATTAACGAGCAGGGTGAATTGAGAACTCACCTTGTCAGAAGATGGTGCTGTCCACTCAACTTGCCAGGACCTTTGGTCATTACCCGATTCGCTGTGTGTCACAGCGCCATCCATGATTTGGATGGAGTTATCGAGCACAGTGAAAGTGCCTCGAGATGCGGCTAGATTGAATCCACCATAATTCTCTCCACTTGCTTCGGGCCCACCCTCGAATGAGATGTTTACAAGGTACGTCTCACCAGCGATGAACTCATCCGGCAATCCCTCCAAGATAATTGTGACATCATCGCTGGCAACCGCCCCATGACAATTACATCCAGCTCCAACGGATGGCCCTGAGATTCCACCCGGAAGTGCTGCGAATTGTGGTGTTGCGATGAGCAGCAGTGAACTGATGACGAGTATGGACAGAGCCTTGCTTGTACTGATTTTCTTCTTCGAACCGATCAAACTTCCACCTCCTCATACCAAGCATCGAAGTCTTCCACTGTCATGACTTCGATTTCACCAACCATGATTGCGTGTTCATCTCCGCAAAGCTCCGCGCAGCGAACAGGGAACATGCCAATCTCATCGGCAAGTATCCACCCTTCATTCACACGACCAGGAATCGCATCGATCTTGATGCGATGGTCGGGGAGTGCGAAGGAATGGAAGACGTCACCAGCGGTGACTTCGAAGACAACAGGAACATCGACGGGAATCTTCAGTGCCTCACCGCTGGCGCTGTTGATGCTCTTACCATTCGGATACTGATAATCCCAATAGTACTGGTATCCAGTCACTGCAATTGTGAACGAGTCTTCGGTAGTATGTTCCTCGTGCTTCTCAAAAAAGTCGATCGAATCGAATGTAGTGTCCGAGAGAACGAGCAGGAAGACCATTATCACTACCGAAATGGTGACCGCACCCTTGTTTGAGCCTCGAATCACTGGTGCTGCGCCAATCTCCATCGGCTCGCCGGCATCATCGCCGAAGGAACCGACGAGCAAGTAGACGAACCAGGCGTAAACGATTATCCCGATTATGCTTCCAAGCACCCAATACAGAGTAAACAGCTCGTCGTAAACCTCTGCGTGAGCGCCACTGCCACCGAGTCCTCGGAACCAGTTGAAGATGGATGCGAACGTCATCATCAAAACCAATATGGAACCGATGATGAGCCCGAGTTGGGTCTTGTTGAATCGCATCAAATCACCTCCAAGTAGACAACGAAGAACAGGATAATCCAGACGGCGTCAACGAAGTGCCAATAATTGGTAATCGCTCGAAAACCATCGTGACGTGCACGAGGAAAACGATCCGTTTTCATCAGCAAAAGAACCACGGCGAGCATGACCAAGCCAACCAGAACGTGTAGACCGTGTAGGCCAGTCAGTGCAAAGAATGCGGTGCCGTAGGGATGGTCACTCCAGACGAATCCCGCATGTAGATACTCGTATGCCTGTATCGCGAGGAACGCGGTTCCGAGAAGGATTGTTGCAACGAGGAATTTGGACGAGGAGTTGAGGTCATCTCGATCGTGTGCTTCCAAGGCTCGATGTGCTGTGAATCCAGAAGAGATCAACAGGATGGTGTTGATCCCAACCAAGAACAAGTCATGGTCGACCCCTGTAGCTGGCCACGATCCACCAACAGCGCCCGACCAGTTCACGGTGTGCCAACGAGTCCAGAACCAGTAGGCGAAGAATGCGGAGAACACTATGGTCTCCGTTATGATGATCCATAGCATCGCCCAAGACGCGTCTCCCCAAACCTCGAAATCTGTTTGCGATTCTCTTTTTGGCCAAAATTCGACCTCCTCTGCGAGCCAAGTTCTGATCCCCAGAATCAACAGTGGTAAGCCGAGAATCGCGAGGGGCCAGATGAGCAACCCACCTAAGCAGAGTGTAACGGCGAGGGCTACGATTAGAGGTGCTAGACTGTTGTGAACCTGGCCATTTGAATCATGGTGGAGTAGTGCGTTCAAATCGTTCATCTGAACCGGCGAGTGCTGCGAGCACCATTACCTGAGACCCGAACAGATTCGGTGTTGTTAGAAACATCGAGAATAAAATCAAGAGTGATTACGAACATGTTCGGGCGAATTATTGGAAATCCATCAAGTCAGGCCTTCCAAGATGGAAAACAAGCTGCTTCTTGTATCTGCGCCATTCGCCTTGGCGATCCTCTTGGCGATGTCCCCAATGATTCTGCTTGGAGGAGGTTCTGAGTCGGCTGGAGTGACCTCTGCCGATCTGACCCTGGAGCAGATATCGACACTGGAGTCTCTTGACCTCGCGCGAAATCCATCTGAATCACGAGAGGGGAAGACTACGATCAGCGATGTGGTATTGATCGAGGGGTCTCTTCACATCGCAGGGACTTGGGAGTCTGCTTCTCCTGGATTCGAGAACCAAACCAACCGTGGTGGTAGAGATGGATTCATCGCCACGGTTGATGAAATTGGAAATTTCCAAATCGAGGGAGTTTTCGGCTCGAGTGGAGATGATTCGATTCTAGATCTTGAGTCCGATGGAGTCGTCTTTATCGTCCGAGGATTCACCTCTGGCGATATTGAATACCATTCAGGCAGTTTAACCTCAGAATCGAGAGTTGAAGCTTACGAAGGACGTATGGTTGATGGCGAGTGGATTGGGTTCTGGCATATCGATTCGGAACTAATCGAGTCTATGGAAGAACGAATCTGGTGTGGGTTCTGAACTTGACAGGATTCTCTCGCGGCGTCAGGTCGATCTAGATCTGTTCGAACGTACTTTGCATTCCGAGAATCAGATTGAGAGTAGCCTCGAGGCAACCCGTCTGTGTCACTCTGCCGATTATATTGCCCTCGGCATTGATGACGTAGATTCGTCTAATCTCGTCGGCGAGAAGCAGATTGAGGGCAGAGCCGACGGGCAGATCACGGTCGATAGTCACCAATGGATAACTCATAATCTCCCTCAGGAGAACAAAGTCTGGATTCTGCTTCGGTCTGAAGCATCTACGGAGTAGGTCGCGTTCGGTGACAACGCCTCTGGGTTCTCCATCCAGAGTGACGATGACAGACCATACACCGGCTTCGTGCATCGATTCCATGGCTTGAGTCACGTTAGTATTTCCACTCAATTTGATAACGTCTGTATCCATCATCCTCTCGACGTTAAGTGGTATTTTCATAGAGTTCAACTCCAAAAAATGGGGGGCCGTTGGGGGGCTGGTCGCCCCCCAACGGCTTACGATAATCAGACTCCAATCTCCTCGGACCTTAGTCCGACACCGAAGGTTCCAGTCGGATTGGCGATTCCTTCGATCTTTCCGAGCAGGTCGAACTCGCCATCAGCACCAGGCGTCGACTCGTAGATCAACAGGAATCCCTCCTCGGCCCAGCACGAGACATACACCTTGGTTCCATCGTGGCTGAATTCGGGGTGCAGCGTACGACCTTCACAATCGTTGTCTTTCAGCGTCCAGACGGTCGCAGCGATGCTATCATCGGTCGCTCCTGGGACATAGAGCTCACGGGCGTCGAGGACGTAGACCTCTTTGTTCTCCTCCATATCGGTCGAGAGAACTGTGTCCCACCAGATGTATGGATACTGCAGGTTGGCTGGGTCCTTCTCCCACTCCTCATCGGTAGTGGGGTCACCGAACTCGTAGGTTCTTGTGAAAAGCGCTGGACCACCGATTGGCAACTCGAACTCGTTCGACCAAGTTCTTGAATCGATGATGTTGAGTTTTCCCTCACCAATACTTGGGGTGAAAATGTAGTCAGCCCAGACCGCTCCTGGGCCTGGGTGAGGCTTCAACCCGACCTCAACAAGAGCAACTTCCTCTAGATTGACGGCGTCGATAACAGCCATCTGATGGCTGGTTTGGCTAGCCAGAATGTAGTACTGTCCGTCAGGGGTGATGAATGCGTCGTGGAGCATTCCACCTTGGTGGTTGAACACCTTTACGACTGGGAATGGGCTCTCGCTCCATCGTGTCTCATCTGCGTCGATGACCCAAATCTCACCCAGATCCTTCATCGCCACGAAGATGTATCCATTTGCGGTGTCGAGTGCACTAGCAGCTCGAGAGAACTGGGGTTCACCGTCTACCCATGGGACCGGAATTTGGTATTCCATGGCGATATCCATCGTGTGGGCGTTGACAATTACGAAGGACGAAGGTTCGTAATTCGTGACAGCAATCCAGTTGCCATTAGAAGATAGAGCGGTTCCTCTACTTGATTCACCGACCTTGATGTATGCAGGTACTGATAGGTCATCAAGGTCGATTTTCGAGAACCATCCTCCTCGGCTGATTAGGTAACCGTAACGTGCCTCTTCGTCGAATACCACGGTGTGAGGCTGATATCCCAAGCCGTGAATACGGCCGACAATCTCGTCGGTCGATGTATCAACAACCACGACTGCTTCGGCTTCACGCTCGATGACTATCATCAAATCTCCGTTTACCCATCCAGGTGTGCCACCAGGTGATGTCGTGGTGTCGTAAATTTGGGTGCTAATCTCCAATGCAGTGGTGTTTCCAATTGTTGGAGCAGCCTCGACGACCTGACCGCCAGCGGGGTTGACGATCACCGTCCCGAGCATGTCGTTGTGTCGGTCTCCACAAAAGACCGAGCAGTCGTAGCCGAACTCGCCGACTTGGTCAGCGACGAACTCAACCGTTACAGATTCACCGACAGGCAAGTCGACAGCGATATCGTACGCGTTCAGAGAGAATGAATGGAGCAAATACTGATCCTGCTCATCCATCGTCGAGGTGAAGGTGATTCGAACGTGGTCGCCCTCGTTCACGATTATCTCACTCGGGATGAAATCCCATTGTGCGGCCTCGACATTGAATTCCTTCCATTCTCCTTGCCATACAGGCTCGGAGTCGTCGACAACGCACTCGTCTCCTAGTCGTTCTGTTCCTTCTCCACAAGACAGGTCGCTACCTCCGACACAGCCTGCCAGAAGCGGAGCTGTTACCATCAATAATGCGAGCAGCATTGCGGTCTGTGTTCTGTTTTTCATCAATTGGTTCAGGTTCATCCTTTCACCTCAATCCAACGGGAAGGAAGGGATGTGATAGGGTATGACCCGAACATGAATGGTGTGGCAGAGTGCACCGATTTGCTGCTTCGGACATGTTCGGGGGAAGGTTGAGATTCGCGCAGAACTCATTCCGTTCATGGAACTCGATTTACACACCTTGAGGAACGCTAACCGCGGTGAGGCAGCTGCTTGGGCTTTGAAACAACACAATTGGTTATTCGTCTGTGCAGACCACGAGATAGGACACCCCTCTCAATTTGTAGCAGACCGATTGATGCAGCGTGGCGATTCAGTCAGGTTCGTATGTCCACTGTGCGCACGTGAGGATAAACGAATCAAAGGGAAGACAGTTTCGAGCTCGATTGAGGATGTCGATGCGGATATTTCAGTCATCGCGCTGTTCGGCGTGGAGGATGTATGGTCCTTCGTCCCGTCACTATCACAGCGGATGCAATGGTATGGCGATGTCAAGGTTATCTGGCCAGAACGGCACCAATTCGATGAACGGTGGAATTCTGAATTGTATGATTACGGAATTGCAATCGTCAATGGTGAATCGCTAGGAGTAAGACTTCGAGATTCAGATTTCTGTTGATTCAACCTCGGAGCACCGAAACTCCGAGATAGAAAATGATGATCGAGAGTAACATCATCATTCTGGCGTGATTCGTGGCAATTTTTCGAAGGCGTCTGGTCTCTGGTGAGTCCGGTTGCTCAAGGAAGGACGCAATCGCCTTCGGCCCGGCTCTAAAATCATGGTAAGCGACAACGATTACCAAAGTTACACCGAGCAACATCTTCCAAGCAATCGTGCTCGCTGGAGGCATTGTGTGCCCATAGGCTGTAGTAAATGCCTCCCAACCTGAGATGAGGTCTGCCAGTCTGGCTCCGGTCACGGCGATTACAGCAAGACAGAACCAACTCAGTCGACGGAATCGTAGTCCGATGTCGTTGAGGAAGTGGATATATTCGGCCTCATCGAACCGCTTTTTCGCATAAGGTGCGATAAGAAAGGCGTAGACTCCCATTGACCCGATCCATGTCGCCGCCGCACCCATGTGTAGGAAGGTGGTTAACGTCCACTCACTCACGATTCAGCGCGCGGTTACACTTGAATGAAGCAGAAGCCGAACGGGTTCGGGTCAGGCTCATCGAGCCTGATGTTTTCCGAGTTCAGCGGCCTTCGAAGCGAGGGGTCCGGCGCTCAACGTATGCGGCGATGCCTTCCTTTGCGTCAGCGCTGTTGAAGAGCGCCGCCTGCAACTCGCGCTCAAGCGCGAGGTGGTATTCGAATGGCATCTCAGGTCCAGACTGACATGAGCGCTTGATGTTGCCAACTGCCATGGTTGCCTTGTATGGTAGGCAGTACTGGCTGGCGTAGTCGAGGATGTCCTGACGGAAGTCCTCGAGGGACCCATCCCAAACATCGTTGATGAGGTCCATTTCCTTGGCCTTCTCGAATGCCATCAACTCTCCGCTGACCATGTATTCGAGGGCGCGAGCCTTACCGATGAGGCGGGTTAGGCGAGCGGTTCCACCGGTTCCAGCGAGAACGCCGAGGTTGATCTCGGGGAGGCCACACTTGCCGCTGTCCTTGCGGGCGATGCGGATGTCGCAAGCCATTGCGATCTCTAGGCCGCCGCCGACAGCGTGACCGTTGATGGCGCAGATGACGAGCTTGGGGGTCTGCTCAAGGCGGCTGAGAGTCTCATTCGCGTGTAGGCAGAAATTGTACTTGAAGCCGGGAGTAACCGAGTTTAGCATCTGGATTGATGCACCGGCAGAGAAGAACTTGTGTCCATTGCCGGTGATCAGAATGACGCTGACATCATCGTCGAAGCGCGCCTTGACGACCGCCGTGTCGATGTCGCGCATCATTTCGTGAGTGTAGGTGTTCGGGCCGACCTCGTCTCCTTCGAGGGGAGCGCCCGCTGAATTGGAGGCGAGTTCGATGATAGCGATTCCATTCTCGGTAACGCCGTAATTGACGAGGCGGTTTGGCATTGGCTCAAGTTCAGGCCATGAGGTCATAGCGCGGCCACCGAGGGTCGGATTATGAATCACACGGGTGCGAATGGAGGGTTACGAGACGGGAAAACCTCGGCTCATGCATCGGTTTCGGAGAAGGAAACGCCTCCTCCTCCACGCTGGATGGACTTCCACTGCTGCCCTATCTCCTCGGCTGCTTGACTCGGTTCCCAAACGTCGCGGGAGAGCGGCTTTCGGAAGGGCATTCGAGAAACCATTCGGCCGTCTTTCAGCTGTTTGCGCCGGAGCATCCCGATGCGTACGAATGGCCAGAGTGCTCGGCGCAACAGTCCGGGCTGGTAGACCCATTTCATGAAGGCCAGCCCGTCTCCCTTGCGCGCTTGGTCGCGCATCCAATAGCGCGCAACCATCTTGAATCCACGATCTCCGAATCTATTCATCAGGAAGCGGTTAATCGCGCTGGCTCGAACGAGCGGAACAAGGCGACTGCGGACTTGTTTCTGGTAGTCTGTCCCTCCCATAATCGATTGGGCGGCCAGCACCCCGCTGGTGATGGCGTAGCGCATTCCGAAGCCCCACATGAAATCCTGCAGGCCGCCTGCTTCGCCTACGTAGTGGCGGCCTTCGTGGATGTAGTGGTCTGGAAGGGCGAAGTCGCCCTTGCCCCCGACGCGCTTGATGGGTTGGCGGTTGAGTTCGTAGTGCTGCTCATACCAAGCGATGGTCTCGTTGAGGTAGCGGCCGGACTTCTTCTGTTGGCGCCAGAGACAGGTGCAGATGAGGCCGACGCCGTCGATGATGATGAGGTAGGAATAGGCGCCTGGGGCGAGCTTGTCGTTCAGTTGGAAGGCGACGATATTCTCGTGGTCGGTGTGGAAGATTTCACCGAATGCGACGGCACTGGATTCCTTGGGGCCTGCGGCGATGATGTCGCATTCGCTCGGGTCCTTGCGCGTCTCGTAGTGGATATTGGCGCCGGCGGCGATTGCCATGCGCTTGAATCCCTGATCGATGCAGTGCTCATCGGTGCCGCGCTCGACGACGCGGAAGGCGATCCCGTCGGTTTTCGGGTGAGTGATCGCGTCGTCGGGATGGATGAGGTCGATGATTCCGAATCCATCGGACTTGAACTCATCAGGGTCGAGGCCCCAGCCTCGCATTTCGTCGAAGAAATCTGTCTCGCTGGTCCAATTCTCGATGCCTTGGAAATCTCCGTCGAAGCGCGCTCCGGAGTCCTTGCGAATTTCGTGGACGTGGACATCGTATCCTTCGCGCGCGAGGATGATCGCGGCGGAGAGTCCGGAGAGTCCGGCTCCGAGGATGTCGATTCGACGGGTCACGAGGCGGCGAGCCTGAGGTTGTGTTTGAAAGGTTGTGTCGAGAGTCATCGAGGTGCAGCGAGGCATTGAAGCGCTGGGCATCGATGGAGATTCGTGGCTCGCATCGTGGTCAGGGTCGAGGCGGAGGCCCTCGACCCTGAGGTCCTTCGAGGTCTTGTGGACCCGGAGGGCTGTGGAAGCGTGGTCTCATTCGTCGGTCTGACTAGGGGTGAAGATGATGGCGTTGAGGTCGAACGCCTCGAATTCGACGCTTGGGAAGAGAAGTTGCCAAGTGTGCTCAATGGACTCGCGATCGAAGCGGTCGAGCGCTTCGGAGTCTCATCGGTGGTGATGGCTCACCGTACCGGAATCGTGTTGCCGGCCGAACCCATCGTCTGCATTCACGTCGGCAGTCCGCATCGAGCCGAAGGATTCGAGGCCTGTGCCTGGCTCATTGCCGAACTCAAGGCCCAAGCCCCGCTTTGGAAGAAGGAAGTCCGCGCCGACGGAGAACTTTGGAAGGCAGGATTGGGCTGAATAGCAATGTGCGCCGGCAGACTCAGCGCATCGAAGCCGTGACTTGATCGACGGCGTGCGGCACATTCGAAGCGATTCCCTCGACCATCATCCAACCGTGGCCTTTCACACCGTCGCCGACGCAGCGGATACCTTCGACGCCTACATCCATCGGCAATTCTGCCCCCTGCGGAGCCCGGTTGCACGGCCAATTCCGATGGTAGGTGTGTACGCACAATTCCTCGCCGTGGTCCGCCAACCAAGGAATTGCCTCGTAGAGATCCTCGCGCCCCTTCGAAATCTCGGACTTCACAGAAGCATCCGGCACGAATTGGTGAGTGATCATCAGATGCTTACCCTCGGGCGCGAGGCTCGGGTCGGAGAAGGTCGGAATCACGAAGCCTCCGACCCGCTCGAGACTGGGAAGCATGGTAACCCCACTGCTGCGAACAGGAATGTCATCATCGAGCGCGAAGCAGAATCCAATCCCACCAACAGCCTGCGTATCACGAACCTGCTCGCGCACGCCCTCGGCCACCTCGAAATCATCTGACAGCGCCTTCAGCAAATTCGGGTGGCCGCCATTATGCACAATCGAATCCGCGCCGACCCAACTAGCCTCATCACGCCCACGTCGGCGCACCCCGACGCAGAAGCGATGCTCCTTCGTCGACTCCTCAGCCGACCCAGGCAAAATCTCAGTCACCTCATGACTCAATTTGACGCGCGCACCATTCTCCCGTAAATCCGCGCGCAACCCATCGATAACTCCCTTACAACCCCCTTTCGGGACATGAGGCCGGTCAGACCAAAACGAATTCTGCAACATCCGAACAACCGTTGAAGCAGGCATCTGGTCGAATCGCAAACTAATCGCAAAATTCGAGAAAGCATCGAGAAAATCGATGAACTCAGAGCTGAACTTCCGCTCCAAAAAAGTCCGCCCATCCTCGGTCTCATCCCCCCAAGGCTGCTTGGCCCCCTTCGCCAACAGCCCCGGAAGATTCAGCGTATCCTTCGCCGAAAACCAAGGTAGAACCCCATAGACCGAATTCGCCGCCTGAAATTTCCCATCCTTGAGCTGACAAGCAAAATGGCTCGTCGGCAGAAAGTCCACCCCATGCCTACCAAGGTCCAACCCACCCTTGGCCCGCGAACCCAAAATCAAGTCCGCAAATGGACCCTTTTTGCCATGCGGAACCATGTGAACCGCGCCGGTGGGAATCTGATATCCATCGTGATCATGCTGAGTAAAACGCCCACCGGCAAAAGACATCCGCTCGAAGACGCTCACCTCAAATTCGCCAGACTGAGCCATCTTCGCAGCGGATGATAACCCACCGACTCCAGCCCCAATCACCATTGCCTTCGGCTTTCCCATCCCTGCACCACCACTCAAGCATAGACGAGGGCACCGGTAGGGCACCAGAGGAGGCAGCGTAGGCAGTCCGTGCAGTTTTTCTCGATGACCTCACAGAGTCCTTCCACAATTAGGGCATCGTCCTTGCAAGCCATCAAGCAGTAAGAGCAACCGACGCACAAATCGCCGATCACCTGCAATTTTTGTCCTTCGGATTTCGGCCGGTCGTGATCCACGCCAGACTCGAGTTGAGGAACGACTCCGGGAGTCGCCTTGTCGCGGAATGCTTCGGCCACGTTGGTCAATTTTCCATCGAGTATTTCAGCGGATTGCTCGATTTCCACGCTTGGGCTCATGTGCGAGCCTGTGATTAGTGTGGTACTTCTCCGTCCTCCCGGGGCAAGGTCATGGAGGATTCTTTCACGGGGATAATCGATGTTGGTTCGAAGCCGGTCGTCGCTCGCGAAGCGGTGGCGACTGGATTGCTGCGGTTGACTGCGGCGAGCCTCGATGTCGTCGCTAATGGGCGCTCGCCGAAGGGTGATGTTCGCGAGGCTTCGACCGTTGCGGCGATTCAGGCGGTGAAAGAGACGCCGCGCATGTTGCCGCATTGTCATCCGATTCCGATCGAAGGTTGTACCGTTGATTGGGCGGTTGAAGACGCTGGGCTTCGTTGCACTGTTAGCGTTCGCACGCACTGGACGACTGGGGTTGAGATGGAGGCTCTTTGTGGGGTGAACGCTGGACTGCTTTGCGCTTGGGATATGCTCAAATCGGTTGAGAAGGATGCTGATGGGCAATATCCGAGCGCGCAGATCGATGGGGTTCGGGTGCTGAGGAAGAGCAAGGGCGAGCCACGAAATCGCTGAGTTGGGCGAGCGCGGGCGACCCGTATGATTGAATGCTGAACGCTATTCGCGGCGGTCATGGCAACCATCGATTTGGAGGGCCACTTCCTCGCCGCGACCGAAGCAGCTGCGATTGCAGCATCCGCTTGGCGCGGGAAGGGTGATGGGAAAGCGGCTGACGGCGCGGCTGTCGAAGCCATGCGCGCCGTCTTCGATGGCGTGCCATTCGATGGTAGGGTTGCCATCGGCGAGGGTGAGCGCGACGATGCGCCGATGCTTTGGATCGGTGAGCCGCTGGGCTCGATGCAAGGGGTCGCAGGCGCGCCATCTATCGATATCGCGGTCGACCCACTCGAGTGTACCAATCACGTTGCAAAGGATTTGCCGAACGCGATGGCGGTATTGGCTGCAGCCCCGCGTGGGAAATTGCTGCATGCGCCGGATTGCTACATGAACAAGATTGCGGGGCCAGCCGAGCTGGATGGTGTGATCAGCCTCGACGCTTCGACTTCGTACAATGTCGAGGCTGCGGCCTCGGCTCTTGGCAAGAAGGAATCCGAACTCAATATCGTCGTGATGGATAGGCCGAGGCATGAGAAGCTGATTGCCGAATTACGTGCGCACGATGTGAACGTAGTTCTCATCGGCGATGGTGACGTCGCAGCAGCGCTCAACGCGGCCGACCCAAACTCAGAAATCGACATGCTAATGGGAATCGGCGCAGCGCCGGAAGGCGTCATCACAGCAACCGCGCTGCGCGGTCTCGGCGCCCCATTCGAAGGGCGCCTCGTGTTCAAGAATGAGGGACATCGCGAGCGCGCGGAGAAGATGATCGATGGAGACATCGAGCGCCTCTGGGACCGAGACGAATTGTGCGCGAGCGAGGATGCTGTATTCATCGGCACGGGCGTCTGCCCGGGCCGAACTTTCGGTGTCGAGCAACTCTCAGATGGTCGTTATTCCGTCCAATCCGAGGTCATTGACGTGGCCAGCGGAGCCCACAGATTTGTCGACAATATCCGCTCGGCCTAAGGGCGAAATCACAATTTGAGGGCAAAGCCTTCATCTCCCGAACCCCGCACGTCAGTTCGGGGTTCGAAGATGGACACTGAACTACTCGAACAAACAGCGCGTGAATTGGTATCTCCGGGGAGAGGAATCCTCGCCGCCGACGAGAGTAATGGAACGATGTCAAATCGGCTCAAGGCCGTCGGTGTAGAGCCATCTCCAGAGACTCGGCGAGCCTATCGCTCGAACATCTTCGCCACCGGCGGCTACGAGTCGGCCATCAGCGGTGTCATCCTCTTCGATGAGACCATTCGGCAGACTATGGATGATGGCACGCCGATTCCAGAATACCTAGCCAGCCGAGGCGTCCACCCTGGAATCAAGGTCGATACCGGCGCCAAGGAACTCGCCGGTCACGCTGGCGAGAAGATCACCGAGGGTCTCGATGGTCTTCGCGAGCGCTGCGCGGAGTACTTCTCAATGGGCGCACGCTTCGCTAAGTGGCGAGCAGTCATCCGAATCGGAGATGGAATGCCGAGCGAGGCCAATATCTCAACCAATGCCCATGCCCTCGCTCGATACGCAGCGATCTGTCAAGAGCAAGGTCTGGTTCCGATTATCGAACCCGAGGTTCTGATGGATGGCGACCACGACGCTCAGACCTGCTACGATGTCACCGCGAGAATCCTAGATGCAACCTTTGCCGCCTGCGAGATTCAGGGCGTCCACATCCCCGGTGCTCTGCTCAAGCCGAACATGGTTCTACCCGGCAAGGCTTGCGCTGACCAAGGCAGCCGTGAACAAGCCGCCCAGATGACCGTTGATTGCCTTACCAACCACGTCCCGCACGACCTCCCTGGAATCGTATTCCTCTCTGGAGGTCAATCGGATGAGGATGCGACGGCCCATCTCAATCTGATGAATGGCATGGCCGTCGACCACCCATGGCAACTCTCGTATTCCTACGGGCGAGCCCTGCTCGCGCACGCATTGCAGACCTGGGCCAGCGGCTCGAATGAGGATAGCCAAGGTGCCTTCGCTCATCGAGCCGCAATGAATAGCCTCGCTCGAACCGGCGATTGGTCAACAGAACTCGAAGCGCCTTCGGCCTGATCTGTCGCACCCTCTAGGGCGCGACTGCGCTCAGTGGAGCCGCTTCGCGGCGATTGAATGCACTCCCGCGCAGCTGAAAGTCAGACCTCGCCGCGGCAATCATCTCGATTCAGTGGCTATCGATTTCAATGTAAGAGTGGTCCAATACAGAGTTACCACGCCCCTCAATCTTGGCGTTCGTCGTGAGCGTTGTGGGAGGATATACTCTCACTCTGTGGCAGATTCAATCCGCTTAATTCTCGCCGTCGAGCACACCGGGTCGCAGAGTCCAGACACAGATCTCGTAGCGGCCGGAGAGAGCGCCGCCACGCTTGGTCGTTGCAACCTTGAGGATGTCCTTGTCCTTGGAGAGCACATTGCCGAGCTGTTGTGGAGTTGTGCCGTGGCGCATTGTGGAATTGACGTGTTCGAGGATCTCAGTAGTATTGGCTTCGCCCCTCTCGTTCAGGAATTTCTTAATCTTCTGTCGTAGTCTTGTTGTGCGCATGTTCAGCTCTCCTTTCTTTCGGACTTTTTCCTCTCGTGATGCTCGACCCAATCGCTCGATGCCCATTCCGATACTGGGGATTCTGAGCGGCGCATGCCGCTCTTGCGAACAGTACCGATACGCATTATCTTCTCATCCGATTCTAGGATGCTCGTGATATCCGCCGGGCTGTTCTGTGGGTCGATCCGGCGGGATAGCCAGGTCGAGATCTCGATGGTGTTCCGCGGCCGCTCTGATAGGTAGTTTCGAATCAGTTCACGCAGGTTCTGCGAGTTCATCTTCGTTCCATCCTCCAAGTCATCACGGCCGCTTTACGAGTCCGTTACCGACAGGACGGCAGGCGTTGATATAACAGTTCTGCAACTCAAACCCTCTCTTCGTTACAGATTGTTGCACTAATTACGGTAGATTCCATCTAGAAAGTCGGTGTGGAAATGAAACTGTTATGTTTTCCATAAGAAATCTGTAAGGAAATGTAATGAAATAGCATAATTTAATTAGGACTCTCTAACTAATTGAATCGGGAGGGGGTGCTTAGTGTCGGATGACCCGCAATCAGGCGGTCCTGTCGCTGATTTGGAGGGACTGCGGCGGATTCGGAGTGGACACCGCCGCCGCCTCTTGGATCGAATGACGGATGGCGGCGAAACTGTCAGCGTGCTCGCACGCGATACAGGATTGCGAATTCCGCACGCTTCAGCGGAGCTCCGACGAATGAGAAACGATGGACTGGTAGCCAGTGACCAAGCCGCCGGAGCCCGCGGTGCGCGCCTCCATTTGACGACTGCAGGATGGGAAGCGATCCGTTCCGATGAGTTGGCGCGGGCGATGGAAGCAACACCGTTACCCTCACCCGCGCACAAATGCTGTCTGCTAGCGCGCGATGGAGCTAACCTTCTGATAGGGGTTCTCGCTCCAATAGACAGCCCTCTGGTCTTGATTCCCGACCGCCCAATTCGCGTCTTGTCTAGTGACGGAGGCTCCACCGGAAGAGAAGGGGTCTTATGGACTTGGGCGGTTCTGAGGGAGCGCTCACCGCGCTGGTTCGATCTGCGCTCCCTTGAGATGCTCCCAGAACCCCCTCAGAGCCATGATCCTGAGAGCATCTCGGCTTATGCTGGAGAGAACCACACGATTGGCATCGTCCGCGCTCGCCTCGTCGATGCCGATCGCCCGGTGGCTCTGGCCCCTGGAATCTGGTTCGAAGCCCCGAGCCACCGACCAGACCCGCCGCTGCCAGAAGCCAGCCACCACCGCGGCGGCTGGACATTAGGCAACTGCCACGAGCAATCGCCAGACATCCGACCCAAGGATCCAGTATGCGCAATCATGGAGGAGCGATTGCCACGCTCGATGCTGCTGCGAACAGCACGAGCGAATGCCCTGGTCATCGCAGACCTTGGAGGTCTCGATGCAGCAGGGCACGAATATCCCATTTCTTGTCTCGACGCTTGGATCCGACGAGCCCACCCACGACTCATCCCGTCGGAGCGCAAGCGTCGCCTCAACAGTCTCAGAGAACGGCTGACATCCACGCGTAGAGTGAGGACCGAGGAATCGACATGGCGGCGTTTTCGCAAGGATTGGGGGGAGGCGAGTTTCTCGACTGAGGAGAAGACACTTCGCTTGCTCGATACTCGCGGACTCGGGCCGATTGCGGTTACTTCTCTGATCGAATGGGCTGTATCTGATGAGGAGCGCCCACCACTGGTTCTGGAGATTCCCGAGACGCTTCCCGATGATGTGCTGACGACGTTGATTCCACACCCTTCGTTGCGCTTGACTCTCGCTTCCTCCGCTCGTTCTTCACTCGCTATATTCGACGAACTGACCGTCGACCCCTTACGTCCTCTGCCGTGGCTGCGTTTGCGAACTCGAGGCGGGCGGGACATGCCCGTTCGCCTCGTCGACCCTGTGCCGATGAGCCCGGAGTCGGTGGTTGGTGGCGGGGAGGCACTCTCGCCTTGGGTTGTGCTTGGGGTTGAGGAAGCATCTGAGGTCGGTACTGATGGTGATTCGATGCTTGATTCTGCGATTGCACAATACCCTGAAGGGAATGAGGATTGGTCGAATATGATGGAGGCGAGCTATCCTCTGGCGGCTTGGATTGCTTCGCCTGCGCGCACGCGATGGCATCGATGGCAGCGGCTGCGTGCGCGGTTGGATTCTGAGTGGATCGCGCTGTTGGATTTGGATTACTTACCGCTCGAAAGGCTCGCTCAGGTGGCTGATGAGGCGCCGGTAAGGGTGCTCGAAATTTTCGCTGGTAAACTGCGCGGAATGCTGAGAGATGATCCTGAGATTGCTCTGCGGGCGCGGCCGGCGACCGATCCGGCTCAAGCGAGTGAGGGCGCTTCTTGGGTGGCCGCGCAATTGCTGAGCAATGCGGCTTGGTTGCCTGATGAAATGCAGAATGACCTTGTTCGTTGGGCCTTGGAAGCATGGTTGGTTCATCCGCCTGCAGATTCGCTCGAAGCATTGCAGGCGGTGGATTGGATGTTCCGAGGAGATGGCCCCGCGGCTGTTGAATATGGGCCAGTTTTGCAGGGAGTTCTGCGGCGAGCGAGCAAATTTTCTATGAGCCATGATTTGCGAATCTGGTCACTTTTGGTCGAGCGCATTCGGGATGGGAAACAAATGGAGATCGAAGGGGTTGAAGCAATTGTTGAGAGGCTTCCTCTCGATTGGTGGGCGCTGCTCGCTCCAGAATTGTTGACAAATCTGCTCGCCGAAGAGGACGCTCTGGTTTGGTTATTCGCTAATCCGATTCCTTGGGCCGCAGCTGTGCTGCGGCCGAAAGGCGAGGCGAGCAGCGCTCCGGGATTACGAGATCGAGTGCATCCCGGATGTTCGCTTGAAATTCGAAATGCCCTCGCGCGACGCTTGCGCGCGCGACATGAGAGAGGGACGCTGCCCGAGGGTGCAGCCCCCGTTCTCGATCTTTTGGATTCACTTGACCGAGCCACCAGCGGTGGCTCGCCGACGACCGGCAGAACCCATCCACTCGTGGGTTGGTTGGCTCAGCCGGTCGAGAATTGGCCGCCGCTCAGCGCCGAGATGGCGATGAGCGGCGACCCACACGTCAGCGAGAGGCTCATCCTACGCCGTTCCGGCTGGCACCAAGGCCTCTCGCGCGATCACAGAGCATTCTGACCAAAACGCTCGTTTTCAACTAGAATTTTCACTTTCACATCGCGTTTTGACCTCCCCCCCTCTCTCCGAGAGGTTCATGAAGGGACCCCGGAACGAATTGACGCCCGACCGGCAACACCGTGCCGACGAAAGCCCCAGCCGGAGTTAGTAGGATGAACCACGGTACCACGGAACGGGATTTGCCGCATGTCGAAGACCGAAGTGAGCCGCTGCTGAGCTATGATCTTCGGAGCAACACATGTGGTCGGATTGTGATGGGTCCCCGGACGACCGCCGACGGAAGAGAGCGGAATGACTTACGGGACAACCCCACAGTCCAACAGACGTCCCGGGGTGGGTCAGGTGCCCGAGCATTGCGATGAAGGTCACCGTTACGCCCCGGGGCACACTCCTTTTCCAAAGTCCTCAAGACTTCACACTCAGGCTGATTGACGATGCACACACTGGGCTTGGTGGGCGGAACTTTCGACCGCTTCCATGCTGGGCATCGCGCACTCATTGAACGAGGGTTAGCTGAGTGCGCGCGGTTGGAAGTGTGGATTTCGAGCGATCGTTTGGCGAATTCGAAGGATTCGCGGATCGAATCTTGGGCCGATCGCTCGGCAAATCTTCTCGCCGCTATGGGCGAGAAGGCTGACTCGGTGAGCGTGCATGCGCTCGAGGATGACGATGGGCCGGCGCCTTGGCATGAGGCGGCGACTGCGATTCTATGCACGCCGGAGACGCTGGCTGGGTGTCAGCGGATTAATTCGGCGCGGGCAGCCAATGGCTTGACCGCGCTGGAGGTGATCGTTGTCGAGCATGTGGCGGCGCACGATGGTGCGCCGATTTCGAGCTCGCGCGTGCGTGCGGGCGAAATCGATTCAGATGGCGAGGCCTACCTCCCCGACGATGCTGGCCAAGCCTCGCTCTTGATGACGCGCGAGGTTGAATCGAATCTCAAGGATCCATTTGGGCGTTTATTCGAGGGTCCTGAGGATGATCCAAGCGTTGCGATGCGGGCCGTGTTGGAGGAGATTTTCGGAAGCCACGGCCCTGTAATCGCTGTCGGCGATGTCACGGTCAAGACTCTGCAGGATTTGGGAAGTCCAGCCGACATCGCCCTCATCGATGGTCGAACCAAGCGAGAAGAGTGGGCGGAGGCTTCGACCATCGACCATTCACTCTACGACGCCGTTCGAACCTGTTCAAACCCCGCAGGCCAACTCAGCGCCGAATTATTCCTCGCCTGTGAGGCAGCTATGCACGCGTGGCGAGAGCACGGTCGAAGTTGTATAATCGATGTCGAAGGGGAAGAGGATCTCGCGCCTCTGCTTCTGCATCCGCTTGCCCCACTCGGTGCCGCCGTCCTCTACGGCCAACCTGGCAAAGGCGTCGTGCTGAGGTGGACCGGCGCCGATTCGAAAGCTCGTTGCCGAGACTTACTCGCAGCGATGGGCCGCACTTGAGTAATAACGCAGAGAATTGGTTGCGAACCGGCTGAGCGCCGGTTCGATGGTACCGATTTCCGAGTTCACGCTTCGGCCTTGTCGAGCAAGTTCAGCCCGACACCGAATGCGAACGGTGCAACACTGACCGCGAAGACACCGGGGTCGACCCAGGTATTGTTCTGCATTGACCAAGCCAGATAGAAGATGATTGCACCGACGATGAGCCAGTCGGCGAGGGTCTTGCGAATGCCATTCTCACTCGAGAAAAGTCCGTTCAGACAGTCCGGCAGGCCCTTGATGGCAGCGACCGCGCCGCCCTCGACAGCCTGACCTAGTCCGAACCAGCCCAATCCAGCAACCGCTAGACCGAGGACACCGAACACGATATCGTCTGCGACGACGGACACGCCATCGTGAGCCACGTAGACACCACCGAGTGCGCCGTCGCTGAGGAATCCGAGCCACAGAACCTTGAATCCAGGAGAATATGCACCGATGACTAGGTTCACGATGGTGAGCAGGAGCACCCATCCACCGAGCAGCAGCATCGCCGTCGAAGCCGTGCGGCTCGGGCGGGTGAGGGCCGAGTACCAGTCATTGTCAGCGAGTGACATCGGGTGCGGCGACCTGTGGACTCGGTTTAACCGTTGAGGCCCTGAAGGGCCTCGATTTGATGGGCCGTTCAGAGTCGATTCCCAATCCAATCAGAGTCGGTTCACAGGCCAATCAGAGTCGGTTCACAGGCCAATCAGAGTCGGTTCATAGGCCAATCAGAGTCGGTTAACTGGCCGTTCAGAGTGTGATGAGATTTCACAGATGGCTCTGCAATCGGTAGCGGCAGCGAGCAGCCTCTGCGATGAGTGGGTCGGCATCGCTCATCGTGGTGACTGCATCGATCGTCTTCGGAATCGCCGAATTGACCTGCTTGCTGCGGCCGCCTCGACCCTTACTGACATTTCGTGCCATGATCATGCCGAGCGTGTCGAGCTCGTTGAGCAGGGTAGAGATTCGGCGAGGTGTGAGCGGTTCGACGTTGACGTTCAAGCAAGCGTCGGAATAGGTTCGGTACACCTCGCCGGTCGAGATATTGCGAAGTCCGTTATCCTCATTGATTCGGATCGCGAAGAGCACGAGTTTCTGGTGCAACGGCAAAGTCTGCAGCACCGGTGTGACCTGATCGTGCTCCAATTGTGACTGCGCCAAACGCACATGTCTTGGGTCGACCTTCAACTGCGAGCGTTGCTCAGCCTTCTGGACCGAGATGCGCAGAAGGTCGAGGGCGCGGCGCGCATCGCCGTGCTCTTGGGCTGCGAGCGCCGCGCACAACTGAATGACTCCATTCTCTAGGACATCCTCACGCAATCCTGTCCCAGCACGTGCGGTGAGAATGTCCGTGATCTCGGTCGCTCCGTATGGGTGGAAGATCAGATCCTCCTGACCCAAGCGACCAGAGACCCTCGGGTCAAGCAATTGAGTGAAATGCAGATCATTGCTGATTCCGATGATGCAACAACGCGAGCGCTGCAGAATGGTATTCAGACTCGTCAGATTGTACAGTAGATTGTCTCCTGCGCGCTCGACAAGGTTGTCGATCTCGTCCAGAACGATGATGTGAACCCCTCCAGCGCGATCCATCCTCTCAACCAGATGCTCGAGGACTCGATCGGTCGGCCAACCGGTGAACGGAATTGGCACATCCCCACGCTGAGCCAGCCGACTTGCAAGAGTCTGAACCACCCGATAGCGCGTGTCGATCTGCCGGCAATTTATCTCATACGTGCGCACGGGCTTGCTCAATTCCTCCCCCTTCTCGCGCAGTTGGCCGAGAACGAATCTGGTAACCACAGTCTTGCCACTCCCGGGCACGCCGTAGAGCAACATGTTCGAGGGAATGTGTCCATTGAGAGCGTCGACAAGGTTGCGAACCAGAGCCTCAACTTCCCTATCGCGGTGAGGAAGAGAGGTCGGTTCGAAAGCGTGATCGAAGGCCTTTCTATCCAAGAAGAGGGAATCTTGTCCCAAAATCTTCTCGAAAATATTTCCCTCCATTTCTTATCACACAACCGTTGCCCAATCCATGCCCACTACCTCATCGATGTCTCTGAGTCATCGGCGGCGAACGCGGATTCCCCACGAAGGCGTTCGAGGTAATGAAAGTTCCCGGACTCATGTTGAAAGATGGGATGATTCACAATCTTCTGTGATACATATTGATTGAGGTTGATCGATGTCGGAAACCGGAGATAATAACAATTCAGCACATCGGTTTCCGAAAATCAATTTTACTCTGGTTTAATTTTTTCACCGGCCGCGCTGTGGGTCTGGCCGAGGTGCGGCCGGGACGGGCGGATCGGACAGGTCCGGACCGCCCGATTCGTGCCCAATATCGAAGTTGAACGATTGATTGGAAGCCGATATTGAACCTCTTCTTATTTATAGAAGTTATATTTTCTAATCAATTTTTAACAAAGAAAACTCTCCATTTTCTGTAATGGAGAGTTCATCTCCATCCTCGAGTTGGACGATGTTCCCACCGAGTTCCGGCTTGGCGAATCCCCCACTCCCCTCCTCGCCATCGGCGAAGGTGTGAGTCACTAGAATCATCGCATTTGGATGGCGCTTGGCCAGGGCGATTACTTGGTTAGGAGTGTGGTGATGTGGGCTGTTGACGAAATTGGGAACGCCCATTTCGACGAGGATGGCGTCAGCCCGTGCGGCTCGTGATTCGATGCCTTCGCACGGGCCGGAGTCCCCGCAGTGCAAGAGGCTGAAACCACTCTCGTGAGTCAAAAGGTAACCATGCGGATTGGTTGCGGGGACGTGGCTGACGGGGAATCTCTCGTAGTTCCACCCCGTCGCCTCGAGGGTGCCGCTCTCCGCCTCGTCCCAATCCACGTCACCCTCGATGAATTCAAGCAGACTTCCGGGGAAACCTGTCTCGCACAGGCCTGTCAGAATCTCTGCTCCGCCCGGCCTGCAATGAACCGAGAGTGGAGTCTCAGGTGTGGTGACATATTTGCGCTCGAGCATCAGGAATGGGAAGCCAAACATGTGGTCGGCATGCCAATGGGTGAACAGCAGATGCTCGATATCACCCGGATCGATGCCGGCGCGCCGTAGTTGTGGCATCAGTGTTGGCGGCGCGTCTACCAGAATCTTGCCATCGAGACAAGCCAGCGCGTGCATCCGACCCGAAGGAGAGTGGGCATTGCCCGTCCCGAGGAACTGCACGCGCGGCACGACCTGCGGATGCAGCCATCATGACTTGAGTCGTTCGGGTCGTTCACTTTCACTTTCACGCCCGCTACGCGGGCGCACCCCCTCCCCCTTCTTTCATAAACGGAGGTCCGGTCGATGGGCCGCTGGTGGCGCTATGTCCGATTGGAGTGCGAAGAATCCGTACGCCTCGAAGCTGACCGAGAATTTCGTTCTCAACGGTGAGGGTTCGGGCAAGGAAACCCGCCACATCGTCTTCGACTTGGGTGACTCGGGACTGACCTACAAGGCTGGAGATGCCTTAGGCGTCATCCCACGCTGTCCCCCAGCACTCGTCGATGATCTGTTGGCAGCTGCTAACTTCTCGGGTGACGAGACGGTCGAGACTCACCTCGGCGCTGCCACGCTGAGGGAGGCGCTGACCGACCACTTGGAGATCCATCGAGTCTCGAAGAAGTGGATCGAGAACCTCGGCAACCGGCTCTCCGGCGATTCGCCGATTGAGATTCGGATTTCTCGCCGGCAGCGCGTCTCGACGGCTGACGGCGCATTGTTGGTCGATTGGTCTGGCTCGGGAGAAGGCGAGGATGTTCCCGAAGGGTATGCGGAGATCGGTGCGGCTTGCGATCCGGCCGAGGCGCTTTGGCGCGATTTGACCGGCGACGCGGACTCCATGGAGGATTACATGTGGTCGCGAGATTACATCGATGCGCTCGGCGACTTCGGCCACATCGGATTTACCGCCCAACAACTCGTCGATGGAATGGACCGGCTCAAGCCTCGCCTCTACTCCATCGCCAGCAGCCCAGAGCATGAGCCGGGCACCGTTCACCTGACTGTCGGAATCGTGCGCTATTCGCACCACGGTCGTGACCGAACGGGGCTTTGCACCGGATTCATGTCCGACCGCTGCGGGGTGAACGATACGGAGATTGGCGTCTTCATGTCGCCGACCCGATCATTCATTCTGCCTGAAGACGGCGACACGGATTGCATCATGGTCGGTCCAGGCACTGGAATCGCACCATTCCGAGCCTACCTTCAGCAGCGTGACATCAATGGCGACAAGGGTCGCAATTGGCTCTTCTTCGGTGACTGGACCGAGGCGGGCGAGTACTACTACCGCGATGAGATGGATGATTGGAAGGAGCGCGGAGTCCTCGACCGCCACGACCTCGCTTGGAGCCGAGACGGCGCCGAGAAGGTGTACGTGCAGCACTTGATGCGCAAGCACGGCGAGGAGATCTGGAACTGGATCGACGGCGGCGCTTACTTCTACGTCTGCGGCGACAAGTCGCGCATGGCCAAGGACGTCCATCAGACGCTCATGGACATCTGTGAGGAGCACGGTGGAATGAGCGCCGACGAGGCCAAGCAATTCGTCGAGGTCGGGATGATGAAGACCGACAAGCGATACCTCCGAGATGTCTATTGATCCGCCTCAGGTCTGATGTGTCTCGCTCTCGAGAGCGAGACTGCGCTCATCCAGAGTCGCTTCGCGACTGATTTTCATCAATTTCGCTTAGTGAATGGTCAGACCCTCGGCGTCACGGTATTCGCTTGAATTCTCAGTAAGAGCAAGGTTTCCAATTACGGCATCTGCAACTTGGCCGGTGGTTGGGCGCGCGGTGTGCTCTGCCTCTGCGACCACGGCGAACTCTGCGAGAGGTCTTCTCACGATGGGATGATAGATGGGGTGCATCACCCAAAGGGTGATGTTCAGGCGAGTGCTGATTGCCAATCGGGGAGAAATCGCCCTGAGGATCCTGCGGTCGCTGCGCAGCCTCGGCATCGAGGCTGTGATGATTCACGGGCGGGAAGACAGGCTCACAACGCCCGTGCGTCTCGCCGATGAAGCGGTATTCATCAACCGCAACGACCCACTGGCATCCTACCTGGATATCGAGGCCATCATCGCTGCCGCAAAAGAGGTCGGCGCGGACGCAGTTCACCCTGGATACGGCTTCCTCGCAGAGAATCCCATCTTCGCCGACCGCCTAGCCGAAGAGGGCATCACCTTCATCGGCCCAAGCCCCGAAGTCCTACGGGTCCTAGGCGACAAAATCACCGCTCGCGAATCGATGTCCCGCGCTGGACTCCCAATCGCGAAGGGCTCACCAGGTCCAATCTCCGATCCCTCCGAAGCCTCTGCAATCGCCGACGATATCGGCTTCCCTGTCATCATTAAAGCAGCAGCAGGAGGAGGCGGAATCGGCATGCAGGTCGTCGAATCAGCCGACGAATTCGAGTCAGCCCTCAACCTCTGCCAAGGCCGCGCCCTCTCAGCATTCGGCGACGACCGAGTCTTCCTAGAGAAATTCATCGAGGGCGCCCAACACGTCGAATTCCAAGTCCTAGGCGACGGCACGGACGCAGTCCACTTCGGCGAGAGATTCTGCTCCATCCAACGCCGCCACCAGAAAATCCTCGAGGAGGGACCGTGGCTCTCAGAAGAGGTCCGCGCAGAAATCGGAGCGAAGGTTGTCGCTGGCGCCAAGGCGGTAGGCTACAAGGGACTCGCCACATTCGAATTCCTGCGCGATGCCCACGGCGAATTCTACTTCCTCGAAGTCAACCCACGCGTCCAAGTCGAACACACGGTGACCGAGATGATCACCGGTTACGACCTCGTATCGCTGGGCATCAGAGTCGCGGCAGGCGAGAGCCTACCGGTGGCCCAGTCAGACATTGAAATCTCGGGCCATGCCATCCAAGCAAGACTCAACGCGGAGAACCCACGAACTCTCGAGCCATCACCCGGGAGGTTGTGGGAGTGCCATTGGCCTGCGGGACCTGGGGTTAGGGTCGACACGCACGCTCACACGGGTTACGATATGCCGCCATCATTCGACTCACTGTTAGCCAAATTGATCGTCTGGGGCCGCGATCGCGAAGAGGCAGTCAGACGCCTTGACGCAGCTCTGGGCGAGACGATGATTCTGGGGGTCGAGACCTTGATACCTCTGCACCGGGCCATCCTTTCGGAGGAAGATTTCCGCAATCGAGAAGTCACGATTCGCTATCTCGAGGAGCACCCGGATCTGTTGAAGTGAGGTGAGAGAATGGATATGGTGATCGTCGGCTCGATTGGCTACGATGATATCCAGACTCCAGAGGCGAGCGGTTCTGACCTGCTCGGTGGGGCTGCGGTCTATTCCGGGCTGGCGGCCTCATTCCACCTGCGCACGATGGATGCAGAACCGACTCGGGTCGGTCTTGTCGGGGTGGTTGGCGATGATTTCGCCGTCTACGACCAGATGGTACTTGAGAAGGCTGGGCTGAATCTGGCTGGAGTTGTTCGGGCCGAGGGTGACACATTCCGTTGGTCTGGTCGGTACGAAGGGGCGATGGAGTCGGTTGAGACTCTGGCGACCGAAGTGAATGTTCTAGCCGATTTCAAACCGGTACTACCCGATGTCTGGGTTGACCCTGAGATTCTGTTCTGTGCGAGCACGCACCCTGCTACGCAGGTTGCCGTGCTCGATCAATGTCCAGGGGCACAGTTGACCGTTCTGGACACGTTCATGTTGTGGATTGAGAGCGAATTCGAGACATTGAGCGAGGCGATGCGCAAGGTCGACATCGTGGTCATCAATGAGCAGGAGGCATGCGCGATTGCTGGGGATGAGATTCTTCCGCGGGCGATGAAGTCGATAATGTCCGGTGAGGCTTTGCACGGTGGTGTGGGAGCCGGTCCGGGACCGAGGTGCATCATCGTCAAGCGCGGCAGTGGCGGGGTTCTGGCGATGTTGCCGGGTGGTGCTTTGGCTTTGCCCGCATATCCCACGGACAAGATAGTTGACCCGACTGGATGCGGCGATTCCTTCGCTGGCTCACTCCTCGCCTATCTGATCGGTCGTAAGGGCGTCCTCAATGACTTGGAGGCGATGCGGAACGCTCTGGTTCATGCTACCGTGACTTCCTCATTCACCCTCGGTGGCATCGGAATCACGGGTATCGGCTCGGTCGATCGCGGAATCTACCACGCACGCGTGGACAGATATCGACGCATTGTCGGGCTCACGTGATTTGACCACTCTTGAGCCCTCGGTGGTTCAGGTCGATTCAGTCGAGCTGACGAATGCCCGGTAGTCGACCATCACCCTTCTGGGTGGTGGGTCGCAATTGTGAGAATCGTAATTCGTTCGATTCGGCGAGTGCTCGTGGTGCTCTTTCCTCGCCGCGCGAGACGCGGCTCACCACATTGTCGAGCGCGTCTCGAGCTGAGGAGGGGGCTGGCGCCGTACTGACTTGCCGCATCCGGCCGACCATCTCCGCCTGATGGTCTTGGTCCGAACGCAGGCGGAGGAGTTGGCTTGAACGGAAACTGGCATCTCCATGATGTGCCGAGCCATCGGCATCGCCGTAGACCTCGGCGTACCCTTGCTGGCGCTCGCTGGTTGGGGGTCCGAGCAGAGAGGCTAGCCAATTCTGCTTCTTCGGTCGGCCCCCCGAATTTCGCACCCGACCGCTATTCATGCTCGTCGCCAATCTGGAGACGGCTGGGAACTCATCCTCGAAGCGCTCGGACTCGGCCACCGCCGCCTCGCTCGCGCGCGTTTGCAGCGCGCGAGTCTGCGTCTCAGACTGCCACGCAGTGTGCGCCTTTGCAGTCTTAACCAACCCTGGCCTGCACTCATCCCGCACCGCCGCTTCGGTCGGTGAGGGCAATCCCCATCCACTATTCGCTGCAGTAGGCGGTGTACCATGGCGAGAGCGGGCGGCGCGAATCATCTGGGAACTCGACGCCGGCCGGGTAGGGGTCGCAACCGCGGGGGTCGAAGTAGGAGACGAATACGAACTCGGTGGCGAGTAGGTAGTCGGCGCGTTATTCACACTTGGACGCGAGTAAGATGGAGTCGAATCTGTCGCGCCGAAATCATCGTCGAATAATGAGAAGTCAGCCATCATATCTGATTCGCTGCGCGAAGTCGTCCCGCCGTAGGTCGGTGATGAGGGAGTTGCCGGAGAAGCAGCAGGAGCGTCGAAGATCCCTCCGTCTTGGAAGAGATCCAGAGAACCCAAGGCATCGGATGCGGCCTCATCCATTCGGCTCTCGCTGGTAGCCAATCCATCCTTCTCCTGATACCACGAGGGTGATTCCTCCCGACCCCAAGCCCTCTCGTATGCCGAGCGATTGTCGACGGGTTCGGAAGGTGCCCGAACCGGCGGTGGAATGTTGTAACTCGGCGGTTCGTGGGCTTCGAGGGCGGCGACCATGCCGCCCTCGCCAATCGCAGAAACAGAGCTGACCGTAGTCGACGGTGCGATACGAGCCGCTGCTTCAGTCGCAATCGCCGCGGCGGCGGGACTGGCACTCACAGAGGCAAACACCTGAGTAACCGGTTCCGCCTCAAACAGGTCTAAGCCAGGGGTCGAGATTGAATCGGGCGCACCGAGCAGAGCCTTCGGCTCGGGTGCCATCCGGCGCGCCCGCTCCTCCTCAAGCGCCTTCAATCCGGCCTTTGCCTCCTCGATCGAACTTCCATGCATCACTCGGTCAACCATCATGCAAAGCCGAAGCAGCTCGGATTGAGAGCCGCTGACCAAGTGCTTGTCACCAGCATTGGTTTCGATGGCGAGCACAGGAGTCTTGAGAGTCAAGTAACCGAGGGCGGAGAGTGCACCAACTCCAGCGATTCCCCAACCTAGTGGTGGAGTGACGATGGTTGCACCCACCCAAACCCCGAGGGCCCCCATCGTGAAGAAGCCATTTGGAAGCCTCGCGAGGTTGATGTTTCGAAGTGTAGAGATGTTTGAGAGATTGATGCGAATTCCATGCCCCTGCCAATTCTCGAACGTTAGCTGACGCTCGGAAAGAACGCCGCAAAACATCCCACTGACGCCGACTAGACTCAGGTCATCGAATAGTTCCGACTCTCCTTCATCCAGTCGGGCCTTACGCCCGGCTGAGTACATCCCGCTCCGCCGAGCGCATCTTCGATGCTATAACTGCTCGGGCAACCGAGCGGCCTCGCGCGGCGCTTGCGCGCGCGAGCCACAAACGCCGCGACCTCCGAAGGAGGTGTGCAATCAATTGGTTCAGACTTGTTCGATGCTCGAGGCACATCCCATGATGCGCATCGGCATGGCATCGAGTTGAGTGATGAGCACCGACGGTGCGCCCTCTGCTCGAATCCACAATGGGCTCTCCCAATCGACACTGATCTTCGCACCGTCGACGGCGGTTACGCGGCCGACTACAAATTGCAAATCGACGGCCGCGTGAATCACATCATCAACCGAAATCGTCCGCTTCTGGAAGGGCGCTGGCTTCACCTGGACAAGCGACTTCTCGTGACGCACCAGCGCCTCGCTTCCCGGATGCACAATCATGCATCCACGGTGCAGCGCTTCCTCGCGCAGATTGCGCAGGGCGACACCGACACGGTCACCGGCCACGGCGGTCTCGACATCATCATCCATCACCTGCAGTGAACGCACGACTCCGGTCTCATTCGCAGGAAGAATCAGGGCCTCGTCGTGCTTGTTCACAGCCCCGGCCTGAACATAGCCGATGGCAACCAGGCCGACCCCTTTGACATTGAAATGCTGGTCCACAGGGAGCACGAGGCTCTGACCCTCGCCTCCCGAACCAGCAGCATCCATGTGGGAATACAATTCCTCACGCAAGTCGTGGGCATCGGGCAGACTTTCGTGAACCGCCCACGACCCCAGACCAGCCTGAGTCAGAATCATCTTGACCTGGTCCGGATCAACCCATCCTCCTTCAACCGCATTTACGATCGCGATGCCGCGTGAAATCCCAGCCGCACCAAAGGCGACGAGCACCTCTCCAAGCGCGGCATCGACGGCGCCGACTTCGACGACGCCGACCTCAGCCACATTCAGAACGGACAGTAACGGCCGCAACCGCTCAGGGTGACGAAGTGGGCGCAAAAGTGAGAGTACGCAGGTTTCGCCGTCTCGGGTTTCCTTGTACACGTACGACTCGATATCCCGCACATCGTTCGATTTTGCCAGCGACCGCGCGAGGTCTTCGCTCCCGACGTAGGCGATATTGAGCACCGGCATGGACCGCGCGGGCGGCGAACCAGCCATGAATGCGACGCTTGCGGCGGCTGGTTCGAGCAATTGGTTCAAAGAAGACGGAGGTATCCACGGCTCATGGATGAGAAGCCGCCAGTCATTCGGTTGAACCAGCCTGCACCCGATCGAAGCATCGGAACGATCTCTCACATTCTCGGGCCAGTCGTCTGTCTTGTGGTTCCATTCTTAGGATGGTTAGCGCCTTTGGTAATCTGGCTTGTTAAGGCTGATGTGGTTAGCAATGAAGATCCTCTACTCGCCTCTCATCTGAAGGGCGCTCTGAACGCTTCGGTAACCTTCACAATCGCGACGATTATCCATGGAGTTCTGATGATAATTCTGGTCGGATGTCTGACCGTCGCCGTGCACTGGGTCCTCTACCTGATTTGGGCGATCAATGCTACCTCGGCTCTCAAGGCTGGGCAGGAGTACAGATACCCGTTCACGATTCATATCATTTGAGCGATATCTGGACTCAGTCTGCGATATTCTGAGACTTGAGGTTCAGCGGAGCGCGGCAGTCTTCCTCGCAGTTGCAGGATTATCTCATCGCGTCTCGCGCGCGCTGCGCTGCGTCCCATTGCATCTGTTCCTCATCGTTTGATGGGGTGAATTGTGGGACTTCGGTCGGTCGCATCGACTCGTCGACTGCGACCATGAAGAAATAGCCCGAACAGATCTCCTCAGGATCCCAGTCCGAGCGGGTCATGCGGCAAGAGCGGACCATGACTCCGACGGTTCTGCGACTGGTCCAGACGACGCGCGCTTTGGTGCGGATGACATCGCCTTGGTAGGCTGGCCGCTTGAATTTCAGCGCGTCGACAGAGACGGTGACGAATTCCTTGTGGGCGAATTGGCTTGCAGCCATGCCGGCGGCCGTGTCCATAATCGACATCAGACGGCCGCCGAAGAGGGTGTCGAGAGCGTTCGTATCGCCTGGGAACACCTCATTCAGCAGCACGACGGGTTCGGAGGAGCGCGGTTCAGCCATCTCTCTCGATTTGTTCCGCGCGCTCACCCTCCTTGAATCCAACCGCGAATGGATGGTCGGAGAATGTCGTTCGCGAACCTGCTCAGACCGCGTGGAGAACCTGTGAGAGGTGCTTGTCGAACCGTTGCAGTGAAGCCCTATCGCCGGTTCGCGGGAGTTGTGTCCGAGGCTGAATTGGGCTGGTCGCCCGTGATTCTCGAGGATCCGAACGGCGGTCGCATCGTTCTCTGGCCTCATCTTCCATGCGTGCGAATGCCTACCGAACTACGCACGCGCGAGCATTGGGACGGGCTTGCCTTGCTCGCCTCGGTCGAGGAGGTCAGCGGCTGGCCGGCCGAGGAGAAGGAAGACCAAGCCAGCCCGGGAATCCACGTCGCGGCGGCCATGGCATCTGGAACCGTCCTCGGCCGCCTACTCGACGATCTGACAATCTACGAAGTCGATGGGCCGAGCATTCCGGACCCCGAACCCATGCGTCTGCTTCACCACGCCAATAACGCGCGTGGGGGAATGCCGGTCTACGCGCTCGAACCTTCGATGGATGACGAGGCTTGGGTCGACTGGATGACCCGCGCAGCCGACGAACAGGTCTCGATGTCTACTTTACTCTCCACGATCACGGTCGGGCGGCGGTGGAAGCGATTGCGAGCCGCCGCCATCAGCCGCGTCGCCCCAGCAAAGGGCGTCGATTCAGAGCTCGGCGCCGCGGCTGCCTCAAGCGCAGCTTGGTGGGCGGAGGAGAATAAGGGCCTGAGCGAGGCGTTACGGGAGGAGCGTTGTCAGCGTTTGGCAGCGCGAATCCGCGGAGCGTTGGCAGACCTTGGAGAGGGCAGGGTTGATGACGCGGGGACGCGAGGACCTTCACTGCTGGTTCCAGTTCACCAACCGCGATTGCACTCGCTCGTCGAGGCTTTCGAGGGCTGGCCGGACGCTGAACCGGTCGAAACGCTGGGCGCACAGGAGGGCTGAAGATGGACGAGGACGGTCGTATCCGGGTCAATGTTGAGACGCAGACGTTTCGCTTCATTCCGGGGACGCCGGTGGATCACGATGATGCGGTTAGGCTTGCCAAGGGGATCAAGTCGGGTCCTTGGGTAGTCATTTCTCACAAGGAGCCGCGAGCGACCTTCGTGATCGAGGAGAGTGGCAGTGTTCTGGTGCACGGGATTTCTCGTCTCGAGGTCGCTCGATTGGTGATGCAGGAATTGTTGTTGAGCCTCGGAATGTCCGAGGATGGATTGCGTTCCGAGGCTGGAGATATGCTGGTATCATTCTCTTTCGGACGCGCCGTATTGCTGGATTTGGCTGCGGCGCGCTTCGCGGACGCGAAGAAGGATGAGCGAGTCGGTTGCGTCCGCATCGACGCCAAGCGGCACAGTTGCGAGATTCTCGTCTTCAACAATGGGCATGGCGTCGTCACCGGCCAATCCTCCAAGCGCGTCGCCGAGATGGCGGTGCGTCACTGGGCGGCGCAATTCGATGAGGAAGGCGCATTGGCATGAGCTCAATCGTCGACGGGCGCTGGCAAGGGCCGGTCGTCGACCAACACATCCACTTGGACCGCTCGAACCGATTTTTAGCTGCGGTCGATGATTTCGTTCGGACTGGTGGCACCGGCATTATGCTGGTCCACAAGCCGGGCTTCGGCGGTGGGCTGCCGGTCGATAAGGCGGGTTATCGAGCGGCTTATACCGAGACTTTGTCGATGGCTGAGGAGGCCCGAGCGAAGTTCGAGATTACTGTGGGGGTCGTTCTCGGACCTCATCCGGTTGCTTGGGAACATCAGATCGAACCGCTCGGTCTGGAGCGCGCGACTGAATTGCATCTCGAGGCAGTCGATTTGGCCCTCGAACACATCGATGCCGGTGATGCTCAGTGTCTAGGAGAGGTCGGGCGGCCGCATTATCCGGTGAGCGATGAGACCTGGGCGGCCGCGAATGAGATGTTGGCCGAAATAATGGGACTCGCCGCTGGCGCGGGAACTCCCATACAACTGCACGTCGAGGACGCTGGAGCACAGACTTATGCCGAACTCGCACAAATCGCCACTGACGCTGGATTGCCACTCAGTCAAGCGATTCGGCACTATGCGCCAGCCGATGTTTCAGCAGATTTCACCCATGGCCTCGCCTGCACCGTCAGCGTCGGGCGAGGCAGTGTCGAGGCCTTGCGCGCCAGCCACGCATCGGCCTCGGCGCCTTGGGGCATGGAGACCGATTACCTCGATGATCCGCGCCGTCCCGGCGCGGTCCTCGGCCCCAAGACGATCCCCAAACGCACCGACGAACTCTGCGCAGCCTTGCTGCACGAGCACGAGCAGGAGGAGGTTGAGGCACTCCTCATGAATGTCCATTCACACTGGCCCAGCGAGCTTTACGGCTTGGAGTTCTAAGGAGATTTACGCAGGGGGAGGCGGAGCTTCGGAGTGAAAGTGAACATCCCGCCGGCTACGAACATCACGAGGAATCCCAAGAATAGCTGCATATCGCCCCAGGGGAGCGGATGACCAGCGAATTCGAAGATCATCTTCCACATAGGGACGTTGATAGGCAGGAAGATGAAAAGCATCGCCACACCGAGTCGCTGTCGCATAAGCATGAATCCGCGACTCGACCCGAGTTTTTCAATTCCTGAGGCGCGCGTGCCTCGACTTGCCGACCGAATCGGTCAAAGGTGATTCCTCGGTGGGCGGGTCGCGCGTTCATGGTGTAGGGGTTAGCACAAGAGGTTTCCAACCTCTTAGCCCGGGTTCAAATCCCGGTGAGCGCACCACCTTTCTTTCAATCGATTTCAATCGGTGGTGCGCCACCGATGTTCAGACATGCAATCGATTCTCATCTGTCAAAATCGCTTCCAACCAGTCTGAACATCCCGGTGAGCGCACCAAATCTCCTCGGGTCTGATCAGTCGCGCTCTCGAGAGCGCGACAGCGCTCGTCTAGAGTCGCTGCGCGACTGATTGTCATCAATCACGCTTGGAGAATAGTCAGCCCCTCGGAGTGCCGGCATTCGATTGATTTCTCCGTACGAACCGGACTGGTTTCGAAGGCGAATTTCTCTATGCCGGCGGATGGGCGAGCTGTGTGCTCCGTGGGCTCTGTGTGAGGCCATTCATGACAAATGGGTTGGGAGGAGGGATTTGTCAAGGAGGGTGTTATTTTCCGGAGAATGGAAAAACACAACCACAATCAAGAAGAATTATCCGAATTCCGGAGAAATGACGCATAAATGACGCGGAAACCGGAAACTAATATACCTCATGAGTCGCAACCGTTGACCATGAGGTTCGCCACGACGATAATCATCACCGCCCTGCTGACGACCGCCTTCCTTTCACCCGCGGCGATGGCAGACAAGCGCGGCGATGAGCAAGATCCTACGCCCACTAACTACACTCTCGCATGGGCGCACAGTCCTGGAGATTACATTCTGAACGATATCTCAGCTTGGGCCGGATTCATCATCGAGGATATCACTGAATCCGGCTATTGGAACGAGGCCATCATCGACGGCCTCGACCTCTCCACAGGCGATCACATCCGCGATGACATCGCCTGTGAAATCGGCGGCTACGAAGGTGACTGCCACGTCATGGAATCCACCTTCGGACTGGAACTCACCCTGCGCAATACGACCGACGGCTCCGAAGCAATGGTCATGGTCTCGGAGACGATCGTTCACTTCTCATCGGTGACCGGCCAGTGGAATCTGATGGAGATACGCTACTACGAAGAGGGCTGCTACAACTTCGCTGGTCAGTCGAAATATCTCGATCAATACTGGTGGAATGAGACCATCGAGTATCAAGAATTCAATGTACGCTCGACCATTTCCGTGGGCGATGTCTACGAGGTTGACTCGTGGAATCAGAACTCCTGGTCAGAGGTGAACATCGTCGATGGACAGCGCACCTCGAGTGAGGGATCGGTTACCTACTGGGAGAATTTCACCTACGACGCGATTCAGGTTGCAAACGTGCGACTGCTCGGCTCAAACGAGGCAAATGACTCTACTTCTGGGCCTACGACACTCCCGCTCATCGAGGTCTTGATCACCGACACCACGGACCCTGCAACGCCCGAGGTCGTTGTGCGACATCTATACAGCGAATGGGGAGGATTGTTCGGATTCTTCCTCGAGCCCGAGACTGCGGAGCAGCTCGTGCTCGCCACTTCCTGGTATCGCTCTGATGACCTGCCTGATCTGGATGGGGATGGGGTTCCTGACTGGCGCGATGCATTCCCTGATGACGCGCGCGAATGGGCCGATACCGATGGGGATGGACTTGGTGATAACTCGGATGTCGATGATGATGGGGATGGCGTGCTGGATACCGAGGATGCCTTCCCGCTGGACAGCTCTGAGTGGTCCGATTTGGATGGCGATGGAGTCGGCGATAACGAGGATCTCGACGATGATGGCGATGGCCATTCGGATGAGACGGAGATTGATTGCGGCAGCGATGCCGCGGATGCTGAGTCGCTGCCGCGGGATACGGATTCCGATGGGACTTGCGATGGGCGCGACCTCGACGATGATGGCGACGGATACGGCGACTCGCTCGACGAGTTCCCGCTGGATGCGAGCGAGTGGGCTGATGCTGATCACGACGGCATCGGCGATAATGCCGATGAGGACGATGATGGCGATGGCTGGGCTGATGCTGCTGAGGTAGCGTGCGAGAGCGATCCGCTCGATGCACGCTCGCAGCCCACCGATTTCGACGGTGACGGCCTCTGCGATGAGGCCGATACCGACGATGACGGAGACCGCTGGGCCGACACCGTCGACGCCTTCCCATACAACGAACGCGAATGGTTCGATACAGACGGCGACGGCTACGGAGACAATTCTGACCCAGACGACGATAATGACGGCTGGAGCGATGTGCTCGAGCATGCCTGCTTCACGGATGCTCGCGATGCCGCCGACTTCCCCAACGATGCAGATTGGGACCAGAAGTGCGACGGCATCGACCCAGACGATGACAACGATGGTGTGCCAGACGAGGAGGACGCATTCCCGTACGACCCGTTCGAGTCCAAGGATACGGATGGGGACGGAATCGGAGACAATTCGGACTTCGATGACGACGGAGATGGTATCTTCGATCACGTCGAGAAATCGATGGGAACCGACCCGAAATCAGCTGATAGCGATGGTGATTCACACCCTGACAATCTCGATGCCTTCCCGAATGACCCCAACTCATGGAAGGATTCTGACTCTGACGGAGTTAGCGATAACAAGGACATTCTGCCCTCGATTGAGCGTTATGATACGATCACCGACATCGTCTTCGACATCACTCTCATTCTAGTAATGGTGGCACTCGCAGGTGTGGCCGGGAACCGGCTGGCCGATCGACGCATGAAGGTGGTGAAGGACCGTCGGTCCCGAGCCGCGATCAAGCCTCAGTCGAGTGCCGTCCCGCACACTCCTGCTGCTGCATACAGTGATGCGCAGCTGCGTGCGCGTGGCTGGACCCAGTCGCAAATCGACTGGCTGCGGGGGCGTTGAGTGGGGAGGGGATGCCCGACCCCTCCTCTCTCTCCCCCACTCGCCTACTCTGCAATGCTGTGAAGGATTGAAAGGGCGCGGAGTGGCGCAGTTGAACGATGACGCGCGCGATGGCTGCCGGAATCGCCAGAGATTCCTCAGATACCGAGGAAGAAGCGCAGATTGTCGGCCGTCAGATCTGGCGCATAGTTCCCTATGTGACGAGGTATTGGCAGCGCGCCTTGGGCGGTGTTGCTGCGAATTTTGGCGCGCGCGCATTCGATCTGATTCCATTCATCGCGATTGGAATGGCGGCTGATTACTACAATCCGAATAATTCGAAATACACGAATTCGACCATCGAGAGTATCGTGACTGCCGATTGGTTGCCTTCGGTCGGTCCGGTTGGTTCGGTCGAGTTTGGATTCGGTCTGCTGATTCTGCTCTCGTTCAGTATGCTGGCTGTATTCCAAGGATTTTCGAATCAATTGTGGCAATCTGTGGCTTACAAGGCTCAGCACGACATCAGGATGGACGCGACGATTTCTCTGATGGAGATGGAGGCCTCGTACTTCGAGACGAGGCAGACTGGGAACCTGATGTCGGTGCTGTCGGCGGATGTTGCTCAGCTCGAGGATATCATTTCTGATTCGAGCACGAGCATCATCCGAATAATCACAACTTTTGCTGTGGCTTTCGCGATTCTATTCTGGATGTCGCCAACGCTCAGTCTCATTTTGATGGCGCCGCTGGTGCTGATCATTCCGATGGTAGTCTGGTTCTCGACAAGAGTCCAGCGGCGCTACAAGAAGCAGCGCGAGAGCACTGGTGGAATCGTTGCGATTCTGGAGAATGTGCTCTCGGGAATCACTGTCGTTCAAGCTTACAATGCAACTACTTTCGAAGGGGATCGAATCGGTCGCGAGAGTGGCGATTACCGCGACCAAGCAATCGATGCAGCATTCATCCGCAACCGATTCATTCCCGGAATTTACGTAGTCGCCGGCCTTTCCTTCGGCCTGCTGGTATCGGCCGGCGGATGGGTTCTTTCAACCGGCGAAATCAGTGTTGGACAATTCGTTACATTCCTGCTGGTCTCTACTCGAATGACCATGCCTATGTTCATCCTCGGAATGCTGCTCAACCAACTCCAGAGGGGCGAGGCCGCTGCCCGCCGAGTCTTCGCCATCATCGACCTCGAACCATCGATTTCCGACGCACCAAATGCCATTCCACTCGACGAGCCGATCTCCTCTATCTCCTTCGACGGGGTCACTTTTGCCTACCCGGGAACCAAGGTGAACGTGCTCAATGATGTGGCCTTCAACGTCGAAGCAGGTGGCTTTCTCGGCATCATGGGACACACCGGAGCGGGCAAGTCAACCGTGCTGAAACTGGTCGAGAAATTCTACGAACCGCAGGCCGGTTCAGTGAAAATCAACGGCCAAGATATCAGCGCATTCACCATTCACTCGCTGCGCTCGCGCACAGGATTCGTAAGTCAGGATCCGTTCCTCTTCTTCGGAACCGTGCGCGATAACGTCGCCTACGCGCGCGAGGCAACAGACGCTGAGGTTCGCCTCGCGCTACAAACAGCCGGAGCTTGGGATTTCGTCGAAGCGATGCCAGAAGGCATGGACACCATGGTTGGCGACCGAGGGGTGCGACTATCGGGAGGTCAACGCGCCCGTATCAGCCTCGCCCGAGCCCTCCTTATGGACCCAGATGTACTAATCCTCGACGAGGCCAGCGCCGCCCTCGACGCTGAGACAGAGAAGCGCATCCAACAGTCGCTATTCGGCGGCGGCAACGGCTCCAACGGCAAGAAGCGAATCACCATCGCCGTCGCCCACCGGCTCGCAACAATCCGCAACGCAGACGAAATCATCTCGATGGTCGACGGCGCAATCGTCGAGCGCGGAACCCACCGCCAACTGCTTGACAATGACAGCGTCTACGCATCCCAGTGGGCCATCCAAACCGGAGACATCGGCGCGGAGGCGTGAGGATGAGCATAGAGTGGGCAAAGGTTGAGCCGGGCCGAGCCACTATCGGCAGCCACAACCGCTCAATCCTCTTCGGCAGCATCGGCCCGAGGCACATGGTCGAGACAAAATACGCCTTCGAAATCTCCCGCAATCCTGTGTCGCTCGAGGCCGCAACCCCACTAATCGAAGCCAAAGAATGCGGCCTCGCATCCGAATCCGAATGGGCAGTAGCACTGGCGCAGGACGCGATAACCGGGAGCGACGAACTGGAGAAATTGTCGGACCGGTGCAAAGGAAATTACTGGGGAAAATCCCTCGATGGACGCCCGCACTGGATGGACGACTGGCAATTCCGCATCGCAAAAAAATGGTCAGCCGGGACCCCCAAAACACGCCTCATCGCCCGCGAAGCACCCCAACCTGAATTTGTCAGATTGATGCGGGTCGAGGATGTCAGCGAATGCGATCCCGACCCGCAGATTTTGCCTGCGAGCCGCGACACGGCTCGACTCCTACGAGAAGAATTGCTGATCATCCTCGCGACTGGAATCACTCCTTCCTTTGGATGGGCTTACTTCAACGCGAGCCCAGGCTATATCGAGAGCGGCTGGCCCGGGCTCGTCCTCGGTGGAATCGTACTCGGATTACTCACCGGAATCTTCTGGCGTCCGAAAACAACCTCGTACCGGCTCGGGCGCAATTGTGGCAAAGTCAAACCCAATAATTGAACTCGGTCTGTACCCTTGATCCGCTGGGGTTGCTTGAGTATCGCTCAGGAATTCTTTGCAGCCATCAGGAATAATCTCGCATCTGGGAAGTTATCGCAGAATTGGTAGGCGTAACTGAATCGATTCGTGCCAGAGGAATCTACAAGGAATTCAGCAGTCGACATCCAGGGGTCGTCGACGAGTGGTCGATCGATTTCTCGTCGAGCATCGATGAACTTGAGGCCAATTTCTTCCGAGTGGCACCATGTATCTTCAGAAGCGTCGTACAGAACTTGCTCAGCAGAGAAATGACCGAGCCCGAATGCCTTGTAGGCTTCGGCATTTGGGTCACAAAGAATGGGGCACTCTATCTCGTACTTCTCACGATATTCGGCGGAGCGAGTAGGTTCACCTTGAGCGATGATTACCGGATTAATTCCTGCCTCAGCATAAGCTGCGTATTCTTCCTTGAGCCTCTCAGCGCGACCTAGTCCGCATCCACATCCAAAATGCCTCCAGAACATCACCAAAGCGGCACCATCCTGCCAAAATTCTGACAATTTACGCGAAGCACCCGTGTGATCTAACAATTCCAAGTCAGGGGCGCTGGAGCCTGCACTGATGAGATTCGTGACCTTCTCATCATTCGGTCCTGCGGTCCAACCCTGCAGCCATCTTTGTTCTGCTGCGTCCACCAATTCGTCGTACGAAGCCATGCTGACACCAGCCTTAGTTTGGTGATGAATCTTTCCGCGGATTTCGAAAAGTCAGAGGGCATGAATCGAACCAATCTGCGCCTTCTGCGTTCTCCCCGAGATGCGAGTTCAATCGAATTCAATCGCGCGACCGATCATCGATTTGCAATCCCGGTCGCCCGCTCAGAATTCGCCACTTTCCGCGAAGCACCCCTAAGCCGTAGTTCCAGTGCAGGGTATAGGTGACGATGGAGGAGAGGAAGATCGTCCAGGGTGTTTTTGACGGCGAGTTTCCGCGTGCTGAGCCCCACCAGGCGAGCAGATTGTAGAGCAGAATCAGCGAAAGAAGCGTGTGAACCCCCGCTCGTGGCCACCCCAACGGAACGGTCTCAAAACTCATGTCCCAAAACTCGGGCCAGGCCAGCCCACCGTTGGCAAGCCCCCAAAAAAATGCGGCGAAGGCGGCGGTGACGATCGGTGGGAATGCCGCTGTCA
>CAZNVK010000001.1:0-126301 GCA_964576865.1 uncultured Candidatus Poseidoniales archaeon | reverse complement strand
GATCTCAAGATGCAATTGAGGGATGCCGAGAAGAAGCAGGAAGAGGCTCACAAGAGTGTCAAGAAGGCGGTTTCTAACGCTCAGGAGGCGCACGACCTCATGGCGGAGTTATCAGAAGAGGTCGATCGGCTTCGCGAGAAAGCGAATTCTGCCCAAGCCGGAGTCACTCGAGCCAAGCGCGAAGCCGATTCACTCCACGGACGATACATCGTTTCACTACGCTGCATTCACTCGATGCAGGACCTGCTGAAGGCTCTGGATGCTCGCGAGAAGGGTGGAGTCGATGATGATGAACAGGTCGAAGTCGCTGATCTGATGACTCGCCTGATGTCTGGAGACACTCTCTCAACAGACGAGATCATGGCCCTTCAGAGGAATTGATTTCGTAAGTTCTACCATTTCTCGAATGGAGAATCTCACGGCCACGGTCGTGGTCGATTACCCAAGCAGGAATCGCAGTTGGTAACGCTTCGAGAACCGCGCCATCCGAATCGAAGGTCCATCGTTCGAGCATAGTGCTCCTCACCGTGCTCCCCTCTTCAGCTTCCTGTTGCTTCTGTCTGCGAGTCTCAAGAATGCCCACCAACATCGTTCGAAGATCGTTCTCTCGCAGCCATGACTCCGAATCACCCTCTATGAGACGTAAGGCAGGTGTCGTCGGGAGTACTTCGGATTCCTCATACATTTCCAACCTGCCCGCCCACGGGTCCTCGAGAACCTTCCAAGTAGAATTCTCCCGAGTTCCCTCTGGGCTTATCAGAGAGCCCTCGACTTTCCAGATATTCGCTTCGAGAAGAACTGGCGTGGCCTCGACGAATTCGAGGCCTCGCTGAATCAACCACTCGTCTAGGTCGACGAGTGGTTGCAATACCACCCTTGCAATCGGGATGATTTTGGAACCATTATCCAACTCTGATTGATTGGACGGTTCTGTGATAGGCTGCTCTTCATTCACGAGTCCCGCCTTCAAATCGCCTCGCAGAACAGCCTCGCCAATCCAACGACTGAGGGTTTCAGGCTCCCATAATTCCAACCTCAGCCGCGACCCTAGCAACTCTCTGGCAGTTTGGTCGAATTCCCTCTCACTAAGTATCCAATGAGCGCCAGCCGGAGCATCGACGAGCCAACGCTCAGCCTCAGCAACGCTTACGGGCAATATTCCCGAAGTGACGTGCCAAACGTGTACCGAGGCTCCGTTCTCATCATCGAATTCTGGGATTCGCTCGGCCAGACCAAGGCATCTGAATCCCACCGATGGGACGATGCCGCTGGCCTCGTACAATCGAACACCACGGAGATTCAACAGATCCCCGACGATGTCATCCATGACACGTGGTAGTCGCTCGCCCCTTCAAGGGCACCCCCACAACAATCATCCAGCACCCCGAAGGGAGCGTTCTGGTGACAATCCGTCAGCGAATCAGAGATTCGAATTCAGAGTCAAAAGGTCGGACTGACCCGGATCCACCACACACAATGCACTGACCGGGAATGGTTTTGCGCAGGCCGCACCAAGTTGGCGGTTGACCATGGTCACTCGGTGTACTGGGACATCCGGGTGGCTTGCTGTGAGATTCGATATGTAATCGTCAGGGCAATTCGCTGCGACTAGAACTAGTCGGGCATCGCCCTTATTGCATGCACTCGTGGTCTGGCGCTGCCCGAAAAGGACGGTTCCAGTAGTGATTCCTTGCTTCAATTGTCTTGCTAGATCCATTTGAATTCCTCCTTCAGGCCTCAGCCTCTTCCGGGATGTAGAACAATTCCACACTTCCGGTTCCCAGAGCGACGGGTTGACCCACGATGATGTTCTCAGTGACACCGCGTAGTTCGTCGCGCTCTCCGATCACACCCGCGCGTAGCAGGTGATTGACTGTGACTTCGAAAGCAGATCGCGCTAGAATACTGTGCTTGGTTCCGCTAACACCGTGACGTCCGATAGCTCGGACCTCGCCCTCACTGGTCATTACATCAGCAACTGTCAGTAGGTGGCGGACATCGACATCGAGGCCGGCGCCTTCCAGTGTGTCCTTCATCTCATTGATGATTGCTTGGCGAGCGGCCTCGACTCCTAGGTAACCGTAGATCTCGTTGATGTTATTGGTGTAGGTACGGCCACGGTCGACTCCAGCGAACTCGCTGACCTTGGCCAGATTCGAACCGATGGTGGCGATGTAGTACTCGCCGGTATCTCGGTTCGGTCCCTGCACATTTGCTCGAACGATGTCTGGAAGACCCTTCAGTCGTAATTTCTTCACCTTGTCCTCGAGTTGGAGGAGGGCGGTATAGGTAGGTGGGTCGTTTGCGAGTTCAGCAAGGTCATCTTCCTTCGTGACTCCTGGAATGACCTTGAGCACCTTTGGCCTGTCCTCATCATCGGCTTGGATGTAGAGGCGAAGGGCGCGTGAGAGTTTGTCGCGGACCTCAGCGCCGGTCATCTTCTTGAGTTTCAGATTAGCACGGTTCAATTCCAAATTGAGGTGGCGCTGGGCGACATCAACGTCGATTGAAGCGATGTCACGAGTCGTTGTTGTTTCGAGCGAGGCAGCGATTTCCTGGACCTTCTTCTCTTCGGTGCGAAGAGGCTTGCCTTTGGCATCAGTCTCTTCGAGGTAGACCTTCATTGTCGGGGTCTTCGGTACCTTCCGGGCGTCGACTATCTCGATGACACGCGGCAGACCTTGAGTGACGTTGACAGTAGCAACACCAGCGTAGTGGAAGGTACGCATCGTCATCTGGGTTCCCGGCTCTCCGATTGACTGAGCGGTGGTGATTCCGACAGCCTCGTGCGGGTCGACGCGAGAGAGAGACATGTCTGCTGCCGCACAGTTGACGACCTTTCGAGCCTCGGCGGCGGTGAGCTTCTTCTTGCCGCGACCGAGTAGCCCCTCGACCAAGTCGTTGATAGTCTTGGGCGAGATGCGAACATTCTCTGAGACTGCAGCATCCGAGAGGCTGACGAACAACGGATTGTGGATGTCGAGGTCTCGGTGGATCTGAACCATCTTGTCTTCTGCATCGTATGCCTGCAAAGGCAAGACGCTCTTGGTTCGGCGGCGAGAGGCTGTGGTTCGCTGTCGGCGAATCATTGTCTTCTCTGCAGCCTTCTCCTTCTGAGCCGACTTGGTTGAACCTTGGATGACTTCGGTGATGTTCTGGGCCATGCCAGAGTCGGTTGCGCAAATTTGTGCGATCTCTCCGGCGGTTAGTATCTTCACATCGTCCCACTTTCGGTCATCGGCGAGCCGATGAGCGAATTCCTCGGCGATGCCGAGATCCATGAGTTTCTTCTTGGTTGCACTCTTGACGACCATCACTCATCACCTCCTAGAGCATCATCGAGAACCTTGGTGATGTCGAATGGTAGACCCTTGCGGCTGCGCGCGGGGTCGATTCCATCCTCACCATACTCGAATTGGATGATGCGGTCAGCGGTGTTGCGGACCGATCCGTTGCCATCGTCCGAGACCTTCAGGTCGTCCATAGCGTTGATTAGACGGCGCTGCATGTATCCGGACTTCGAGGTACGAACCGCTGTGTCGACGAGGGACTCGCGTCCCGAGACTGAGAGCATGAAGAACTCGGTTGGCTCGAGTCCCTTCTTGAAGGACGAAGCGACGAATCCCTTCTCCTCAGCCCCCTTTACACCGCGTGGGAAGTGTGAGAGAACACGTTCTTGGTAACCGCGCTCGAGTCGCTTACCGCGAACCTTTGGCTGACCGATGGAACCGGCCATCATCGCGAGGTTATCCATCGAACCACGGGCACCCGAGGTAGCCATGATGACGGCGGAGTTGTCGTCACCGAGGTAGGACTTCGCCACATTACCCGACTCGGCCTTTGCCGAGTCGAGAATCTGCAAGATATTCTCCTCGAGTGTTTCTAGTGGGGTGCGACCGGGACGGGTCTCGTAACGTCGGCCGTCGTTTCCGAACTTGGCGAGCTCTGCATCGACCTCTTCACTAGCGCGGACGTTGATTTCAGCAATCTCGGCCTTAGCGCTCGCGGGTAGGTCTTCGTCATCGATACCGGTGGTGAATCCACTCGATGTGCAGATGGCGATCGTCATCTTGGTCATGCGGTTGAGGAATTCCGCTCCGCGATCGGTTCCGTGGGTTTGAACGACCGCGTCGAGAAGACGCCCGTCCTCAGCTCCGATTCCGCGCTTGTCGATTGTACCGCTGACGTCTCCGCCAGAGGTCACCTTGACATCGTCTCCACTTCGGCTTGTGTATTCCAACTTGAAGCCAGCTGGGACGATCAAGCTCAGGAGGTCACTGCCGCGGTATCCTACGATTCCGTCCTTGCTGGTGACCTCATCGGGTAGTTCTCCGTCCCATCCGACCGAGCCAAGAATCTCCATGGCAAGGGCGGTCGGGAGAACTCGCTCACCGTGTGTCAGCAGGTATGCTCCCGAGATGTGGTCGTGGATTCCGCCGATGACGGATCCTCCATATCGCGGGGTGATGATGTGTTCTTGTACGCGCATCAGAATCTTGGCTTCAGCGCGTGCCTCCTCGGACTGAATGACGTGCAAGTTCATCTCGTCACCGTCGAAGTCCGCGTTATACGGAGTACAGTCTGCGAGGTTGAAGCGGAATGTCTTGCCTGGCATGACACGGACTTCGTGAACCAGCATCGACATGCGGTGCAGCGATGGCTGTCGGTTGAATATCGCAACATCGCCATCGATCAAGTGACGCTCGACGATGACTCCTGGGCGAGGGTTGCCGTCTCTGTCATAGACTGAAAGCCTGTCTTCGACTTCGGTTCGGTATACCTCGCCGTACTCATCCTCGATCGATGGACTGCCACAGTGAGGGCAATTGACTTCGAGGTGGTCTGGCAGGTACTCATCCGGATGGTTCTGCTCCCAGACCCAACGCTGGAAGATAACCGCTCGAGGGTCGTCTTCAGCGAGTGGACGACCGTTCTCGTCCTCACCGCGAAGGTTGGCGAGTGTGGTGTCGAGGTCTACCGACCAGACATCCTCCAACTCTCCCAGAGCGGTTCGGCGCATCTGCTTCTTCAGCTCTAGGCCAGGAAGGAAGTTCGGCGCAGGTAGAACCGTGTTGAGGTCAGGTCGGTAGCCTGCGTATGGCTCGTCCTCGCTACCGGAGTGACACTCGGCGTTGAGGCATCGGAATCCGGCCCAGATGTACTTCGTACGGTCGGTGATTCGAACGCGAAAGTTGTCACCGCGGATGATGTAGTTCACCCCTGGGTGAACATCTGGTCCGCGCAGAATCATTCGGCGCAATTGTTCGCGGTTCCTGCTGGTGGCGCGAATTGGAACCGTGAGTTCCTTCGCTGTCTGCACCGGCACACCGACCTCGTTGATTCCGAGGTTCGGGTCTGGACTGATGACGGTTCGAGCGCAGAAATTCACACGCTTTCCGGAAAGGTTGCTGCGGAAGCGACCCTCCTTGCCCTTGAGGCGCTGCGAGAGCGTTTTCAGTGGGCGGCCCGAGCGGTGGCGAGCGGGTGGGATTCCGCTCGTCTGATTGTCGAAATACGTCGTGACGTGGTACTGCAGAAGTTCCCAAAGGTCTTCGACAATCAGCTGTGGCGCACCAGCGTCGCGGTTCTCGCGGAGTCGTTGATTGATTCGCAGCACGTCGACCAACTTGTGTGTCAAATCGTCTTCTGAGCGGTCGCCGCTGTCGAGAGTAATCGATGGGCGAACGGTGATTGGAGGAACTGGAAGAACCTTCATGATCGACCATTCCGGTCGGCTAGAAGCGCTGTCCATTCCGAGGAAAATCAAGTGTTGGTCAGGAATCTTCTCCAGCCACTCGCGGATGTCACGAGCGTTCAACTTGTGCTCACCCTTTTCCTTCTTCTTCTCCTTGAAGGTGGTCGGCTTATCGAGCATGATCTTGCCCTGCTCGGAGCCGCAGTGCATGCAGATAGCACGCTTGGCGCTCGAGCACTCCTTCTCAATCTCTTTGATGATCTTCTTGAATTCGGTTGAACCGACTCCGTGCTTGCGCATTACGTCATGGACGCGGTCGCGGTAGTAGTCCTGCTCAGACTTCTCTGGGTCGAGAGGGTGTGTGTCGGAGGCACTGTGCAGTAGAATCTGGCTGCACTCGTTGCAAGTCGACTTCAGAGATGTCTTGATCAAGGCGGTGAAGCCAATGTGCATAACTGGAAGTTCGAGTGCGATGTGACCGAAGTGACTCGGGCACTCGTCGTGCTTGTTTCCGCAGGTCTCACAGCGGATACCTGGGTCGATAACACCCATCTTCGGATCCATCAGACCCTGCTTGTAAGCGTGGCCGTCGTCCTTGTAGGTATCAGCTGTCTTGACCTCGACGGCCGACATCTTGCGGATCTCGTTCGGATCCATCAGGCTGAACTTGATTGAATCGATCCTCTTTGGGATTTTGGCTACTCCTCGGGCGCTCATCTCTGGTCCTCCAGCTCAAGTCTCATGGCAACTCCAAGACTCTTCATCTCATCCAGAAGCAGCTTGAAGGCGTAGGAAGTCTGTACCGAATGCACGTCTGCACGGTCACCACAAACCGGGCACACCGGAGTGCGCCTCTTCCAATCATAGTAGGCGATGTGGCCGCAACCACTGTTGTTACAGACCATGAGCGGCCAGCCGTCAGACTCGTCCAAGAGACGGTCCTTGATGACCATCGAGGCTCCGTGCGCGATCAGACAATCGCGCTCCATCTCACCGAATCGGAGACCACCCTGTCGCGCACGACCTTCGGTTGGTTGGCGTGTGAGGATCTGCACGCGACCGCGGCTGCGGGCGTGCAACTTGCTGCTCACGAGGTGGTGCAGCCTTTGGTAGAAGATTACTCCAGTGAAGATTTCGGCTTGGAAAGCCTCACCGGTCTCTCCGCTGACCATCGACTCACGACCGGTGTGGGCGAAGCCGTTTCGCAGGAGGCCGGAGCGGAGTGAATCTTCCTTCTCTCCGCTGAAAGCGGTTCCATCGATCTTGCGACCTTCCATCGCACCAACCTTGCCGCCGATCATTTCGAGAACGTGGGCGACGGTCATTCGCGATGGAATCGCGTGGGGGTTGATGATGAGGTCTGGGACGACTCCGTCGACGGTGAAAGGCATGTCCTTCTCGTCGACGAGACGACCGATGACTCCCTTCTGTCCGTGGCGGCTGGCGAACTTGTCGCCTAGTTCAGGGACCTTCTCTGTTCTCAATGTGATGCGGCAGAGCAGACCCGAATCGAGCGACTCGGTGACGTAGACATTGTCGACCCAGCCAGCCTCGCCATTGCGAACCATCATCGATGATTCACGGCGCTCCTGAGCTTGCAGGAAGTGACCGTGGGACTCCTCGAGGAAGCGCGGTGGGCTGGTCTTACCGACGAGCACGCTGGTGTCTCCACCAACGCTTGTGAGATATGTCTCAGGGGTTGGCAAACCATCGCGCTCGAGGTGGGTATAACTCTCCCATGACTTCAGGCCCTTGATCTCGTCAAGGCCTGTTCCTGGGATTTCAATGCGTTCCTCCTGGCCGCCAGGGAAGCGCTTGTTCTCGGCGTTGTAAGTGCGGATGAAGGAGGAGCGGGCGAGTGAGCGCTCGACCGCTGCGCGGTTCATGATGACCGCATCCTGCATATTGTATCCGTGGTGGCTGAGAATCGCGACGACGAAGTTTTGGCCACCAGGGCGCTGAGCGAAATTCGTTGTCTTCATAGAGCGAGTGCCGACGATCGACTGCTGAGGGTAGTGCATTACGTGCATACGCGTGTCCGGGCGCAGTCGATAATTTGCCGACGGTAGACCAAGGCTCTGCTTGACCATGGCTGTTCCACCGGTGACTCTTGGAGTCGAGTTGTGCTCGGGGTATGGGACCAGTGAAGCGCAGACGCCGAGAATCAACTGTGGGTCTATCTCTACGTGCGTGTAAACGAGAATTGTGTTCTGCCTCTTCTGCTTACGCTTCAATGTGTCAAGGTCTTCTTGGTAATACTTCAGTGGGACCTTAAATTCCTCGATGACAGCCTCTCCATTAGGTAGCTTGACCTCGGCTCGAAGGTGAGCCTCAGTAATCTGCTCCTCGCCGAGGTTAACCCAATCGACCTTTGCTGGATTAATTGGGCGACTGTGCTCAGGCGAGTAGGGTGGGAGGTCGAATGGTCGCGGGGCGATGAGGAGGTCTTCCTCTTCCTCTGCATCGACCCATTCGACTACACCTTGAGACACCAAATCGTTGAATGTCCACTCACCGGAGCGAACCAATTCAAGGTGCTCGGCCGAGAGTTTGAGATCGCCCTCCTCGAGGACGAGGAGTGGGCGCAGGATTCGCCCTCGGTCAGTGTTGATGAAGATATCACGGTTTGCTGAATCGTGGCGGATGCTGACCTCAGGACGGATTCTGCCCTGTCGGCGGCGGCGCTTGAATTGGCTGACCAATTTCGCCGCATTCTTATGGAGTCCGAAGATATCGCCGTTTACGTGAACGCGGGAACCCTCAGCCCATCCAGATGGGGAAGAATCGACGCCCGCCTCGCGAAGGAGTTCCTTGACGTCGCTCTCGTGAACTTCCTCAGAGACGTCAATCATCTGTGCTGCGTTCTTCACCAGACCGCAGTTCTGACCCTCTGGAGTCTCGTTCGGGCACAGGCGGCCCCAATGTGTTGGGTGCAGGTCACGAGCCTCGAAGTGGGGTTGGCTTCGGACCAGTGGACTGGTCACGCGGCGCATGTGAGAGAGTGCAGCTAGGTAGGTGGTCCGGTCGAGCAGCTGGCTGACTCCACTTCGCCCTCCGACCCAATTTCCAGTCGCCAGAGCGTGCATGATCTTCTGAGTAAGAACGTCGGGGCGCAGGCAAGCGGTGATACGGAGTTCACGCTTGCGGTTGTGGTGACGTTCGAGTTGGTATTTGAGGTCACGAGCAAGTTGCTGGAGACTGACTCGGAAAAGATCCTCAATTAGGTCTCCAGCGAGACGAACTCGCTTGTTTGCGTAGTGATCCTTGTCGTTTGGGTCGCGGTCTGTAATCGCCATTTCGAGAACCTGGCGGACGATTCGTCCGAGGAATATGGCCTTCTTCTCACGGTGCTCGGGAGCCGAGCCCAAGTGAGGTAGGAGTTCCTTGTCGAGGAGGTTCTGAATGCGAGCCTCGCGGTATTCCTTTTGCTGTCCAGCGGCGAACTTCTTCTCAAGCCACTGCAGAGCCTCCTCGGAGGTCTCGACGTTATACTCCTCGTTGTCCTTCACGTCGTTGAGGTTAGCGACGGTGTACTTCATCGCCTCCGCAGGACCAGCGATTGCGGTGAAGATCTCCTTATCGTTCTCCATTCCTAGAGAGCGCATCAGTAGAACTACAGGGATAGGAGTGGTTCCGGCGCTAGGAATCTTGACCATCAGCATTCCATCGCGGCGCTTCTCGATGTTCAGCGGCTTGCGAACACCGTCCTTTTGCGAGAAAATCTTGGCGACCTCTGTCTCGTGAGCGTACTTCTTATTCTTCTCTACCGTGACTCGGTTCGGTGCCAAATCCTCCATAGAGATGAGGACACGCTCTGTTCCGTTGATGATGAAGTAGCCACCTGGATCGAGCGGGTCCTCGCCAGCACGTCGGAGCAATTCTGTCAGGCGCTCTGCATCCTCGGCTGAGGATTGAGGGGTGAGCTTACGGTCGGCGTCTCCACAGAGGTGAGAGATGTGGTTGGCGTGCAGGTTGCACTGTCCCGAACGAACCATGATCGGCAAGTTTCCGATATGGACGCGCTCCTCAATGTCCGGAGTTGGCTTATCGTCGCGGATGATCTTGAAATCTAAATGGACGGGTGAGTAGTAAGTCAACTTGCGGAGTCGGCACTCAAGAGGAGTTGCAGGGTGCTCAGCTCCGTTGGCTTCCTTGATGGTCGGTCGGCCTAGGTGAATGTTCTTCATACGGATGACGATCTCTTTGTCGAGAACGTCGAGCTTGATGATTCCGCCATCGTCATCCTCGACGGGTTCGTCGGTTCCAATGCGAATATTGCGAACGATCTTCTCCATTCGGCTGAGGTTGCCGTCTGTCGATGGTATACAGTCGTTGTAAGATGCTAGTTGGTGGTTGACCAGACTTCTCTGTTGGAAGTAACTCTCTACGATTTCCTTCATGATATCAACTCCTCAAGCGCTCTCCACAATCAGTCGGTAAGCGGTGCTCGACCCAGCAGCTCGGCTGTATCGCACCACTCTGACGACCCTGTTCGTCAGCCAACCAGCAGGCAGGTCGTCGGCCTCGGCCTCGACCTGCTCCTTGATGGCTTGAACCGCAGGGTCCGTGATGAGAATCTTGGGTAGCAATTCCTTGGCGATTCGGCCGCCACCATCATTGTCTGGGACTTCAAGTCCCCAAGGTGCTAGCGAGGATGCCTCCGAATCGACATCGACCAATTCATGGTGGGGGACCAGAATGTGGTTCAGGACGTTGAATCGGTCGTCGCCCTGAGGAATGTCATCGAGTTCGAGGGCTTTGCGAGAGATGGTGATGCGGCCAGATCGGCTGCGGCGGCGGGAGGTGTTGTGCTCCCTGATGATGGACATGATGTTCTCGAGGGTAGCATCCCCCGTTCCGAGGCCGATCTTCTCTGCGACCTCCTCGACTGTCATTCTCTTGATTGCATCCATATTCGCATCGTCGGCGAGCTTGTGAGCATGCTCCGTTGCAATACCCAACTCGACGAGACGCTTCTTGGTTGAACTCTTCACTGCCATTTTGCGCCGCCCCCGGACCCAGAAAAACCGCAAGCCTGCGGCTTAGTCAGGCGGGCCTGGAGGGATTCGAACCCCCGGCCACCGGATTAAAAGCCCGGCGCTCTACCTGACTAAGCTACAGGCCCATGGCTGATGCTGGGCTATCCGCCGACCGAGGGGGTGTTTAAGAAAGTGACGGTCTATGCGTAGCATAGGCACGGCTGGACCGGTTGCCCTCCTCGGGGGGCGGGAGAACGAATCCCAAGTCTAGGCATGCATGAATAAAGGTTTGCGAAAACTGGGGGAATTCAATGGGATTCGACAAAATTCAGAGAGAGATTGAATTGACGGCTCGATCCGGGAGCCGAACTGTCAAGTTTGAAATCGATGACAATGAGACGATTGAGTTAGTAGTACCACCCTCTGTATACCCCCCTCGCCGAGACACTCGATTGATGCTCGACGGTCTTAGACTATTGAACCGCGACCCTGGCCATCTTGTCGAAATTGGAACCGGCTCGGGAGCCATTGCAATAGCGATGGCGAAACGTGGGTGGAGAGTCTCGGCATTCGATGTGAATCCCCTCGCTGTGGCAGCCTCTCGAGGGAATGCGGAAACGAATCGGGTCAGCCATCTTATGGATATTGAGGAAGGAGGAGTTGGAGAAGAGGATTGGAAGATTCCCGATGGAGCAGACATCGTTGCCTGGAATCTCCCGTACCTTGAGCCTGTTCTGGATGAGGAAATATCCCTTGGTCCCTTGGAGGAAGCAGCACTTGGTGAGGAACCAAATTCTAATTGGTCACAATCCCTACTCGATGGACTCGGGGAATCAACGAATGAAAATCGAGTGTTCGTCCTACTTTTTCGTCTCGACCCTAAAAGCCCGAGTAGACCTGAAGATTGGCTAGAACAGGGATGGGCTTCACGATGTTTGGTCAATCAACGAATAGGGCATGATACCCTCTACGTCATGGCAATCTGGAAGCCAGCTTCAGGCCGACCAGAATCCTTCATCAAAGAGTGTGACTCGACGATGGACGCAGCCAGAGATCTTTCTGGAGAAGGCTGGCTGAGACTCCGAGCAGGAGTTCAGAATTCGGGTAGAGGAAGACAGAGCTCGGCTTGGGTTTCTTCCGATGAAGATCTGACAGCAACTTGGAGCCTCGAACCCTCAATCCTCGATCTATACTCTCCTGGCTTGATTCAGACCGCGGTTGGCGCGAGTCTAGCAGATACCCTCTCGATGGAGGTGAAATGGCCAAATGATCTCATTTTCGAGGGAAGAAAAGCAGGTGGAATCCTCGTCGAATCAAGCTCACTCGACAGAAGGGTGAGGATCGGCGTTGGCCTGAACCGCAGGCCTAGAGAATTAGATGGAGTCTCGACTGCAGGCTGGTCAGAGACCGTCGGTGAAATCAAGGCGAGCGAGGTGTTTCAGAGAGTCGATGCCGCGATCGCCTCGCTATTCGATTCAAACCCACCCATCCCCAAAACAACTCCTGAGCAATTGCGCAGCGAGTCCTGGCGGGCAATGGCTCGCTCCCTCTCAAGAGGCGTTGTGTGTGAAAGTGGAGCAACTACCGTACGAATCGTGGGTTTGGAAGAATCAGGAGCCTTGCAGCTGATCGATGACGCTCAACTCGGTCAAACAGATGATGTTGGTGAATTACTCATCGCTTTCTGACCGGGCGAGGAAGACCCAATCTCTCCCTCACCAGACGAATCTTACCCGACGAGGTCCTGGTTTCAACGCCCTCAGCCGTTTCAAGTGCGGTGCGCGCGTAATCATAATCCTCTAGTGCGATTTTGATTATTCCGAGTGTAGATTTGGCTGAATTCTTACAATCAAATAATCGGAACTCGATTGCAGCCAAATTTTCAGCTAACTTTTTCTCGACTTCCGGCCTAGACAGAGACTCTTGGGTATACTCGATTCCTATCCAACGATGCTTACCACGTGAGGCCTTGCGTGGTTTGGGCATGTACATCGCAAGAGGTATCCGCTTAACCAATTCGCGCTGTGAGAACAGTCGGAATCCCGATTATTGGATGTGCTGGTTTACTGCTGCGGAATCAAAGGCCGCTGACAACCGCTACCAATCGCAACCTTCCAACCATCTCATCACTGGCTCTGGCGCCGAGGATTACTTGACAATTCGGATGTAAACTGTCGACCAAGGATTCGCTGAGGAGGTTTAGGTGAGCTAGAGTCATATCCGGACCGCCCTCTACTTGGATTAGACAGCCCTTGGCTCCAGAGACATCTATCTCTGCGAGCGGCGAGCGGCGAGCAACTTCCACCACACCAGATGGGTCGACGACAGTACCGGTTCCGACTATCAAAGTGGCTTCGCCGGAATGCTCTACCACCGTTCGAAGATCCATCAAATCGAGATTCAATTTGCCTACTTTCGCAAGGGTCGTCACCAGACCCTCGACAAGATCTTGGATCCAGCCCGAGCCTTGCTGCCAATCGGCATCTCTGGCTCGGGCGTACCATGCCAGTCTCTCCATGCTCACGCGTATGCAGACATGGGACTGCTCCTCGAGCGCGGGCAGAGCAGCGTTCGCTATCGCACAGCGCAATGGTTGTTCAGCAAATGGTAGGCCAGCGACACTCAGAACCAAGCAGTTTCGCGCTCTCGCGAGACGAGCTAATTCATTGGCGGCACCCGATCCTGTTCCACCACCCAATCCTGCCATGATGAAGACCAACTCAGCCTTCTCCAACAATGGATCGAGGGAGGAGAAACCTTCGCTGAGCCGGTGAGCGGCGAGTGGGGGTAGAGCAGCGGCACCGCTGCCATCACCGACCGCGTCGAGGTGTAGGCAGTGGGCTTGGCCTGAACCGCGGAATGAGGTCTCGTCAGCATCGATCAGCAGTAGGTCGGCCAAGCCATCGCACTCGCGATGGGCGGCGTCGGCCCAGATGCAACCGAGCCCACCGACTCCTGCAATCAGTATCGCGCCCTCGTGCACGAGTCGAGCCCCGTCGCGGGCGCGCCTTGAAACTGAGGGTCGCGGACTCCTCTTACGAGTCGAAGATTGGATGCGATGTTGGTTGCGAGGAGGGCTCAATCATACGTTAGATAACGCTGGTATCGTCTCCGCTCATCTCGCGCCCAAGCATTGTCAGGTTCAATTTCTAGAACTCGATCATAATACTCGACAGCTTTCTCAAAATCAGAGAGGTAGCGTCCATTCATATGCGCGAGATTATTGAGTACCGGAACACAATTCGCATCGACCTCCAACATCGCTAGAAGTATCTCCTCCGCCCCGTTGATATCCATCATTTCCATCTTGTCCTCCGCCTCATCGAGGCTGGCAATCTGCTCATCGCTGAGGCGGTAGATATTCTTCCAAACCGGACCTGCCATCACACCATCGAGAACGCTGATTCGTTTGAGGTTTCGCAGGTTACGAACCCCCCACCCGAGGGGCGTCACAGAGAGGGACCCCGTAGGGGTCAAACTGAAACCTTGATAGCCCGATGTCGGGTGGAATGCTTCGTCGAAAGAGGTCAAAGGATGAAGACGCATCACTCGACCTCGCAAAGGCTACTCGTACTGGCTTGTTTCGCTCTTCTTCTCGCAGGTTCAAGCCAAGCCTACTCCACCGGCATCGGAGGGGACGAGGATGACGAGGGAGACGTAGCACTGGCAGGATGCACCTGCCATTCGGAACTGCCAGATAATTCAGTCACCGTCATCCTCGACGGTGTACCTTACCATTACAGTGCAGGCACGACATACGCCATGAAGATCCAACTTATCGGTGGCCCTGAAATCGACACTCAATCAACCACCGGAGGATTCGCACTGCGAGTCAGTGCAGGCTCACTCGCCGGCGGCGAAGGCTACGAGAGCCAAGTCCAGAACTGGGAGGGCGATTCTACCAGCCTGACCCATGCTGGCTCTGGCGGCTCAACCGCCGACAGGACTTGGCTCATCATCTGGACGGCCCCGTCAGAAGGCACCGGCGTAGTCACCATTTCTCTCTCAGGAAACGCTGTCAACGGTGACCACGCACCCTCTGACCTCGACCGCTGGAATCGTCTGACAACCTCGGTCGACGAGGGAACCGATAACGGCAATAGTCGGACAATCTTCAGCGGAAACGGAGAGATCGAGCCTCCCGCGCCAGCGGAAACCCACATCGACCTGCATCATATGGGAGCTGCCCTGCGAGCCCACTGGCTTGGGCTGCTCGGCTTCGGCGCAGTGATTCTCGTCATCCTCTTTTGCGGACTCTTCCTACGCTACGGATTTTCCCGTCACTACGAAGGCCGAAGCAACCTACTCAAATTGCGCATCAAGCATCTACGAAGGGGTGACCAACTGTGAAAGACGACGTCGTTATGAAACTCCTGCGCGAGGTCAAGTCTGGCAAAGTAAGTGTTGAGGACGCACGCGATGCGTTAACCGGAGTTGACCTGAGCGAGGAAAATTACATCGCAGCGGTTGACCATGGAGTCTTCAACGAACCCGAAGCCGGTACTATCGTCCGCGCCAGCCTCTCGCCTTCCGGCGAATCCGCCCTCGTCGTCGTATTCGCACTCTGGGGAATCCTCTGGACCCTGTTCTGGGCTGGAACTCTCTCTTACGGATTGTTCAACCACTGGGACCAGCAGCGTCTATCGTTCCATTTGGCGATGACGCTGCTGACGGTCATCTTGATGGGAATCGTCTACCTGAGATTCGTCATGCCAGATGTGGTAGTCGTCAAACATAGGCGGAACAAGTACATCACTCCTAATGACACAGAAGGATGGCAACAATACGAGGTGTGATTCATGGCGCGAAGATTCCGACTACGTCCACTTCCTGGAGCCGATGACGAGGTTTCTCAATCAAATCCCGTCATCGACCGCCGCGAGTTCATGCGTTATTCATTCAACACCGCGGCGGGAGTCATCACCATGGCTAGCCTCGGCAGCATCGGCTTCGCTTCTCTTCTGATGGGAACAGCCGATTCCTCGAGCGGCGACACCGCCGTCCGTTTCTGGGTACCTACCGGTGCTGAGGACTCAGCTTGGTATGGTGACCGACACCTCGAGCCAATGTCATACTCAGCTTTCGTCGCCGCTGCCGAGGCCAGCCCGACCGGTATGTCTGGTGCTCAAGGCGTCTGGTCCGGACTGCCGGTCAATGTCGTCTACGTCCCACACGCCGAGAACGCGACCTCGGCTCCGAGTACCAACTCACCCCGCTTCCAATTCATGGACGGCTACACCGAGAGTGGAAAGTACGTCGGTAGCGGATACGAGATGGATGAGAATCCCGACTATGCGTCGCTCTCGATCCACGACAATCTGATTGTCATATTCTCTCGCTGCACCCACCTATGCTGCATCCCCGGCTGGCAATTGGTCCAGAACGATTTCACCAATGACCAATGGACGCCGGGCGCTGTCGACGCGGGTGGGAACAAATTGTTCTGCATCTGTCACTCGAGCCGATTTGACCCGACCGCGATCGAGAAGAATCGAAGTCGAAACCGCTCGACCGGAGCGGAATTCGATTACTTCGGCATCCGCCGAACCGGAGGTCCTGCTCCGGTCGGACTACCACTCATCCCGTGGGTCATCACGGGCGATACCATTGAAGCACTGCCGGACTTCAAAGATTGGTACACATACTGCGACTGAGGTGAGATGATGCTGCAATTCTGGTTCCTTTGGCTCTTCATCGCCCTCGTCGTCGTCCTCGTCGCTTTCACTCTGCGCAAGGAGCGGGACGAAATGCCCCGCAAGGATATCCTTCGAGCGGTCGAGACGAGCGCTGGCAGCATGGGCTTGGCGGAGAAATCCTTCCTCTGGGCATTCTCGTGGCTCGACACGCGCTTTCGCATCCAAGATTACTGGGGCATGAGCCGGGATGCGTACTACAGCGTGCACCGACAAATGCCTCTTACGCACGCTGAGAAGTATAAACTGCGAATCATTTGGTATTGGTATCCACTCTACTGCTTGGGTGGAATCTCCTTCCTCGCCTTCGTGATTCTCGTCATCACCGGCACGGTCCTCGGACTCTATTACGTGCCGGGAGGAGAAGGCGACCCAACCCCTGCCTATTCATCGATGGAGTTCATCATGACTCAGCTTCCATTCGGCTACATCATCCGCTCGATACACCACTGGACGACGCACTTCATGGTGGCCGCTGTCTTCCTTCACATGTGTCGCGTGTACTTCACTGGCGCATACCGAAACCCCCGCGAGCTCAACTGGCTAATCGGCGTCGCCCTGATGTTCTTCACTATCTTCTTCGGTTACTCGGGCTACCTCCTGCCTTGGGATAGTTTGGCTTTCGGAGCCGCTACAATCGGAATCAACATGGCGAACTCGACCCCCCTCATCGGAGGGTGGGTCGCGACCGCGATGTTCGCGGGAACATCGCTCTCCGGACAGACGGTTACGCGTATGTATTTCCTGCACGTATTCATTCTGCCCGTCGTCGTGACGGCGCTGATTCTGGCGCATTTATTCATCGTCTGGGTGCAAGGTATTGCGGAGCCGCACTGATCGGAGGTCTTTGACATGGGAATGATCGATAGATTCGGGCGGATTGCGGATACTTACGTCCGAGAGAAGAGTACGCTGCTTGAAGCGGAGCACGAGCGCAAGCGAGTCTTTGTCGGGCACGCTTTTTGGCCGACGGAAGTGCTTCGCGATTCGATCATCTTTGCAGCCATGATGATGGTTCTTGCTTTCTATTGCTGGTTGATTCCGCCGCCGCTGCACAGCGCGGCGGACCCGTTTGCACAGGCCGGCTTCGTATTCCCTGACTGGTATGTTCTATTCTCGTATGGATATCTGCGATGGGGCGAATATTTGCCGCAATTCGTGCTTCCAGCCGGCCCGATAGGCGACTTCTTGGGTGCCCCGGTAATCTCGTGGAACGCTGCATGGTGGGGTGCCTTCCTGACTGGAATACCAGTCGGTATACTCGCGCTTCCGCCGTTCTTGGGTGGGCGCGAGAAGAGGCCTGTCGAGGACCCTTGGTTCGCAACTGCTGGTGCGGTCTACCTCGCCCACGTCTGGTTCATCTCTGTATTTTCAATCAATATCTTCCTTGAATTATATGCCAAAGATCGAACAGATTATTGTTGGGCGAACTCAAAGCATGTCCTAGATTGTGGTAGACAGGCACCGTGGACTGCTGAAGTGTTCAATGCTGTGCCGTGGATCCTCACTGGAATCTTCATCTTCGCCGTGTTATTCTTCGCAGTCAGATGGTTCTTGGTGAATTCCATCGGCGCGCGACTTACACCTGCGATGGGTAAGCAAGTCGCGATTGGCTCCCTCATTCTCGCTGTGATGATTTCAGCTGTTACCTGGCCAATCTACGAGGGAGGCTTCTGGGATTACGGCGGACTGGGTGCTATGGATGAGATCGAAGATCTCGAAGACATGCGTGGCCAGCCCGCCGATACACTCGTCTACGACGCCAAAGGCGATGATTGGGACGAGTGGGGAGACCTCTGCATGACCTTCACAGAATCTTCCGACCTCGGGGTCTGGAGTACTTTAGACGAAAATGAAGACCCCGCGAGGTGGTGTGCCTTACCTGCAGAACATTGGTCGAATTGGGGAATCTTCCAACCGACTCAATCGGTAGTCATCGACTTCGAGGGAGTCAACGGCCACGCCGATATGGATAGCGGTCGCAACGCGGCCGGACAAGCCATCGAATACGAGGGAACTTCAGATTTGAGCGAGATTAGCCAGAGTTGGTCCGATGTTATGCACATCGAAGACCTCGGACTCTCCTCGGTCTTCGTCGACATCGGCTGCAACTTCCGCACAACAGTCCGGGCAGCTGGTAGCCATTCACAAGCACTCAGCATCAGCAACGACGCAGGAAAGGTCCTGTGGTCAGCGGATGGTGAGTGCGACAGTACGACTCTCAAGCTAGCACCAGGCAATTACAATCTGAAGTACAGTGTCACCTCGAGTGGTGTTAATGAGACGGTGACGATGATCACCGACTTCTCAGCCACCGCCTTCCAGCCCCTGCTCCTGGACGCAACAGGCGCCACACCCCTACGTGACAACCTCCCCTCCGGAACCGACCTCGAGGCGATGACCTTCGACAATCCAACCTACAAGAAGAACCCAAAGAGCCTCGACGCCAAGCTGACCTACTCGATGTTCATTCCTTGTCTCGGAGTAGGAGCAATCGTCTACATGCTGATGCGCAGCATGGCACGAGGCTATGAGTGGGAGATGAACAAGTGCTACGGCTGCGACCTGTGCGACGACGCCTGCCCAGTTCGTCTATTCAATGCAGGTGACAAACTCAACATCATCTACAACACCTGGAATAACGAAGATGACGGGGTTCCACTATACTCCTGTCTGACCTGCACCGCTTGCACGAACGCTTGCCCGCAGCTAGTCGATTACGACTCATACGTCGACATTCGCCGCAACCTGATGGTCGGCGGCCCTCCAGCCGCCGAAATACCACACACTCTCCTCCAAGCCGTCCTCGCGGCAGAGGCTGAAGAGGACGCCGACGCGGAGTTCATTCCGGTGGAGCAGTACCCGATAGACAGTAGCGTTGGTTACTACCCAGGCTGCGTTGACTACATCGACCAAGAGATGATTTTCAGCCATGTCAACGAGGGAGAAATGAACCTCGGAGAGACCACGACAGCCGCTTTCACTATCTTCGACGAGATGAACAAGGACGTCACATACCTCGGACGAGACTTCCTCAAGTGCTGCGGACACGACCAGAAGTGGCAAGGAATGACGGAAGTCTTCGAGAAGCTGAAGGCATACAATCAGAAGAAGCTCGGAGAGAGCGGAATCGATACCCTCGTGACCTCATGCGCTGAGTGCTTCCGAACCTTTGCGATGGATTACGAACTCGATGACATGAAGGTCATGCACACGACTGAATTCCTGATCGAAAACGGTTTCGACATGGACCTCGCCACACCTGAAGACGTCACTGTGACCTACCACGATCCTTGTCGGCTCGGTCGTCAGATGAATATCTATGATGAGCCGCGCGACCTCGTTCGCGCGGTCGACGGAGTGGACCTTGTTGAGATGGAGCACTCCGGCGAAGATGCCCTTTGCTGCGGTGTTTCGAGCATGATGTCGTGCAATGAGAATAGTCGCACCCTGCGCCTCGAGCGCTTCGATGAGGTGAAGGCGACGGGCGCGGACATCATGCTGACCAGCTGCCCGAAGTGCGTCAGTCACTTCGAGTGCCTGAAGTTCGAAGGCGATCCGCGACACGACTTCGAAATCCTCGACGTCGTCTCCTTCTTGGCGCGCCAAATCGATGCAAAGCGCCAGTGAAACCCAAGCTCACCTGTTCTTCAACGGGATGTAAATTCGAACCAAAGCCGACCGTAGGCTTGAGAAGGACCGGCCGGCAGCATCGATTCGGATGACCGATATCCCTGACCTCGCTGCTCGCCGCGCGCGCGAGCAACGTCGCATTCGCATGGTGATGAATGCCATGCGCGCGGAGGAGCGAGCCAAACTCAAGGGCGGCGAGGAAGCGGTCGCTTGGGTGAAGGAGGAATTGTGCATCGGCTGTGACCAGTGCACTATTGTCTGCGATGACGATGCCATCGAACTCTACGATACTCCGATGGCCAGCCCGATTATGGATGTCGACGTCAACCGCAAAGCCCGCGTCCTACGTGACCCATGCACCGGCTGCAAACTCTGCGTCCTCGCCTGCCCGACGGACGCGATTATCATGATTGATAGGTGATTGAATGGCAAAGGATGACCCTGTGAGATTCGGCGCTGAGTTCGGGCCGAAGAGGACTGAGAATTCGACTGGCGTCTCTCTTGGGACCTTCAAGAATCTCGTCTGGATTTCAAATCTCGGTGGATTGCTGCTGGTTGCGATTGGGCTTGAACTCATCATGGTGCAACAACAATTCTATCTCGGATTGGCAGCAATTGTTGGAGGAGTTGCTGTTGCATTATTCCCCTCGAATTACGAGATTGTTGGTATGGAAACAATTCAGGGTGGAGATGAACCCGAGGAAATCGAAAATAATTCTTCAGACTACGATAAGGTCAAAGACCCTGAATCCTGATTCAAATTTATGGCGCAGGATTGGGTCGAGACACCACTGGGTGCGATTCATTTCGCGGCTAGCGAAAACGGATTGACGAAGATTGGTTGGGGCGAGGTGCCTAGAGAGAGTGTTTCGAATGTGCACCTCGCAGCCGCGAAGGTGTGGTTACAATCCTATTTCGCCGGCAGAAGTACGCCAGTCCCACACCTAGACGAAACTGGATTGACTGAATTTCATGCACGAATCCTTCAGACCCTAACCGAACAAACAGGATTCGGCCAGACGATTTCCTACGCTGGACTCGCAGCAGGTGCGGGCCACCCGCGAGCCAGCCGAGCAGTCGGCTCCGCGATGGCGAATAACCGATGGCCGCTAATGGTGCCCTGCCATCGAGTAATCCGCAGCGACCGCGTCATCGGAAATTACAGCGGAGCCGGAGGCAAAGCAACCAAGATTCGCTTACTTCAGCATGAAGGCCACGAATTCGACGATGTTGGCCGCATCGCCAGTTGAAGCGTCTCCCCGGAGGAGGGGGTTTCACCAGTAGGCGATGAAGATCGCGAAGGAAGCGACCGAGGCAACGGTCCAGACGAAGATGTAGAAGTTCTGCGAGAGTGGTGAGGCGATGATGCCTCCGGTTTCCTCTGACTCAGCCATCTGTATCGAACCGGCGAGATGAAATCGGGTTGTAAATGTGACTGCTCACATCGATGGCTGTGAAGCCTGCTGAGAGTTCTCAGAATAGTGGATGCAATAACAGGAGAGCGATTAGTGGGAAGAGAATCATCGTCGCGTTATCGTCAATCCAGCGCACACGAGGGACCTCTCCCGCGACGGTCAGCGGAGCGAGGAGAAGCGCAGCGATGAACGGGGTTGAGAATAGTGCCACGCTGCCCATCCAAATCGTGTAGGAGACTGCCATCCCTACAATCACCGCCCCTCGCATACCTTGCTTTGCTCGCTTGACCTCACCCATGATCGGATCGACGAAGGTTAGTCCACAGATGATTGGAATCGTGTACTTACCCGCCTCCAGATCGGTTCCTTCCTGAGGTGCGAGAATCAAGGTCAGGCAGACCGCCATCGCACCCCAGGCCAGCGCGCTGATCTGATTGGCTTCGTATTCACGCTGGCCGACGATGATAATGCCGAATTTGAGACGAATTGCTTCGATGAGGACGAAGGCGACGCCGACAGCGATGACAAACTCGCGCGGAGTCATCGATATCGCCCCTGCAATCGTATCGCCCCACAGGTGGTAGGCGAATGGAATCACACACATTCCTACATGGGTGAAGCGGCGGAACCAATGACCGCCTGAACCGCCGACCGAATGCTCTGCGTGATCGATATCTACTGGGATGTCATTCATGCTGTTCAGTCTCCTTTCCTGATGCGCGCGACCGCTTCTCGCAGCGTCATGTTTCCGGCCTCCAAGGATTCGAGTGTGTGCTCCAATTCTCCAGAGGTCAACAGAGCTGAATCCCAAGCTGAGATGAGGCGCTCGCGCACGCGAAGTCGCTCCCTGTCGGCGCTCGTAGCGGTTTGAGACAATGCATCGACCATCGCTTCAACCCCCTCGCCCGAGTGTGCGGAGACGAGTAGGACGTCGGGGGTGTTCTCGTCTTCGCCGACCGAGAGAGCCGATTTCACCGAATTCGCCGCACGCTCCGCATTCGGAAGATCCGCCTTATTGATCGCGATGAGGTCGGCGAGCTCCATGATTCCCGCTTTCTCTGCTTGGATGATGTCACCCCGGTCGGGGCCATCGACGAGAAGTATGCGGTCGGCGAAGGCGACGACACGAATCTCTGATTGGCCGGCGCCGACCGTCTCGATGACGATGTTCTGCCAGCCGCAGGCGGTCAGGACATCGACCATCGGTGTCAAACAATCCATCAGCCCTCCTGGGTGATTGCGCGTAGCAAGTGAGCGCACGAAGACGAGGTCAGAGGAATCGGCATTCGTCATACGCATGCGATCTCCCAGAAGGGCACCACCGCTGCGCGGCGAGGAAGGGTCAACCGCTAGAACCGCTACCGATTCGCCGCGCTCGGTCCAAACATCGATCATCCGACCGATGAGAGATGATTTGCCGACGCCGGGCGGCCCGGTGATTCCCAAAGAATCCCCCGAACCGGCAGCGACAGGCGATTCAGCTCCTTCCTCAATCAACGTCAGCAAGCGTGACAACGAACGCCGGTCGCCCGAGCGGGCCAATTTCAGCAATTCAGCGGCCTCGCTCACCAATGCCACCCAGCCTCTTCTCCGACGCCGGTCGCTTCTCCGGACTCGCCCCGCTCATCGAGTGTGGCGAGAAACTCGAGAATCTCGGCCGTCGTCGTTCCCGGCCCGAATACGGCCCGTACCCCGTCGGAATAGAGGGCCGGCCGGTCGTGTTCGGGAATTATCCCACCTGCGAACACGACAACATGATCCATCCCAGCCTCACGCAGTCCCTCACAAACCCGCGGAATCAGCACTGCGTGAGCCCCCGACAGCGACGAGAGACCAACCGCTGCAGCATCCTCGTCGGTAACTATCCTAACGATTTCAGCAGGAGTCCGGCGTAGTCCGGTGTAGATGACCTCGTGGCCCCCATCCCTGAGGGCGCGTGCGATGACTTTGGCTCCCCTGTCATGCCCGTCCAGACCGGGTTTGGCGACGACTATCCGCATCTTCGGTCGATTGTCCCACCACTTCGATGCCCTTCAAGCAACCGATTGTGACCTAAGGCCTAGTGCTGTCTCAAAGGGAATGCTCATGGGCGGCTTCTCCTCGTTGCGAGGCATATCATGTCAGGTGTGAAGGAGCGCATCGATGACTTGCGCCGCCGCAAGGCGCAGGCGGAGGCTGGCGGCGGCCAGAAGAGGATTGCAGCTCAGCACGCGCGCGGTAAAATGACCGCGCGCGAGAGAATCGAGCAATTATTGGATGAGGACTCCTTTGTCGAAGTCGATGGATTGGTCGAGCATCGATGTCGGGATTTCGATATGGATCGCAACGTAATTCCGGGCGATGGGGTGGTTTGCGGACACGGAACCATCGATGGTCGGACTGTGTATTGCTTCGCCCAGGATTTCACCGTTTACGGAGGTTCGCTGGGCGAGATGCACGGCCTGAAGATCTGCAAGATTCTGGATATGGCATTGAAGACGGGCGCGCCGGTGATTGGATTGAATGATAGCGGCGGCGCCCGAATCCAGGAAGGCGTAGCGAGCTTAGGCTCCTACGCCGAGATTTTCTTCCGCAATGTTCGCGCCAGCGGAGTAATTCCACAGATTTCCGTGATTATGGGACCATGCGCTGGCGGAGCGGTCTATTCACCTGCGATAACCGACTTCGTGGTGATGGTCGACCAGACCGCTCACATGTTCATCACCGGACCTGAGGTGATCAAGACGGTGACCAATGAAGAAGTCTCTTTCGAGGACCTCGGCGGGGCTGCGACTCACGCATCTCGTTCCGGTGTCACCCATTTCACCGCCGAGGACGACGACGAGGCACTGGACTTGGTTCGCGACCTCGTCGGACTCTTGCCTCTCAACAATCTGGAAAAGCCACCGACCAAGGCGTCGAGCGACCCCTTCGACAGGGTTTGCGAGTCTCTTGACGATTTGATTCCCAACGATTCAACCACCCCTTACGATATCATCGACGCTATCGAAGCAACCCTCGACGATGGCGCCTTCCTCGAGGTTCAAGCCGATTTCGCTGGAAACATCGTAGTCGGCTTCGGGCGACTCGGCGGACATACGGTCGGTATCGTCGCCAACCAACCAAAGGTCTTGGCGGGCTGCCTCGACATCGATGCCTCGGTCAAGGCAGCCAGATTCGTCCGCTTCTGCGACGCTTTCAACATCCCACTCCTTACCTTCGTCGACGTCCCCGGATTCCTACCCGGTGCAAGCCAGGAATGGGGCGGAATCATCCGCCACGGCGCAAAACTCCTCTACGCATACGCCGAAGCGACAGTTCCCAAACTCACAGTCATCACCCGCAAGGCCTACGGAGGCGCCTACGATGTGATGAGCAGCAAGCATATCCGAGGCGATTACAACATCGCTTGGCCCACAGCCCAACTCGCAGTGATGGGCGCCGAGGGAGCCGTGCAGATCATCCATCGCAGGAGAATCGGCTCAGCCGGCGACCCAGAAGGCGAGCGCAAGCGACTCATCGACGATTACGAAGACACATTCGCTAACCCGTACCGCGCGGCCTCACTAGGCTACCTCGACGATGTCATCCAGCCACGTGAAACCCGCGCAAAACTCACCAAGGCACTGGGCGCCCTCCTCGAGAAGGAGGAGATCCGCCCAGCCCGCAAACACGGCAATATCCCACTGTGAGGAATGTCAGAATGGCCCGAAAGAAGGACAAATATCTCGCCGCAGCAATCGCCGCAGTGCTAGCCGAGGAATCAGAAGGTGACACCCTCGGCCCGAGCGAGGGGCGCGAAGGAGGCGATGCTTGGTCGCGCGACCATCGCCGCGCGCTAATCGGCCGCAGAAACCTGTTCCGCGCGCGTACACGCAGGAGCGTTACGAGGTGAACAGATGATTCAGAATCAACCCTCCACCCGCTCAAACAAGCATTCGATGGTGATCTAATGGTAACTCGTAAGGTCAAGGTCGACGGTGACGAGTTCGAGGTCGAACTCGAAAAGGCCGACGGCGTCTGGCAGGTCAGCGTCGGCGGCAAATCATTCTCGATAGAAGTCGAAGGAGGATCCGCTGCCGAGCAGGGTGCGAAGAAGCGCAAGCGGAGTGGGCGAGGCAAGAAGTCGGGAACGATTTCCTCCTCTATCCCAGGCAAGGTCGTCTCGATTTCGGTTCGCGAAGGACAGAGCGTCGCCGAGGGAGAAGTGGTGATGATTCTCGAGGCGATGAAGATGCAGAATGAGATTCACGCGCCAGTGTCAGGTACCGTCTCAAGCATCAACTGCAAGCCGGGCGAAAGCGTCGAAGCAAACTCGCCGCTGGTAGTCATCGAGCCCGAACAAGACAACAGCGACGAAGAAGACAAAACTGAGTGAGTGTTGAGGTGGAATCATGGCGACCTGCGATTATCCGGGATGTGAGGTCGAAGGAGACAAGATTAGCCGTCTTTCGCCTGAAGGATTCCTCGTCGCGACTGGAAAGAAAGCATATTCATTCCGTGAAGCATATCGTCGATTTCACTACTGTAAAGAGCATCATGATGAGCTGATGACGAATGTTTGGAATCGTGTCCGTTCGAAGGATGATAAGGAGGACGGTCACGTCGCTCCAACCGCGATTTGATTGATTCGCTCGCGGCATATTCATTGGCTTGATTCGCGAGAGCAGCGCTGATGTCAACCGATTATGTGACCCACCTCGAATGTGCGTACACAGGGGTAGTGCTCGAAAAAGGAAAGGTCCACACGCTTTCTTCGGCGGGCAAACCATTGCTGGTGAAGTACGACCTCGCCCGGATGCGGGAAGAGGTTAGTCGGGGCTCGGTCGAGGGGTCGAGTGAAGCTGGGTTTTGGCGGTATTCGCCGCTATTGCCGGTTGCAGATGCGGCGAATCGGGTGAGTCTGGGCGAGGTTGTCACTCCCCTCATCAGGCTTGAGAGGAGTGTCGAGCACCTCGGATTGAGCGGGGAGGGGGAGGTGCTCGTCAAGGATGAGTCGCGCCTGCCGACCGGTTCGTTCAAGGCGCGGGGATTGTGTTTGGCTGTCTCCATGGCTAAGGAATTTGGTTTGGGTCATTTGGCGATTCCAACCAATGGAAATGCTGGGTCAGCGCTCGCAGCTTATGCTGCTCGCGCTGGCATGCGAACCACCGTATTGTGCCCTGATAACACACCTGTGATCAATACCTCCGAGACGCTGGCTCAAGGCGGTGATACGTACCTTGTGAACGGGCTGATCGGAGATTGTGGTGGTATCATCGCTGCGGGGAAGAATGAGCTCGGTTGGTTCGCCGTCTCGACCCTGAAGGAGCCTTATCGCATCGAGGGGAAGAAGACGATGGGGTTAGAATTGGCCGAGCAACTCGGTTGGGATTTGCCGGATGTGATCTTCTATCCCACCGGTGGTGGGACTGGCTTGATCGGCATGTGGAAGGCCTTCCACGAGTTGCTCGAATTGGGGTGGATCGATTGCGCATTGCCTCGGATGGTGGCTGTGCAATCGACTGGATGCGCGCCGATGGTGAAGGCTTGGCAGGACGGCGTGGAGCACGCCGAGTTCTGGCAGAATGCAGAGACGGAAGCGAGTGGAATCCGCGTGCCTGCGGCGATTGGCGATTTCCTGATTCTACGCGCGGTTCGCGAATCTGGCGGCTTCGCAATCGCCGTCTCAGATGAGGAATTGATGGATGCTCGCGACCGCGTGGGTCGCGAGGACGGCCTGCTCTTATGTCCAGAAGGGGCTGCGACATTCGCTGCCTACGAGCAGGCACTCGAACAGGGACTCGTCTCCAAGTCGGACCAAGTCGTCCTGTTCAATACCGCGACCGGGCTGAAATATCCGATGCCTGAGGTCGCCGAGCGCATCGACAAAGATGCACCGTTCGATGCATCGAGATTCCGATGAGGGCTCGCTCAGCCGTAACGTAAGTCCACTCAAATGAGTCCGAGCGCATCTTCGATACGATTCAACTCGGGTCCGGTCGAGCCTGACCCGACAAAGGCATGAGTCTCGCTCGCGACACACCCGGCACCGACATATGGCGAACCAAAACAAACGGTGCCGACCATCACTGGGACCTGCATGATCTCTGCGATTCGCTCCGCCTCCTCGGCAGAGATGTCAGGGTGAGCGAGGACTCCCTTGTTATTCGCGACGGAAAGCGAGCCCACCGTCTCCTGACCTGCGATCTTCGAGCGCACGGCATCGACCTTGAGCACCTCACCAATCATCTCAGCCCCGGGACCAGGGATCACTGGGCTGACGATAGCGCCGTGCTCATTGCAACTTAGCAGATTTCCAGCCGCGTTCACGCCGCTCTCGAGAACGACGAGGTCTCCAAAACTGCTCAACTCATCGAGATCTGCCTCAGTCGCGATATCGGCGACCGCCAAACCCTTCGTATTGCCTCGAACCAGAGAACCCAGCAAAGCCGAGCCTCCGATCAGACATGGGTGCATCTCCATATCAAATGCAGCAGTCAACTCTTCGACTGCAGGCTGATCCAAAGATGAAGGATGGAACAAAACATCGCCGACAACGCTCAGGTAAACGCCAACTTGGGCGTGTCCAAGAATGTCGCCGGTCGAAATTCCCATGGTCTCACCTGTCTTCGTCTATACGGATGGCTCCGCCCATGGTGGATGAATGTTGATGCGGGGAGGTGAAGGAGAGTGGCACAGCGACGCAAGTTCCCGTGGGCTCTCGCACCACAGTACAGAGTACGACGCAGGAGGACTTGACTTCCGGGTTCGATATGGGACCGGGTATTACCCCTCCGCTGTGGCCGTGCACAACTCTCCTTCGAATGTGTTTGGTGATAGAATCGAATCTGCCTATTGGACAGAGGCCCACAAAAATTGTGTGGGCAAGTAGAAAGATGAATGCTCGGGGGGTTAGTGCAGCTGGGCTGAACACCTCGGCGAACCTCGGTGCTTACACCCGCTGTCTATCAAACTCGTCTTCTACGAGTCCCCTGAGATGCCTCGTCTTTCGGATGACTTCGAGCTTAGATGCTTTCAGCTCTTATCCACGTGGAGCGTGGCTACCCAGCATTGCCCTGCCGGACAACTGGTAAACTAGTGGCTCCGAGCCCTCGTTCCTCTCGTACTAAAGGGCCCTTCCGATCAGGCATCTTACACGCTTCAACCGCAAAGCAACAAACCTGTCTCACGACGGTCTAAACCCATCTCACGATCCCCTTTAATGGGCGAACAACCCCACCCTTCCCAGCTGCTGCACCAGGAGGTTGGGAAGAGACGACATCGAAGTAGCAAGCCACCAGGTCGATGTGTGCTCTTGCTGGTGACAACTCAATTATCCCCGAGGTAACTTTTCTGTTATCAATCACCCCCAGAAATGAGGTAGATTGGTTCGTTAGGCCGTGCTTTCGCATCTTCAATCGTTATTGGTCCGATTCAAGTCAAGCCAGCTTTTCCCCTTACAGTTGACGGTGGAGACTGAACCACCTAAGCTGACCTTTGGGCACGCTTGTTATGTTTTCGAGCGCGTGGCGCCCCACCCAAACTGCCCACCAAGCGGTGTTCTCATGAAGAGTGAGCATGGTTACACTCCAAGGACGGTGTCTCTATGTATGACTACTCGGGGGACTGGCGTCCCCCGGATCAAAATCTCCCGTCTACTCAGCACATGAAGTGCGACCATACAACGCCAGGCTGCAGTAAAGCTCTACGGGGTCTTCGCTTGCAGGTTGAAGGTACTGGACTGTGCGCCAGTAATGTCAATTTCGCCGGACGTACCGCGGAGACAGTAGGACTCTCGTTGGGCCATTCATGCAAGTCGCCAATTAAGCGACAAGGTATTACGCTACCTTAAGAGGGTCATAGTTACCCCCGCTGTTTACCGGTCCTTCGTCAGGTTGAAACCCGATTTCAGATACCGGCACTGAGCAGGATTCACCGACTATACGCAACCTTTCGATCTAGCAGTCGGCTATGTTTTTATTAAACAGTCGGAGTCCTCTAGTCACTGCGACCAGCTCTCCTCAGAGCTGGCACCCCTTCTCCCGAAGTTACGGGGCGATTTTGCCGAGTTCCTTCGCGGTACTTTACCCGTCACACCTTAGGCTACTCACCTTGGGTACCTGTGTCAGTTCTCGGTACGGTCATCTCATGCGGTTTTTCATGGGACCAAGGCCTCATCCGTCTTTCGCTCACGTCTTCTCGATCTTCTCACCATGACGGTTCTCCGATCGATTATAGAACGCTTCGACACTCCATGACAGAAGTGCACGAACTAGCCCTAGCCGTCACCATTTTTGCATGAGAGGCTTACGAATATTAACGCAATTCCCTTTCGATCAAGTCGGTTAAGATTGACCTTAGGACCGGCTAACCCTCGGCTGAAAAACATTGCCGAGGAACCCTTACCCCTTCGGTGGTATGGATTCTCACCATACTATGCTGCTACTCTTCCCTAGATTCTCATATGTACACGGTCCACGAGACCTTACGACCTCGCTTCTACCCGAGCACATCGCCGCGCTACCTCATCTTCTTTCGAAGGATCAGTGTATCGGTGACCAGTTTGAGCCCCGTCCATTTTCCGGGCCCGCAAGCTTGACCAGTGATCTGTTACGAACTCTTTCAAGGATGGCTGCTTCTAAGCCCACCTTCTGGTTGTCTTCGACCACGGACGCCGTTTCTGATTAACACTTAACTGGTACTTTGGGACCTTAACACTGAGCTGGTTTATTCACCTTTCGTCACGGTAGCTTACCCACCGTGGCTCACTCCCCGCTTCTACAGCGATGACAACTTCGGAGTTTGACAGCGTGCCGAGGGATTGCTCCCCCTAAACACCCAATCAGTGCTCTACATCATCATCTACCTCAACGGAGATCTACCTGCGAGTAGTCTCGCGCGGAACCTGCTATTGCCCATCTCGATTGGACTTTCACCCCTATACCCAGCTCCTCCGAGCGATTTGCAGATCAGCAACGGTTCGATCCTCCACCCAGCTTTCACCGGGCTTCAATCTGGCCAGGAATAGATCGACGGGCTTCAGGTCTCCCACCATTGACTTCGGACGAGCACATCCCGTCCCTGACCGCCTAAGCGGCTGCGGACTTGTCGGTTTCCCTTCGGCTTCGCAGATCAACTGCTTAACCTCGCCAATGATCAGAACTCCCAGGGGCATTTTTCGAAACGCACGAATACACGCTGCTCATATCTTCGCTTTCACGCATATTCAGCCTGTTCCCGACTGGTTTCAGGTTCTTTTCACATCCCGCCAAGGATACTTTTCAGCTTTCGATCACTCTACTTGTCAACTATCGGTCTAGAGTAGTATTTAGGATTGGAGGTTTCTGCCCCCCATATTCACGAGCGATATCCAACGCACGCTACTCAGGAATCTGTCACAAAACCATTTCATTTGCATGTACGGGGCTTTCACCCTCTATGGCACGCCGTTCCAGGCGATTTCCATTTCCATGATTTAGGCTGAGACAGTCCATACCCCACATCTCTCCAAGGTTTCCCAAGGAGATTCGGTTTGTCCGATTCCGTGTTCATTCGCCACTACTTACGGAATCTCGTTTGATTTCTTTTCCTCCCCCTACTGAGATGCTTCAGTTCGGGGGGTTCCCTTTCCTATTGAGGAATGGCGCATAGCGCCAGGAGGTCCCATTCGGCAATTCGCGGATCCAAGAGATTCATGCCTCTCCCCGCGACTTTTCGCAGCTTGTCACGACCTTCTTCGGCTCTCTAGCCGAGCCATCCCCCAGTCGGGTTGTAGCATTTTTGATTTCTACATTACCCACATTTTTGTGAGGACTGAACAACTGTTCAGTCGTCTCCTCTGGTGTCCAGGCATATCGATTCTATCTGGTCTCTCAGAACACTCCGTCTCCCCGCAGGGCGGAGCGTTCTCGACCACTTCCCCCTGTATGTGCCCATACAAGGGTGCACCAAAAGCAGGCGTGCGACCTACCTCCGGTATATGAACTACGCGGGTCGTTCAAGGTGGGGTCTGAACGCCGTATTGAGAGCCGGAATCAGTCATTCTATCGGGGTGTGATGCATATGCTCTATTCCGAAGGGCAATTCTGAGGTTGGAATCCGGCTCTCGTTCGAGGGTAAATTCTCTGTTTCCGGAGGTGATTCTGAGGGTGAATCCTCGATGCCAAATGGCAGAGTGGTGGAGGTGGATTCTGCACCGGGCATCGGTGCGGGATTAGGAGGGGTGATAGGAGCGTCTTCGATACCGAATGGGAGACCTTGGTCTTCTAGGATTGAGGCTGCCTTTGTAGGACCCTCAGAGGCTTCTGTGGGTGTGTCTGGAGCCTCTTCAATGCCGAAGGGGAGGATGGTTGTCGGTGGGATCGAGAGATCCTCTCCTAGGCCGAATGGAAGGCCGACTGAATCGGCTTCGGATTGACTCGAATTCTCCGTATGGTGTACGACTTCCGCTGCATCTCTTACCTCACTTCCACAGAGAGGACAAGTCCCCGGACTTCCCAGCACCATCTGGCAGACGAGGCAGGCAAGCATGTACCAACGGTAGGTCATCTGGGCTTGATGCTGTCGCCGGCTAGCGCCCTAGCCAGGCCGAGTTACCTCTCGCACGGCTAGCCTGGCGCGTGGGTATTGGCTCTGTATCTCATGAGTAGAGCGCACCGTGGAATGCCATCATGAAGAGGGTCGCCACAACACAGGTGATGAGCATCACAGGCAAACCTGCTCTGACCCACTCCTTCGTGGTGATAGGGTAGGGACCTCGCTCGCTGATAGCAACCGTCATCACGTTCGCGCTAGAACCGATTGGCGTGGCATTGCCACCGAATCCAGCACCCATCGCCAAGGCCCAGAGCAGAGGCTCTGGGCTGAGAGCTCCACCACTCGCCTCGGTGATGCTGAATATCACAGGGATCATCGCAGCGGTAAATGGGATATTGTCAATGAGAGCGCTGGCGATTGCAGAGACCCAGATTATAGCGACGGCAAGCTTCACCTCATCGTCACCGAAGTTGTCGAAGATCCAATTCGCGACCTGATCCAGATAGCCCACGTCGCCGACCCCTCCAACCAGAAGGAATAGTCCTGCGAAGAAGAGCAACGCTTGCCATTCGACCTTATCGACGACGTCATTGATGAATCCCTCTCTTAATTCCTCGTTCTTTGGGCGGGCGGCAATCAGAGCGAATCCAGCACCAGCCAAAGCAATGCCGTCAATCTCGATTTCAAGATCGAGGAAAGACTTGGCCGAGAATGCCACTACAGTCAAACCAAGAATCACCAGAGTCGTGTACATCAATTGCTTGTCATTGATAGCATCCCATTCGTCTTCCTCCATTAATAGCTCAACATGAGGAGGCTTCTGTGAAGTCCAATCCTTGTAGTACCAGCGGAAGTATCCAAGGGTTGCAACCCAAGCGAAGAAAGTGAGAATTCCGAGTTTGAGTAGGAAGCCGTTGAATGAGAACGCATCTAAGATTGGAGACGCGTCTGCCGCTGCGGCTGCAATCATCACATTCGGAGGGTCACCCACCATCGAAGCCACTCCACCGGTATCTGAGAGAATCGCTTCGGCCAACAGAGGTGGAACCGGATTGATCTCCAACTTATTGCAAATCCTCAAGGTCACAGGTGCGATGATGATGATAGCAGTGACATTGTCGATGACGAGGGAGATGAGTGTGGTGAATGTACCCAGAAGGACGATTAGTCTCCAAGGGTCACCTTTACTCATCTTAGACGCCTTGATTGCGACATATTCGAAGAATCCACAGAGCTCAAGGATAGAAGCGAAAATCATCATTCCGAGGAGGAGGCCGATTACCTCCCACTCAATCCATCCAATCATAGTGTGCTCAAGCGTATAGGTCTTGATCAATTCTCCAGCCATATTATACTGCTCGTGGAGGTGGAAGACACCGGTGTAGTGACCGTATAGAAGCATCAAAACAGAACCGAACCAAGCGGCGATTGTACGATGCACCACCTCTGACAGAATTAAGGCAAAGGACAGAACGAAGATCGCGAGAACGACCTGGGCTTCGGTAATCATTGAACCGGCCGACCTTTGATGCCTCTAAATAACTCACTATCAGAAATTGACCCGCCTTACCGAGGGAGACCTCATTCACCCGACCAGAAAACGGCCACATTACCGCGTGAGAAAACCACATGTGAGCTTGTGCTCTCCGCAATTGCATCGAACAAACCCGACCGCTCATCTGAGCCTTCGACAACCCCGCGGTTGGCCTTCACCTTGACCAGACTCCTCTTGGCCAATTGGTCCTTCATTTCTTGTACCAGTGAATCGGTCAGGCCGTTTCTGCCGATTCTTACAGAGATAATGAGGCCTCGATCCATCGCTTGCTGCTTGATTCGCTTTGGGGCCGAGGTCATTACTCCACCTCTTGATTCAAACTCTTTCTGTTGACTCTGCCACAAGTCAGACAGGTTGTGAGACGCATTTCGCAATAGATTCTCACCCGCGTGTTGCGCCCGTGAACAAGAGCGGCTCCGCAGCCTCGGCAGGCTTTCTCCCGTAGATCAGGGGGTGCCGTGACTGAATGGCGCCTGACGACGCGCATCAGATCACGAGAGGCGGCCTGGGCGACCTCTGGGTCTGATGAGGCATAATTGTCGAGAACTTCACCCAGATACTCGACCGCCTCCTCACCACGCTTTTGACGGACACCAGTATCTCGGGCTCTCCTTCGGCGTGCCATTCCCTCACCTCAGATTGCAGAACTCACGGCAGCTTCGACCGACACACCGACCTCATCGATCGGGGCATTGCCGTCAATTCTAATCAGAACTCCACGCTCAGCGTACCAATCAGCAAGAGGTGCAGTCTGAGCGTGATATGCTACTAGACGAGCTCTGACAGTCTCCTCTGTGTCGTCCAGCCTCTGAATCAAGCGCTCCTCTACCTCTGCGGGAGCCTGCTTGAACTTGACATGATAAATCTCGCCGGTCTCTGGATCCATCCTCCGCCCGACGATGCGCTCGACGATGGCTTCATCGGGCACCTCAATCGAGATTACCGAGGCCACATCGGCAATCTGCTCTAGCGCTTCCGCCTGTGGAATCGTCCTAGGAAATCCATCGAAGAGTACGCCTGAAGCAGCATCGTCCTGCTGTAGACGCTCCTCTATCAGACCGATGATGACCTCGTCAGGGACCAGTAATCCTGCATCCATGTATTCCTTCGCGGCCATCCCCATTGGGGATCCAGCTTTGACCGCCTCTCGCAGCATGTCGCCTGTAGAGACCTGAGGCTTGCCGGTGAGAGCAACGATTCGTCCCGCCTGAGTGCCTTTTCCAGCGCCAGGCGGGCCGAAGAGGACTATCGATCCAGTCATCGGCCGCGCCAGCCGCCTCACGGTCTTAAGACAGACCCTGAGCGCGATCACTTGTTCTGCTCATGCCAAATATGACCGTAGGCGACCCATTGGTCCATTGTCCAACCCTCGGGTAAACCACTCGGAGGAAGTGGCATTGCGCCAGGTGGAACCGGTGGTAAGGAGAGAGAGGGCATGCTTGAGGCGAGAACATCCGAGATCTCATCAGAACTAACAGCCTTACTGAGAACCTCACCGGCCGAACTGGTCTCCAAAGCCATGGCTCGACGTTCGCCCTGAGATCCGGAATGGAGAGCCGACCCTAACGGTATCAATTCCTCATCTGGACTCATCGCAGCCTCGGATTCACGTCGCATTCGCACCATCACCACGCCGACGCCAGCGAGGACGAATAGGAAGACGAGGGCGAGAGCCCACTTTGGCAAACCGAGTTTGACCATCAGACAACCGATTCCGCTGCATGAGTCATCTCGCGCGCGAGAGACCTCGAGGACGAGCTCGGAATTCGTCACCGAGTTGCTCGTCCCGTCATCGGTTGAATTAGCATATAGGATAAAACTCGTCAGCCCGAGAGCAGCAGACGGAGTTGGAGTGGCCTTTACTGTAATTTCGACCGAACCTCCTGCTGGAATCATCTCAACAGAGACAGGATCAACCTCGAAAGACCAATAATCAACCTCACCCACCTCAAAGGTGAATCCCGAATTAGAATTTCCTAGATTCTCAACAGTGATTGTAAAGATGCCATCACCCTCTGTTGCGATATCATTCAGCGAAATCTCATCAGGAGTCAGATAGGCCCAAACTGAGGGTAAAATCTCCACTTCCAATTCAAACGTGTGAGTCACCGTCTCGGAGCCCGGCGTGACCGCTTCAACGATGACGGGCACCATGCCGGTGCTGATCCCAACGGGCAGATTGCCAGGGACATCCAGCCCGACTGTGACCAAAGCCTCTCTGTTCATCTCCAATGAGGTAGGGATGATGGATTGGAATCCACCCACCCACCCATGAGGCAGGCTGCCGATACTCCAGGTAAGTGTAAGAGGAACATTTCCAGCATTGCGCACCCAGACATCCGCTGTCCCAGTCTGACCGAGAGAGACTGCAATCGAATCGCCTTCAGAGGCCTCTAGGGCAGCAATCTCCTGTACGATGAATCGCGTTCCATTGGTTACCATCTCGCCCCCGACCAATGTAGTGCGGAGAGTCAGTGTATTCCTCGTGTCCATCTCAGCGTTGAGAGGAACCATCATTTGAACGGTAATTGTCGTGCTATCTCCGGCTTGTATCGAAAATTCCAGAGCGCCGGTCGTCTGCTCGTCACCTAGAACCAATTGTGCATTCCAAGTGTTGAGAGAGGAACTGATTGTCATCGAGAAATCCATCGGGAGATTTCCTGCGTTAGTCACGAGTACTGTCGTCTCCGATAGGTCCCCATTCAGAACTGCCCTATCCTCCGCAAGAGCCAATGCCCCCAGCACAACGCCACCATCATCGATTAGGTCGACCGTGAAATCATAACTCTCGAATACGTTCACGGTCGCCACATCGGTCGCCGTCACACTGGGATCCTGCACCGATGTGGTCACACACGTCACATCTTCTGTTGTCCCTGCCGCAGGTTGGCCGTTCTCTGTGTCAGGAACGCGCACGTGAATCGGCAGAGGTAGGAATTGCAGCCGACTGAGCGGGTCGAGTACCATAGAGGAGGATTGGCTCGAACCGACGTGGATAATCCATTGCTCAGGGCTTGAACACGATACCGAGTACTGAGTATCACCATTTCCGGTATTTCGAATCGAGAGAGAGAACGTCGCTGTCTTTCCGGGTTTCGCGCCCAGATCATCACCCGTTCCGGCAAGGATTGTGTACAGTCCTTCGATGCGCTCGACGGTCGAGGTCACACGAATAGTATGAGAGACCGTCGGTGCATTCTTGTCGAAGAGATTCAGATCGTTGACGAAGGTACCGGGAAGAGCGTAGCGTGCTCCCGTCGGGTCGGTCAGGTCGGCGTCAACGTCCTCAAGAGTTAGTGTAACTCGAGTCGAATCTCCTTCATTCCCTCCCTCTGCTAGGTCCCATGGACCTGTCTCGTTGAGTAATTTCCACCACTCATCCCTCGGTGCTTGAAGGATTCCCTGATCATCAATTCGTTGCAGAGGGGTTACCGAGAGGCCGACGCTGATTGGCGAGGTTCCCTCGTTCTGGAGAATGAAATCATAGATGATTATGCTACCAGTGCTCGGGTCGAGGGTTCGGGTCATCGCTTGGGCTAGATCCACAGGGGTTTGTGGGATTGAACCGTCTTCCATAAGGGGGGTAATTCTGACACCTATCTGGGAGATTTGTACAGTCAACTGGTAGCGATTATTGTCGACACCGGTATTCTCGTCATTAAGTTCAATGACGTCGTCCCCGGTGTCGAGCCTCAACTCGAGAATATGTTCGCCAGTCGTTTGGAAGACATGGGGGAAGGATAGGGAGGCTGAGGCTCCGCCGGCTAGCGAATTGCGGTTTGAGGTGTATAGAATCGTTCCCTCAGTCAGGTCCTCTATTTCGACTGTATAAGCGCCACTGGCCTTGGCGGCCTGATTTCTCCAAGCGGCTTCGACAAGAACTGTGTCGCCTTGTAGAGGAGCGAGGATGGATGTCGAAAGTGAGCCTTCGAATACGGTGAGATCAGCGGTGGTCTCCTCTTGCAGAAGACCAGTTGCGACGAGGGCGAATGATTGCGTCAGACCTCCAGCGTGGCCGATTGTGATCGTCCACATGCCACCGTTGCCGGCCGGGATACTGACTCGTTCGACATTATTTAATCGGTCAGCGGAGCCGCCGGCCGTTGACTGTCCACTGGCGAAGACATTACCGAGATATTCCGTGCCATCAGGTGAAGTCGCTGTTAAATCGAGATCGTTGACCAATTTGGCAGCGCTTTGATTGGAGATGGTTGATGATTCAGAATCAACCCAAACAAGTGTCACATCGAGGCCGGCTGAGTTGTCCACGTCGAAGGTGTAGACGAAACTATGGCCGGGTTCAAGTTGTCTGGAATCGTCATAGAGCAGATTGAGGTCTGTTCCCGACTCGCGGGGCTGGATTGCATTAGCGACATCAATCTGGCCCCAGCCTTCTGCTGCATTGGGAATGTCCGCGCTTCCTATGTCGTTAGCCGAGTTGATGAGAATCGCCTTGATTAGGTCTGAGCGCGGTTCAGTGATTCCCTGCTCGGTTCGAAGGTGTTGTCGAAGCATCGTCGCTCCGCCTGCGGCAACGGCTGTTGCCATCGAGGAGCCATTCAGTGACATGTACAGTGGGGTCGAGCCGTCATCGTGTGTGGCACTGGTGCAGGACTCCCCATCAGGACTCTGGGCTTCTTCGGCTTGTGCTGAGCAGAGCAGGACTCCCGGTGCAACAAGATCTGGTTTGATTCGACCGTCGAGGGTGGCGCCCATTGAAGAGAAGTCCGGGACGTCGCCAGCTGGATCGGAACCTTCAGAGCCAGTGGTCGACGCACCAACCGTCAAGACATTCTTGGCGGTGCCTGGCGGAGTGATAGTGCTAGGACCGTCGGCACCGAGGTCTCCAGCCGAGAAGAGAACTAAGAAGCGCGGATTATCGACGATGAATGCATCTGCAGAGCGGGAATCTGAACTGTATTCTCCTACCAAATTCTCATTACCCCACGAATTGGTTTGGATGCGAGCAGAATTCTGCCAAGAGTGGCTGAACATATCGTAGAGTGATCCCCATCGGGCCATGATGCCGGATGAATCGACCTCTAGTTGGTAGAAGTGGAATGTCGCCGCAGGAACCATTCCGAGAGCCGAGATATCGCCGGAACCATCACCAAGAAGGGTTGCGGCAACGTGTGTTCCGTGACCGGAGTTACGGTCCAGTGCCGAATTGTCAGGCCCGAATTGGTGGTAAATTCCTCGCACGCGTCCGTCAAAGTCACCGTGATCCGCGTCTAGCCCTGTGTCTGAGATTGCGAGGACCTCGCCACTTCCATTGAGTGTGTTAGCGGAGTCGACTAAGGCCTGGCTGATTCCAGCAATTTGGCTGGCGACGGAATTGTGGATAGTCAAGCGCGATGACTCGTGGAGATGGAGAATGCGGCCATCCATCGCAAGAATAGGAATCCAGATCGCATTGACAGCCTTGGGCTGGCAGAGGTGAGCATCGCAGATCGACCGAGGACCAACTTCTCCGGATATCGAAAGAAGGTCTTGGGATAGCGATTCGAGTTCGACGCTGCTCAACCCTGGTGTAGGGGTGAGGTCGAGATCTACTGTGACCGCTTGTCGGCCAGCAATCGCAGCTATGGCTGGACTAACCCTCCAAGATATCGGTAATTCGCCAGCCCATCGGACATACTCGGATTCTCTCAAATCGGCGAGGGTCTGCCGTGCATCGAGATTGCGGGGGATTTGAATCAGGAATGTGTCGTCAGGAACGGTCTCGATACTATTTACCCCGAACTCGCCGAGAGCGAAATACAGTTGCGTGAGGTCTGCCGAAGTCGATTGGACGAGGGCGAAACGGGTTCTCTCGAGAGCTGCTGGATCGTAGATATTCTCAGGTCCGATGGGCAACGGCTGTTCCAATGGGTCGAACGAGCCGAAGGGAGAGTGGATTAATCCGCTATTAGAACGCAACTCATGAGTCGATTCATCGACATTTGAGAATGACATGAAGTCGGAGGTAGCGGCCTCAGAACCGATGTGCTGCGGCGCATTAACCTCATCGTTTGAGGTGGCTGTCACGAGACCGGCTGACCAACCGCTCAGCATGAGCATGACAAGGGTCAAGAGAACCATGCGGCGGTCATTCATGAGTTCCTCGGACCCTTGAGGGGCTTTTGACCGTTGATGTTGATTGACCATAGGTCAATTCAGGTTATTCCCAACGTTCTATGCGGAATTCCAAAGGAATTCCCAAGTGGAAATTGGTTACAACAAGGGGGTTTAATCGGCTTACAATCCGTAGTAAGCATCGATTGCCGCATCGGTCTTTGCAACCGATGCTCGCCAATCGGATTCGGTTCCCATCAGGGCGCGAATGCAGTCCACATTCTCTGGAATGACATCGCTTTCCTGATGGATTGCTTGGAAGTAGTACAGTCGGTCGCCGACCAATTTCACTCCATCTTCCCAAACGAAGATCTCGTGCAAATCTCCCCACTTGCGACCGATATCGCGAGCCATCTCCATGACCTCAGCGGTGGTGGTAATTTTATTCTCTGTGCCATGCATTACAATGACTCGCGGCGAGTCCTTCCACATCTCGAGTATCGATTCGGTTGTGAGACCATGCCCGGAGGGTAGGTCAGCGATGATTGAGTGGACGTGCATTAAGGTGGTTGGGACGGCTACTGCGAGCGAGTTGATCTCAATCTCAGGCTTCACTGTCATCACGTCTGGCCCGTGGTGGCTAGGCACCTTGAGAACCGGCTTGATGGCGTTGATCGGACCCTTCTTCGAGTCGCCGGGATCTGCGGCTCGACGAATCATCGTGCACTCGACCTTGAGCGAGCCGCAGTGGTTATAGAGCGGCACGAGGGTTCGGGAGAGTCCGGTGGTATTGCAAGATACAACTCGAGTGCCGTCAGCATTGAGGTTGGCCTCGTGGTTTGCACAGGAGGTGTACGAGAGGCCGGTCAAGGCGTGCTTCTCCCCGCCTTGGAACATGTGCTTGATGCCAGCCGCCTTGTACTTCGCAAGATTGTCAGCACCCATCTTGCCGGGTGCACAATCGACGACTACATCGGCTGCGTCGAGCAGGTCTGAAAGACCGCCCTTGCAATCGTAGCCCTGCTCGCCGAAGGCTGCGATTCGCGCCTCATCATCGAAGGTGCAGTAGAGTGGGAATCCTTTCTTGACTGCGAGATCGCAGCCGAAGGAAGGTCCGGTTTTGGTTACCCCTACAATCTCCATATCGTCTTGTGCGTCAACCGCGTCAGCGACTCGCTTTCCGATAGTTCCGAATCCGTTGATTGCGACCTTGATTATCCCCATGGTGTGACCCCATGCGCCCTTCGGGCGAATCGTCGCCGTCGCCTGCCCTCTATCAATGATGCTCTCGCCAGACGGCCTCCTCAATCGGCAAGAGATATCCGTACCTGTGCTATTTGGCCTCCCGTCAGAATGAAGACTGCAGCCATTCCGTCTCGGTTGGGGAAGAGCATGCGCGACGTCACTGCGAAGAGCATCAAACTCAATCGCGACCTTGACAAGATGCTTGAACAAGCCCTTGAACGTGACCTTTTGGTACGCATCGGTTGGGGCAAACAAGGCGATGAAAAACCGAAGAAAGGTGAGATCGGTGTTGTCACCCACCTCCCCCCTGCTTCGAGAGTGCTTCTCCTCGGAGAATTGGGCGAGTGCGCGGGGGCGATGAACGATGGTGGGACATTCACACTTCAAGGCGGGTGCACGTCGATGCTCGGCGCTTTCCAAAAAGATGGACGGATCACCATCGAGCGAGATGCGGGAGATCGAACGGGCCATCGCATGAGCGGGGGCGAAATCGTGGTACAAGGCTCAGCCGGCGACGAATCTGGTGCTGGAATGCTCGGAGGCACTCTGATCGTCCGCGGACACGCGGGGAAGGCCAGCGGAGCCGCCATGGAGGGTGGAACGATCGTGATTCTTGGGAATACCGCAGCCGAACCAGGAAGAGGTATGCTCGGTGGGCGAGTAATCGTCGCTGGATCCTGCCCACCGCCGGGAGAGGGCGCGGCGATGCGGTCGGTCGAAGCGGCCGAGCTCGATGAACTCGCCCTACAACTTGAGCCCCTTGGGTTGCAACTCGACTCTGATGCGCTCGTAATCGCCCCTAGCTCTGATGGACCTCCGCTCGGAGAAGTCCCCGATAGCAAGGTCAGCGAGGGATTCGAAGGAATCACCCTCGTGCCATCAGCTCGCGACAGACTCTCTACACAATCAGTTCTTGACACACTTACTCTGATTCTTCCAGCAGGCCAAGATGAAAATGGATTGTTGGCACCTCTACCTTGGATAATCGAAACAGATAGGATGACTGCCGCAACCGGAAAATATGGAGTCTCTCAGCCAGGTCTGGTCACTTCCGAACCCAGGGTCAACGATTTGATGCTGGTTCGAGAGGATAACCTGCTCGAAGCGGCTAGCCTAATCCAGAACTGTGCAGGCATGGTCTTGGATTTGACCGGTCTTCCTGCACTAAACGATGCTGAAATCGAAGCACTCTTGGTTTCATTGTACAGCCGCATGGCTGACGATTCTCTTGTCTTCATCAAGGACAGTGTCTCAAGGGTTGAACACCTCTTCCGTTTGGTTGTGGATCTCGACCTTGATGGCGCGGTCGTAGATGTCGCAGCAGCTGGTGGCTCCCGCGCCGCCGCCGCTCTACCTCGGATCGGTCTAGTCGCCCGCGCGATGAATCTCCCTAACCAAGGCAGAACCATCCTTCTCGAACTAGACGAAGCCCCCTCTGCAGAAGACCTCCTGATTGCCCGCGCAGCGGGCTGTACGGCGATTGTCGCGCCTCCATTGGACGATGATTACGAGGGCGCAATGAATTGGGTGGATGGCACGCTCCGCGGATGGATGCGCGAGCTTGGAATCAGTGACCTCGCGGAACTCAGCCGACGAAATCTACGAGCCCTCGACCACGATACTGCAGCGATTTCCGGGCTCAGACTAGTCGGATATGATCGACCCCTCCCGATGTGGCTCGGTAATTGAGGTGAGAAATTGCCAACTATCACCCTCAATCACTCAACACTCCGTTCGGTTCAAGCCCTGAACGGGGCCGAGTACGATGTCGAGGATTGGGTAGTCCGACTATCACAAATCGGCTGCGTTGTCGAAGGTAGCGACGAGGAAGGAATCGAGATCGAAGTCTTTCCCGACCGCCCCGACCTTCTCAGTCATGAGACGATGGCCCGCGCCTCCCGTGCTTTCCTTGCGAACGAGGTGCAGAATCCTTCGGTTGAAACTGTTGACAGCGGAATGACCCTGACAGTCGACCCAAGCCTCGAAGCCGTGCGTCCGGTCATTCTTGCCGCGGTCGTAAGAGGAGTGAACACGGGGCAGACCGCTGAAGAAATAGACGAGTTCATCCAATCGCTCATGGATCACCAAGAAAAACTGCACCTGAGTCTCGGACGTCGTCGGCGGTTCTCATCGATCGGTGTTCACGACCTCTCGACCCTCGCACCACCATTCCGCGTCGAAACAGTCCCGGGAATCTACTCTTTCATCCCACTCGCAACCAGCGAGGAGATGAGCATCGATGAAATCCTCACACAACACCCCAAGGGCGTCGAGTACGCCTACCTGATGGAAGATCTAGACAGCTACCCTGTCATCCTCGACGCCAACGACGCCGTCCTCTCATTTCCACCCATCATCAACGGCGACCACACAACCGTCACCGAATCGACAACCGACTTCTTCATCGACGTAACTGGTTGGGACCAGCGCGCAGTCGAAGCCTGTCTACTACTAGTCTGTCTCTCCCTAGCCGAGCGCGGAGGAACAATCGAGCAGGTTCAGGTCACAGGACACGACGGACAGGTTCGCATGACCCCGAACATGCAGGCGCGCGAGCACAGAGTCTCAGACCGCCTCATCAACCGAGTCCTAGGACTCACCCTCGACAGCGAGCAAATCGCAGTCGCAATCCAGCGAATGGGCGGCACTCACCTCGCCTCGCGCGCGGTTACAGACGGCGTCAACAAGGCCGAGCGCTGGGCCGACCTAGAAGTCGGTGAGCGCGAGCACGTTATCGCCATGCCGCGCTGGCGCTCAGACATCATGCATCCAGTGGACATCGTCGAGGACATAGCGATAGGATACGGCTATGACAATATGCCAACCATCCATTCAGCCGTCCACCTCGACGCTATCCCACTCCCATCAGCCCACCTACACCGCAGAGCCCGTGAAAGCCTCCGCTCACTCAACCTGCAAGAGACACAGAGCCTCACCCTATCCAATGACCGAGTCCAATTCGAACATACCCGCTGGCCTGCCCTAGCAACAACAACCACCCTAGCAAACCCAATCACCATCGACCACACGATGATGCGCCAGCGTATCCTCCCAAGCCTTCTCCAACTCCTTGCAGCGAACCGCCACCACGAACTCCCGCAACGTGTCTACGAACTCGGAACCGTCGTCCACGACTCACACAACGCAACCCGAGCAGCCTGGGCTTGCGCAGAGGTCGCAGGAGGCTTCACAGCCGCCAAAGGAATCGCACAAGCTTTCCTCCGCGACCTCGGAGCCGACCTCGCAGAGGTCGAATGGGAAGCGACCCAACCCAATGAGGGACCATGGCTTGAGGGACGTGGAGCAAAAGCCCTAGTCTCAGGGGAGGAAGTGGGACAATTCGGAGAACTCGACCCAGCGGTAGGCTCAGAATTCGGCCTTCGCGTACCGATTCAAGCCGGAGATTTCGACATCGATGCACTAGGCCGTGCAATCCCCGACCCAGTCCTCTGACGGCTGATTCAATCGTCGCCCAGAAGCGCCATCGCATCGAGGAAGGATTTCTGCTTGAGATGACTCTTGTCATCGATCAACTCCTTCTGCTTCTTGTCGGGCTTTCTCTCGTACTCAACCACCTGTGCCTTCTTCGGCGCAGGCTTGGCTTCGACGGGGGCGCTCTTCTTCCCAAATGGCCATGCCATGTGGCTGCAACAGCACCCAGCACCATAGACCCTTCCCCGCCACGAATCATCAACAAAGGGTAGGAATCAAAGACGAGAACGATGAGCGTCGCCCATGCGAGGGTGCCAAACGGGTGTAATCCTCGTATTCCTAATTCTGGCTTCTTTGCATTCGCCGAGCATGCTTTTTGAGGACAGTGCGAGGGCCGAGTCGAGCCATGATCAGCCGGCCCTCGACATCGTGATGTTGGGTAATTCATACACCTCAAACAACCAATTGCACGTGCGTTTGAATAATCTTCTCGACGCCTCTGACCATGCCCCTGACGTCCAAGCTCTGACCAGTGGAGGTAAGCGTCTGTCGTGGCATGGTGAGCAGGCGGAGACCGAAGGCACTCAGTGGTACGATAGGCTTCGAGAACCACATGATTACGTCATTTTGCAGGATCAGAGTCAAGTTCCTGGATTCCCTACGAGTTCGACCTACTGGCAAGAGAGTTACGAGGGCGCCCAGATCATCGACGAACTCGTCGAAGCACGAGGTGGTGAAATCTTCTTCATGATGACTTGGGGTTATCGAAATGGTGATTCCAATAATCAATGGAGATTCCCCGATTTTCCTACCATGCAACACCATCTCAAGACCGGTTATCTGGCATACGCGGAAAATCTCTCGACGCCCGACCGACCTGTCTTCGTCGCCCCCGTCGGACTCGCCCACTGGAATATCTTCGATTCGCTGACCAATCCTACCTCAGATGGTACGATTTTCTCAGACCTTTACGCCGCTGACGATAGCCACCCTTCGATTCAGGGGACTTACCTGGCAGCTTGCGTGATTCATGTCGCGATCACCGGGATTCCATCGGTCGGATTGCCTTCGACTGGGGGAATCAACGCTACGCGCACGCTCGAACTACAGCAATGGGCTGACCACACCGTGTTCAACACCTCGGTCGCAGACGGGCTGACCTATCCTTGGATGTACGAGGATCCCGGCGTTGAGTTCGGGGTCGATTCGGGTTCGGTGTTCAATATCGACCCCGCCTCCACGATTGGAGTCGGTGTCAATTTCACCAATCTCGCTGAGGTGGATACGACTGCTATGATTCAGGTGGATGGGCCCGCAGGCTGGGAGGTGTCTTGGGTTCATCCCGCAGACCCGAGCGTTGGCCATTCCTTCGATGCGCCGAGTGATGAGGTCCAGTGGATGCAATTCTCGGTGACATCGCCTGAGGTTATTGTTGGGGCGCCGCTTGCCGATTCAATTCACGATTTCAGCGTCAGATTGGTCGGCGACCACACCGGCAATGAGGATTGGTGGAATTTCTCGATGCGCTACGGCGAATGGAAGGGGGTCGAGGTTGTCGAAGCTGGTGGCAGCGCCTCGATTGACCCAGGAGGCATCGTCGACTTGGAGGTGGTTCTGATGAATGCCGGTAATTCCCTCAATTCGCTCGGAATCAACATCGCCGCAGTTGATGCCAACGGCTCGCCCATCGAGGTGCCAGACCATTCCTTTGCTCACGACGGGTGGACAGCGATCGTTTACGATAAGGCTGGGCTGGAAGATATGTCTCCCGGCGAGAGCGCGACGGTTCGTATGCAGGTCCAGTCTCCGATTCGCACCGTTGGTCGCCTCGATATGATGATTCAAGTCTGGGCGGAGGGAATGCAGGAGGTCAAACGCGTCAATCAATCGGTCAGCATCGTGCCGCGCTCCGGCGGAGAACTCGGCTTGACCAATGTCGATTGCATGTTCGACGTCGCTCCCGGTGACTCCTGCCTCGTGGAGCTGTTCATCGAGAATACCGGTGATGCAGCATTCCTCTTCAATCTCAGTTTGGTCGACCAACCAGACTGGCTAGTCGTCAATATTTCCGAATACACGAGATTCCTCGGACCGGGACAGACGGTTCACGGAATCGATGTCAACGCTTGGACAGCGGTTGGTCTGCAGGCCGGACTGACCGGCGAGGTGAGGATCGAGGTGGAGGTCGACGGTTGGGTTCCAGCAGAGGTCAGTTTCGAGGTGACAATCGCGGCCGTTCACGCTTGGGAGGTAATCAGGTCGGACGCGGAAATCGCTGATGGACGCCTGACCGGATTATGGCAGATGCGCAATGTCGGCAATAGCCCCGATGGCTTGGTGGTAAGTGTTGAGTGCACCGATTTTACCGGATTTGGTGTGGTCGCTCCGGAGGGCGCAGATACTCATTCGAGCGGTGGCGATGCGCGATCATTTGAGTTACTCGATGTGCCGGTTGGAGGCTCTGTGGAATTCGAGGTCTGGATGGATATCCCTGAGGAAGTTCCGATTGCTGCCTCGGCGGTTCTTACGGTCGAGGTGCGCTCGGTGCGCGACCCCTCTGTGGTGCACCTGGTCGAGCACTCGGCTGCAATCGACGGGGTGGGGCCGACGGGGCCCGTTGAGCCAGAGGGACCGTCGGCCTTCTCGAATTTCATGCAAAGATGGTTGAATACGATTCTAATCGTCGCTGTCAGCATTGTGGGTGCAGTGGCTGTTGCGCTGGCGGTACGCCATCGAATCGAGGCGGAACGCGAGTATTACCGCAAGCAGAATCCAGAAGTCGTCGTCGAAGAGGTCGGAGATTGGATGGCAAAGTTCGAGGGCAGCGATGAAGAAGTACCTGAAATCATTGAGAGCCCTACGACCGATGTTGTTTCCTTCCGAGCAGAATTCATGGAGAAATCGGGCGACCACTCGCGCGCCGTGGCTGCTGGGCCTGAGGCTGAGGTGGTGGGACAAGCCGGCGATGTTCTGGATGAGGCTTTGGCAGAGGATACGATTCTTGACGCAATCGAGATGGCGGATCAATTGCAGGAGAGCGATATCATTCATCCAGAGAATATCGTCCTCGATTTGGATGACTTTGATGATAGATTGGATTCTCTAGGCCGAGGCTTGCGAGATGATGAAGACCCGTGAAGCGGCCGACGGCGCATGAGCGCCGATTGGGTCATCGGAGTTGACGAGGCTGGGCGGGGGCCTGTCATTGGCCCACTCGTCGTCGGTGCTCTAGCGGTTCCGTCCGGCGACATCGCCGAACTGAGTTCACTTGGAGTGCGGGATTCGAAGGACCTCTCGGTTGCTGAACGCGAGCGCATTCAGGCGCAGATCGCTGCTCGAGTAGAGGCTGGTGAATGGCGGTCTTCGGTGGTTTTTTGCCAGCCGAGTCGAATCGACATCAATGCTCAATCGTCGGATCTCAACAGCCTTGAAATCGAATTATTCGCCGAGGCGATCGATGGTTCGAACCTGAACGATTCGAATGGGGTTGTACGCGCTGATGCATGCGATGTCGATGAACTGCGATTCGCCCGTCGATTGAATGCCGCATTGGGTGAAGCATGGTTGGGCTGGACGGTCGAAGCCGAGCATGGAATGGATGCGAAGGACTTGGTTGCGGGCGGAGCATCCATTCTCGCCAAGGTTGCTCGCGATGCCGCGATTCACGAAATTTCCGCGAGGTGCGGCATCGATGTCGGCTCGGGTTATCCCTCCGACCCCAAGACCCGAGTCGCGGTAGAACACCTTCTCTCAAACGGGAAACCACACGACTCGCTGCGATGGAGTTGGGCAACGGTATCAGACATTTGGAGCGCTACTCACGCAACGCCCGTACCACTCCGCTCGGCGAGTGGGGAAGCCGTCGTGCAATCATCACTCGACGACTGGTGAGGGCGACAAGCGTCAAATGCCTAAGTTCGGGCCTAGGCCCGATAGCATGGTGGATTCCGAGTGGGATACAGAGACCGTAGCCACGGTTCGCAAGTACGCCATGCAAAATGCTGTAGAATACTCCGGAGCCGGTCAAGCCGGCTCCGTACTGGGCCGACTCCTAGGGGAGCGCGCCGACCTACGACCAAGAGCGCGTGACCTCAAAGCCCTCGTCGAGGCCGAGGTCGCAGCGGCCAACGACCTAGCAGAATCAAGCGGAGTGGACGCTGTCCGCGAGGCGCTCGCAGCAACCAATCCCGAAGCCCTCGAGCGCCAGAAGCAGCAGAAGCGAACCGGCCTCAAGGAACTCCCCAACGCAACCGAGGGCGCAGTAATCCTCCGCTTCGCCCCAAACCCGAACGGACCGCTAACAATCGGCCACGCCCGCGGTGTCTCGATCAATTCGGAATACGCCCGAATGTACACAGGAAAAGTTGTCCTCCGCTTCGACGACACCGATACCAGAGTCAAACCACCACTCCCCGAAGCCTACGCTCAAATCGAAGCGGAATACGAATGGCTCGCTGGCCGCCCGGCTGACATCATCATCCGCGCCAGCGATCGAATGCCCATCTACCTCGAACACGCCACGAAGATGCTCGAAGGCGGATTCGGCTACGTCTGCCGCTGCTCCGCAGCCGATTTCAAAGGGCTGCGCGACGCTTCCCAAGCCTGCCCCTGCCGCGAGCGAAGCGTCGAAGCAAACCTCAGTGACTGGTCAGCGATGAACGACGGGAGCATTGGCGAGGGAGAGGCCGTAGTACGCGTCAAGACCGACCTTGACCTGCCGAACCCAGCCCTGCGCGATTGGCCCGCACTTCGCATCCAGCACACCCCTCACCCAATGGTCGGCGACGCCTACAAGGTCTGGCCTCTGCTCGACTTCCAGAGCGCGATTGAGGACCACCTGCAAGGCGTTACTCACATCGTCCGCGGCAAGGACCTCATGGACTCGACCCGCAAGCAAACCCTGCTCTACGCCCACTTCGGCTGGACCTACCCCGAACCGCTCTACTGGGGCCGCGTGAAGGTGCACGAATTTGGCGGATTTTCGACGAGCGGCATGCGCGCTGCGATTGCTGAAGGTGTATATTCTGGATGGGATGATGCGCGCCTGCCGACGCTCGCAGCGCTGCGGCGACGTGGTTTTGATTCGCAGGCGCTGCGTGACTTCTGGATTGATCTTGGATTGACTCAGAAGGACATTTCAATTTCTATGCAAACTATCGAGTCGTTCAATTCCTCGGTTATCGACTCGAGTTGTGAGCGTCGCTCATTCGTTCGTGAACCGAAGATACTCGCTTTGGATTCAGGGGAGCATCAGATTGGTGGTTCTCTGTCGATTGCGCGCCACCCCGACGGGTCTGTCGAGGGGGCGCGCGATTGGACTCTCAGCGATGAGGTTCTCATCGAAGAAGCCGACAGCCAAGGCCAAATTCGCTTGAAGGATTTCGCTGATATCAACATCGACGGTGGCGCTGCCCACGTCGAATCGCTTGAGCGCAGCGATAAGCGAGCCATCGTTCACTGGTTGCCCACATCGATGGCTCGACCCGCCAGTCTGACCACGCCGGTTGGCGACGAGTTACTAATCAGCGAGGGAATGCTCGAAGATGTCGACCTCGAGGAAGGGGCAATCCTGCAACTCGAGCGTATCGGCTTCGCCAGAATCGAAGCCGTCCCAGACAATGGTCCGGTCGAGTTACTCTACCTTCATGGATGAGCCAGGCAAGCACCGCGCCCCGCCCTTCCCTCGCACGCGGCGCCTTTGGCGCCGTTGCCTCGAATCGTGGAAATCAGGAAGCCTTCGAGGGTCGCATTCAAGGACATAGAGCGAACCAGCGGGCTCGATGAGCAGCGCCGAGCGAGCCCGAATCGTCGTCTTGACTACGATGATGCTCCTCGTCAGCCTACCACTATCTCCAGCCGCAGCTGAAGAGGATGGAGCTTGTTGCGCTGCCCAGGATTTCGACGTCTACTTGCTGGGCAGCGCCGACGACGGCTCCCTCTCACCATTCCAATCCGACCTCGACGAGGAGCACGAGCAATTCGTCACCCCCTCGATCCAAGGCCTCGTCGAGATCGGCTCATGGGAAATCACTTGGGGCCTCCAAGGAGAATACCCCGAATCAACCTGGGAATTCAGAATCCCCTACGAGGTCGAATCCGCCGCCGGCATCCAGATCAACGCCACGGTCGGAGTCAATATCGGCAGCACCTACTTCGAAGGCGATGCCGGCGCCGGACTATTCCTGACCAATGGCGGCGAGGTCGTCATCCCCGTCACCGTTCAGGCCGGTGAAGTTCGCGAAGGAGACCAGGTCAAGATCACCTTCTCGGTCCGTAGCCTCTCCTTCTCCAGCCCGGGCGACGATGCAGGGATCCGCTTCATCTGGGGCACCGATGCATACACCGGTCGCATGACGATGAAATTCCCGCTCGTCAGTATCGACATGAAGGAGCCGAGCGTCAACGGTCGCCTCGTCTACTTCCCAGTACAACTCAAATCCGGCTTCGGCGACCGCATGTGGTCGGCTTCAACCGGCGGAATGAACGTCGCAAGCGATACTATCACCGACAGTCCAATCGCAACGCCGACCAATAACGGAGTCGAGGTCACCTTCTCATGGACAATCCCTGAGACCGCCGACTCCGGCACATACAACGTCGTCTTCCACCTAAATCCACAAACCTCTCTCAGAATAGAGGCGAGCCGCACCTACGAAATCACCGCTGGCGAGGGCGGCTCGGGCTCAGGAGGCTGGTACCCCGCAGCAGAACCGCTGCGAACTGGCGGCACGAGCCTATCCTTGGATGTGGACGCCAAGTTCGACGGCGATAGCGTTGAGCGCGTGGTGACCCTCGAATTCGACGGAGCGATGTCACAATGGGTCCGCTGGGGCCTCGACAATATCGGCAACAATAGCCTCTCGTCAAACAGCTGGTGGCGAAACCTGCGAACCTATTCCGATTCGATTCCCGGTTCTGACTTCCACAACGGCCAGGTTGATGACTCCGAATTGGCCGCACTGCAAAGCCATCTCATCGGCTCGGCAACCGACATGAAATCCTTCCTCGCCAACGGACTCTACCTCGATGCTGAGTCCTTCCTCGGGGTGAATCCGGTTAATCTCGGGCCGACAGATATCACGATTGATCTAGGCCACACCCGCGCTTTCAGTTCTGAGAGCGTGACGATAACCATCGATACCTCTCACAGGGTGGAAGCGGGTGAGAGACAGCAATTGATTGAGACTTTCATCAAGCCAAGCGATGATGACCTCTACACCGATGTCGAGCTGAATGTCGAGATTCGCTCGACCGCTCTGCAAGGGCTTGGCGGTGTAGCTGCTGAAGACATCGATGCCAAGCACCGCCGCTGGATTCTCTTAGAGATGATTACTATCGACGAGGCCGACCTCGACCCGGAGAAGTCATTCCGAGTCGAATTCGTGCCGAGCGGCGGCGCGCTTTACTCGCCACTGGTATCAGCCATGGTCTCGGTCTTCATGCTCGTGCTCGCGCTCGGGCTGGGCCTGCTGATGACTAGAAAGCGTGCCAAAGTTCCCTCGATGCTGACGGTGGTGGTTCTCGGCGGGCTGGCGCTTGCGCTCTATGTTCTCGGCCTCGACATGCCATTCGTACTCGGCGTCGTGGCCTCGAGCATGCTGTTGGTCTTCCCAGTCGCTTTGGTCTCTCCGCGTAATGAGATAATCGAGGGTGGGCGTCGCAAGAGCAAGCGCAATGTGCACGTTGATTGCCCCAAGTGCGGCGAGTCGAATGCGGTCGAATCCGATGTCAGACCGCTTCGCTTGGAATGCTTAGGCTGCGACTCGGTTCTGCGCCTCGAGTGACCACCCCACTCGGCGATTCACTCGCCCTTCGGCGCTCGTCCTGTGGTCAGCAGGGAATCGACGAGCGCGTGCGCGGCGGCGGGGGCTGGATTCTCTTTCCACAAGCGTGCCGCGCGTACAATTTCCGATGCCAAATCGCTATCCCAATCATTTCCGACGACGCGGTGCCAACCGAGTTCTTCCATCCGCGCCGTCGATGGCGTCGAGCGGGAGAGCGCGGGCCGCATCAAGTGCGAAAGCGCCCGCGCGCGACCCTCCATATCCAATTCATCCCATTTGGCCGATACCGCATCGAGAGCCAAATCCTCGACCCACGGAGTATTCGAGAGTTCCACGGATGCGACCTCCGGCATCGACACTACTCGAGCCGAACCCTCCTCGACCAGTAGGTCGCGAAGGGCGGTGAAAACCGGATCATAAGTGGTGTCGAGAGCCGAATGCAGCCAATTCCCCGAAATCAGCCATGGCCGCATTCTTCGCAGACGTGCGCTGGTCGGTGTCAAAGCCTGCGCCAGCGCGTGAGCCTGCGCAACCGTAGTCAGAGGACCCCGTCGGACATCACCGGAAGAACCCCTCAATCCCTCTACCACCGACCCCGCCAGACTCATTCGAGGTGGTTCCCGAGAATACTCAGGTCCTGAATCCTGACCAGGACCTAGAACGTGGATCCAAGCACCATCCCTCGGCACTTCCATCTTGAACCGGCGGCGATAGGGCAAGCCAAGATCGAGCATCGCCGCCTCCAACGGCGCCACCGTCAGAGCACCGACCAGCGAAGGCGCCGCCAACAACATCACAGTGCCACCATGCGCGCGGATGCCCACCGCGGCATCCGCAAGAGTCGAGGCCACAGAACCGAATTGTTCGGCCTCGAGCAACTGACGCATCGAACACTCTTGACAGTCGCTGGTTCAAATCCCCATCGCTGCCAAACCATCCCGCAACCGGAGGAGTCTCGCATTGCGAGCGAGGGCGAAGCGAGCAGTTGAGCTCACTCGACCATCAGGCGTAGTTTGTCGCGCTTGTAGGCCCACTCGGAGTCCAGACGACCGGTGTTCTGGTAGTATCGAGCCAGACGGCGGATTCGAGACTCTGTGAGTTCCAATTGCCTGCCGTTGTGAAGGTCCTTGTGATTCGAGTTGAGGTGATCGATCATCCTCAGAGCCTGACGCATGAGATTCATCATGTCCTCTGGGTACTTGCCCCTCAAATCGTTGCGAGCAAGGGTCTGTGCGATGCGCTCGCCAGTGACCAACCGAACATCAGGAACTGCGTGCTGGTCGCGCAGGATTGTGCCGATCATTGCCGTCGAGTGTCCCTCGCCAGCCAGCTTGAGAATGAGTGCTTCTACTGCTTCCTTGTCCGACTCGGACCACTCGGGAGCGGCGCTTGCGTTGGGCTTGTCAGAGCCGCTCTTTCCCTTTCCCTTACTGTGCATTCGAGCCATTCAGGTCACCTCAGGCGGCTCGCCGAGCTGCTGCCCCTCTTTAATCGCTACGCATCTCACCCAAAGGGTGCTGCCTCACAAACGGTGCTGTGCTTTCGCCAACCTACCCGGTCCATTGGGCCATTCCCACCCTGCTGCCTCGGCTCGTGCGCTGCCGGTTAGTTTGCCGTTTTGGAAGACGAGGAGTTCGTCGCCGGCGCGGATTCCGGGGTCGGCTCGGGTGATATTGGTTGCGAATAGGTCTCCGCGCCAGTCGGATTCAGGGGTTAGTTCGACGCGGGCCAAGGCGTCGCAGGCGTCGAGGAGGGGTAGGGCGGCCTTTGAGAATGAGAATCGACCGCTGCGGGGGTTCCAGAGGGCTATCTGAGTTCTTTCGATTTCTATTCGGAAGATAGGGGGTCTGCCGCTTACTTTTGCTCCGTTGAGCCACGCGTCGGTTCCGTGTTGGAATCTTGAGAGTGCCTTGAGTTTCTCGAGACGGTGTTGGCTTTCCTTGGGGTTTGGGAGTTCGAGTTCTTCGGCTGCTTGGCGGATGGCTTGTTCGAGCCTGTCGATGGATGACTGGGAGCCTGCTGATTCGCCGGCTCGAGTGTCTACGACCTCGATATTGCCGGCTGTTAGTTCGATTCCTGAGTGGTTGATGATTCGTTGATAGCCATTGCGTGTTGCGTAGGACTCGGTCATTTCTCGGATGGTTTTGAGTTCGTCAACGTCCCAATTCCCTGTGACTGGGATGTCGTAGTGTGCAGCTGGCCAGATATCCTCGAGTTCGCGCGGGACTAGGCCGAGCGGGGCTGTGACCATCACTTCGTGGACGCCTCGGGTGATGACCGCGCGCTGGAAGCGGCGGTGGGATTGTGAGAGACGGTAGGGCTTCTGGGCCGAGCAGGGTAGGAGGACGAGTGCCTTGGCTTGGTGGATGGGTGGTGTGTGCTCATCGGTGACACGGCGCTTCCATTCGCTGATGATTGGGTCGTCGCGGCTGGTGTATGAGTGACAGCGCAGGCGAATGCCTTGGCGGACTACGCTTGCGAGGGCTGCTTGGCCGGGGTCTTGGGTGGCGGCTGCTGCCATCTTGAGGTCGTGGCGGCGTAAGCGTTCTACCGAGCGAGGGCTAGAGAGCGCTTGGCGCTCGGCAAGTTGGCGGATGGTGCCATCGCGGATTGCAGCGCGCGTGGCTGCGAGAGAGCGATGCCACGCCTCGATTTGGACTTCAATTCCTGCTGATTCGCCGAGGGTCTCTTCGACGGTTCGCGGGCCGTCTTCGGTGAGCAAAACTCCGCGCGAAGCCGCCTCTTGTGAGCGAGCGAGGTCGAAGAGGTCGACACCTATCCACGCGAGTAGGGCGCAATTGTCGGGGCCGCCGATTCCGGGGGTCCAGATTAGAGAGGTTGGGAATCGGCGGCGGATTGCATCGAGCGCCTCGATCAGCTTGCCTGGGCGCTCGGCTAATTGTGGAGCATCGATGAGGGCGATTACCGATGGAGAGAGGTCCTCATCGAGCAGGGTCGCATCGTGGTGCAGCGCCTGCCAGGAGACCGGCAGGAGCTGATCTCCTGATGAGTTGGAGCCGGAGTTCGACTCGTCTAGGCTCGAAGGTAGTATCAATCCCTCCTGTGCCTGCCAAGTCTCGTTCCCACCGAAGGGCAGGCACAGGTCATCGAGCACCGTCATCGACATTGATGCAGGAATGGTGCTCGCATCCCTCTCGACGCGGAATGCGCAGATCGAGAGGGGTAATTCCGAGTCCGAGGCCCCAGCCACCAAGGCCGGGGTCCACGAACTCGGCGCGCGCCTATCGCCGAGCGCGAAAATGCGCGCAAAACGCTGCCGCGCAGCCACACCGCGCGCCAGCGGCCGCTCACCAGCATCCTCGCTCATCGAGCGCGCGAGCGATGCGGTTCGCTTGAAGCATTCTAAGGGAGAAGCCGGCCCGGAGGGCCGTGCGACGCGCCGCAACCACCCTGATTGTGTTGCTCATGCTGTTGGTAGGAGGAGCAGCGAATGCCGCAGCACAGGGTGAAGACGAAGGCGATGAAAAGGTCACCCTAATCGACACATTCAGCGTCTTTGACGAACCCCATCCAATTTTCATACGAATCTGGTGTGAGAAGGCATCCTGCCCTGGTCTGGAGTTACAAATCACCACTGAAACTGACAATCACTCTATCTCGGATTCTCACAAGATTGAATTCTCATTCTCAGCCACTGGACAGGTCGATTTCGTGGTAAAAGCTGATCCCGGTACCACGAAGGATGATCTGTGGTTCGAGACCAGCGAATGGTTCCATGAGAATACATCCTCCATGATGAAGGAATCCGATGACTGGCTAGACAATGTGCCCAGTCCTGGCATCCATATAGAACAACAATCTGTTGACCCGACCTGGGACTGCCCCATCGACACATGTGATGGACGAATCTGGACTCGCACTCATTGGTTAGTCGGCTCATTGGAGGATGGTTCGGACAAGGATTCTGTCGAGGTCTTCGGCACTGCAGGGGATTTTATTCAGATGCCTCCCCCACTGATGCCCGAATCGGTGGAATTGGAATTCTGGGTCCGTAACGACTCCAGTAAGACTTTGCTTGAGCCATTCGATCAGGATAATGATGGTTGGTATCGTTTTGAATATCCCGAGGGGGGCGACCTTTGGCTGAGACTCAAACAACACCCTGAGGCTGAGTTCGCCGCATACGAATTGTACATCCTTCGATACGACCCGGAACTCGAGGCTTCGTGGGGAGAACTCTCCAACGTCTGGGGAGACCGAGAGCCTCTCCAGTTCCCCCCCATTCACCTAGGATTCAACGGCTGGATTTCACCTTCTGATTCCTCTGGCGACACAATCCGTATTGAATCTGCGAGCAGGATGGACCTCTTCCTGAACTGTTGGGGTCGTTTTGATAGCCTGGCTTTTGAGGTCTTCTTGATTTCTGCAGATGGCAATTCCACACCCGTCGAGGGCGAGGGTGAGCTGTGTGCTGACCATATCACAACGAGAGTCGATACCGTGGCTCTTGAGTTCCGCATCACTTCGTCTGAACTCGCCGTTTGGAGCATCGGTGTGCGAGAATTCCCTAGAGGAGATGCTGGTGCGATGGGTGATGCCCCAGACCGATTATGGACGCTGGATGACGATTCATCAGATTGGCCTCAGATTTCGATGAATGAGAGCATCGGTGCTAGGATGGTTTTGGATGAATACGTCGACGTTTTTGCGTTCGAAGTGACTGAAGAAAACGGTTCGCGTTTGCATATCGACTCGGACACCACGCAACCTGTGAATTACCAAATCCTGATTCTCGACCAAGAGAGCTGGGTCATCGTCAATTCATCGAGCGGAGGCCTAATCAATGCACCACCAGGGATTCATGCAATTCGCGTTGAAGTCATTGGTGAGTCGAATTACCACTATTACGATTTCACGCTGGTCAATGGTGGAGAAATCACTGAACCAGAGCCCCCTGTATTCGTTGACCGATCCGACCTCTTCATTGAGTACTACATCTTCGCAGGCGTCTTCCTCCTCGCACCCGCAGCCTTAGCCGTATTCTGGAATAGAAAGCGCTGGCTTGGCGGCGTCACCGAGATTGAGATGGAACAGCACGAGTTGCGCCGCCTGCGCCGCCTGCGCGAGCGTCTCACAGCGATGCTCGCCAAGGATGAAACTGACGAGCAGGTCATCGATTCCGCCCTTCACCAACTCGGCGATAGCCCATGGCAGGCAGTTGTCGCCGATTGGGGTGAGCCCTTGCTTCGCCACAATACCGAGCAGGTCGAAATCTGTGCTTGGCGCATCGCCGAAGGAGATGCGACAATGCTGCTTGGAATCCGTGTAGCAGACTCTCCTTGGGAACTCGCTGCTATGCGAGTCCACGCGCCGGAGGGAGCCAGTGTCAGCATCGGCGCGGTCTCACCCTCTCACCTATTCATGGGCGACGAAATATCCCTCGACACCCTCGCCGCCAATAGCCGCACCTTCCTGCGGCTAACCCTCGAAGGCGAGCCTTCGAGCATCGGCTTCCATCTCTCGGGACTCGTTGACGGCGAACCCCTCGCTGCAGTACCAAACCGAGCCCTCGACTGGTCCTGAAATGAACTCTGGCCTCGAATGGGCTTGAGCCTCAATTGCGGCGCCTATCGCGGGCCTCGTCTAAGATATCATCCACAACGTCTGAGTGCCCGCTTCCCAAGTCCTCGCGCATCTGCTCCAACTGCTTCTTTGTCGCGCGCGAGACCTTGCCAGGCATCGCCAGTTTGAGCAGCACCATCACAGCACCTCGCCCGCGCCCACCGCGAGTAATCGGCAATCCGCGGTCGAGAATCGTGATCGTCTCACCAGGCTTCGATCCAGCCTTGATTTTCACCTTGAGATTCTCCCTATCGATATGAGGTATCTCGACGGTTGAACCGAGCACGAGGTCGACATAGGACACCGGTAGCGCCATCAAGAGATCCGGACCATCGCGCTCGAACCATTCGTGCGATTGCACCTCCACCTCGATGTACAGATTTCCAGGCCGGCCATTCGCTGAACGGGGAGCCTCTCCATGCCCACTCAGCCGCAAGCGAGTCCCGCTCTCGATTCCCGGCGGCACCGAGAATCGAACCTTCTTCGATTGTTCAGCCCGACCCTCGCCGCGGCAGGCCTTGCATGGATTCTGGATGATTCGACCATCCCCCCCACATGCCCTGCAATCCTGAGTAACCTGTTGGTGGAATGGCCCAATCCGCTCAATCCTCGTGAGTCGACCGCGCCCGTCACAAGTGGGACAGACCCGCACCCCGTCCGCGGTCGCCGAACCGCTCCCATCACAACCCGAACAGCGGTTCAGCACATCGATCTCCAACTCATCCTCGACCCCTGTGAAGGCATCCTCGAAAGTCACGATATGCCTCACCAAGAGGTCGGCCCCTCGACTAGAGCGTTGGCGCGAGCCACCCCCGAATAGAGAGGAAAATATCGAGTCGAAACCTCCCCCAAAGATATCATCGAAACTGATGTTGACGCCCTGGAATCCACCCGCACCCCAGGGTGAGCCGCCCGGACGATCGTGCCCGAACATGTCGTACTTGCGCCTCTCTTCCGGATTCGAGAGAATCGCATAGGCCTCCTGAACCTCCTTGAATCGAGCCTCAGCCTCTGCATCATCCGGATTCTTGTCTGGGTGATACTTTCTGGCCATCGAACGGAAGGCCTTCTTTAGCTCAACATCGCTCGCCTTCCGGTCGACACCGAGCACCTCGTAGTAATCCCGCTTCTCGCTCACTGGACCACCACGCTCCACGGCTCCCGCACGCCTGTTTTCAACCCAACGGACCGCTCAGAGGAATGCACCGCAACTGCTGCAGTATGCGGTTCCACTACTGTTCACGGCTCCGCACTCTTGGCAGGAGATGACTGATTTTGCAAGAGAGGAAGGTACTGGATTTGCCCACTGGTTCTCATCGCTCGCTTCCCACGCCATCGCCGCCGCCTTGGCCGCTCTGCCTTTCTTGCCGGACTTCGCCGCCTTGGCTTCGAGGGCTGCTTGTTTGGCTGCTGCTTTGGCTTCTGTTTTTGCTGCCTTCGCGGCCGCCTTTGCTGCTGCTTTCTCGGCCTTGGCTGCTGCTTTGGCTTCGCTGGCGGCTGCCTTGGCTGATTTGCGCTCGCTGCGGGCGGCTTCGCGCTCGCGGCGAGCGAGTTCTGCGTTGAGTCTACGCTGGGCTGATGCTTCTGCGCTGGCTCCAAGTGCACCGGTGAGTTTGCCGCTTTCTGCTTGGTGTGCGACTTGGGCATCGACGATGGTTGCCATGCCTTCGACTTGCACGTCTACCTCCATGCGATCGTCGTCGCGGTCGAGTTCGAGTTCCGAGCCTTCTTTGTTGAGGCCTGAGACGCTGCCTTGCATTCTTTGCTGGAAGCGCAGGCCCGCGCGGCCTTTTGGCTGACTGTGGGCTTGTGCCTCAAGGCGCTCGAGGGCTGCGTCGCCCTTGTTCCACAAGCCCTTGTCCTCCATTCGATACATGCTTGAGAGGTTCTTGATGGCGCTCGAGCGGTGGTATTCGTGGTCCTCGACCACTCGGTACCGGAGGAACATGACTATGCCGAGCAGGATCGCTAATCCGTGGATTATCACTTGGGCTACGAGGTCTTGTTTGAGGAGCACCTCGATATTGGGTAAGCCGAAGCGGAGGGCGCCGACGCAGAGGGTGGGCGCGAGCAGAAGTGCCACGCCTATCATCGGAGAGCGCTCAGTCATGCTCGCGGCTCCTGAATCCCTCGTTTGAATCATTCGTGGTGATGGGAGCGTGATGACCCATAGGAATCATGACCCTCACTCTGCTCGAAGGGGTGTGGAGCCCGAGATTACAGTCTCTACGACGGTGCTGCCGCACGAGGATGCGACAAGGGTTGCGGCAGCCGTTAGGGCGGTGTTTCCTGATTGGGAGTGTGAAGTTGAGCGGGTCGATAGAGAGTTCCCAATCGAGGATGGGCCGGTTCGATTGAGTGGACGTGCCGCCTCGCTGGACTTGGTGTTGGAGCAGGCGGCGAAACATCGCATTCTCGATACAGCGCTTGATGCGATGACCATGGACCTCGAGGGGGACACCACCACCTTCTCGCTATCCCGACAGGCTGCCTTCGTGGGTAAGGTCGCCTTCGTTGTCGATGAACGTCCATTTGGTGGGGTCATGGATGTGGCACTGACTGGGGTTGAACTCGGTCTGTGGTTGGAGCAGCGGACTTGGCACGAGGGACGCCACTCGATTCCGCGGACGGCTGGTGATGATTTGTCGATGGATGACGATGGGACGCCGACCGAATGGTTCGACAATAAGGGTCGGCGAACGATGGGCTACGAGGAAGATTGAGGCTCAGGATTGAGGGATTCCGTTCTTAATCCAATCCTGAATCAATGGTTCATCGGCAGGTAACCATTTGACCGAGCCGAGTGATTGACGGTCCAGCCAGCGAATCTCATCGTGTTCGGTAGGCACGATATTGCTGGGCTCGACAACGCCGCAATCCCAGATATCGAGAGCGACGTGACGATCTTGGTATTCGTGGGATAGTGAAGCCACGACCCAGCTGGGCGTGACCTCGACACCGAGTTCCTCCATGATCTCGCGCGCCAGGGCATCCGCAGGCTGCTCACCTGAATCGACCTTGCCTCCTGGGAATTCCCACCAACCACCCCAGACATCTTCCGGTGGTCGTCGGCAGGCGAGAATTCGACCGAGTTCATCGAAGAGGAGCGCGCCGACGACTTCGAGCCGCGGCTTGCTAGCCAGAGCCCTCGCGGCTCGCCCAACAACCTCGATTTGACGCTCAAGCCCAATGTGCGATTCGGAGGGCAAGTGAATGAAAATCGCCTGAATTGGTCGACCATCGCTGGCTCGAGCATCGGTCGATGCAATCGCATTCAACGTGCGATAAATCGTCTCATTGCAAACGAACGCACCAGCCGAATCACTCCACACGACATCATCCTCGTGCTCGAAATCCTCATCCAGAACATGCTTCGACGCAGTCGCCTCCAACCTCTCATCCCCACCATCAATAATCGGACCGAACACCTCCCGCCCAGAATTGTCTGCAATCCTGAACGCATTCTCATTATGCGCATATCGCTCGAGCGAAATCACCTCTCGCGATTCCGCCAAACCAAGATGCAAGATGGCATCGAATCGCTCGCCATCAAGAATCATCTCAGCGATTCGCCGCGAGCCGCGCTCGTCAACGCTCAACAGCATTGTCGTGACATCCAAGCCCTCGAAACCACGAATCTGCAGCTCGCGCACAACCTCGTTAGAGACATTCACCGAATGCCCACCAAATGGCGGAAACCCGGTCAATAGAACGCGTGGCAATCCACCTTCTGCTGCATTCGCCACGGGCCGCTCAGCAGCCATCGATAGTTGGCCTTTGCGCGGCCCGCCGCGTCGTCAGATTCATTCACCAGCGACGCGACGAACCGGTCATGAGCACCGAGTTCGTGGTGCAGCCCGTCGAGGAGGACGCGGATGGAGCAGGCCCCTTGGGTGTCGTGCGAGTCATCTGGTACGAGATCAGCGGCGGCATCGGTCCATGGGGTGCCCTTCGCCCGCTCATCTCCATCGCCCTAGCCCTCGTTCCCTTCCTTTTCATCGGTCAGCACTTCAACCGCCAACATCGCAAGGCTGCGGGCTGGTTTGCTGTGCAATTCCCACTGATTCTGACGGTGATTCTGTGGCCTCTGCTCTACCTCTGGTCCATCGGCGATGCATGGTGGGTTTCAAGCGGGATAGTCGCGCGCGCCCAATCCGGATAGGGTGAGCGCGTGGCTGGTGACATCGTCAATATCGCTGGATATCGCTTCGTCGATCTGCCTGACCGCGACGCGCTGCGCGCTCCATTCAAGGCTGCGTGCGACGATGCCGGGCTGCTTGGAACAGTCTTGCTGAGCCACGAGGGAATCAATTTCTTCCTCTCGGGGGCTCAGGCCGGCATCGACCAATTTGTTGAATTCCTCGAGAAGGATTCTCGTTTCGTCGACATCCCTCTGAAAGTTTCGTACAGCGAGGGAATGTCGTTCAGGAGGATGAATGTTCGATTGAAGAATGAGATTATCTCGCTCGGCTTGGAAGAGGTTAGACCTGCCGAGCGCACCGGCGAGAATATCTCGCCGGCCGAGTTCAAGCGCTGGTTGGACGAGGGTCGAGATATCGCTGTCCTCGATACTCGCAATGATTACGAGGTTAAATTGGGCACGTTTGAGGGTGCTATCGACCTCAATCTCTCGAGCTTCCGAGGCTTTCCTGAGGCGGTCAGTACATCTGGCATTGAGAAGGATCAGACCATCGTGATGTTCTGTACCGGCGGCATCCGTTGCGAGAAGGCCAGCGCGGTTATGATGAACCAAGGATGGAGTGATGTTCGCCAGCTCAAAGGCGGCATTTTGGGTTACTTCGAGGAGGTCGGCGGTGAGCATTGGAATGGTGATTGCTTTGTCTTCGACCGCCGAGTCTCCCTCGACCCAGCCTTGGAGGAAACTACGACTGAGGTCTGCTGGGCTTGCCGAGAGCCGCTGACCGAGGAAGATATGGATAGCGAGCACTATGTCATCGCCGAATCCTGCCCTCACTGCATCCAGTGATTGGTGGGCGCTGCAGAATTGGGGCTTAGGCACTCCAACCCCAAAACCAACTGCGTGCTCAGCGTGCTCTGCGTGAGGCGAAATCGCAAGCCTAGAAACCATCGGGCAAATCAATCGGGCTGAACAGGTGACCGGGACTTGTTGCCTCCGCCATCTGCGTACGGATTCGCATCTCCCAATCACGCAGCAAGGTCAGCGCGGATGAAAACGGAATCTCAGCCCCGTTGATGATGACGCGAATCATCGTGTCAAGGATATCCATGCGGTCCTCATCGAGGGTTCCGAGCAATTTGTCGAGCGGAAATGAATCGATGGCCGGAACCGCTCCTTCAACCTCGACTGGCCACGGCTGCGCGATGGTCTCAGGCACCCTCTCTCCACTCGCTGCAGCCGCCTTCTCAAGCGATTCCAGCAGCACTCGGATGTATTTCGAGACGACCAGCGCCACCTCGACCACAGGCAAGTTGTACTGCTTGACGAAATTCACCATATTCTCCTGCAGAAAGAGCAGGCGCTCCTCGACCGGCTCGTCCGGTCGAGGTATCTTGGCATCCTCATCCATGAGCAGCCCTCGTACCTCTCACTCAAGAATTGACCGCGAGCGGATGGTTGCTGCCTCGCCGCTCATTCGGTCGTGCGATCATCATAGCGAATCGGCGAACCAGAGTTACCACGCACGCCGTCGAGCATATCATCTTCAATCTCGAAGTGATCGTTCAGCCAATCGCCGTCGGTATCCCAATTCGTCGGATCGGTACCGTCTGCGATCTGATCACCATCGATATCGATCATCCACCATCCCCAGACATACTCGCCTAAGCCGGTATTCGGGTAGTGGTAGCGGTCTCCAGCGAATCGCTGGTACATATCCGCCCAAGCACCGTTGACCAGCACTTCGTCATCCGTCTCATCGAGCAATTGGTAATCGGTATCGTGGTCGTCAACGATGTAAGCGTAGAGCATATCGTTGTTATTCACCTTGTACATTCGGAAGTAATTGGTCTCGAGCGCTGCGATCCCGCCACATGTGCCGAGCAGCGACTCGCGCAATTGCCACCATTCCTGCACGATATTACCCGAGCAATCGTAGAGATTGGCCTGTCTGACCAGAGAGGGGGAAGCAAGGGTCGCATTGACCACGCCGTAGTATTCCTGGAAGTTATTGTAGGGTATGTAGACGCAATTGCCTCCCGTGCAGTCCCACCCTCCGTCATTGTCCGCATCCTGCCCTGCATCACTGGGGTCGGTCGCATCATGGGTGAACCAAGTCCATTCGAGTAGTGGGCGTCCGATGGTGCCACCGTTGACGGTGACCGGCTTGAGGACGCTCGGCGTCACTTGGTACCAGACGACTGAGATCTGTAGGTAGGATGACCAATTGTCATTGGTCTCATTCCAACCTCTGTAATACTCGTAGAAGTCGGGCATCATGTCGCCGTCTGTGTCGTTGTCAAGCGGATTCGTTCCGTACTTGAACACTTCACGACCGTCTGAGAGATTCATATTCTGGTCGTAGCTGACGACGTTTCCGCCGCTTCTGCTGACCTCCATTATCTGAGAGTCGTCGTCGCTATCTCCGTCTAGTGGGTGAGTGCCGTTATTGTACTCCATCAAATTGGTGAAGTAGAGGGCTGTTGGTGCCGGAAAAATCTGGTCGGCGGCTGGTCCTGAGGTGAATTCGCGATTCTCCCAAGCGCCTTGGGTCGCGGGTTGGTCAAAGATGGTGCGGTCGTACCAGCCGTCGGCGTCTGGGTCGTACTCGATGTCCAGTGGGTTGAGAGGGTTGAGTGACCAGCGGTATTCGTTGACCGGTAGCCACTGGCCGTAGATCGAGTAGCAGAATTCCCAGCCGTCGGGCAGGCCGTCTGAATCGGAGTCTGCGTGGGTCGGGTCTGAGACTCCGGCGAGACTGAAATTGAAGTTGTCCGGATCGATTGTGTTGATCAGGCCTGCCCGGTCACTGGAGACGATATCCTTGCCCGAGAACATCACCCAGAGTTGGTCTTGAGCTGCTTGCTCGGACATGCTGCGTTCCTGCATGAATGCCGTCACCGTGTCGAGTCCGTACGAGACTAGGCCGGTGCCGTTGGGAATGGTGTCGATGGCCGAGCGCTTGCCGTAGACTCGTGCATCGTATTCCGCCAGGTTATCGTAGGACTCCGAGTCTGAGATGTAGCCGTCTCCGTCGCAGTCGAATGAGTCCTCGTCGCTATCGGCATGGATGTCTGTGTCTGTGAGCGGATTCATCGTCCACAGATTGGCTTCGAGGTCCCATTCGGTGAACCAGTACTCGTATCCGTCACTCATGCCGTCCCTATCGGTATCCTCGGCATTCGGGTCGGTGATTCCGAGCAGGGCTTGCAGGAGTGGCTTGGCGGGCTCTCCGAGCTGCCAAGCATCGAATTGCTCGAGGGCGATTTCGGCGCGTCCTTCCTTGTTGAAGAGGATGCGATAGACGCGGTTGACCGCCTCGTCCGGGTCGAGCGATTCGGCTTCTTCCCACAGACGGGGAGCGTCGGGCGGTGACAGTCCGCCGTTCTGTGGGTTCTTATTTGTGAGATTGAGTTCGACGAGGTCGGTGATTCCGTCGCGGTCCGAGTCGTAATTGCCGTCGCCGGGGACCAGCGGATTGAGGGTCCAGACCTCGTCGCTGGCATTCCAGCGGGTGAACATCAATTCGATTCCATCGAGCAGCCCGTCACCGTCGGTGTCGGGCTCGTTCGGGTCGGCGGTATACCCCTGCAAGGCGATTTGCTCAGGGGCAAGGAAGGTGCCGAATGAGAGTGTGGATTCGGCTGATAGCCAAGGTGTTGCGAGCAGTTCGCCGCCGACCTGCAAGAGGTAGAATTGCGGCACGGTCGTGAGATCGTCGATCTCACTCATATTGCCGCTTATGACATTGTATTCCTCCCAATTGTTCATTCCATCCCCGTCGGGATCGCCGACTTGGTCGCGCTCATCGACGGGGTTGAGTGTCCAACCCTCATCGTACAGACTCCACCGCGCATGGTAGAATTCCCAACCATCAGGAATACCATCGCGGTCGGAGTCGGCTTCCAGTGGGTTGGCGGCGCCGACATCATCAGCGGTCGAGCCATTGATCAGACTACGATAAGCCAGGCTCGTATGCAATCCAAAGGAGGCGCCGGCGAAGCCGACCCATGACTCGTGAGCAAGCAGGGTCGTGAAATTCTCGGGGAATTCCAGTCCGGTATCGGTCGTATCGGAGTGTATTATCTGGTCCTTGAGGTGGTATTCGAGCCAGTTCACGAGGCTTTCGTTGAGGTCGAGGACGCCGTCGTGATTGACGTCAAATCCGTCACCGTCGGGGTTGTTTAGTGCGTCCGAGCCATTCAGCGGATTGATTCCCTGATTATTCCGGCCCCATGTGCACTGGTAGCGGGCCTCCCAGCCATCGGGTAGTGAGTCTCCGTCCGAATCGGGATTGTTCGGGTCCGTCTTGGTCCAATTCTGCGCTGCGCTGGCATTTTCGCCGTGGGTTGGGAGGCCTTCGACGAGGGCGGTTTCGAGGAGGTTGCCCCACATGTACTCGCACAGGTTGTCGAGGCCATCGCCGTCCGCGTCCATGGTCGCGTCGCTCGGGTCACGTGGGTCGAGGGTCCACAAGTTGCCTCCTGTGTATACGTCGCCTATCCAGCGACGGTGCTCGATTTCCCAGCCGTCGGGCATGCCGTCACCGTCGCTATCAGCGCTGGTCGGGTCGGTTGGCCCATCTGTGCCTCCACCGGCGCCAGAGTTCAACCAGCCTGAGAGGTGAACGTCCAGCGCCGCCTCCCCATCTTCCTCATCGCAGATGTATTCCTCGTTGAGGTAGTGGCAGGCGAATTCTGTCGAGTCGGCGAACCAACCCCAGTACTCCTCGCCGTCGGTGAGGCCGTCGCCGTCTGTGTCGGTGTTTCGTGGGTCGGTTCCGTTGAAGCCGCCGACGCTGGTGTTGACGAAGCGATATTCGTCGAGGTTGGACCATTCTCGGCTGAAGCCGACGCCGCCGATGTCAAAGTGAACTCCGTCAGCGTCGGCGTCGCGGACTCGATCGAAGGGGTCCGTCGGGTCGAGTCCGTAGGCGAATTCCCAGCCGTCGGGCATGCCGTCGAGGTCTGAATCGGATGATTGCGGATCGATCGGCATGATGTTCATGTATTGACCGGGCGAGACTCCGGCGAAGAGGTACTTCTCGCCATCGTTGACGAAGGTTGTGAGTGATGTTGCGAGGCCCGGCATCCTGGTTTGATTGTCGACGATTCCGAGGATGCCGTGCGAGCCGCCCTCGAGCGCCCAAGTGCCGTCTCGTGAGCCGAGAAGAACGGTGTTTTCGAGGGCGAGGATCGAGCGGATATCGTTAGCGCCTTCCTCCCACCGCTCGACGTTGAACATTCGGTCTGTTGCAAAGGCCTGCTCTGGCAGGCCGACGAAGAGGTCCAAGTCTATCAGGTGGAGTCCGCCAGGCGTTCCAAGCCATACGCCTGTGACCTCTTCGAGCGAGCCATCGGTCGCTATCGGGCCGGCGAGCTCCATCACATTGACGACTGCAGATTTCGATGAATTGAGTAAGTCTGCGAACTGAACGTAATCCTCGGCCGTCTCAGTGGTGTAAATCCAGAATGGCTGACCGATTGAAGGGGTTCCATCAGTAGTATCCCAACGGATCATTCCGCGGTCGGTACCGATGATCATCATTGGACCGCGTCCCGCCATCGGCACATGTATGACCTCGGTCAGCGAGGCATCGGCCTCAGCGACCAAGTCTGAGAGTGGCTCGATTGCAATCGGCTCGGTGAAATCAGGTGTGCCACGGCCCGATGCGGGTTCAGAGAGTGTGACCGTCCAGACATTGGCGCCGTGGCCAAGCACGATGAGGTCTAAGTCACCACTGCCGGTCTGAAGGCGCTCGAGCACCTTCACCATGCCGAGGTTCGACTCGGTGAGTGTGTCCATCTGTGGCAGGCCGTTCTCCATCTCTAGAGCGTGCAGGCCGTGGTTCGTGCCGATGATGAGGTAATCATCCGAGGAAGGCGTCCACCTCATCATCGTGAACATTTCCATTCCCGAGGGCAACTCGAAGGTGGTCGATGTGCCCTCGAAGGGATCGATCGTCGTGATCCCATAAGCCGACCCAATAATCAAACGGTCGCGTCCCTGATCCGAAATTACAGTGTGGACGCGACCATCGACCAGTTGAGGATCGGTGCCTTGGTCGAATAACATCACTTCGCCAGCCGTCCCGCTATACCCATTATTCATCGCAAGCATCGAAGCGCGTAATCCGGGACGGACCCAATTTCCGCTGTCGAGGTGAACTAGATACTCTTCGTAATTGCTGAATGCCTCGCCCCAGCGAGCGGTTGCAATGGATGAATCTGGGATGATGAATCCGTCACGGTCGATATCCCAACCGTCGGAATCGCTGTCCAGTACAGCATCGCTGGCATTTCGCGGGTCGAGGCCGTGGTAAGCCTCCCAGCCATCGGGAATCCCGTCGCCTGGAACCGCTAGACTGGTCGGAATCAACTCGCTCCATGTGTAGTGGTCTGAATCGATGCGCCTAGGGTCGCTGCCCAACCAGCCATCGTCACCTGTCGGTCGCTCGACCTCGGTTTGACAGGCATCGGCGTGGAGATTTGCAATCTTTCCAGCGCACCAGAGTCCATCGCGCTCGGTCAACCAGCCCTCGGGTGCGCCGAACCAGTATTCCTCGGTATTCGTGTAGCGCTCGCCAAGGTCAATCTCGCCATCCCGGTCAACATCGAAACCATCTCCGCAACCCCACTGGCTCGCCTGTTCAACGCACAGGTCGGCATCTTCGAATTGATCGGAGCTGTCGAGCGGGTCGAAATAGAGACAAGTCCACTCGCTCGTGGCCTGATTCTGGTAGCCTGCACCGCCTTCGGTGCACATGTAAATCTCGAATCCGTCCGGCAGTCCGTCGCCATCTGTATCGGATTCGCGCGGGTCGAGATATTCTCTGAACCCTGATTCGGTTTCGTCGGGAGCTTTTCCGGTTAGCGAGAGTCGTTCGGTGAAACAGGTGTCGAGGGTCCATGGCCAACAATACTCCATCAGGGCGCTCGCCCCATCCCGGTCGAAATCGGTGATATTGTCCGACCCGTTCATCGGGTCTAACCCGTTGACGGCGATTATCCCGAATGGCGTCTCGATATGGCGGGTTTCGCCGAATATCACCTCGTGTATATCCGGGATGAGGTCCTCATCTTGGTCAACAGCCATCGGGCCTTGTCCGGGGACGTCTGGGGGGTCTATCGAGGAAACCGGAGCCTGTGGTCTGGTTTGGGAGACGAAGACGAGACTGCTGAGGATTAGCAGTGTGACAAAGAACGCGGTCTGCTTGCGTCGCATGATATGACCTCGTCTGGACATTCCCGAGCGCTCTTGCTTGACTTATGACGATGATGGAGCGTCGTTCGGACATCTATGGGTGATGCTTGTTCGACGGCTATGCCGTCGCACGTGTGTGTGAGGAGGGTTCGATTGGGTCGTCTGGTCTGGTGAAAGTAGGGTTGATTGGGGCATTAATGGGGTTTCATTCAAGTCCTGACCGCGACGCCACGGAAATTGGTTCGATGGGGCTTGAGATTACGCATCTGGGGAGCGGTAGCCGTGGTAATGCCACGCTATTGTCGACGGGTGAGACTAAGGTTGTGGTCGACTGCGGTTTTTCTCTGCGTCAGATGGAATCTCGATTAGCTATGGCGGGTGTTACGGGGGAGTCGATTGACGCGATTATCGTGAGTCATCATCACTCGGATCACTCGAAGTCAGCTGCGCGCGCTTCAAAGAAATGGGGGGCGCGTTTGTATTCCAATCTAGAGACGGCGATGCGCTTGGGTCTTGAACCGATTACCGAGGTGCGGACTTTCGAGGGATTAGAGAGATTACACATCGCCGATGAACTGAGTCTCTTGCCGGTCCCTGTGCCTCATGATGATGCGGATAATGTCGGGATTATTGCGAGTAATGGAGATGGGAGGCGGGCGGCTATAGTCACCGATTTGGGAGAGCCGACCGTCGAGCTGATGAAGCACTTGGCTGGGTGTGAGCACATTTCTATCGAGGCAAATTATGACCTCGGGAGATTGATTGCTGGGCCATACCCGCCCTCGCTGAAGCGACGCATTTCTGGGCGCGGCGGTCACCTGTCAAATGAGCAGACTGCGGACATATTGGCCGAGGTTCTTCACCCTGGCTTGCGCAGCATCGTACTATGTCACTTGTCGGAGAAGAATAACGCACCCCATCTGGCTGAATCTGAAGTTCTGCATCAGATTGGCGATAGATTCGATGGTGTGCTTTCCATTTCTGGCCAAGACGGGCCTGAATTCTCCAATTTGCTTGGCCAGAGTGAGTCTGAACCAGTCAGTGCCGCGCAGTGAGGGGGCAAGCGATTGGGTCAGTGACCCATGATTGCGCGGTGCACTGCTGTCTGGACGTCGCGCATACGATCGACCGCTCCGAGCTCGCGGAATACGGTCAAAGAACGCTGCAAGTAGTTCATTCGAGCCGAGCGGTCGGATTCTACCTCGCCGAGGCGCGCGAGTAGTTCACCTTGCAGGAGACGGAAGTCATTGGCTTCGGCGACAGCGAGGCCGTCCAAGTATCGCTCTGCGGCCTCGGACTTACGGCCAGCATCGCTGAGGACTTGACCTAGAAGCATCTCAACTTCGACCGCGCTGTGTGGATCGGTGGCCTCGGAAAGAATTTCGAGTGCAGCCGAGTAGTGGAGAAGGGCGAGGTCATTATCCTTGATTCGGGCGTAATACCGACCCAGAACCGCTCTACTGCGAGCATGCAAGGCGCCCATATCATTGTCCTTCGTACCATCGTGAGCGGCCAAAGCGTGGTCTCGCGCCCTGTCGAGTTCACCCATCTCGAGGAAAGCTGCGGCTAGCCGAACTCTTGCGTCCATCAATTTGGGGTCATCTTCTGCGTCTAGGAGCTCCTCGACATTTCCGTAGACCTCTAGAGCGTGACGGGTGTCTCGGCGCCGGCGGAAGATGTAACCCATGTTGATGTATGAACGGGAGGCTCCGATGGCATCTCTGATTCCAATTTGAATCTCCAAGGCCTGACGGTGCAGTTCGAGTGCATCGTCCATGGCACCGCGCTTGACAGCGATGTCGGCCCGAGCAGTCAGCAAACGAGCCATTCGAGCAGCGCGCTTGTGCTTACGAGCGACTGGAATCGCGGCCGCGTATTCTTCCTCGGCCTCATCCCAACGACCTTGAATCGAGAGGATGTCTCCGCGCAGTTCGCGAATGAGACCCCAGTGAACCGCGTTGAATCCATCGGATTCGAGGCCGCGCAGAATTCCAAGCAACTCGATATGTCCAGATTTCACCAATCCTCGTCCTTCTCGCTGCAAGACATCCGCGAGGGTGTCGAGATCTCCTGAGGCGTTCAGGTGATGGATGAATTCGATCTTCTCAGCCGCGGTCTCGGTTCGAGTGCGGTACCACTCGACCGCGTTCGAATGCAATTCGGCCTTCAGCGACTCATCCATCGAGCGAACGAGGAATTCTCGGACCAGATCGTGGACATCGTAGAAGTCTGAATCTATCCGTCGAGCGAGCCCTTTCTCCACCAGGTCGTCGAGTAAATCAATCTCCGCATCAAGTGACCTGAGGGACTCCAATGGCATCGGTTCGCGGAAAACTGCAATAGCACCTAGCAAACGCTTCTGAGGGCCGGAGAGTTTGCTGAAAATCTCCTTCTCGACGAATGCCTCAAGGGTGGCGTGGAAGGTTTCACCGACGCTTCCTCTGTTAATCAGTTCCAGAACCAGAGGATGACCCCTCGATAGGGTGTAGATGTGCAAGAATTGTTGCAACTCAATATCGGGCATTGCGGTAAGAATCTGACGACTCGAATCCTGATCCAGACCCTCGAGTGGCAGGAAGTGCGTCACGGTTTGACCACTCGAAGCGTTCTCTGGTACAACCATCCTGAACGAGCGAGAGAACATAACGAGGCCGAACTCATCGACCTCGGGGACTCTCAGCGTCAATCCGCGAAGGATTGCTACAAAATTCTCGTCGGCGACCTTGTGAAGATCATCGATAACAATCAGTGCCGGAGAGTTCTCCAATCCTTCGATGATGAGATTTACCGCCATGGTCACTTGGGGTACAGGTGTAGAGGCGATGTAATCGCTGAGATCGTTATTGCCGATCATCGAGAGCCATTCAGCACAGGCTTCCAGAAATGCTCTCGACCCTTCCCAGTCTTGGCACCGATGGTACAAGAGATTCCTTCTGTGGGTGAATCTCTCCAGCAATTTAGCAGCCAAGGCTGTCTTGCCGATGCCCGCTATCCCCGGAACGAGCAAACTGGTCGATTCACTCTCCAATATGTCAGCCATTCGTGATATCTCTCCGCTGCGACCATAGAAGCGTCGCATCCGAGGAAGGTCGTTGAGAGAATTCACCAATTGCTTCTCGATATGCTTTGAAAGATCGCGTTCGATAAGATCGGGCGATAGCGTCGACAAGTCCACAGTACCACTATCGTCGAGATAACGAAGGATATCGACGTGGCGCAGAGGGAGTTCAGTTTCCTCGAGTGCGGCACGAAGATCGAGGTTCTGAGCACGACCATCTGGATGAATCAAACGGACAGGTTGTTCGCTGACCTTATCCCAGATGTCATCAGCAAGATTGACCCCGTCGGAGGTCAAGAAATACGCCTTTCGCTTGCGAGAAACACCTGTCACGTGCGCCTGACGCTCAATCAGATGCCCAGACTCCTTCATGCCCGAGATGGCCCTCGGCACGTTGGATCTAGCGATGGCGACTGCATTGGCGATCCCCATCTGAGAGATTGCGAAGGGGACTTCGACCTTGTCGGCATAGTCCACATAGTCTCTCAGATGCAGCAGGATGCGCTCCTGCACACCCGGCCGGGGTACTGCCATGGTCGCCATGAGGCGGCGAGCGATTCGAACCACTCAAGAAAGTTCGGGCGGAGCGTACCGCGATGCTTCATCAACCGATGTGGTCTGGATCGGGCACCCATTCTTCCTTCACGGGGTCCCAGAGCCATCCCGGATGATCGTCACTGCGGACCAATCCACCCGGGCTTGGGGACTCACTATCAGCCTGACCCGATGGAGACTCTCCCTCATCATCCTCTTCGAACGAGATGACGCCGCTGTAGAACAGAGCTGCTCCGATTCCGGCTAGAAGAACCACGACGATGATTATCACAGTCATCGCGCCAAGACCACCCTCTTCGGCGGGCGGTGAGATTGCAGCGCCCTCGATCGGGTCGGAGCCACTTATCATGAATACTGGCGAGATTGTCTTGGTAAGCATCGAACCGGGGATTCCGAGAGTCCAGGTTGAATCATCAGATACCACTGTTGAGTTGATTTGCGTGCCGCCCAAGGTGACTCGTACGGTCTTGCCAGGTAGGCCAACTCCACTAAACAGGATGACCTCGTTCTTTCCAGCAGTCGTCTGATCCGGTTCTCCTACATAGAACTCAATTGGAATTACATTGAATGACACAGGGGTTGAGATTTCCTTGGAACCATGGGGGTCAGTCGCGACGAATATCACATTGCTGAGCGACCATGTATCCATGTCCTCATCGTAGAATCCCATCGACTTCGGGTCGTACACCGCCACGCCGTCTGCACCGATGGTGATCACCAGAGCGAATTCGTCATCTGAGGAGCGGGCCGGGTCATCGTAAACTGAAAGAATCAAGCCATTGGTTCCATCTTCGTCATCGAAGAATTGCAGGAGATCGATTATTGCCTTGGTGCATGGGTTCTGCGATGTTGTTTCGGTCTCACAGTAGAGGTCGACCTCCCCAGCCCAACCAGTCGAATCGAAGGTCGGCCGGTGATTGTCCGCGTTCGGAGGATTGTCGGCGACGACTTGAACTTCCATCCAATCACTGAATTCGTATCCATCGTATGAACGAGCCTTGATCAGATACTGGCTATTGTGGGTCATAACTTCGGAATTCCATTCCAGTTCCCAATATCCATTCGAGGCAATATCCGTCACGACGCCAGTGAAGATGTTGATGTAACCATTCGCGACATCGAGAACCTCGACGTCGACCCTCGTGATGTCACCGTCATTATCGCGTGCTACGCCACTGATGATTGTGTTCTCACCGACCTCGTAGATCTGTCCGCTCTGTGGACTCGTCAATTGGACGAAAGGACGAGAATTCTGATTGTCGATCTCAAGGTCGAGAACCACTGCTTCACACTCGTCAACCTCTCCCTTGCAGAAGTCAGAGTCTGATGCCCAAATGGTGAACGTGTAGGTGGCGAGTTCGCGAGGTAGACCGCTGAAATCCCAAGTCCACGACCAGTCGGTTCCACCCTCTGTTGAGGTCACGACATGATAATTCGGTCCATCGATTTGGAAGTAAATCTGGTCTATATCGGTTCCACAATCGAAGGGGCAACCGTACGGATCGTGTGCGGTTCCTTCGAAGGTTACCGTGCCATCTGCATGCGTGGAATGCGAGCTCGGTGAGGAGACCGATATGGATGGAGCCTCAGTGTTAACCTTGATCGAGCGAGTGATGATTGGCGAATACTCCAAGCCATCGAAGGCACGGAACTCGAATGTGTAATCTCCCTCTTGTCGGCCAGTCATGTCATAATTGTAGTACCAATTGCTGTACGGGTGGTTATTGCGAGAGACGTATCCGGGTGCTGCACTGCTTGCATCTGTTGCTATACCGGCTGCAGCCCAATCGCTGGTGAAGGGGTCCTTGATCTCTACAGCGTGTACGTAGCCCTTCTGATCCCACTGAGCCAACTCGTCAGTCTCGTAGATTCCTGCCCAAGTGCCATCGTGTGCTGCACCGGTCAGATTCACAATTCGACGATATGAATGGCCGTCCTGCTGAATCACCGAGACCGATGGGGCTGCATTATCGAGGAATAGTGTGTCCTGATATGTCGTATCCGTCAGCGTGAACTCTCCGCTATCTAATCCGAATCCGAAGCGATAGGCGGTGTAACGGTATAGCGAGAGTTCTCGAGTTCCAGCGGCGTGGTCACAATCAGGGTCATCTGTATCCATCAACAGGTCCCCATCGTTATCCTCGCCGTCGGTGCACGAATCCTCGTATTCATCATCAGCAAAGCCATCGGGATTGTCTCCGCCGGCGAGGCCTCTGAAATCCAGATGGAAATTAGATGCCAATGAGAACCATGGTGTGTATCCTTCGGAATCGGTCTCGAGGCTGTAAAGGTCATTGCCGTGTGCATCCTCGATCAAGACGTTGGCATTCTCTACTCGCTGCCCATTGACAAGAGTCTGGAAGCGAACCAGTTCAGCCCGCTGCACCTGAACCGCGAAGTGTGTGGGCTGGGTGAGGATATTCACCTTCGAGAGATCGAGATTCGACAGGTTTGAGAATGTGAACACAGTTGAGTTATTGTCCATGTTCAGAGCCAGTGGGAAATTGAAAGGAGTGTAGTCATCACAGGATGGACAGGCTCGAACCTCGTGTGGAACGACGCCGTTTTGCCATTCATTCTGGTACCATGCCTCCTGATCTGCCCAACTCAGTACAACAGGATATTCTCCCGGTGGAGGGCTGGGGATATACTCGGACTGCACCGTTACGGAAGATTTGGAGATATTGTAGGTGACATCGACACCATTCCAAGCATTATTGCTGAAGAAGGCAAGTGTCCCGTATTGCTGAGCTCCTGCGTAACCACTATCGTAATTCTGCAGAATGGCTCCGGTCCCCTGCACATTGAATGTGTTGCGGCGTACGTCGAGCAGACTACCAGTGGAACGAATACCGTCTGCTGTACCACCAGCGTTGATCGTATTGTCGACAATGGTTGCACCTGTCCGATGAGCCATGATTGCCGGACAGGTGAATGGGCCATCCCACCACCTTACTGAGGAACATCCACCTTGGCCGGTGGTGCCAATCGTGTTGTTGGCGAGGTAGAGCCGAGCGGTGGTTGGAGCGGGTGCTTGAGTTCCGTATTCTCCTGCCAAGACCGGTTCTTTGGCTGTGTCGAAGATGGTATTGTTCTCAGCTATGACATCGTATGATCCGAGTAGCCACAGCCCATTCCATCCGCCTATCGGTCCGATTTCGTTATTGTGGATCTGAGCCTTGGCAGAGTAAACTGCGATGCCAGAGCCGTCTCCAGCACCCTCTAGGTCATTATCGTGGATGTAGGCATCCGCTCCAGCGTATACGGTGATAGGAGTCTTCTCGCCAGTATTGATGATATTATTCGCAACCTCGACGTTGTATTCCGTATCTCCAATTGCCTTCAGGCTATTGATATCGATTCCATTGCAATTCACGTTGATGGTTGAATTGGTCACCGTTCCGGCTGAATTTCTGATGCTGAATCCGAAATCGCCACCTGTGACCGCCGAGTTATCGATGCGGATGAAGGTCTGAGATGCCCAGATCGCAGAGCGACCACCATCTCGGTTGCCACATCCCTTGTTGGTCGCTTCGAAAGATGCACCCTCGAAGACCATCGGTGAGATCGGGGTACCGCCGCCATAGACTTGGACGGCTTGCCCCGTGACTCCGCTCTCGCCGTCGTTTCCTGCGACATATTCGCCCCCGATGAATGTCGGTTGTGCAAGATTCGTCGCGAGCACACTCGTCGTGTTGATGTCCTCGAATGTCATACCGCGCAGGGTCGGGCTGGCGCCGTCAAGGATTAGTGCACCGTATCGGTACTCATACTCGAGTTGGACATAGAACGGAACTCCCCACGCCCCATTGAAGTGCATGTAGCGCATTCCCGACTGCGATAGATCCATCGAATCGCGAAGAATCACTCCCTCGCCACAGGATGAGTCTCGAATCCAGATTCGGTTGTTCCCCGTTCCAATTCCATAGCACTCACCTGTGGCATTGGAGATTGCCGGATCAGTCCAGGTCAGTGTGATTTGACTATTCGGTCCGGCATTGCTGCTCGCCCCGCAAGATGCAACGCCGGCGCACAGATTTCCTCGTACATCGAGTGATGTCCCGTTCGGGAAAGTTATGTCCGTTCCGGGATTGATAATCAGCTTGGCTCCAGCGGCGACGGTGACGTCTCCTGTAAGCTGATGGGAGCCGCTCCAAGTCTCGGTTCCGGTGATGGTTCCGCTCGTGGTTTCGTTGCTGGCAACTACGGTCATCGCAGGACCGACGAGCGCCACCGTGGTACTCATCACCATCAGCAATACCAGGAAGTGGCTTCTTGCTCGCTCGCTCTTCATAATTCGCGGGGTTCATCAAACGGATTTAATCATAGGGTTGAATCGAGCCGTAGGCTCGTTTGATACGAATTCGTGCTTAACGATACACCCTGAGGTCGAAATCAGACAATTCCAAATTCTAATTCGACTAACTCTAACCAAGCCACTGCGTCCAAATTGCCATACCCATTCTTGTTGTCATGACTTGCTTGGTCTTCCTGATTCACGAGGGAAGAAACTGCCAATGCACGCTTCACAATGTCCATTTCTGTGGCATTGAACGTTCCATCACTACCCCGCATTTCGTCCCCATGAATTTCGAGAATCAGGGCCAGCGCCCCGACCACGATTACAGTCGAATCAGATGTACCGGTAGAATATGCATAGGGCCGATTCAATTCGGTGGAGGCAGTTGAGAACATCTTGACACCGGGAGCTGTGACCTCGGGCTTCTGATTTGGGAATGTTCGCTCGTCTCCAGAGTATGGATCGATGCTTGAGCCGATGGAGCTGTTTAGCCAGACTCCACCATTAGAAGTCGAAGCTCCAACCGCGATGACGCCGGGAATATTGGCGGGGATGGATACATCGTTCACGTTCGCTTTGAGTCCGTTGTTTCCAGCGGCTGCGACGACGAAGATTCCTGCATCCAGCGCCTCCATCACCGACTCGACGGTCTCTGAATGAAGGCTGCTCATTCCACCGCCTGGATCGCCGCCGAGACTTAGACTGATGATATCAGCATCCTGGGTGATTCGGCACCAGCGAATCGCTTGAGCCACCCGGTCGGCTTGGCCGGACCGGCCCTCGGGCCCGAGGGCTAGAGCCACCGAGAGGTCGACTTCTGGGGCAGCGCCGACATAGGTTCCGTTCGCAACCAAAAGCCCCGCCATCAGAGTACCATGGTAATCCTCACCGATGTCTCTGACGTCTTCGTGGTCCCCGTCGTAGAAATCTCTGAATCCAACAAGTGTGACATGGTCGAAATCGGAGTGATTGATATCGATTCCAGTATCGACGATACAGACGTGAACCCCGCCTCCGAAGTAACCATCCGATTGCAATTCACGGATTCCGGTCGATTCGAATGCCCACTCGGAATCCGGTAGGTAGGGCCAGAGATATGCCTGAATGAATGGCCAGCTGATCAGTAGCAAGACTGTGCCGATGGCGAAACTCACCGCACCCCAAGGCCAGAGGAACTCCTTCATCGGCCCCAGCGGCCAGCGAAGCTCTCTGGCTTCTTCGTCGGTAAGTCCGTATTCCGAGCCCGGATAACCAGGAGCCTCTGGGTCAACAGCTGTGAGGATACGTGAATCCTCGGGCTCGGGCATCAACTCGAGATTCTCCAAGGCCATGGTCCAACCTCTCTACTGCGTCCTCACCTCGTCCCGCCTATGAGGTCTGCGTGGCCTCGGGGTGGGGCGGAGAGTCTGTTTCGTCTCAGAATGGAGCACCGGGTCGGCGCGATCCGGAACGTGTGAAGTACCACGCCACTAGAATCAGCAATCCTGCTAGGATGACCCCGATTACCGTAGTCGGAGTATCGCTCTCTACAGCTGGTGCCTTGAGAGTGAATCTCTTGCTTGCGGTCTCTGGATCTTCTCCGAATTCCTGACCGTCTGAGGATATCTCAAAGTCGAACCACTTCTGACCCGGTCCGAAATCACTGAGGTCTATCTCAACGTAGAACGTGACCTTCTGTCCAGCAGCAACATCATTGGTCACGCTGCTGGAAACATTGCTTCCACGGACGCTTCCATTGAGTGTGACAGCGCTCGCGTCGACCAAACCTGTGTTCTCTACAATTACGCTGAACATATGGCTTGAACCATAGGTAGGTTCGGTACCTGAAATCACATCGACGATTTCCAAGACTGGTAGCGAGGTCTTCACGCGAATTGCGAGGTCTGGGTAGGTGTTGTTTGCCTTATCCCTGACCGACACGGTCACTGTGAATTCCTCGTCGCCAGTGGCATTGGTTGGTGCCAGGATGGTAATGGTGTGAGTTGTGTCGATGAATCCACCAAGGGTGTGACTGGTCGCACCGGTTCGCTCCCAATACATCGGCACCTGTGAATCATCGAATTCGAATTCGAAGCGCTCGTCGCCGTTTCCTGTATTTGTGAACAGAATCGGGATCTGCAATTCTTCACCTGGTCGGATTCCGTACACCTCGAGCAGAGGCTCTCGGAGTTCAAATCCGTGGTGTTGAGGAACTCTCACGATGACTTCTTGCTCAAAGTGGTAGCCATCTGAGGAGGCGAACATGAAGTTCACAGTGTGCCCCGCCTCTAGTGAGTGAGCAGTCGACTTATTCGCCGGCGAGACGCGAAGACGTAGGTCCTCATAGGTAGTGGTATTATTGCTGTCGAGGCCGAATTCAAAGGAGAATTGGGCGGTCCAATTCTGATCCTCCGCATCCCATGCCTCGACCATCCAATACTGTCCATCTGTACCCGCGACATTACCCACAACAGTGTACGTTGAGACCGATTCATGGCCTAGATAATTCAGTGAAAGTGAGAATTCAACAGCTGTGTAATTATTCTCGTCGGCAAGAGAGACTACAACGTCGTCGAATTCACCTTCTTCGCTCAATTCGCCACCGCTGACCGAGTTGATTGTGGCATTAATCGTGTGGTTAGCGATGCGTGTGAACATCAAATCCTGTGATACCGATGCTGTTAGGTCGGTTCCCGATGCTGGGACGTTAATCGACTTGCCAGCAGTGTATTCCATCGTGCGATCCATCTGGTCGACGGAGAATGATCCTTCGACCTCCATGACACCGCCTGGCATCAGAATCGAGATTCCACCATCATCGGCTAGAATCGCGTCCCAGCGAACTCCTGCTCCAGAGGAGATGATGAACTCTGGCTCATCAACGATATCTGCACCCTCCAAATCGGTTTCGGAGAGGTCGTGTTGATCTCCCTCGAAGTCCAACCACTCTGTAGCGAGATGCAGCCAACCACCCGGAACGAGGTTGACGTCTACATCCCCACCATCGGTAATGTCGGCGTTGACAACCGCCATTCCGATGAGGTTGGACTCCTCGAGGGTAGCTCGAAGAACCCAATTTCCAGGTTCTACTGAGGCGCTCCACTCACCAGTCCAGACACCATCATCCAATACCTTGTCTGGGACGACACGATCGCGGACCAAACCTGACGTTGGAATCAGAATCAATTCAACATCTGCGCCAATCGACTCGAGGTCGGCGTGACTGACATTACCCCAGACTGGAACTACACCTGCGGTGAGTTCGATCTCGATCGAGTTCGGGGCGTTCATTGCGATTGACATGTTCTCTTGAGAGAATCCTTCTCGCATCGTAGTGACATGCCAAGTGGAATCCTTTGGTACGAAGACGGACCAATCGCCGGTCGAATCAGTGATGAGGGTGATGTTTTCTTCACCTTCACTGGTCATGTGAATCTCGACTTCAGGAACTCCTTCCCCGACATCCGCATCATCATCGTCATCGTGGTCCCAGAAGATTGTTCCAGACATATCGACATCGGTGCGCGCGACTATCTCAATCAATCCATTATCACCAGATGTCAAACCTCCATCTAGGAGTTCGACCGATTCGATTACGTATCGCGTGCGGTCCTCGGTTTGGTTCAACTCGATATTCCAAGAGCCAGAAGTCAAGGAGCCTTGTGCCTCGCCTGCATTATTGGTGAAATCGAGGTGAACACGTCCGAGTTCGTCATTCGAGGTGAGAATCAAGTCCATGCCCTCTAGGGCCGTTCCAGATTCATCGCTGACTCTAACAGTGAATGTCGCCTTCTCGCTAGTTGAGATTGTGTGGGCATCCTCAGCATTCTCCTCTGAGACTGTCAAGAGGGTGCGAGCACCCTCGTCGACACCTTCGGAGGTAGTCACTGAATCGACGAGCACAATCCATGTGCTCGCGGGTAGATGATCGATGAGTGTTCCATTCATGTCAGTCTTGCGACTCAGAATGTCATTGCGATTTTCGGTGTCGATGAATTTCACTGTTTGGTCGGCGAGTGGACCCCCGCTCTCATTGGTGAAGGTCAGGTCGACTCGCCACTCGGGATCGAAGCCGATGCTTCGGCTGACAACCTCGCCACCGAAGCCGATGTCGAAGTATGCATTGCCAGTCATGATCCGTGTACCAAACAGGTCTCCTGCTCGGGCGTTGGAGACTTCAACATCGATGCGGTATGAGCCCGCTTCAACCGGCACGCGCGCGAGACCATCAGCTATCCACTCGCTTCCATCGGCTTCGACATCGACGCTAAGTCCTGCCATATTTCCTTCAGGAACGATCGAGAATCGATATTCGACAGGAGTGCCATTCGCGGCGTCGTTATCGTTATTGTAATCGAGGAAGAAATCGATCTCGACATAGGATGCCTCCGGGTAGAGATAGATGTTCACAGAGTCGTTCTTGCCATCGACATCGAGCGTGGCTGGCGTTGCGTTGAGCCAGTCGAGATCGGTGGTGAAAGTCCAGTTGCCCTGCGGCAGAACCGTGTTGAATGCGCCCAGTTCGTTGACAGCGATTGTCCAAACTGCCTCGATGCTCTCGTGGGTGGCATAGACCTTGACAGGCTCCCAGCCATTGATTCCTGAGGCGTAGTGGTTACCTAAACGGTTGATGTTCAGGGCACCGGTAACCTCGCTGCCTGGCCGTGCTATCATGGTGATGTTCTCCATATCCTCAGCGACGGTGAAGCGAGTTCCATTGACGACGTTCATCACGCCTGCCTGAACCGTCGCGTCGACCACCGCTCCAATCGGCAAGATGACGCTGAAGACACCCTGTCCATCGGTATTGCTGGTGGTCGAGAAACCATCCCAGTGGAAGACGACTGGAACGTGCTCGATCGGTTCTGCCTCATCGATCGATCCAGGAGCTTCCTGACGAGTATCGTAGAGCACGGTTCCCGTTACAGTCGTCGATTCACGGAAGGCGAAGGCGAGCGACAAATCGCTCTCTATATCGATTTGCTCCCACAACTGCTCAGTCTCAGAGAGTGTGTGGCTCAGAATCCACTCGCCTTGGCGAAGTTCAACATTGTACTCGCCCGAGACATTGTCGTAGACTACGTCGACTGGGGCGAAAGAGGTGTCAGTGCTCAACATTGTAAGGTTGAGGTCGGAGACTAGGGTCTCGCTACCATTCGCTATGCGCGTGAGTGTGAAGCTCAAGTCGTATACGGTCGGAATCGGGCTTGGGAACTCGACTGTGGAGTCACTATTCGCATCGAATATGTGCTCAAGCTCTGCTTCGGTGAATCCGTCTCTATCCCTATCGAGTTCCAAAGTGTACTCGCCGGGAACAACTGGGCCGAAGGAGAATGATCCATTCTCGTCAGGCGTCATCATGCATGGTGCGTAGCCGACTTCGCTGCACTCTCCCAGAGAGGTTGCATTGCCGTCGGTCATGCGCAATAGCACTGCGTCGGTAATGGGATTCTCGTCGTCGTCGAGCAACTTACCGTTGACCATCCCGCCTGCGACATCGACTTCGTGCAAGGATGGAAGACCCTTGAATGGAACATTGAATCCATCGTCGATTTCAACTCGGGTACCGTCCGCGAAGACGACTGTGATATCGTAATCGCCGGGAATTGCGTCAACCAAGTGGAACGTACCTTCCTGCACCATCGGTCCACTGAAGTGTCCTTCACCGGTATATGTTCCAGTTCCATTGAAGGTTCCGTAGGATTCGAGATCTTCATTCGATGAATCGACGGTGAAGACACCTGCTCCAGTGAGCGAGGAACCATTGTGGACCTGCGAGAAGGAAGAAGTTCCGTTCGAGGTGAATCGACCGGTCGCGTTGACAGCACCCTCGATGAGGAAATCGCCGTTTGCGAGGGTGCATACAGAGAAGTTCTCCGGCATGGTTCCGTTGTTGTTGCAGTCTCCATCAACCACATCGGCCCCGTCGATTACTCCAGAGAGTGTTCCGCGGCCGGTGAACTCGCCGTTGCCGGCAAGACTGTGCCCGTGCAAAATTGTCTGCATGTGGGTTCCAACGAAGTCGGTCACGCTCAGCATGCCATTGCTGGTGACCGAACCCTCTCCGGTGAATGTGACCTCTCCGATGCCTTGGAAGGCGAGGTCAGGTCCACTGACCGAGCCAGTCGAAGTCTCGAGGGTAATCGGGTCCATCTGAATCTCATCCCACGCTGGGCTGAGTTCGACGACGGCATCGGTGATCGCCTCGCGGTCGAATGAATCGTCACCGTTCCAGAGGAGGCGCCCAGTCGAGAATGATGGTTCGACGAGGATGTTCGCCTCGACATGGATTTCTCCATTCGAGTGACCGGCCTCTCCGGAAACGTTGACGATGGTCTCGGCGAGCCATTGCGCGCCTGAGACATTACCGAGGATTCCTGTGATGAGGTTGACATTGCGAGCTCCCTCAGAGAACTCGGTTGCGACGTCTTGGAGCATACCGCCTGCGCCTGATTGGAGTTGGGCTCGCGCTGCATCCAGATCCGGCTCGCCGAAGAAGGCGCTGACGCGGATACGTCCTGCGGGTACGGTGAAAGAGAAATCTCCGTTCTGATCTGCATCGGTCGTACCGATTGGAATCCAGTAGGTTCGCTGGTCCCTGTCGGTGACAGTGCCATTCTCGTCGGCGACTTCTTCTCCACTGAATCCGTCGCGTTCGATGAGGATGCGAGCATTTGGAACCGGTCCTATTCCGTCCAACTCTACCGTTCCCTCGATGGTCGCGCCGCTGTAGTACTTCACTACCTTCACATTCGTGTTGGCGCGACCTATCGCAGCATACCCACCATCAAAGATGTCAGGTACGCTGTTGTTATCCTCATCTGGTGAATCGGTTCCATCATTGTACCAATTTGCGATGACGAAGTGATTCATCATCGCACCTGGCAGTGGGAAGGCGTTCTCTAGTGAGGAATCAGGAGTTCCACTGATTGCCCATGTAGGACCGGGCTGGGCTGGGTTCTCAATTAGACCGAGACTTGAGGTTCCGTATCCAACGTAGATGCGGGCTACCATCGTCTCGAAGAAAGCCTCGGTCTGTTGGTACTCGATATCGACGAGGCGAATCATCTGAGTCGCATCTTCGAGTGCGCCAGACTGCTGGCGGACGATGTCGTTCATGTACTCATCTTCGTACCTCTGAGCGCTCATCGGGAGCAGGTCCTGCTCCCCGCGCGCTGCGTGGTAGAGAGATGCGATGTAATCGTCAGGGTCGAGTCCAGAGAGAGTGGTTGGAGCGTAGAAGATTCCAGTGGTCTGACCACGGTGGTAACTCGCGTCTGCATTGTACATTCCACCTAGTGGATAGAGCCTATCGTCGATCGCGAAGTATCGAATCTCATTATTGCGAGTAATCGTCTGTCCGAGGCTACCCTCGTAATCCTGGACTTCGTAGTCAATCGTGGTAGTCAGATCGTGATAGATATCGACTAGTTCATCGAGATTGAATCCTGCGACGAGGAAGGCACGGGTCAGACCCAGCTTGGCGTTGACTCGGTGCAGGTTGGTCGACACGTCATCGAAGTCCTCGATGAGGTCTGCAGTGTACCTGTAGCCTCCGATTTCGTAGTGGCTGATGTCTTCCTTGTACTCAGCGTGAGTGCCACGAGTCTGATTGAACAGAGCGCTTGCTGCTGAAGCGTCGGAGGTTGCGTTACCAACCTGTTCGCCATCCCTATAGACGAACCACATGGGCTCACCGGCAGGCAGGCCGTTCTCGTCCAGTCCTGAACCGTGGAGCAACTCGGTGACCGTCGAGATAACTTCCCTTCCGACCGTTCGCTCATTCACATCCTGAACCACGACAGCCAATGCGCGTGACTCGACAAAGGACTTGTCACCAGGGCCAAACGACATGATTGCGGTGAATTCCTCGACCTGTTCAGGAGTCAAGTGATCGTTCAGAACTGCTGAGAATCCATCGGTGAAGCCATCGCCACCGGCGTACTTCTTATCGCCTTGAGCGAGGGTGGCGATGAACATCGCCAGAGTATCGACTTGCCCTGAAGAGAGCAGCATGGCTCCGCTGTTCGGGATTCCGGACTGGAAGTTGTCCGCCACAGTTGGGTGTTCACCGGAGTCCAGAGCTTGGAATCCGTAATCCCACCATGAAACGAATGCAGGGCGATGTCCGAATGACTCGTCCGAATCCTGTTCGGAGAGCCATTCGTAGGCCATATTCCATCCTCCACCATTGAATCCAGGACCGAAGGTTCCGATGTACCAGCAACCGCTGCCGCATGTCTGGGATGGGTTGTAGGAGCTGCTATCCATCAGAGAAAGGCCAGCGATGTCGTATCGGAGGATATCGGGTGTGATATCGTAAATCGCTTGATCGACATCACCAGCAGCGGTCTCACCTCGAGGTATACCCGCGTCGATACCGTAGGTCACGTGTTGTGAGGCGACGAGCATGAAGACGAGCACCAAGGCAGGAATCAGTGGTTTCTTCGCGCTCGCGGGTCGAATCGACTTCCAGCGAGCGCGCGGCGTACCGATACCGGAGCGCCGCCACTCTTTGACAAAGCCTGAGAAATCGGCCATCTTCCACAACGCGGCGATGCCGATAGCACCGACAACAGCCATCGCCGGTGTCGCATTGAAGATGAAACGTCCAGCAGACCAAGCCATGTACGCTGCGATCAGAGCCCAAATGCCAACCAGAGACAATCCCTGCTTCTCGCTGCGAGCGCCGCGCCACAATGCGATGAAAGCATAACCTAGCGCAATCAACGTAACAACAGGCCCATACGAAGCGAATAGCACTCCGCGGCTAGGCGCCTGAGCCTCACCAATCGTGCCGAAGATCTTGTTCTTGGAGAAGTAGAATCCACCCGTGAATAGGATGTCCCAACCATCGTAAATCTCGGCGGTCTGCAGAATCCACAATAGAGCCAAGATACCACCGAAGAGCACACCGCCGCTACCGAGAACCAGCAACCAAGGCTTGTCACGGAAGCTCGATGCAACCCAGCCGAGAGCAAAGGTGAATCCGACGATGTAGAACATCGGCTGGAATCCACTAGGAGCCCACAACAGGTTCAGTCCAGGCCAGATGTAGAAAGGCAGTGGGATGATGAATGTAGTCAACATCATCTGCATGGCCGCCGAAGTCAAAGGCAGACTGTCACGGCGGCGGAACATGTTCAGAACAATCTGTGCCGCGAAGGCGAGGAAGAGGATTCCAGGTCCGTAGACGAATCCCTTCCATCCCAAAGCCACTGTCGAGAAACTGATTCCGGCAAGTGTGGCGTAAGACATCACAACGGGATTCCTCTTCCACATCTCGCGAATACCCGCGACCATGTAGAGCGGATTCGCATTTGGATCGCGGAACATCCGCTCGCTACCGATACCGTTCAGAGCACGGATCCAGAAGTAGAAGGCCATCGTCAAAAACAGCAGCGCAAACGAGTCGTGGTCAGCCAACCCAAAGGTTGAGTGGCTGATGTGACCGGGCATCAGAGCCATCAGCCAAGCGGCGATGACACCAGCCTGTGCACTGTGTAGGCGGGTCGCGATTCCGGCGACAGGCAGAACGATGAGAGCGCCGAAGATCGCGGGGAATCCAGCGACAGACCACCAGACGACCTCTTCCGCGGGCGTTCCGGTGAGCCATTCCAAGGCCAAGCCACCCAAAGCCAAGCACCAGGAGAAGAGCGGAGGACGCGGGTTGATTCCACCGGTCGGGTAAGCCCTGTCAGCATCGAAGATGAAGTGAGCACGCTCAGCGACGATGTAATCCACAACGCGCTTCATGTACCACGGGTCCGAACCTCCAGTCATATCCCAGAGTCCTGTTATGTTGGCATTCATCGCTGGGAGAACATTCCATCCGGTTCGAATCAGGAAACCGAATACAACTGCCGAACCGACGAGGATCGCGTATGAGTTCTGATTCCACCAAAGGCGGAACTCGCTCGGTTCGCGGCGCGGCGCGATATCACCGAAGTAACCGCGCGCCGCAAAGACGATTCCAATCGCATTGAACCAGAAAGCGATCATCACCCACGACATCGCACCGATGAAATCGCTTCCAGAGAGGAAGGAGATTGCCTCGGGCAATTCATTGCCAATCTCAACGAGGTGCGCAGCGGTGTAGACTATCCAGTTCGCTGAGACTAGGGCGCCGAGGACATGCCATCGCTCGGCGCGGCAGAATGCCACGAACATGATGACTACCGAGGTCGCCAGAGCCCAAACCCCACCCAAGTAGAGATGTTCTTCGAAAACAGCAGCATCGGAAATTGATGCCAACCAGAACAATGGAATCAGATTGACAACGAATAAGGTCGATCCTGTAATCAGAATGTCTCTGTGCTCTGAGAAATCCAACTTGGACGGTAGGCGGGAGAATAGTGCTCCATCGCCACCATCGTACAGAACACCGCGGAAAGCAATGGCGAGAATCATGCCGAGCATCATCGAGGCCGCCCAGAAGGCGAAGAAGTTGGCAGCTAGACCAGCCCTCTGGATATCGATGAGCTGGACCTGGACATCTCCAACCAGTTCCGGCATACTAGCCGCATAGGACACTCCGATGTGGAATGCGGCGACCATGGTGAAGAGGATTGTAGCCTCCTCGTTGCGGTTCATCTTGACCAAAATCAGAGTTGAAAGAGCAACGAAGGCAAATGTTGTGGCCATCACCGCATCGATTAGACCGAAGGACTCCGCTGCGAGAGGAATCACAGCGAAGACGATAGCGACTACAGAAGCACGCTGAGCAACTGAATCATCAGGGAGGGCAAATACCCAGATCCTTCCCAGTACAGCCGCAAAAGCAGCTGCTACGGGAAGGATGACCAACTTTCCAGTATCAATCATCGCATCGTCAGCGAGGGATGTGGCCGTCATGAAGAGCAGAAGCAATCCTGCAAGTGCCACTGGGGCCGAAGCCAGACCAAGAGTCTGGGCGACACCCCTCGCATTCCCGTTTTCGTTAGACATCGTTTCATCACCGTCTATGTGCAGCCTGAAGGCTCAGCGTCGCGCCGACCTGAAGTCCTGTTATAACCGTTCTCGGATGACACGCTACGTAGTAGCGGCACTCATGTTGAGAATCTGAGTTTCAAAGCGCTCGGTGGGCGATGTCGCGACGGTGATGCGAACCCTCGAGTTCTATCTCATCGACGACGGCATATGCGGCTTCGACGGCGGTTGTCAAATCGGTGGCGATAGCCGTTGCGGAAAGGACTCTGCCACCGCTGGAGACGAGTTGATTTTCGGCGTTGATCTGGGCGCCAGCCAGATGGACGAAAGCACTGATTTCTCCCTCGTCGATTCGAGTCTGGGCACCAGAGATTTCTCGCCCTGTCTCAGACGGTCCAGGGTATCCTTGAGAAGCCACTACGACGGTGACTGCGGACTTATCTGAGAATTCTGGTTGGATACTACTGATCCGTCCCTCTGCAGCTGCGAGGAGCATTACTCCGAGGTCGCTCTCGATGAGTGGAATGGTGACTTGGGTTTCGGGGTCGCCGAAGCGGACATTGTACTCGACGACGCTCGGCGCTCCGTCCTCATCGATCATCAATCCAACATAGAGCACACCACGGTAGGGTATCTCCTGATTTCGCAAGTGGTGGTGCATCGGTTCGACTATCTCATCGATGGCTCGTTGTCGAACCGCTGGGGTGACGACCGGGGCTGGTGCATAGGCACCCATGCCTCCTGTATTGGGCCCGGTATCACCCTCGCCGACACGCTTGTGATCCTGGCTCGCGGGCAAGCAGATGTATCCGGATTCGTCCATGACCACGAGCATCGAGGCCTCCTCGCCCGAGAGGAATTCCTCGAGCAGGACGAATCCATCCGAGTTGATCGAATCGAGGATGAAAGACTCTGCCTCGGCAGCGTCTTCCGTCACCACCACGCCTTTGCCCGCAGCCAAGACATCTCGCTTGATCACCCAAGGCGGTGAGTAGCTTGCGAGCCCCGCCTTGACATCTGAATCTGAATCTAGAATCTGCACGCCTCCGGTGGGAATACCAAGTTGTTCCATAACTCGCTTGGCGTGCAACTTCGAGCCCTCGAGCTCGGCCCCAGCCGAATCAGGTCCGAAACTCGCAATACCGACCTCGCGCAACCGGTCCGATAGGCCAGCCACTAGAGGAGCCTCCGGACCGACCACAACGAGGTCCGCCACCAACTCGCCCGCCAAAGCAACAACTGCCTCGACATCGGTAGCCGAAACCGAATGATTCGTCCCTACCAAAGCGGTCCCAGCATTGCCCGGACAAGTGTGAACTGAACCGACCGATTCACTGTCACTCAGCCCGATTGCCAAGGCGTGTTCGCGGCCGCCGCCACCAACGATGAGCACGGTCATCCCAGCCATATCAAGGCGGCCCGCGCGCGAAGGAGATAATGCATTCCGCTGCTCAATCTCGCAAACCCGAGCACCCAACCCAGCACTGAGAATCAGAATGGAACCGATTTCAGCCCCAACCGGTAACCCAGCACGTTGAACGACCGATGAATCACCGGAGTCAAGACGATGATGCCAAGAATCGCTGTCCACAAGTCCTCGTGCATCATCACCTCACCGCTGTACAGCAAGCCTGCAGCAGCAAAAATGAACACCGCGAAAGGCAAGGTGTCGAGGAGGGGTGCCTGGGAACTTACCTCCCCCTCGCGCTTGAGTCCGCGCCTGCGCTTCACATAGGACCCAGCCATATCCCCGAGCATGCACGCAAACCCAAGCGTGAACCCAACCACGAAAGCCGCACCCCACTCGCCGCCGATCCAGAACCAATCCCCTGAATCGGCGGTCAAAATCGGATCGATGAAAGGTCGATCGGAAGCCATCCCATCACCGTCCCAGAGCGAGTGTGCAAGCATTACCAGAAGGCCCGAGAGCGTTGCCCCACCGAAGAGACCCTCCCATGATTTCCCGTCCCCGAGTAAGCGATTCCCGTCCGAATGATTGCGCCCACCATCGATCTTGTGGTTCTCCAAACCAAACTTCTCCGGCAGCCACTTTCCGAACAACATCGCCCCTGTATTGGCGAGGTAAGCGGGGCCGAAGATAATCAGCACGGTCAACAGATTCAGTGCATAATCCGAGGCCCCAGAAGCGGGGAATGATATGGCCGACAGGTCGGTCATCGGCGGCTCCATGCGCTCATTCGGGATGAAGTCTCGGTTTGGTCCAAGTGCCGGTTCATGACCCCAAAGGGGTCATCGAAACCTGCTCATGCCGCCGATTGCTATATTGGCGGCTCGACGCACGAAGAGTCGATGAGCCGCACGAAGTCGACTCTGCTTTGCATTCTGATGATTGGTTCGTTGTTGTCGGTCGCGCCGGTTGGGGTGAGCGCCGAGTCCGGCGAGACCGTTGTCGATTCGCAGGTCGAATGGACCGAGGATCGCTCGCTTGAGGGAGATGTGCGAATCGTATCCGGTGGTGAATTGACCATCAATGGATTGACTTTGACCATTGCTGATGAAGTCAGTGTCATCGTTGAAGAGGGTGGAATTCTGAATGTTAGGGATTCGTCGATTGAGTCAGAGAATCCGCCATCTGGCCTCGTGGGATATGGGTATTGGGACGAGGGGAACCGCTCGGCTGTGCTTATTCCCGGCTCTGATTATGGCGTTGCTTTCAGCGCCACATTCCATGCCCCTGAGGGTCATTCATTCTATGGTGGTCAAGCGATTGTCGACGGAATGGATCCTGTCGATACGAATGGAAGTGAATTCATCCTTGAATTCAACGAGTCCACCGAGGATATCTGGGTTGGACTAGTTGCCTATGGACACCAAGCCGTGCGTCTAGATTCTGTCACACTTACACCCGATGTCGGTTCTGAGGCGACGCACGATGCAATCGACCTCGAGTCTCGGAACATGATGGCATTGGATACCGATGATGCCTCATGTCTGCTGGATGTTGATGGAGAGGCGGATATCGCAGATTCATCGATGCTTGGATGTGAGGTGGTTGCCAACGGTTCCCTGACCATACACTCCTCTGTCTTGGACCGAACTGGACCCGTCTTCGTCAATGCCGATGGCGAAATTATCCTGAGTGGGGCCACGAGTTTCTCAATGAGCACCGACGACCATGATGTGCGCGCACACGCGAAGGCGGCTCTGCACTGGGGGGACGAGGTGATGGGCAGCGGTGGTCATACCGACCGCTGGGAGCGCATCATGGGGCCACAGATTGTGAAATTCGACGCGGTCGGAGTTCTATTCCGAATCCTTGAGTTCGGTCCGCTTGAGACCACCTCCTCGACATTCTTCAGTGATGAGAACGGTGTCGGACTAATCGATTCGGGCCAGCCAAGAACAGTCGAGATTGGTTGGGCCGATGGTGGAGTGTGGACTGAAGCGGCACGTATCGAGATCATCGAATACCGGACGGGCTGGAATATGGACGGAGACCTGCCCGATTATGGAGGGGACATCGTGCCGCTGACTTGGGATGAAGTGATTAGTATCGACGATGGCACTCCCTTCATCGATTTCGTCTCGGTCGAATATAGTCAACAGACTGAATCCGTCTCCCGCAGCAGCGGTGGGGTCGGCCTAATCGCAACCATCGCGAACCGAGGCTCTGCCCCGGCTGTCGTCTACTTCAATTGCGATGTCACCGAGACTGGGCTCGATGCCCACATGACCAGTTTCCCGGGCGGCCTCATCGAGGCTGGCGAGGAAGTCGGAATCCAATTCTCTTGGATGAATAGCGATGAGGACATCGCCAGCCTCACCTGCGAGGTTCTAACCCCTACTCAGCTCGTAGAAGACAATGCCTTCGGCGGGGGCACCGCATCGACGACTCAGATTGTCTGGTACGATGCCGAAGAGGAAGAGGGATCTATCATCCCAATCATCGTGGCCATTTTCCTAGCTCTAGCCGTTATGGCTGGCTTCATCCTGCGAATGACAGGCCACCAAGACCTAGACGATTTCGAAGACCAACTCTTCTGATCAGCAGGAATCGACGTCTGTCCACGTCTCGACAATATCTGTCTCAGAGTCTCCCTCATTCTCCTCGTAGAGATAAAAAGACTCAGCGACGATAGAATTCGGGCCAGCATAAGGAGGATCCTGTGTGACCTCGACTACGAACCGATAACACCCCAGGTCGCTCTCTTGCCACTCTGTCTTGGGAATGATGTCCATTTGGATATCAGCACCGTATTCACTTCCGCCGAGTGCCATAGACGATCCTGAGGCACCGATAACACCGGAACCAGAACCAAAATCACCCCCCACAGCATCCCAGGTGGCAAGAGTGTTATCAACAAAAATGAATGGATACTGAATGGCGACTGAATCTTCATAAAACAGGGTCGCAGTCAGCGTATAGTAAGCATAAGGAAGAGGGGAAGCAGGGTATCCAGCTGCACCCATCAAGCCAGCCTCAACGGTTAGGCCTACCCCTTGAACACAACTGGCTTTCGAACCGCACTCATCGGAATTCGTTGTCATCGACGCTGTTGTGGAAGCCCCTGCTTGAGTTATGGTTCTAGTAAGGAAATTGGCATCAAGCGTTTTGCTGTGGGACTCTCCATCTATTTCCACATTAATCTTGTAATCTGAAGAGGGCAGTGCATTCTGAGAATAGAAACGGTGTGTGTACAAGGTGATCGTACCATAATCACCTAATCCATCAGATTCAGAAATCGTGAATTCAGCGCTTGTGCTGAATACTTCGGCACCTAATTGCTCGATTGTGATATCAGCCATATGAGTGCCAGAACCCCCGTTCTGACGAATCTTCAGAGTCAGCGTTTCTCCTTCATCATCGAAGTCGGCATCTGAGAATGAGATGTCGCCGACGAGTATCGTCGCGAGGAGGAAGGGAGTTCCAAGCAGCATCAGGAACGTTGCGAAAATGGCAAAGGCTGGGGCCATTGATATTCCCCTCCCGCCAAATTGTGAGGGGAGGCCGACGTCCAACTTCCACCAGACGAACGAGAATGAGGCGATTAGAACTAATGGAGTTAGGATTGTCAGCGGAATAACATCGAGGTAAACGCCGAACCACATCATCACGAAGAATGGGAGAATCGCACCTAGAAATATGGTGACGAGAATCTGGGAAACCGACGATTGTGATTGTTTGATGGGTTCGGCACCGACCGCCTCCGCCACCAATTCCGTGTCGCCCGTTTGCTGTTCCATCGCCTTCTGTAGCAATCCGCCGTCGCTCATCTCACAAACCTCTCAGGTCGCTGAGGCGTTACCTGCGTCGGTTATCAACCCGTTGCCACCGTAGGTGGCAAAGCGAGTCGAAGCAGCCGACCGTCAGAAAAGACGGGCGTCCAACGGCTCGAGTTCGTCATCGTCCTCTTCGACGACTCGCGGTGTGCGTCCGGCAAAGGCCGCTGCGGCCAGAGCCGTCATCATCAGAGTGCCGATCAATTCGAAGCCTGGCAGATACACACCACGGATGTAAATCGTCATGGTTTGTATCTGGTAATTCGGAATACCTTCAGTTCTCACCGAATATTCCGAAGTGGCCTTGAACTGCAAGGAGTAGTATTTGTCCGTCCAACCTTGATTCTTCGGAGTTCTCATCTGTACTCTGATTTTCTCAGGTGGTGCCATCGATTCGATTTCGACGCTGACGAGGGGTATGCTCAACTGGAATCCTTCGTCATTCAAATCATCGTAATTCTCGATGGCGATGTTGAATCGGTCCATCGCATTGCCATCGTTGTAAACATCGAAGACTAGATTGTAATCCACTTTCGGTCTCAATTGCAGGAATGCGACTTCCGAAGCAACTCGAAGTCGGCTGAATTGACGGATGATGACCATCGAATTCGCCGCGGATGGCTCACTTGTGACCGGCACTCCATTTGCCATCGTCACCTCAGCACTAACCGTAACTTGGTGTTGGCCTTCAGGTGCGCGGAGTTCTGCTCGGACCATCACCTGGAACGAGACCTCGGACCCTCCGCCTATCGACAATGTAGCGGGTCCGGAGAAGGCGAGAACACCGGCTTGAATCTGAATTCGAACCTTCTCTTGGTGGACAGTTGGGTTCTCGATTCGGCAATTGATGATTCCAGATCGCGTCGCTCCTGGATAGACATCAACAGGCTGTGGTTGGTCACAGGTCAAAACGATATCCGGCACTGCACCCTGGGCTTGTACGGCAGCAACACCTGCCCATGTGCTCAGGAAGTAGACAACCAGCATCATCAGGGCTGGTCTGACCTTACGTGCAGTGCTCATCAGCGCAAGGCCGACTCCGGCCGTATTTATGGGTTAGCACCGTCGGCTTCGCAGTTCTCAGTTTTTGAGAGATATTGGATGGGCCGATTCCGGCGAAATTAAACAAAAGAATCGAATAATCCGAGTTCTTTCGTCATGAATTCGCGAAATCACATAACGGAAGTTAATCGCTGGGATAGAATCGTATGAAATGCCCTCCGAGTCTTTCACCATACAGCAGAACGAGATTATCTCTAATCGGCGCTGTAAGCGCCCTCTTTGAGTGATGTCGGGCCTTCGAAGGCCCGACTGATGAAAGGCGAGGAGTGGTGGACCCGACCGGATTTGAACCGATGGCCACTCGGTTATGAGCCGAGCGCTCTAACCAACTGAGCTACGGGTCCTGTAGAGCGCTCGAACCAACCAGCGAGATGAACCTTCTTCTCAGCGCTCCAAGACAATGCGGCTAACCTACCGAGTGAATGTGGTGAGCGAGGGGTGAAGAAGCGGTTCGGCGACAGTGAATGTTCAAGCGGGGTTCGCACACCGCGAGGTCATGGCGAAGCTCTGGGTGATGTTCTTCACATCTCTGCTGCTTGTATCGACGATGAATTTCTATGCCGTCATTCGCGAACCTGACATGATTGACATGGACAAAATCCATGAATATCCGCGTGAGACTGTGAAGGTCAAAGGAGTGCTGACGAGTTACGTCGTCGACCCTTATGGTGAACAAGCTGACCGAATCGATCTGCAGGTGCGTGAGCTCGACGGGCACTCGGCGCTGGAAGTTCGCTGGTTCGTCGACCGAGACATCGACATTCCACCGATTGGGACGATTATCACGGTCGAAGGCGAAGTAACGGAATGGAACGGTCGCATCTGGCTTTCGTCGAATGGATACGGCGCGATTCAATGCGCCGAGTCCGAATGCGACGGAATCGAATACACTGCAATGCAATTGGTCGAAGTTGCGATGAATCCCTCGCAATTCTCCAATATGTCAGTTCGAGTTGACGGATACCTCTCGGAATCCCTCGAACCCGACGTCACCTACCACTCTCTGAGCCTCATGGACAACCCCTCCTACGGAAATGCGGACCATCTGCTATACATGCAGATCGAGGGCCGCGTAATGGATTGGGTTGAGGCTGGCAGCCATGTGGAAATCTCTGGCTGGCTGCAATACGACCAGCGCTCGCTGCGCTGGCGACTCCTGGTTCAAGCGACCGCAGTCGAGGTCCTCAACCAAGGCCCGACCGTCAAATTGAGTTGGGACCTCGAACCCTATACTCTGACCTACGAGGTCGGCAAATTGGTCATAATCGAAGGCACAGCCACCGAGGAAAGCGATGGCTGGTGGCTCATTGGCGATGCACCGACAGACAGGTTGTGCCTGCTACCCTCACCCGCCGACCTCGAAGCTGGAATCGAAGGCCTCGACCAGGAATGGGGTGGACGCATGGTCTGGTCGACCGACGAGGCAACAATCTGCCTCGACCGAGGCCACGACGCCTCGGCCAATAACCCAGCAGGAAACTTCGGCGACGATGTAACACCGATGCTCGACGTCGCCGAGAACCCATTCGCATACCTCAATCAGAACCTCACCTTCGAAGGCTGGGTAACAGACCCGATCTCGCCCGATTACGACAAAGGATACGTAGGCGATGGGGCTGATTACTACTCGCGCGCGACGAAATTGAGACTCCATCTCATCGGAGAGCACGCGGAATACATCGAGGGCGGTCAACCGATTCGCTTCAACGCGACCGTCCTCTGGTCCGAGAGCGAGGGACGAATCATCCTAGAAGCCCGCTCTTGGACCCTCGGCCAAGCCCCATCCCCAACCACACTGAACTGGGGCGATGGCTACAATTCATGGAAATGGGATATCGGCAAGTTGGTCATCATCAATGGAGAAGCTGTCATGGATGATGATGGTAATCAGTGGATTCAACGCTCCGGCTCGGACGAAAGAGTCTGCCTGCTCGGAGACGGGACTGAAGCTAGTCAGCAGGAATCGATCGGCGAGCCGATCGACTGGACGGGACGTTTGTCCACGGCTGAGGACTCTGTAGGCAATACCATGCAATTCTGTATCGACATACGCTGAGGTGATTCAATGGAGCCTTGGTTAATCGATTATGGCTGGCTCATCGGGTCATTCATTTTCGGAATTTTCCTCGGTTGCCTAACCGGATTGATACCTGGTTTCCACGTCAACAACGTCGCCCTCATCGCACTCTCGCTCTCCCCAGTCGCCGTTGGGATAGGCATCCCGCTAGACGCTGTGGCAGGGATTATCGTGGCCTGCGGGACTGTGCATACTTTCCTGAATTATATTCCGAGCGCCTTGGTCGGTGCACCTGATGATAACATGGCGCTCGCGCTTCTGCCCGGGCATAGAATGTTGATTTCCGGGCAGGCCGCACAGGGTGTCGCTTACTCGGCGCGCGGCTCACAAATGGGCATGCTGATGTCGATTCCTCTGCTGATTGTTGCGCGCTTGCTATTTGGTGAGAATCCTGGATTGGGATTGTATGAGGCTAGTCGGGAGCAGCTGCCTTGGTTGCTGCTCTTCATCTCGATTTTCCTGATTTTGACTGAGACCACGCGGCTGGCTTGGCCGGTGTGGTCTCAGAAGGCAACGAGTCGGTTGAAGTGGCCGCTGAAGAAGCCGATTGAATTCACGATTCCGATGGGGCGGTTGAGTATTCGGCGGCGCTACGATGCAATCGATTTCAGGCTGGGTGAGAGTTCGCGCATGGCGGGTATTCTGGTTGCGACAGCTTACTTCTTGCTGACCGGATTCTATGGGTGGGCGGTGTTTGAGTTGCCTGCGCGCTCTCCCGTGGGGATTCCTTCGGCATCTCTCTTGTTCCCGAGTCTGGCTGGACTGTTCGGGATTGCTAATCTGATTGACATCTATGTGACGACGAGCGAGATTCCGCCGCAGGAACCGAATTGGGAGATGCCGGACCCTAAGCCGCTAGCGGTTCCGACCTTTTTGTCGGCGGTCGTGTCGTCTGTGATGGCGATTCTTCCAGGCATGACCGCCGCACAGGCTACGGTTGTAGTGATGAGCGCGCGGAATTTCTGGGGGAAATTGACCGACCCGAATTACATTCCGGCTGATTTCGAGCATGGGACCCAGCCGGGCTTCGAATCGATGCCTCAGGTAATGGTGTTCGAGGGTATGGATGAATTGTCGGTCGAGGACCGTGAATTGTTCCAGGAGGCCCTTGCTGAGGCAGGCGCCACACCCGACCTCGATTTGGTGAACAATAACCAACAGCGCGACCTCGAAATCATCGCGATTCTATCATCGGTCAACACCGCTGTCACAGTCATGGTTCTTGGCTTCCTCTACATGGTCGGGCGCCCGCGTTCGGGAGCTGCTCTAGCGCTCAATATGATGTATCCAATCGACCTTTGGAATGCAGTTGATCCACCGGCTGATTTCGTGCGACTGCTCGCCATCACCGTCGCTTCAGGAATATTCGCCGTGCCGGTGATGATCGAGGTTGGCAAGGGCATGCTGAAGATGCACGAATTGGTGCCCTTGCGCAACCTCGTTATTTCTGTTAGTGTTTTCATCACGATACTCGTCTGGATCTCAACCGATTGGATTGGCGTCGGCACCCTGGTCATCGGCACGATGATTGGTCTAATGGCGCCGAGAATCGGCATCCGCCGTTCGCACGGAATGGGAGTGATTCTCGTGCCGATTATGATCTACACATTTGCACGCGAATTGGACGCCTTTGGCTTCGCATGATGTGGGTCCTGCCTTCATTATTTTCTGAGTTCAGCGCTCGAATAGCGACGGAATCGCTTATCTCTTGTATGCGTGCGTGGGGAAAACGGAGTGTATACTATGGACACGAGACAAGTGGGTACAGCCCTTGCGGTAACAGGCTTGATACTGATTGGACTGAATTTTCTGGCTTTGGCGCCTTTTGTCGCCGGGCAAGTGGAAGCAGGAGTCGCCGACCAAGTCGCTGGCGGCTACGATGAATTGGATGATTACGACGAGGATTGGCTGGTCTCGAGCGCAGAGCGTTCTTACTATGCATACACGATTTCGAATGTTGAGGACATTTCTGATATCAGCGAGGCTCAATTCGAACGGGTTGGGCCATTCATCTACAATGTTACAACGACTCGTGAAATCTTAGATTTCGACGCCGACGCAGGCACGATAACCTACTCCGAATTCGATAGTTTCCAGTGGTGTGGAGACTGCGTGCATGTAGACGACGATGGAATTGAGCTTGCTTCACTCCCTGGTTCTACCAATATCTCCCAAGTCAACATCTTGTGGAATACTCAGCGAATTGCTGGTATTTCTACGGGAATCATCTACGGCGAAATCTTCGCCAAGGCTGGATTCGCCAACAATATGATGGCGAATGATCTGACGAATAAGGCGCCATCGATGTGGGCTGCTGCGGAGATTGGCACAATGGTTGATGGCACCGCTGCTCAACTTGAGGCAGCGGGTTATGATGCCGCTACCGCCGCTGCCATGGCACCAGTCATGGTGATGGACGGCGCCTACGATTCATGGAATGCATCGGCAGGAGGCGTTGGGCCAATGGACCCCGATTTCACAACAAGCGCGGCCAGCATCCTCTACGATGCAACCGACCCCTCAAGTGGTACATGCATCGCTCTGACTTGTGATATCGGTCCAATGCTCGCCGCTGGAATCGGTGAGCCGAGTGCCGCTACCACTCCAGTTCGTGCCGCTCTCTACGGCTACGACGCCTCCGACAGTCTGACGGATTGGGCGGTTTACGCCATGGCGGGAGCCAAGTTCCTCGCCCACGGCGGTGGGGCGGACCTTACCGAGGTCGCCGACCTGCGTCAGAGATTAGAAGCGGTCAGCGGAGTCGACATCGCCAATGCTGAAGCTCTGAACAATGTCGTCTTCGGAGTGCCTGATGCGGCAATTCCAAACGGGCTGCTCTCCCTCTCAGATTTCAATGGTATTCCACTAAATGGAGTTGCTCTTTTCTTACTCGGCGCCCAAGGCGATGCCTTCGGAACGATGGTTCAGTACGGCATCGGCTTGACACAATTACTCGGCCTAGCAGATTATGCTGGCGGATGGATTGGAATGGTCGGTGTACCGTTCGAATTCCCAATGATTCTCGTCGGCGGCACAGGCATGATGAACGCCGACCTCTGGTGGCAGACCTCTTGGGCTGGCGAGGAGCCGATCGGTGGCGGATACATTCCAATCGGCCTCAACCGCGGTGAATTCGCCGGCACTGTTGACCTCACTCCAGAGGATGCTCGATACATCCTCTACGACCACCCGAGCTCCTTGACTTCGGACTTCGCTCGGGTCTTCATGTACGCTGAATTAACCGGCGAACTACTACCAAGCTCAGATTCCGGCTTCGCCGAAGGAGGAGTCGTGCAAGCATGGGACAACGCGATGGTATCCGATATGTATGGAATCACCGAAGGCGAAGCAGCAGCATTGCGCAGTTGGGTGAAGGATTTCATGTTCGGAGAGGTGATTGGAGCCTTGCTTGGCTTCCAATATTCGGGCAGCGCATTCCTGACCCAGCCGGTTGAGAATTGGTTGTTCGGCTGGAGAGATGTGATCGTCGCTGACGTGGTCTACGGAGAAATCGACAATATGAACGTCGGTTGGGTAAGTCTGGAAACGAACGAGACCTACTTTGGTTCGGACTCGGTTAGCACTGGCGATTTTGACGTCTATGTGATGAGCACTGGAACCGGGGTTCATGCAGACGATGGAAGCGTTGGTCAGCGACTGCTTTCAGGATTCGTCAATTCCGATGGAGATGGCTATTGTGATTTCAAATTGAATGCGGACGGGACGACGGCAGACCCAGAGTCGGATGGCACTTATCCGTGCGATGCAGGTGAACTCTACGGCTTCACTGAGTACCTGCCTTGGCGCGCGCCACACCGAGAGACCTCAACTCTGGGCTTACTCTCAGACCACGTTGGCAATAACGATGGGATGGTAGCCGGAGCAATAGGTGGTGTCGCAAGTGCAGATGACTCATTCCGAGTCAATTTAGCTGGATATGCCATGGCCCAATCGGTCCCTGGTGAGATGGAGGACTACAAGGGCATTCCAATGCGCTCGCACAGCATAGCGCTCGACCCTGCACAGAACCAGATTCAGGCCAAATTGATTGGGTCGGGAACCTTCGTCGACGTCATTCCTGGCGCATTACCAGTCTACTTTGGCTCAAGTGTAGAGATTAAGGTCGAGCCTACCACCAATGTCGCGATGTACGGAAAGTCGGTCTCGATGTTCCATCTCGACCTTCGAGGTCCGGGCATGATGAACCCCGACTTCAGTTCGGGGTCGGACGATACTCATCCGGTGTTTGAGATTCACACATTCTCGGAGATTCCAGATGATTCAGCAGAGATATTCCAGTGCAAGGTCCTCGATAACATGGACCCGATGTATTGGACCGATTTCGGAGGCAGCGGCGATTGTGCGCTTGACGGCACATCGACCATCGACATCGTCACCGCCTCTCTCTATGTGGTCTCCGTTGGTCTCATCGTTGCTGGTGCTTGGATGATGACCGCCGCAGGCGGGCTCGGAGGGTCCTTGCTCGCAGCATCGAATGATGAAGAATGACCTTGCAGTATTGATTTGGTGAAGACGCCAAGTCGGCCGGCTTTGCCGGCCGGTGGCGCGCCTGCGCGAAGGGTTCAACCGTGAAGCGCGGAACGAAGCGCGCGATGCAGCAGCGTTCAGCGGGGCTCACCTCCACCTTTCTGGTCGCACTCTTCCTTGTGGGTCTGGCAAGTCCAACGCTGCTGCTCGATGAGCCGAAGTATCGAAGGGCTGAATCGTCGGAAGATTCGGCATGCTCGATCTGTATCAATGAGGTAATGCCGAATGCTGACGGCTCTGACCAAGGCATATTCCCTCAGGGAGAATGGGTGGAACTCCTGAACCAAGGTAGTGAAGCGGTCAGCCTTGAGGGTTGGACAATCGTTGACCTTGGTGGTTGGACCCACCCGATCAATGCCAGCACTTGGGTCGGCTTCGCTGCATTGACTACACCATTCACAATCGAATCCGGAGCTTATGTGGTCATCGCCGAGAACGAAATCGGCACACTGCGAATCAATAATGCCGGGGAGACTCTCTATCTCAAGGATGCGAATGGCGACACCGTTCACGAGGTCGTCACCAGCCAAGCCGGGAATGGTGTCGCAAAGATTCCCGACGCGTCAGATCCGACCGCAGAGTTTGTCGACGCCGAAGAGGCAACGCCCGGCTCGCAAAACAGCGGAGCGGTCGATGGCTCTGGTGACCCGGGTGGCAATGGCAACGGCAACGGCGGGGGTGACGGAGGCAGCGGCGAAGGTGGCTGGGAAGATGCCGGAACAGCGCCTTGGGACGGCGAATTCGACATTCGATTCACCCGAATCATGCCCGTCGAAATCCCGGGCAGAGACAATGACTGGCTCGAAATCACCAATTTCGGCGAAGAGCCAGCAAACCTAACAGGCTGGACCATCGAACGAATTCGCCCGACTAGCCCCTGGATCTCAAAATTCGGTCTGTTCATCCTCGACCCAGGCGAATCAGCAGTCCTCTCAGATAACCCCGCCAACCTGCTGGCCGACGGGGGTATCGCCGCCGTCGATGGAAATACCGCTCTCAACAATATGCCTTGGCTGGTAGACAATGGCGGATCCCTCCAGCTCAAGGCACCAGACGGCACGGTCGTCGACGCCCTCGTTTACGATGGCGGCGACGCCGAAATCGACGGCTGGCAAGGCCCAGCCGTCTCAGTCCCAGGCGATGGCTCGCCGGGACTGATCCTCATGCGGGGAGACGGATGCAACGCGGGAGCGGACACCGACTCCGCCGCAGACTGGGAAGAAAGATGGATCCGAATAGGAGCCTCAACATTCTGCGAGGGGTCTGAATTCGGCCCTCACAGCGGCCTTTCAGCCAAGGCCTCATTCAGCCCCGAAACCGGCCTCGCCGACCTCCTCGCATGGCTCGGCGAGGCAACCAACTCACTGCACATCCACGTCTACGAATTTCTCAATGCCGACCTGACCAACGCACTGATCGAGGCAGAGGCGAGGGGAGTCGAGGTCACCCTTCTTTTGGAGGAGGGAATCTTGGACGATTCGACGACTATCGAGAACCAACGCGGCCACGCTCAAGCGGTTCACGATGCGGGAGGTTCAGTCCTCTGGATGTCGGACCCTTCAGAGATCAGTTCGCCCTATCCATTCATCCATAGCAAGGTCGCAGTACGCGATTCTGAGAGCGTTTGGATGTCTTCTGGTAATTGGAAATATTCGAGTCTTCCTGAGACTGGCAATTCCGGAAATCGCGAGTGGTCAATCTTCGTCAATTCGGTGCAATTCGCGACCGAGGTTCTTGCTCGAATGGCTTGGGATGAGAACGCGAATCACCTGCATATCGATGCTCATTCCTTCCTTTATTCGCCAGGTTCTGGTTGGTCGCTTCCGAGTGGTTCCGACACCGCCCCCACCCTCTCCCTCACTCCCGATGCAACGGACATCTCGAGACTTCGCCTGCTGACCTGCCCGGATGATTGTGTGGATGGATTGTTGGCTGAAATCGGTGCTGCCGAGTCGAGGATTCGGCTCTCAGTTCAGTACCTCGATCTCGACTGGTATTGGGGATTCGGCGCCGAAAATCCTGTGCTTGCGGCGCTGCATGATGCTGCGTCGCGCGGGGTTCGGGTGGAATTGATGCTGAATGCTTACTATGCGGATCATGATGATGACATCCGCGACGCTGTCAATCTGCTCAATACTGAGTGGAATGTGACTCAAGGTCTGGATGTCAATGCGAGGCTGATGGCTACATCAGACTCGATCTGGAAGCTGCATAACAAAGGGATGATTGTCGACGATGACACGGTTCTTGTCGGCTCGATGAATTGGGGTTCGAACTCGATGCTGCGCAATCGGGAGATGGGGGTCATCGTCGAGTCGACGGACTTGACTGCGATTTACGCGGCGAAGTTCGTCGAGGATTGGAATCGTTTGGACGAGCACACCGATTCTGATGGCGACTTGCTGCCCGATGCTTGGGAGGAGCAGCACGGGCTGGACCGAAATGCTGCGGCTGTGCTCGGCACCGCCCAGAGCGAGCAATCACTCGACCCGGATGAGGATGGTTTGAACAATCTCGACGAGTACTTGCTGGGCGGTGACCCACACGATCCAGACACCGATGATGATTGTATTCTCGACGGTGAAGAACCTGAATTTGCTCGCTCGGTGATGCGAGCGCCATCGGTGTCGATGAATTCGAACGACGTCGACGGAAATGGTGTGCCCGATGGCGCGCAATTCGGCTGTGATGATGGAACCGGCACCGTCGACCCCGGTAATGGAGGCGGCGAGGGCAACTCTGGTTCCGGAGAAGGCAATGGAGAGGGTGGCGAAGGAAATGGTGAAGGAGGCGGCATCATCAATGTCCGCGAGGACCCCCTCTCGACGCCCGGTGCAAAATTCCTCCTCGGGCTGACGGTGATTGCGGCTATCTCGCTGGCCGGCGCTGGACTGACGATGGTTCGCCGGCCACGAATTCGAACTGAGGAGCGTCTGGTCGATGATTCAGGTTACAGATACGATGATGCCGATGCCGAGCGCGCGATTCTCACGGGAACGCGCTTCGATGAGGAGTCAGAAAACACTCGGGAGTGGACCGAGGGGCGCGACGATGGGGTTCACGGAGCCATCGTCCTGGATGGATTCGGCTTCGAGGAGTTGAGTCGAGACGAGGTTCAGATTAGGCTCGATAGCGGCGTGACGATTGAGGAATTGCGCGACGAATACGGCGAGGATGAGGCATGAGCGATTCGATCGCTTGCTTCGTCAATGGTGTTGTCGACGGTTCATTATCCGATGACGAGGTCACCGAATGGCTGCGCGGGGTCTTCGATAATGGACTCGATGTCGAGTCGACGATTCGGCTTACTGCGGCCATGCGCGACTCGGGCGAGGTACTCGATTGGCCGGCTGAATGGGCACACCTCGTCGTTGACAAACACTCGACCGGTGGGGTCGGGGACAAGGTGTCGATACCTCTCGCTCCTGCTCTCGCGGCGTGCGGGGCGAAAATTCCAATGATTTCCGGACGGGGGCTCGGTCACACGGGTGGCACGCTCGATAAATTGGAGAGCATTCGCGGATTCAATGTCGGTTTGACGACCGAAGAATTGCATTCTCAAGTTGCCGAAATTGGGGTGGCGATGGTCGGCCAGACCGATGATTTGGTGCCGGCCGATCGGCGAATGTATGCTCTTCGAGACGTGACTGGAACGGTGGCTTCGATACCGCTGATCACCTCATCTATCGTCTCAAAGAAGACAGCTGAAGGATTGGCCGCCCTAGTCTTGGATGTCAAGCATGGGCGGGCGGCTTTCATGGTCGAGCGCGAGCAGGCAGAGGCACTTGCGCGCTCGATGGCCGATGCCGCCAACGGCATGGGCGTTGCGACATCGGTGGTCCTATCGACGATGGATCAACCGCTCGGATGTGCGATTGGAAATGGGCTGGAGATCGTCGAGTCGGTTGAGACTCTTTGCGGCCGCGGACCACACGACTTGGAAGAATTGGTCTGCGTCCAAGGCGGCTTACTGCTGGCCACTGCAGGTCTGGCGAGCGATATGGGCGAAGGCGCCCTGAAGATTCACGACTCGTTGAATGACGGAAGCGCCTTCGAGAAATTCCTGCAGATGGTCGAAGCCCAAGGAGGGGACCCTTCGGACTTCGAGAGCGACCACTCCATGTTCGATTCTCTCGGACTTCTCGATGAGACCCTCCTGTCGACCGAGGTCTTCGCCGAGGCAGCCGGATTCGTTGCCGACATCGATGCGATGACGATGGCCCAAGCCTGCCTCGACCTCGGCTCGGGCCGACGCGCTCTCGGCGACGATATCGACCACGCCGTCGGCATAATCTTTGAAGCTCAAGTCGGCGACTCTGTGGAGGAGGGCGACCCTCTGTTGGTCATTTACCATCGGGGAGCCCTACCCCAGGGGATGTCGGAATCATTGGCAAATTCCTTCACGCTCAGTGAGGGCGAGGTTGAATTGCAATCACGAATCACAGACATCATCGGGTGATGTATTGCGGCTGGGCCATATCGACCAGATGAAGGCGATCGCAATCCTTTGCATGGTCGAGGTTCACACTGCGGCAATTTTGCCGCCCGAAGGGATTTCTGTGGGTCATCCCGCCGCTTTTGTCGCCGCAGCCTTCGGCGGGATGGCAGCCCCGCTTTTCGTCACCGTCTCGGGCTGGGGGATGCATCGCGGGGCGAAGAAGCGCTTCGCAGATGGGTTGGCCTCGCCCGCGTGGATTGATTGGGTTCTGCCGCGCGTCGTTTTGCTCACGGCCTGTCAGATTCTCGTCAATGTCCTGCTCGCAGCCGAGCGCGGTGGTCGCTTCGAATGGCACACGCCAGGCGTCCTCACATTGCTCGCGATTGCTGCCATGGTCGCCCCGCTGATTTCGAGAATGAGAATCGAGCGCCTAACACTCTTGTTCGCCTTCTTCGCAATCACTCCGATCATCATCGGCGATCTCTCCGGTGCGAACCTGAACTGGTTCGAGCGGGTCGATGCTTCTGGCGCGAACGAATGGCTCCAGCGGTTATTGGTCAACGGAACCTATCCAGTTTTGCCTTGGCTCGCCTTCTCCACTCTGGGCGCCCTGCTCGCCGATAGTGAACAGAAGCCCGAGTTCAGGCGAGTCGTATTGCTGACGGGAGGTACCGTTTTTCTTGCGAGCACATTGTATTCGGTCGAAACCGGCATGGCTTGGGCTCTGACCGAGGGCGAGGCGCTTCTGACCTTCTTCCCAGCCTCGATGTTCTTCGTCTTCGTCAGCGCGATGTTCGTTTTCATCGCGCACGAAGCGCTTCTGCGCAATGCGAATACTCAGCGTTTCGACCTATCTTTCCTCGAAGCCACCGGACGGCTCACCCTCACCATCTACGTCCTCCACTTCGCCGTCCTCGGGCTCGCTGCAAATGCGATGATCGGCGAACCCCGGCTCTCGGTGGGAGCAGCATTCACAGTCACCTTCGCCCACACGCTGGCTTGGATTCCCCTCGCTAACCTGCACCAGCGCCACTGCCCCAACCTAAGCCTCGAAGCCCTGCTTCGCCGCATTAGTTCCTGAGCGCAAAGTCGGAACGCCGGCCGCTCAATTCGACGTTGTCCAACTAACCGGCCCGAACCAAGTATCGCGCCCATCCGAACTCGACTTCACTCGCGCATGGTAAGTCGTCGAGCTCGACAAACCTGTCAACTCAGCCTCACCCCAGCCGACTTCAGCATCACCAAGATCGGCTGAATTACCCCACAAAATCGACTGATTCCCCATATCCGTCGTACCATAATACAGCGTCAAAGTGGTGTTCGTACCATTGTCATACGTTTCCCACACGAAGTCGGCCGCACTGCTCGTGATATTAGCGGCCGCAATCTCACGTAGAATCGCATCATAGGAGAAAAACTCCCCTCGCAGCTGATCATCAACCCAGACCGGGAGGTGGTCTAGGTCATCGAAGGTTTTCTGGTCGAGGGGGAATCCCCAAGCAGCGTGGTATGGAGCCATATTGTAGCCAGTCGCATTCGATAGATGCAGAACCCAAGCGCGGAATTTCTCAGTGCCCGAACTGGGAACCTGATTCGCTGGCAGAGTGTAGTAGACGGTCAGTGCCTCTGTGATCGGTTCCCAACCTCCCCAATATTCCTTGACTAGATAGTAAGTTACGAGTGCGATCCACACCGACCAACTATTGATATTGGCTCCATTTTCGAAATAATTCCGCATATTCGCGTCTCGATTCTCAGGTGACATCGAGCCGTGACCATGACCGACGCCGACCAAGTTCTCCATCAGATAGAGGCTCGCGAAATTGCATCCTGTCTCAGTAGTTCCAGGTAGCGTCGAAGGCATCCACTGGTGATTGTGTCCAAGTTCGTGGAACATTCCCCAATCACCGTTAGTACTCATGTGCTCGAGACTCATGACTCCGGCAACTGATGCTGTGTGAGCCATGAATGGATAACCCGAGTGCATCCATCCGGCTGAAATCTGCACATCGAAGACCGCTCGCTCGACTCGAGGCCAAGGCTCGTATCCGTAGACCTCGTGTTCCATCGCCAGAGCGACATCCCACCATTCCATCAATTCGGTTGGATTGTCGAGATTTCTGATGCCACTGCTCGGCACGCTCATGATGAAATCGTGCCCAACCATCTCTGCCCAAGGTGCTGGATAGTCTCTGACCGAATTATTCCAAACGTAATCGGTGGTTTCATCGAGGACGAACATCGGAGCGCGGACCGCTCCGGAGAAACTGACCTCGATGTCTCCGTATTCAGAGCCGGCGGGTATCCAAACGTAAATTGGTCCGCCGAATGCATTGGCGACTTCGATGCTGGTAGAGTCGACTTCGTAATATCGATAGATCCGTGCATGTCGAAGGATCCAATCCTTGTGCCAAAGCCCATCGGTGTGAGCGCCTATGAGAATATAGAAGGTCAAATTCGCGGTATCTTGGTCGACGCTCACCGTGATTACTTCCCCTGGGGCAGCGTAGAGGCCCGTTGCCATCCTCAGGTGTGAGCGGGCACCGGCATATCCGAAGTAACCGGGAAGTCCGGTTTGGTTGGCATTGATGGTGACGGTTCGTGAAATTCTCGTCGCATTCGATGGAACTTCACCTGGGAATTGGCTGTGACTCGGATGAGAAGGTAATTCGTCGGGTGGCAGCATCCACATCAATGAGTCTTCGAGGCGCAGGATGATGTCGGCGACTGGGTCTGCGCCGAGGTCGAAGCCTCCGGATGCCGGAATAACTGTGAATCCGGTTTGATTGACCAATTCTCGCAGCGGGGCCCAGAATTTTGTGTAATCAAGAGTCACCACCCAAGTGCAATCGGAGAGGGCTGCATAGGCGATCCCTGCTTCTTCATCGGACATTGCCACCCCGTCTATTCTGTCGGCGAGAACTGCCTCGACGGCGTTTGAAATCGTGTAGTATTGGTGAGGGATGTTCTGGAAATTCACATCATTATATCCCCAAGCCGTTGAGACGAAAAGACCGGTTTTCTTAGCGATCTTATTGCCCGGATAATTGTGAGCCACATCGGAATTAGAATAGGACCAATACCATGCATGCCCACCCATGATGAGACCGCCACCTTGCTCCATAAACTCGATCAAATTCGCATTGTCGACATCATCATGGTCATTCCAGAATTCGTCGAGGAGGCAGTCGAGTCCGCTCAGATCACGCGGTGTGACCGAGTAATGCACCGTGTGACCCTCGTCTTCCAGTTCATCGGCGAAGTGCTCGTAACCGCTTCCATAGGCGAGCCCGACCTCAGCCGCTTCGCCACAGACCCACTCGACCGCACGGAGATTGAACGGTGTGTCGTAACCTACCCAACCCTCGTGCCCGTAGCCGATCATCTTGCCTCGGCCCACGTGAGCGCCTGAAACCACCGCGTTATTGGAATCGTCCAGACCGAGGGGGAAGGCCCACTTGCCGATTGGAAGTATGTGTGAGGGATAACCGCCCCAATCCTCCTTCGAGAGACCGCTTAGCAGATCTTGCTGGTCGGCTCTGATATCGTGTACTGCGATCCAGATGTTCAAGCCGACCGCGCCACCTGTATTGTTCGCCCAAACCGTGTATTCTGCCCATTCGGTTCGAGCATCGGGGGTGCCTGATATACTTCCATTGGCGTGGATAGTGAGGCCGGTGGGCAATGATGGCTCAACCTCCCATGACTCGATGGTAGGACCATCATTGGTCACAGCGATGAAGCCGGGTTCATCGGCTGCGAGAGCGAATTGATTCCTCTCGAAGGCGATCAAATCGGGAGGTTGGCTGGTGATGCGCAGCCTGAATTCAGTAGAAGGCGAGCCACCGGTATTATTGGCCCAGATGGTGTATGTGGTCCATAATTGCAGATCGGTCGCCGTGCCACTGATTCGGCCATTGCTGGTGTCGAACTGTATACCTGTGGGCAGTGGTGGGTGAATCTGCCAAGAGTCTGGTGTTCCGCCTCGATGTGTTGGGGTGATGTCGAGACTCTCCCCCTGTCGCAGAGTCTTCGCCGTTGGAGTGTACAGCAGATTGGTGACCGCGTTGTCAGCGACGCTGATCAGCACATCGACGCTAATCGAACCCCCCGTATTGGTTGCCGTTATCCGGTGAGTGGTCAGAGCTTGGACCGTGGTTGGTGAACCCCGGATCGATCCATCATCCTGGAATAGGCTGAGGCCAGAAGGAAGAGGGGGTTCGACCGACCAAGATACAATCTCTCCTCCTGTCGTAGTAGGAACCGCTTGAACCGAATCGCCGATGGTCAGATGGTATCGGTTGCCACCATAACCCAAGCCCATTGGCGCTTCGTGAAGTACGATGATACGAATCCCCGTGCTAACCGAACCACCTTGATTGGAGACCGTGACCGTATGGTTCGAATCGATGAGGAATTCCGGCTCACCGTCTATCGATCCGTCCTCAAGCAATGTGAATCCAAGCGGCAGCTCTGGGAATACCTCCCACTCCTCTTCATCCCCACCAGTGACCAGCGGAGGGTCGAGGTGGCAATGGTGGCCGATTTCGCATTGTAGAACCGAATCGGCATAAATGATCGATTCAGGCGCAGCGCTAATCACTTCGATTTCAATCCAAGAGTTGGTCGAGCCCATCTGATTTGACGCGACAATCGTGTATCGAAGGTGACGGGTGACCTCCGTCGGTGTTCCAGAAATCACTCCTGATTCATCGTCGAGTTCCAAGCCATTGGGCAGATAGGGGTTGACCACCCAAGAATCCGGACCATCACCGACGAATGAAGGAGTCAGAGCCTGCATCTGCTCACCGACGACCAATGTGATTTCCCTCTCACCGTAGGACAATTGATCTGGGCGCTCCATCTGTCGACAGGCGTCTCCGGTGAAGACCTGGTCCGGTCTACAATCATCCTCAGTTATCTTGTCAACAACGCATTCCGGATGATTTGGTTGCTGCTCGCAATCGATGACGTCAGGGAGTTCTTCGCCTGACTCGAAAAGGCCCATGCAGCCCGAGCTGAACATCATCGCGGTCAGGAGGATTGCCACCTGCGCACGCGTGGGCATGCCCGACCACCTGTGGTGGTCGGCAATAACTGTACTCCGGACAAGTCCGAAAAGTGTCGAATCTGGTTTCACAGGCCGGGGTATGCCGGTCCTTCCTCAAGGGCGAAGCGTACGATTTGGAATCGTGACTTGAATTCGGCGACATCACGGCGGACAGCGGCTGAATCCTCTTCTTCGAGCAGGGCGCGGGAGTAGAATCGGGCGACATCATGCATCTCGTCCTCGCCCATTCCCACTCGCGTCAATTCTGGGGTGCCGAGGCGCAGTCCGCTCGGGCCAGACATCGCCTTGGTGTCTCCGGGAAGCATGTTCATGTTGGTGATGATTCCACAATCCTCGAGCGTCCTCGCCGCTCGCTTTCCAGCCCCTGAATCAGGACCTCCGTGGCGGGTCAGAATCTGGTGGCTCGCCGTGTAGCCGCGCTCCTCGGCGAGCACATCGAATCCCTCCGCCGCCAATGCCGCGCCCAAGGCCCTAGCATTGGCGACTATCTGTCGCGCGTAATCGATGCCATGCGCTTCGAATTCAGCCAGCGCGACGACCTTCCCTGCGACGTGATGCAAATGGTAGGAAGAACAGACGCCAGGGAAGATGGAATTGTTCAATTTCTTGTGTAGGGCTTCGTCCTCAGAATCGCTCAACACGAAGCCCCCTTGAGGACCGGGGAATGTCTTGTGACTCGACCCGGTCATCACATCAGCACCCTCGCGAAGAGGGTCCTGAAACTGCCCACCGGCAATCAATCCCAGAACGTGGGCACCATCGTACATCACCCTCGCACCGACCTCGTGGGCAGCATCGGCAAGCTCTTGCATCGGAATAGGGAACAAAATCACCGATTGTCCAAAGAGCGCCAACTCGGGCTCCTCCTCTCGAATCAGAGCGCAAGCCGCATCGACATCCGGCTCCATGCGCTCCTCATCCCACGGATAGGTCACGAGGTTGAGCCCGCGCATTCCAACAGCGCCCATCGGGTGATGCGAAATGTGTCCACCATCAGCAGTTGAAACCGCAGTGATCGTATCACCCGGCTTGGCCAGCGCCTTCAGCGCGCCCATATTGGAAACCGTTCCTGAGGTCGATTGAATATTGGCGAATCGGCTATTGAAAACACGCTGCGCCGATTCAATGCCGATGCTCTCAATCGTATCGAAATCGTCACACCCCTGGTAGTACCTCTTACCCGGCAATCCCTCCGCGTAGCGCCCATGCAAATCTCCACGAATCGCCTCGGCAACCAGAGGAGAGAGAATGTTTTCGCTGGCGATCATCGGAAGTGAATCTCGGTAATGTCGCCCCGAAGCCGCGCTCGCTCGCATCACGGCTTCGACCTGTTCGGCTGGATTCATGCGGCATTCCTCACACGCGCGGTCAAAGAGTCTGACGGTCTGCTCGGCTCGACTCGCATTCGCGCTTTCTCGCGGCCCGAAGTGCTCGTGCGATGTACCCGATGAACGTCGAAATTCAACTCTTTCCGGCGAGAGTTTTTTCAATCGCTGCGACCTTGGTCAGCCATGACCCGCACTGCGAAGCCTCTGACCCTGCTCCTCGCCCTCCTCCTGCTCATGGCTCCTCCGGCCGTTCTGGCGGATGATAGCGATGGGGACGGTGTCGACGATTCCATCGATGATTTTCCCAACAATCCCTGCGCTGATACCGACACCGACGGCGACGGATTGCCTGATTCGGTGGTCGCCGGCTGCTCCTCGAGTTCAGTCGTGGCTTACACCTCCTTCGAGGAGCCATTCACGATTTCCAGCGTCAAGTACACCGATACCGGGGACCAGGATAGCGACCGTTACCTCTGGAATAACGCCAACGAACCACACGTTGCGCACAACCAGACGAATGGCAGCGAGATGGGCTTCACGCTCTACTACGAGTCGACCGGCGGGGTGGGGCTGACAGATGGTGATTACTTCGGGACGGTGAATTACACCGGGACGGTCGGCAATTTCTCTGACGGTGACCAAGGCTACCAGATGTCTGATGTCGATGGGATCACGACGCTCGCTCTGGATCAGGTTACGGCTGAGAGCGTCAGTCTGGACATGTTCCTACAGGATACTGGGTATGAAACGTCTAACCCTGAGGATTATCTCATCATTAGATGGGTCACTTCGAGCTCTTCGACGGACATCCTGAACACCTCCGGCTACGATATCGATTCGGATTTCTCGGCCTATCTGGATGTCTGGACGACGGAGACTTTGGCTCTGGGTGGCGCGACCGGTTCACTCGAGGTTGAATTCTCCTCGAATAGCGCGACCGAGGCGCTGTATCTCGATAATATCGTGTTCACTGCGAATTCGACGCTGACCGAGGACCTCGACGACGATAACGATGGCTGGTCGGACGTCGATGAGGATGCATGCATGACCGACCCACTGGACTCGGGCAGCGTCCCTGCCGACACAGATGGAGATGGGGTCTGCGATGCCCTCGAGGGAGAGGATACCGATGGCGATGGCATCGCCAATGAGGAGGATGATGACGACGATAATGACGGCGTCGCCGATGAGGATGATGCCTTCCCACTCGACTCATCCGAGTGGGCAGACGCCGATGGCGACGGAGTCGGCGATAATGCCGACTCCGATGATGATAACGACGGATATTCAGATACGACCGAGACCGATTGCGGCTCGGATCCGAACGATGCCGGCTCGACCCCGGTCGACAGCGATGGGGACGATCTGTGCGATGAACTCGACCCGGACGATGATGGCGATGGGGTCGATGATGAGGAGGACGAATTCCCCAACGATGGCTCCGAGACCATCGATAGCGATGGCGATGGTATTGGAGACAATGCCGATACCGATGATGATAACGACGGTTGGAGCGATGTCCTAGAAGGGAACTGTAACACAGACCCGCTAGATGCCTCCAGTTATCCGATGGATTCGGATGGTGACGGCATCTGTGATTACCTCGACATGGACGGCGATAACGACGGGGTCAACGATGCCGACGACGACTTCCCCGAGGATGAATGCGCTTGGACTGACACCGACAAAGACGGCATGCCGGACAAGGTGGTCGAAGACTGCACGACAACTCTGACCGCCGATGATGATGACGATGATGACGGTTGGTCCGACGAGGTTGAGGAAATCTGCGGCAGCGACCACATGGATGCTTCATCGCTGCCTGCCGACCTAGACGGCGACCGCATCTGTGACGAGAGCGATCACGATGACGACGAGGATGGAGTCGCCGACGATGAGGATGAATTCCCACGCGATAACACAGAGTGGATCGACACAGATGGAGACGGAACCGGCGATAATGCAGATACCGACGACGATGACGATGGTTGGCCGGACGCGGTAGAGGAAGCCTGTGAGTCAGGTCCTCTAGACCCAAATCACATTCCCAGAGACCGCGATGGTGACGGGATGTGCGACCTGCAGGACCCTGACGACGATGGCGATGGGGTTGCCGATGAGGAGGACGCCTTCGCGAATGATGAGTCAGAATGGGAAGATACCGACGGAGACGGAGTCGGGAATAACGCCGATACTGACGACGATGGTGATGGATGGTCTGATGAGGATGAGGGTGGATGTGGTACCGATTCCTTGGACTCTGAGTCAAAACCCATCGATAGCGATGGTGACGGAATCTGCGATGCGATCGACCCCGACAATACCGACGGTCCAGACTACGTACCCGAAGAACCGGAGGAACCCAAGGAAGACGATTCATTGCCAGGATTCCCAGCTATTCTCGCTGCTCTAGCGCTGCTCGGGGCGACGGTTATGACTCGATACAGGCGGCAGTGAATGCCAAAAGGGTGTGAAGCCGCCGAAAGGTAATGGCATCACAGCGAAAGGTCTCGATGATTCTGGTTCTACTACTCGTTCTGGCTGTTCCACAAGACGCATTCGGATGGTCCAGCGGCAAGACGGGTTCGTCGAGTTCTGGTTGTGGTTGCCACGGAGGTGGGGCGAATCAGGTAACACCTTCGCTGAGCGGTTTGCCAGCGGATGGTTACGAGCCGAACTCGACCTACAATCTCTCGATTAGCGGGAGTGGAAGCGTCAGCGGCTCGGGTGGTGGATTCAATCTCGATGCCGACCTTGGAAGCTTCTCAAATCCAGGGTCGAACGCGCAGATTTCCAGCGGCGAAGTGACTCACTCGAATGCCAACGCGCGCTCCTGGACGGTCGATTGGACCGCTCCCTCAAATGGCTCTGGCAACGTGACCTTCGACCTCGCGGTCAACTTCGTGAACGGTAATGGCGGCACTGGTGGGGATGGTTGGGGTACCGATTCCTGGGTGCTCGCTCAGGCCGCTCTCGACTCGGATGGAGATGGTTGGAGCGATGATGACGAGGGTGCTTGTGGCACCGATTCGAATGATAATTCAAGCATCCCGAGCGACGGGGATGGTGATGGAATTTGCGACCCCGTCGACACCGATGACGACGGGGATGGATGGACCGATACAGAGGAGCAAATGTGCGGGACCGACCCCGATGACGACTCCTCGACACCTACCGATACCGATTCTGATGGCACATGCGATACGATGGACACGGATGATGACGGAGATGGATGGTCCGATACCGATGAGGCGGATTGTGGAACGAATTCGACCGATTCGGATTCGACCCCGCTGGATACCGATTCAGACGGGGTCTGCAATGCGCTGGATTCGGATGATGATGGCGATGGATGGTCCGATACGGACGAGGCGGCGTGCGGTACGAATTCTACCGACGCGGGTTCGACGCCCATCGATACTGATGGTGATGGCATGTGCAATTCGCTGGATGCCGACGATGATGACGATGGCTGGAGCGATACGGACGAGGCTGCGTGCGGCACTAACTCGACCGATCGCTTCTCAACCCCAGTCGATACCGATTCCGACGGCACCTGCGATGCCGTCGATGAGGATGATGACGGAGACGGCTGGACCGATGATGAGGAGACCACTTGCGGCTCGAACACGACGAATGCGAGCAGCATTCCAGCCGATTTCGACGGCGATGGCGTGTGCGATGTGACAGACGCCGACGATGACGGTGATGGATACAACGACACGGAGGATGATTTCCCATTCGACGAGACCGAGTGGATTGACACTGATGGGGATGGTCGAGGCGATAATGGCGACTTTGACGATGACGATGACACCTGGAACGATGCGGACGAGGTCGATTGTGGAACCGACCCTCTGAACGCAAGCGATGTTCCCACCGACCCCGACGGTGACCGCATCTGCAGCCCTCTCGACGATGATGATGATGGGGACGGCGTGCTCGATGTCGACGATGCCTTCCCGAATGATGCGAGCGAAAGTGCTGACCTCGATGGCGATGGCGTAGGCGATAATGCTGACACGGACGACGATGGTGATGCTTGGAGCGACGCTGACGAAGCGAATTGCGGCACCGATCCACGCGATGCGGGCGCCGTCCCAGCAGATTTCGACGGAGATGCGACCTGCGACGTCGTTGACACCGACGATGATGACGATGGTCACTCCGATGTCGACGATGCCTTCCCACTGAATGCCAGCGAGTGGTTGGACACCGATGCGGATGGGATGGGCGACAATTCAGACCTCGACGATGATGGCGATGGCTGGACCGACGAGGATGAATACGGTTGTGGCACGGATTCGATGGACCTCGCCTCAGTGCCCTCCGACATCGATGGAGACCTCTCGTGCGATGCAGTGGACGAGGACGATGATGGCGATGGGATTCTCGATCTGGACGACCTATTCCCTGGAGACGGCACCGAATGGGCGGATCTAGACGGTGACGGCATCGGAGACAATTCCGATACTGACCGCGACGGAGACGGCACCGAGAACGATGAGGACGCCTTTCCAGAAGACCCCGCCGAATCGCGCGACATCGATGGCGACGGCATCGGCGACAATGCAGACGAGGATGCCGACGGAGACGGTTGGTCGAACGCAGACGAAATTACCCACGGATATGACCCGCTCGATGCTTCATCATCGCCGGTAGATACGGACAGCGATGGTGAGACTGACAACACAGATCGTGATGACGACGGAGATGGTTTTGAGGACCGTGAAGAGGAGAAGTGCCTTTCCGACCCTCTTGATGCAGAATCAATTCCAGCCAACGCAGACGGCGATCTGGAATGCGACGAACTTGACGCTGATGACGATAACGACGGGGTTGCCGATGTCTTTGATGACTTCCCATTCGACCCGCTCGAGCGACGAGACAGCGACGGGGATGGCGAGGGCGATAACTCTGATTTCGACGATGATAACGATGGTTGGTCCGACTTCGCCGAGTCTCAATGCCTGACGATTTCCACCGACCCCAACAGCGTGCCTGCGGACTCGGATGGTGACGGAATCTGCGACCTCCGAGAGGAAGATGATGGTGGGTTGCTTCCTGGTTTCGGCGCGCTCGCGGCTCTCTCGATTCTGAGTTTGGCAGCGCTTGCTCGGCGCGATTGAACGCGCGCAAAGCGCGCGTTCGACAATACGGCTCCTAATTATCCTAGGAGTGGGAAGGCGTTCGCCCAGAGTGAGAGATGTGGCGCCGACAGCAGACTCGACCGCGCGCAGAGCGCGCGTTCGACAATACGACTCCTAATTATCCTAGGTGTCGGAAGGCGTTCGCCCAGAGTGAGAGATGTGGCGCCGACAGCAGGACTCGAACCTGCGACCTGCGGATTAACAGTCCGCCGCTCCACCAACTAAGCTATGTCGGCCCAGCCTGCCGCTGGAACAACCGTTCATGAATCAATCGCTAGGCAGGGCACGAGATTGAGGCACGTAGCAGGTGAGAAAACTGCGTCAACGCAGAGTGTATCGTAGAGGATCGCGCACGCTTGAACCCGAAGGAAGGTAATCAACTGAGATAGATGACAATCTCTTACCACTCAGCGAATTGCGCCGTAATTTCCTGACGTCAGCCGTGCCACAGCGCTTACTCGCACAGAGTGAATCGTAGAGGATCACGCACGCTAAAACCCGAAGGATAGTAAGCAACTGAGATTGATGTCAATCTCTTATCACTCAGTGATTGAGACGCCGTGATTATCGGATGTCAGTCGCGCCGAGCGCGACGGACTGAAGATAATCACTCCCATTCGATGGTGCCCGGCGGCTTGTGCGTGATGTCGTAGACAACACGGTTCACTTGGCCCTTCAGGGAGTTCGAAATCTCGGTGCTGATCTCGGCGAGGACATCGTGAGGAATCGGCGAGTAGCGCGCGGACATGCCGTCGAGGCTAGCGACCGCGCGCACTACGATGGTCTCGCCGTGGACGCGTGCATCACCGTGAACACCGACTGAGCGCACCGGAAGAAGAGCTGCGAAGTATTGCCACGGCAGATCACACTTGCCTGCTGCCGCGGCTTCGCGAAGCCTCGACTCGACGATGTGGCAGGCTTCGCGGCAAGCCTCGACACGCGGTCGAGTCAAATCACCGAGAACCCGCACGGCGAGGCCAGGACCAGGGAAGGGTTGACGCTCGCTGGATTTGATACCGAGCTCGCGAGCGATTTGGCGAACCTCGTCTTTGTAGAATTCACGTAGAGGTTCGACGATGGTTAAATCGACATCTTCTGGCAGACCACCGACATTGTGGTGGCTCTTGATGACGTCACGCTCGCCGCCACCCGACTCGATCCAGTCCGGCGCGATGGTCCCCTGAACGAGGAATTTAGCGCCGCAGTTGGCCTGTTCCTCCTCGAAAACTCGAATGAATTGCTCACCGATGACCTTGCGCTTGTGCTCGGGTTCGGTGACGCCTTCTAGATGATTGAAGAAGCGCTCGGATGCATCGACAACGCTCAATTCAATGCCCATCTGGGCGAACATCTCGCGTACCTCCTCTGTCTCACCCTTGCGCATAAAACCTGTATCGACGTAAACGCAGTGAAGCAGACTTCCGACAGCACGGTGGGCTAGAACCGCAGCGACTGTGCTGTCGATTCCTCCTGAACAAGCGATGATTGCAGTGTCATCGATCTGAGTCTCGAGAGCCTCGATAGCCTCGTCGACGAGCATCTGCGTGTTCATCATTCAGTTCACCCCTGAATCGACTCGTCGTCGGCGATGACCTTCGCGGTCATCGCACTTCTGTAATCTGCGTAGGCCGCGGCGAGCTCGTCATTGGATGCGGCAAGAATCTGCACTGCAAGCGCGCCTGCATTATCGCCGCGGTCAACACCTACCGTTGCAACCGGCATCCCCGGCGGCATCTGAACAATCGACAAGAGCGAATCGAGTGGTACTCTGCCGCCGACTGGAACACCGATGACGGGCTTGGTGGTCATCGAAGCGATGACGCCCGGAAGGGCTGCTGCGACACCGGCCATACCGATGAAAACCTGACATCCGTCAGCCTCAGCAGCCTCGATTATTCCCTCGAGATACTTAGGAGCGCGGTGAGCAGAAGCGACGCGAATCTCGAATTCGACATCGAACTTCTCGAGCACGCTTCGGCACTTGTCAGCGATAGGCAGGTCGGACTTGGAGCCCAGAACAACACAGACGTCCATGCCACGGCGGACTGCGGCCGGTTCAAATGCCTGCCGTCTGGCACGACTCCCGCAAAAGGCTCACTGCTCGCCTGAAGGCCTGAATCTCTCAGCCCAAGCCTCGCCGCCGATGACCAGCGGAGGCGAGGCGAGAAGCTCAGCGAATGCTGGATTCGAGACGAGGTGGTCTGAGAACGGGTCGTGGAGAGTACCACCTCGGTGTTTGAGAGTGAAAGCAACGAAGGTCGAGTCGCCGCGAGTGACTCCGATTAGGTCCGCGGCGTACTCGGGCAACGACCCATTCCAATGTGCTAGCGGGCCGTTCCTGAATACGCTCGAATCCGCCACCCAACCGGGTGCCAGAATCTTCGGAGAATAATCCTCGGATTCGAGCGGCAGCAACCAACGAGCGGAGTTTCGTCCGGCACAGTCGGTGAAGTTACCAATCGTGCGATATTGAGCGAGGGCGAAGAACACGAAAGACAGCCAACCGATGCGAGTATCGATTAGAATGTGAAGCGGGAAAACCAGAGCCCCGAGAGCGATGAAAGGCACATCGAACGGGTAGAGGTCTAGGAGGGATTTCGAGGCCCGGTTCGGTAGACCATCCTTCAATCTCAGAAACGGGATGAGCAACAAAGCCCAACTGATTGCGAAGAGGGCGGTCGCAATGCTTTGGTCGTCTGGAGTGCGACCGGGAAAAGCCAGCGGAGCCACCGAAGCCAGCAGGAAGAATGGAGCCCAAGCGGTGGTGTAGAGGATCTGTGGACCGAGTGGTGCGAGCCTCTGACGCATCCAACCCCGGCCACCTTGGGACGGTATCGTAGGACTCCACTCCTCACTCGGAATCGCCTCCCCAGCCAGACTCTCAGGCACTCCTTCGCTCGCCGGGTACCAGCGCGATTCTCCAGTCAACCAATCACTATCGCGAGCGGCCTGCACGAGTCTCGCGTCGGGCCGCTCATATTTGTTCGCGCCGATGCGCTGGTTGACCATTCTCAGTCTTCGAAATCGTGGCGAAGAACCAGCGTTCGAGCGGCGTGGACCTCGTCGACGCGCCGCACATCGGTGGTGTGCGGGGCCGTTGTGACGAGTTCGGGGTCTTCGCCGAGAATGGTGAGGAAATCTTCGGCGAATTTGTCGAGAACTTCCTTCGATTCAGTCTCTGTCGGTTCGATCATCAGGCACTCTGGGACAATCATCGGGAAGTAGAGTGTCGGCGACATATAGCCGTAGTCGAGCAGGCGCTTTGCAACGTCCTTGCCGGTGACTCCGACCGCATCCTTGAGTGGACTCATCGAGAGGGTGAATTCGTGCTTGACGACTTCCGCTGGCGCTCCGTCGAGTGGCATCGCGTGGACTTCGCTCGTGCCCTGCATGATTCGGTGGCGCAGGTAATTGGCGTTGAGGACAGCATGTTCGCTCATTCGCTCGAGCTCGCGCCCGTAGCGTCGATAGAAGGCCCAAGCGCGAACGACGGCTCCTGAGTTTCCGTGCCATTGCTGGACCTTGCCGATGGTCTTGTTCGGTGTGCGCCAGAAGTAACGGTAGCCGTCGCCTGTGGCTCCGCCGTCGGCTGCTTCTTCACGGTCGGCTAGCGGGGCTGGTAGGTAATCTGCAAGGTGGTCTTTGACACCGATTGGACCGCTGCCAGGACCGCCGCCTCCGTGCGGTTGACTGAATGTCTTGTGTAGGTTATAATGAACGGCGTCGAAGCCCATTTTTCCCGGGTCGGTTTTGCCCAGAATCGCGTTGAAATTGGCTCCGTCGTAATACATCTGGCCGCCTGCGGCGTGAACGATTTCGGCGGCCTCGACGATTTCGGGTTCGAAGACTCCGAGGGTGCTAGGGTTGGTGATCATCATCGCCGCGGTGTCTTCGCCAACTGCTGCGCGAAGGGCATCGAGGTCGAGGCGACCGTCGGCCCCACTTGGGATTTCGACGATTTCGTAGCCGCACATGGCAGCTGATGCAGGATTGGTGCCATGTGCGGAATCAGGGACGATGACCTTGTCTCGCTGTCCCTGACCAATTTCGCGATGATATTCCTGAATACATCTCATCGCGGTGAATTCGCCCTGTGCGCCGGCGACGGGTTGCAATGTGACTTGGTCCATGCCGGCGCAGATTTCGAGCATCTCTTGCATCTCGTAGAAAATCGACAAGAGGCCCTGAATCTGATGCTCGGGTTGTAATGGGTGAATACGATCGATACCGGGCAATTGCACGATTCGCTCATTGATACGAGGATTGTGCTTCATCGTGCACGAGCCGAGCGGATAAAAGCCGGTATCGATACCGAAATTGCGCTGTGAAAGCCATGTGTAATGGCGCACAAGTTCGGGCTCGCTGGCCCGTGGCCAGCGTGGTAATGATCTGCGGCGCAGAGAGTCGGGAACGGTGGACTGCGCCCCTTCTCTCATCGGCTCAGGCTGTGACCAACCGGTCCCAGCCGCGCCGTTGAATTGGTAGATATCGCTCAAGCGCTCACCTCCGCAACCCATCCGCTCAGCGCGGAGATGAGCGCGTCGATGTCCGCCTGACTCGTTCGCTCATCGCATCCGATAAGCAGGCATTCGGACATCGAATCCCACCACTCACCCATGGCGAAGCCGCCCAAGACTCCCGCCGCATCCATGTGCGCGACCGCAGCGGCGGCATCGCCAGGTAATTTCACTGCGAACTCGCGAAAGATCGCCGTATCGGGGTCGACCAAGTCGACCCCGTCAATCGAACACACAGCCTGCTTCGTCGCTTCGGTCACAGCCGCGATACGAAGCGCCAAGCGCTCAAGCCCCTCTGGACCAAGCAATGCCATGTGCATCGCACCCATCAGGGCGATGAGCGTCTCATTCGAACAGATATTCGAGGTCGCGCGATGGCGTCGAATGTGTTGCTCGCGCGTAGAAAGTGTCAGCGTGAAAGCATCCAGGCCATCCTCATCCACGGTCTTGCCAACAATCCGCCCAGGCATTTGGCGAAGGTACTCCTTCGCGCACGCAAACAAACCGTAAATCGGTCCTCCAGCAGTAGGACCAATCCCGAAGGGCTGACCCTCGCCAACGACGATATCAGCCCCGTAATTGCCCGGCGCCTCAACAATCCCCAGTGAAACCGCATCAACGCCAACGATCAGCGCCGTCTTCTCGCCAATAATCTCCTTCAGCCGAGCAACACCCTCGTCCAACTCGCCAAATGCATTCGGCTGCTCGACATAAACCGCACAAGCACCGCGAGCCGCTTCAGCAGCCCCCAAATCCACGCGCCCATCGCCCCCATGCTCGAGCACGCGCAACTCAATCCCGCCGCCCTGCGTGTAATTCTCAATCACCGACAAGCGGTGGGGCGGAACGAATTGTGAGACATACACAACCCCTTTCTGCTCAGCCTTCCGACCCTTCACCCGAACAGCGCAAGTAATCGCCTCGGCAGCAGCCGTGCTCGCATCATACATCGACACATTAGCAACCGGTAAAGCAACCAATTCGGAAACCATCGTCTGGAATTCCCACATCGCCTGCAGCATTCCCTGACTGACCTCCGGCTGGTAGGGAGTATACGCAGTAAGGAACTCCCCACGAGTAGCCAGCATCCCAACCATCGTTGGAACGAAATTCCGCGCCAACCCAGCCGACAGGAAGGATGGGCGCGAGTCCAAATCGACATTCGCGCCAAGCAAACGTTGAGCATCAGCCCAGATCTCCTCCTCCGACTGTGGCCCACGCAAAGGCAAGCCCTCCGTGTGACGCACCCCCTCAGGTATGTCCGAAAACAGGTCGTCTATCGAGTCAAAACCCATCGCAGACAGCATCTCTTGCTCGCGACCGAGATTGGGAAGTTGGTCCATCCGCAGCCACCTCAGACCCGAAGGCAGAGCAATTGGATTGCGGCGAGTGCTTGAATGGTTCGCCGAGCGAATCAAACACCTTTCACCGACACACTCTTAGGTTGATGGAGAAGGTCAGGATTGGTGTTGGAATGAAGGTCGCCGTCAGTGCCCCCGACCACTTCGTCGCCCCGTACATCATCGAGATGCTTGGTGATTCGGCAGTCCTCATCCCTCCCGAAGCCATGGAGGATACGATGGTACTCGATGCGCTGTTGACCTCCTGCACAGCCATTGTTCACATCAATTCCAAGCCGGTCGATTCGGCGCTGGGCAGGAACGACCGCGAGACTTTGTTGAGGATGCGTGAGCAGTCACGGCCGATTCTTGATGCGGTCGACCGGCACGGCGAGCTGCATCTGATCATTGTGGGTACTTTGAGAGTGCATCCACAATGGGAGCCAGGCGAGCCGTATTATGGGCATGATTCTACCCTTGCGCCACGGGACGTGGCAGCCGAGGGCCAGTTGTGGATGGAGGAGATGGCCCTCGAACGCGCACAGGCCGAGCGGCCTGTGAGCATCATCCGAGCCTCGAATGTGCAGGGCGTTCTAATCGACGGCTCGGAAGCCAATGGATTGCTGCACAAGTGGGCACAGGAATGCATGATGGGCTGGGTCAATGTGCCCGGGGACGGCAACGGAGTGAAGGATTTCGTTCACGTTCAAGATCTTGTCGCAGTCGTCGCTGCGGTCCTGGAGGACCCGCCGCCAACCCGCGAGAATATGTCGGTAGGGTCAGGCAAAGCGATTAGCATGTTCGACCTCGGGGCGATTTTCACTGAGAAGTTCGGGGTCGAGTTGGAATTGGGTCAGGACGACTCGCAGGAAGTCTTTGGTGTCGTCGATGCTAGAGATTTGGAGATGAGACTAGGATTCGCACCGCAGATCAGTTTGGAAGAGATGCTCGAAGAGGCCCTCGAGTTCGCGGGCCACTGAAGCCGCTAACTCTCGAAAGTGGCTCCCGAAAGAGGCATTCGTGTTATAGCGCGTTCAGTTCCAATCGCTTGCGGATGCCGTTCCATTTGTGGACACTGACGGTGAAGGACTCTGAGTCATTAGTGTTCAAACCCGAGGTATCGACATCCGCTTTGAGATGGATTTCGACCTCGCCGATGCCCTCGATGCTTCCGATGATGGTCTGGCCGCCGCGGTAGGCATCGTCGATGCCGATTGAGAAGGTTCTCTCTAGCCGGTCGATGTGGACCGAGGCGGTTGTCGAAAGACCCTCGGTCGATTCGATGACGGCTATCTGATCATTGAGGAAGCGAGCCTTGTTGAGGCGCCCGATGACATCCACTAAGTCGAGGCCGCCGTCTGAGATTGCGACTTCTGATGGTGATTCAGGGGCCGGCGCCTCTGCTGGTTGTTCCGGTTCCAGCGCCTCTACTGGTGGTTCGGGTGCGGGGGCCGGTTCGACTTCTGGTTCCGGTACTGGTTCTGGCTCGGCCACAGGCGCAGGTGCTTCGGCGATGGGTGATACCGCGCCTAGAACATCACCCGCTGCATATTCGACGACCATATCGACCACCGCGTCGACAACCGCTTCCTGAGGTGACTTGGCCTCACGACCCGTGTGGGCTGCTACTGCGACTGCACCTGCCCCCATGGCTCCGGCGACGACCGCGGCTTGGGCGAGTTCTTCTGGCGGTGGGAGATTCTCTGCTATACGCACGAGGATGGAATCAGCGTTGGAATCCCACATCCTGCGGGCAGGTGCGCGGAAGAGGAATGGTAACTCGTTGATCTTCTCTGCCGCCATCAAATCCGCCTTTGCACGCGCGGTTGCAAGGGATTGATCTGGCGTAGCGACCAAGGCTTCGAGTTCAGCGCCGAATTCTGGACCCATCTGGCTGAGCATCGCATCTAGTGATTCGGCCTCATCCTCTTCGAAGGAATCGGAGACAGATTCTATCCCGTAGCTCGATTCTGCAATCGTCGACACGGGTGCCGCCTCGACGGAGAATTCGACGTATGCGAGTTCTTTGTTTGTGGCCGATGAATCGTTCAGTCGAATGGTCCAATCTCCCACTCCAGGATTGTCGAAGGTATGACTTCCAATCGTTTGACCGTCGATAGAGATGAATTGGACTCGATTCTCACCATTCACACCCGCATCTCCGTGATCGATGCCTGCGGGAACGATGCCGAGCCAGGCATCGTCGTACAATTGAGGGCCGGTGAAATCGACTTTGATGGATTCATTGGAATTGAATCGGCTCTTCTCGACTTCTATTCTAATCTCAGTCGTGCTTTCGCTCTCGGCTTCCCCTGCACTAGGAGTAGTGCGTTCGCCGATGGCTGAAAGTGTCAGCATACCCACCCCGACCCAGCGGCGTGTCCCCAACGGCAGGTCACCAGACGAGGGGGGTCGGGTCCAGCCGCCGTCGTAGCGGTCCTCAGAACCGTCGACACGGCTTGAGTGAAGGCTCCAGGAACGGGCGCCGCCAGCCCCTCCATCGTAGTGGTAGAGGGTGTGACCGGAGGATTTGGAGAACCATTGGTAATTGTTGATCAAGCCTTCCTGACGGTCGTAGACGCCGTTGAAGTTTGAATTGGTGTGCCCGGTTATTTCGACTCCGGACATCTCGCCGGTGACACTCGGCGCCTGCCCCCCCTCAACAAGAGCGAGAATCTCGGGTATATCGAGTGATGCATCGCCGTCCGTGTCGAGGGCCGCGAAGACGGCTCTGATGATTGGTTCGGGGGCATTCTGGCCACTAATCGAAGCAATTGCTTGCTTGAACTCATGAATGTCCAAGGAGCCATTTCCATCGAGATCGTACTTGGCAAAAAGTGCCTCAGTGCTGATTCCCTTCGCTCGCAGCAATTCCTGCAGTTTCTTGAGTGCAACCGCCTCGAATCTCGCACTCATCGCTAGGTCCTCTTCGCTTGCTCGGCACTGCCGGTCAAGAGGATTGCGCCGGCACTAGAGTTGGCAGGGATGCCGATTCGCGCTCTACAGCGTTCAAACGAAGGGGGGTCTGACGACCTCGGCTTTGACCCGCCGGCGAGGGCTGGCTTGGATCCACACCTCGTCGCCGACCTCGACATCTTCCAGATATGCCATGGCGATGCCGGTGCGGTCAAGCGATGGTGAAGGACAGCCGCTGGTGACGTATCCGACCACGGCTGCCTCATCGGAATCAGCCTCTTTCACGGCATGGCCAAGTCGCGGTGCAGGACCTCGCTCTAGACAACGCAGGCCATGCCAGCGCGCACCCGACTCAAGTGAATGAACCACGCGCGCGCGTCCAACGAATTCATGATCGATATCAAGCCCGAACGGGACGGCAGTCTCAGCCGTATCTCGCGCGAGAAATCCATCTGGAAGCGACTCATCCGCTGCCAACCCGAGTCCGGGCCACAAGAAATCCTGACCCGATAGAAGATACCCCTTCTCGAGGCGGAGAGTATCACGAGCACCCAGACCGACTGGAACCAATCCATGAGCCTCACCCACCTCGAGCAAAGCGCGCCACAGAGAGGGAGCTTCACCGTTCGGGACGAAAATCTCCACACCCGACTCACCGGTGTAGCCAGTACCCTGAATCCAACCTGTGATTCCAGTAGAATTCTCAGAAATAGGCTGGCACTTGAATCGCCCGACACGATTCTGCTCACCAAGCGTAGCTGCAACTACATCCATCGCGGCCGGACCCTGAACAGCGAGGATACTGGTCTCGGCCGACAAGTCGACGATGGCCACCGAGCCATCGTCGGGCAATAAACCGCTAAACCAATCCCACATCGTCTGAATC